>NZ_MVOH01000001.1 GCF_002286935.1 Bifidobacterium criceti
CTTATCAAATTTTACTGCACAGTCAGTTTTCCAATCCCGGATTTTTGCAGGTTCCTTCAACGTCGTTTCCGTTGCGTCACCCCCGGATACATCGTCATCATCGAATAGGAACAACTGCGCAGATACAGCCACACCTGCACGCGCAGGTGTCATATAGGTCAGCCCATCCATTTGCCACAGGTTCCAACTGATGATTGTCGCGAATCGCTCATACTCGTCTTGCGATAGTCCCTCGTAGCCCGCAAAGGTCAGATAATCCTCAATATCACGCAGAACGTTCACACGGGCAATCAGCAGATTATCCCCCTGATACTCGTATCCATAGGTCGTCTCAACAGCTTTGGTCGCCCAATCCAACCACTCTTCCCTGTTACGCGCATTATGCGAAATGAGCCGCAGTTTACGGTCCAGAATCCCGATGCGGTTTTCGATATCGGCCACTTCCTCGCCGGTTTCGGCATCATACCTATTCACGAGATACGGCGCCTCGCCACAGGTGATTTCCAAACGCAGAGAGGATACATAACACTGCCAATCATCCTCCAATCGCTGTATGCCATTGGAAGCCATCCATGCAGAATCAGCGTAATCAATCATCATTGCGCAGATACGCACCGGCGTGAACACTTCGGCATGCTGACGCGTTAGCAGACATTGTTCTTCCTTGTCTTTCTGCGCACGGCGCCGTATGACGCCCGCATGACTACCGGATACAAGCTTAGGCTGCATCTCCTCAATTGCACCATACCCATCCCCAAGGCCCTCATAGGCATGAGTGGCCCATACGATGTTCTCCCCTGTTGAACGGTCAGCAAGCAAAATCGGAAGAATCCCCATCAAGGCATATCTATTCAGCTCCTCCGGAATCGATACAGTCATGCCCTCCTCTTCCTTACCTTCATCGGATACCGTTACCACCATGAGTATATAGGATTATGTCATTCCCCCATATTGTTTTGCCCGGCTACGCCCATCAACCAATTCCCACCATCCGACATGCCGTTCATGTTGACCTTCACATCATGTCAGGCCGTAGCGTACGAATCATGCAAATGAGTGAACAACGGACAATCGGAGAGACGTCGGCGCTGTGCGCGGTGAGCGTACGGATGCTGCGGCATTGGGAATCGACGGGACTGCTCCATCCGAGCCGAGACGGCAACGGATACAGGTTGTACAGCGAGGACGACATCGCACGCATCCGCCGTATCCGTCTGTACCGTGACCTCGGACTCACGACGGAGCAGATTCGCGCGGCACTCGACGGTCCAACCACGACAACGCTCGCATTGATGCGCGACCAACGGGCACGCATCAGCGACCATATCGCACAACTGCAGCTGATGTTGGAGGACATTGACGAACTCAGCGCATACGCACACAACACGAACAAGGATGAGCATATGAACGACCCATATATCAACGAAGCACACGAACGTTGGGGAGACAGCGCACAGTGGATGGAGTACGCGGAATACCGCACCCGTATGGACGACGCGCAGCAGCAAGCGGACCGCGACGCGATGCAGACGGTCGAACGCGAACTCGCGCAGGCGATGCGCGACGGCGTCGAACCAGGCAGCGACACCGCGAACGAACTCGCGTTGCGGCACAGGGAATCACTCACGTGGTACCACGTGACGCCATCGATGCATGTGTGCCTTGCGCAGATGTACACTGCGGATCCGCGGTTCCGCGTGCATTACGAAGCGATCGAACCTGGACTCACGGAATGGTTGCGCGCGGTCATCGAGGCGCAGGGCGCCACGGAGGGTGTGGACGTCGAGCACGCGCGCTGGGAGTAGCGTTCAGTTGCGCGTCTGCGGCACTTCGAAGATCGTGCACTTGTTGAGTTCGCGGCGCAGCTCCTTCCAATTGGGCAACGCGTCGGTCATCCTGTTCTGGAAGCCGGCGCCGTGCCCATGCTCCCACAGATGCGTCATCTCATGCACGAGTACATATTCGAGGAACTTCGGGTCCATCAGTCCGAGTTGCAGATTCAGGCGGATGCGTGCGGTCTTCGGTGTGCACGACCCCCATCGCGACGTCATCGCGCGCACGGTGATCTTCGATGGCGAACGGCCGATGACCGGTGTCCATGTATCCAGCAGCCCCGGGATCTGACGCTCGATCGACTGCCGGGCGCGCGCGATATACTGTTCGTTCCACGTGAAACCGGACATTTCCTCGTGGGCGGACGCCTCTTCGACGCCGGTCGCCGCGATTGAACTCGACGGCACCGCCGGATCGACATCGGTCGACGCAAAGGTGCGCGAGCGCGCGGCCGCCATCTTCTGCAGCGCATCATCGATCCACCCACGGCGGTCGCGCACGAAATCGACGATTGTGCGCTCGGGCATGCGCGCGGGGGCGGTCACTTCGATCGCGCCATAGGGTGGCTTGATTCGAAGGTACATATTGCGGTTGTTCTTCCGCAGGACCGTCACTTGCAGCCCATCGACATGCAGCGTTTCACGCGATATCAACGCGCGTTGCGCCGGCTTCGCGAACGAGCGCGCCCTCGGCATTCCACGAAAAGACATACGTGCATTATCGATGTTCATTCGGACATATGTTCGAATGAATACATGTACGACACGCCGATTCCATCACGATTTGCACAAGTACACACCCGAGTGTATTCTTTCTATCTGTTGCGCACAGCGCAATGGATCGGGCCCGTAGCTCAGGTGGTTAGAGCGCATCCCTGATAAGGATGAGGTCGGAGGTTCAAGTCCTCCCGGGCCCACGTGGGGAGCATTCTCACGTGTTCCCCCGTTGGGGCTATGGCGCAGCTGGTAGCGCATCTGCTTTGCAAGCAGAGGGTCACCGGTTCGAACCCGGTTAGCTCCACTCGCGTAACCGTTGAAAACATTGGGTTTTCAGCGGTTTTTCTGTTTTGGCTCCCCTGTGCTGAGACAGCCCGCTGAGGGGCTGGAATGACGCACGATTGCGCTGGGATTGCGCTGACGCATTCCCCTCGACACGCTTACTGCCCCCAAGGGCTTGGCCGCCCCGCTCACGCACACGTGCCGACCCATGTGTCGCCAATACGCCCCGATACCGTCTGCCACGCAAGCGTTGCACAAGTGTTGCACGCTTGTTGCACGTAATGGCACGCCGTCACACGCCGCCGTTCGTGTAGGGTGCGGTGAGTGTCGGCGCTGTCCGTTCGACGATCGGTCCGCACACCGCTTGGTTCTCCTTCGGATATGTGAACCGGATCGTGCTGACGGCTTTCGGTCCGATGATCATCCGCTCGTAGGTCACGGTGCCGTTCTCCTCCCACGTGGCGATCATGACGTCGTCCTTCACGAGACTGTAGCTGACATGGTGCTCCCGTTTCTCCATATCGAGCATCTGCTGCGCCGTCGTGTTTCCAAGGCTTGCGCTTGCGGTGATGCGCATCCCGGTCGCGTCGTCGGTGAATGCGCGGCCATCACCGTTCGCCGGACCGGGTGTCACGAGCGCGAAGTCCTCCGGGATCTGCGCCGTGAAGTCGAACCGTGCATTGACGTACGTCCGCATGCCGTCCTTCGGATACGACAGCCAATCGCCTTCGATGTCCTCTCCCCCGTCCTCATTCGCCGACGATCCCGCACGGTCAACGGATTTCGAGTCCGATGCCGAGTCCGTCCGCTCTTGGTTCCGCGCCTGCTCCTGCGCTTGTTCGCGCTCCTGTTGTTCGTCCGCCTTCGCGTCCGCTTTTCGCTGCGCCTGTTGTGACACACGTACCGATTCGGCCACCGTGGCGATCGCGTCAAGGTCCTGTTTGCTCGCGTCGATATCCGACTGCGCCTGCTGCGCGACGCGTTCGAGTTCCTCTTCTCCAGCGTCCGTGGGACATGAGAGCGCGCTTTTGTCACCGGAGATCTTCCGGTATCGGTCGAGCGCATCGTGGAGGTCGTCGAGTGTGTCCTCGTCGGCGACTTCGCTCGCGGACAATGTTTCCAACTGTTCCGCCGACCGCACGTCCGTTTCCGCCGCCGTACGCTGTGCTTCGAGCCGTTCGACTGCGGATGTGCAGCGTTCGCGCGCGTCCGCGAGCGCCGACGCGTTCTTCTTCGCATGGACGACCGCGATGCCCGCGCCGATGGCCGCGAGCGCCGCGACGGCTGCGATGATGGTGACGATCATCTTCCGTGGTGTCTTGTGTTGGTGTGTGGGCGATGGCGGTACGGTGGCAGATCGTGAGGGGGCAGCTGTCGGAACCGGCACAGCGGGCGCCGCGGGTATGCCGCCGCCTGACGCTATACGCGTCCCGTCGACGGTGCCGCCCGCAGGCGCGTGCGTTCCCCTATTGTCCATGTCCGCACCGCAGTTCGGGCAGAACTCGGTGCCTGCGGGCACTTCCATCCCGCAGTTCGCGCAATGCGTCGCGTCCATATCCGCTCCCTCCCGTCGTCCTCTCCCATTATGCAGTCCCAGCGTGCCGTTCATGTGCCCAATGGTGCCCATGAGGTGGACGCGCCCCCATGTTCCGCGGGTTATGTGCCACAATCGTCATCATCATGAGTACTTCCGATACCCCATCCATCCCATCGCGTAAGCAGAACATCGTTCTCGTCATCGTCGTGACGCTCCTTACTGCGATCAGCTTCGGTCTTGTCGGCACATTGTTGATTGCCGGTATCGCGAACAGCGGACGCGACGCGCGTATGCAGTACCGTTCGCTCGATTATGACGTGTCCGTTGAGGATGACGGCAGCCTGCGCATCGTCGAAACGGTCGACGTCCGCCTTGACAAACAGAAGAACAACAAACCGTGGCGTCAAATCTACCAACGGTACACACTTGATTCCAATCAGCTGACCGGCATAAGCGGCATCGCCGTCGAGAATCTGGATACGGACGACATCTATCTTCAGGGCGACGTCGTGCAACCGAAGGATGTACGGAAGGCGCGCAATTGGGACGTCGACCATGCGGGCACGTGGTACATCGCGAACGTCGACAAACCGAAATCGAATGAATCACCGTTGAGCGACTACACATCGATCGAATCGACGGACAACGTTTCCGGTCCGGCCACGCAGACGGTCGAGGTCGGTTGGAACATCCCCGAGACGAAATCGGCGGACAGTATGCGGTTCCAGGTGACGATGACGTTCGACAACGTCGCGACGCAGTATGCGGACGCGACGAAGTTCCAATGGGAACCTGTTTCGAAGGACAACGCGGTGCCGATCGGTACACTCACGGCGCGCGTACACTACCCTGCACCGCTCGACGACGCCGATTCGTGGGCGTGGCTGCATTTCCAGGGCGCCGATTCGCAAATCACGCGCACCGACGACGGGTTCGAGTTCCGCGCATACGATGTGCGTTCGAAAATGTACGTCGATTATCTGAGTATGACGGCGAACGAGGTCACACCGTATGTCATGCGCACGTCGGATGCGGATACGAAGGATGCGACGATCGCCGACGAAGCGAACGCGCGTACGGATTGGGACAACAAACGCACACGCGACGCGCGGCTGACGCTTATCGGGCTCGCCGTCGGCGCCGCGTTGTGGCTCATGTGCACCGTCTTCGCGTACATCCGCTGCGTGCGCATTTGCCGCGGCATCCGCTACCGCGGCCCGATCGAATACTGGCGCACGGCGCCCGCGGTCAGTCCGGGCGCCGCCGCGCGCCTGTACAACATCACCGCCGAATACGGCAACGGTGAAGGCGCCGACGCGAACGCGTTGGCGGCGACACTGATGGCGCTCATCGACAAGCACATCGTCGCAGTGTTCCCCGGTTCGCTCAAGCTGTACAACGGCGAGCGCGGCGTGCCACCGCTCAATGTGCGCACGGCGACGCCGTCGGCGGCGATGGCATCGCTGAACATGCTCGATGAGCAGCAGCGGCGCGATGAGATGAAAAAGTGCACGTTCGTGCTGCTGCCGGACGCGTTCACGAATATGGATCCGTACACGACACGGTTGTGCGCGTCGGAGCGTGCGCTCCTCGCGATCCTGCTCGAGGTCGGCGAACGCCTGCACAGCAATGTCTTCGATACGAAACAGATGAACAAGACGCTGCGCGAATGGAAGCATGCGGACAGGAAGTTCAAGGAGTTCACGCAGGCGTGCAGGGGCGAGGTGAACAATACGCACGCGGTCGTCGCCGCGAACCGTGGCATGAACCGCTGGATCCTTGGCGCGGTCGTGTCGATCGTATTCGTCGCGATCCTGTTGTGCTTCGGCTTGCAGGAGTTCATGCTCACGGGCATTGTGGCGTGCGCGGCGCTTGCGGTCACGTTGTTCCCGTTGTTCTGGGCGCCGAAATACACGCTCGACCCGCGCGGTGAGGAGGTCGTCGGGCAAGTGCAGGGTTTGGCGCGCTATCTGCTTGATTTCAGCCGTTTCCAGGACCGCACGATGCTCGACATGACGTTGTGGGGCCAATACATGGTCTATGCGACGGCGTTCGGTATTTCGAAACAGGTCATCGCGCAATTCGCCGCGACGTACGCCGAGCTGCACGATGCCGCATGGTTCGACACGCATCTCGATACGACGCCTGTCGTGTATTGGTCGCTGTGTTCGTCCGCGTCCTCGGTGACCGCGTTCACGAACGACGGCGGCGCGCGCAACGGTGGCGCGTCGTTCTTCGATTTCGGTTCGCAGATGGGTTCGAATTTCTCATCGATGATGTCGTCGGCGTCCGGTGGCGGTTCGTCGTCGAGCAGTGGTTTCGGCGGCAGCAGCGGCGGTTCCGGTGGTGGTTCGTTCGGCGGCCGCTGACGGTGTCCGGATACGGCGGGGGGGGCGCCCGGGTTGTTCCCGGGGCGCCCCTCGCATTGGCATGTGCTGGTCGCTTGTGCGGCTTCACTTGCTTTCAACGGTAAGCGTCGCGGTGGGCGCCGCCGCAGGGGCGGCGTTCTGCTGCTGCGCGGCGAGCGAATTGCGGATGTCCTGCAGCAGGATGACGGTCTGCTCTTCGGGGCTCAGATCAGGCTGGGAGGCAGCGACGTCCTCGTCACCGCCCTTCTTGATCTTCGCCATCGCCTTCTCGCTCATGTCACGCAGTTTGTTGATCGGTACGACGATGCAGAAATAGACGGCGATCGCGATGATCAGGAAGTTGAGCAGCGCGTTGAGGAGCGATCCGAACGAGATGACGGAGTTCTCGCCCGCCCAGTTCGTGATCGTCCAGTTCCACGTCTTGCTCAGATCGGGCTTGCCGAAGATCGCGGCGATGAGCGGATTGATGATGCTGTCGACGAGCGCGTTGACGATGCCGGTGACCGCGGCGCCCATGACGACACCGACCGCCATATCGACCATATTGCCACGCGCGATGAATTTCTTGAATCCGTCCAACATGTTCCGACTCCTTCTCGATGTCTGACGGGTGGGGGTTGCCGTCCGCAAGCCATCTCCTGCCGCATGGCGCCGCATTGTCTGGTCAACGGACGTATAAGTGCCATAGTAAACGCATCGAACCAGCCGATATGACCAAACGCGCATTTTTCCCGTGGGCTTCCGCAATGCGCGCATTGTCCCCGACACGCGTAACAATGCCATCTTCATGGCCCACCGGTTGTGCGCATGCCGGCCAATCCGCACTGTGGTACGGCGGGCGGTCCCGCAGCGTACCGCAGTGCGGATGATTGCCATGCGGCGGGGTGACGACTTCGGGCGTGTGCTTGTTCCGGCATCGTGCGCCTTCCGCTCCGCGCGTATGCGCGGTCCTACAATGGTCGGGCCGACACCGCAGCGGACGGACATCCAGGAAGGAGCACATTGTGCAGCCGATGACACGTGGCGCGATCACACCGGAGGGTGGCGCGGCGGAAGATGGCGCGCCGCATCCGCACGAGCGGCTCATCACGCGCGATGTCGCGCTCATCATGGCGGCGACGTTCTTCTTCATGGGCGCGAGCATGATGGGTGGCCCGATCATCGCGGGATTTGCGCACACGCTCGGGGCGAACGGCGCGCTCATGGGATTCATCGCCGGCGCGCTGTCATTGTCCGCATTGTTCTGCCGTCCGATCGCCGGGCATCTGTCCGACCGCACAAGCAAACGCATCCTCGCCGTCTCCGGCGGCGCGTTGTACCTCATGACGAACATCTGGTACGCGTACGCGTCGAATCCGGCGTCACTGCTCGCCGCGCGCATCGTCAACGGCGTCGGGTTCGCGTGCATCTCCGTGTGCCTGTCCACATGGCTTTCGATGCTGCTGCCGATCTCGCGCATGGGCGCGGGCATGGGGTTGTACGGCACGATGAACGCCCTTGCGCAGGCCTTCGGCCCCGACCTCGGCATCCGCATCTCCCAGTCGGTCGGCTACCGTGCCGCGTTCCTGACGGCAGCGGGCATGGCTGTGCTCGTCGTCGTCTGCGTCCTGTTCATCAAGGACGGCGGCAGACCATACGCCGCAGACGGCGGCGCACATCCGCGCGGCGCACGACATCATCTGCGCCTGAGCGCGCTCTTCGAACCGAACGTCATCCCGATCGCCGTCATCTTCATGATGTTCGGTATCCCCTATTTCGCGAACCAATCGTTCATCGTCGACTATGCGACGCGCACACACGCGTCGTTCGGCGTATCGGCGTTCTTCCCGATGTACGCGCTCGTATTGCTCGCCGTGCGCATCGCGCTGCGCAACTGGTTCGATACGAAATCGTTCCTGTTCTTCCTCGTCCTGTGCACCAGCGCGGACATCGTCATGATTCTGGCGCTCACCTATCTGCGGAGTTTCTGGATGCTCGCGCTTGCCGCGGTCGCGACGGCGTTCGGCTACGGGCTGATGAGTTCGGTCACGCAGGCGAAGGCGGTCGTCATCGCTGGCAAAGCACGCAGCGGCATGGCGAATACGACGTATTACGCGGGCATCGACTTAGGTATGTTCCTCGGGCCGCTCATCGGCGGATTCCTCTACGGGGGACTGCCGATCACATGGTTCTATCCGGCGTTGCTCGCGACGATGCCGCTCGCGTGGGCGATCTATCTTCCATTCCATCGGATGATCGACGGCGCGCAACGCACATGACGGGAACGTGACACGAACATGACAGCGTTGGCAAAAACATCATCCAAAACATGAGTAGACACTTGTGTGACCGTTTTCGCTGTCTCTAGAATGATGCTGTTTTGTCCATATACGACGATCAGAAAGAGGAACAATGCTCACCGATGAGTATGTGAAGCGCGTCTACGCCCAGGTCGAAGAACGCGACCCCGACCAGAAGGAGTTCCTGCAGGCCGTGCAGGAAGTGTTCGAGAGCATCGAGCCGGTCTTCGCGAAGCATCCGGAATATGAGGCGGCAGGCGTCCTGCAGCGCTTCGTCGAGCCGGAGCGCCTTGTCAAGTTCCGCGTCGCGTGGGTAGACGACAACGGCGACGTGCAGGTCAACCGCGGCTACCGCGTCCAGTTCAACTCGGCGATCGGCCCGTACAAGGGCGGCCTGCGCTTCCACCCAACCGTCACCGAAAGCGTCATCAAGTTCCTCGGTTTCGAGCAGATTCTGAAGAACTCGCTCACCGGCCTGCCGATGGGCGGCGGCAAGGGCGGCTCCGACTTCAACCCAAAGGGCCGTTCCGACGCCGAGGTCATGCGCTTCTGCCAGGCCTTCATGACCGAGCTGCAGCGCCACATCGGACAGTTCACCGATGTCCCGGCCGGTGACATCAACGTCGGCGGCCGTGAGATCGGTTATCTGTTCGGCCAGTACAAGCGCCTGCGCAACGAATTCACCGGCGTGCTCACCGGCAAGGGCCTCGAATTCGGCGGTTCGCTCACGCGCACCGAGGCGACCGGCTACGGCCTGTGCTACTACACGCAGGAAGCGCTGCGCGTACTGCGCGATGATTCCTTCGAAGGCAAGACCGTCGTCGTCTCCGGCTCCGGCAACGTCGCGATCTTCGCGATCGAGAAGGCGACCGAACTCGGCGCCAAGGTCGTCACCTGCTCCGATTCGAACGGCTACATCTATGATCCGAACGGCATCGACCTCGACGTTGTCAAGGACATCAAACTCGGCCACCGCGGCCGCATCAAGGAATACGCGGACCGCGTCGCCGGCAGCGAATACCACGAAGGCTGCAGCGGCGTGTGGAGCGTCAAGTGCGACATCGCGCTGCCGTGCGCGACGCAGAACGAAATCGACGGACAGTCCGCGCAGACGCTCGTCGACAACGGTTGCACCGTCGTGTGCGAAGGCGCGAACATGCCGTCGACGCCGGACGCGATCGCCGTCTACCAGAAGAACAATCTCCTCTACGGTCCGGCGAAGGCGTCGAACGCGGGCGGCGTCGCCGTCTCCGGTCTCGAGATGAGCCAGAATTCGTATCGTCTGTCGTGGACCTTCGAGGAAGTCGACAACCGACTCAAGGACATCATGAGGAACATCGTCTCCGAATCGCTCGAAGCGGCGAAGGAATACGGTCACGAAGGAGACCTCATGTTCGGCGCTAACATCGCGGGCTTCGTCAAGGTCGCTGACGCGATGGTCGCCCAGGGCATCTTCTGATCGACTGTAGAACGGTATAACGGTTGTGCGCGGCGGCAGCGCCGCAGTGGACAGCCATCGATGCACCAATATACGGCTGCACGGTGCGGCACCGTCGCCCTGTGCAGCCGTATTGTAGTAGTCGGCGGCTGTTCTGTGCGGCACCGCCGCCGACTACGTCCGTGGGATGTACACCGCCGCGACGTTCCCCGTAAGAAAAATGTGGGGAGTCGGCACCGTCCACCACGCGCGCACGTACGTATGCTAAGAACTATGTCCCGCGATACGAATAGGAAGAAGAACGCACAACGCGCGAGCGCGCGGAACTACCGCCCTGCGTACAACGTCGTGCGCACGCAGGCGCAATCGAACGCGCAGACGCCGCGCAAACCACGCAAGACGATCACGGCGAAGCGACTCAACGCAATCAAACAACGCACCGCGCAAGTCAAGGAACAACGTGAACGCCGTAGGATACTGCGTGCGAAACCGAAACTGCGTGGATGGCTGCACCTCATCGCGTTCCCGTTCGCGATCGCGACGTCGGTCATCCTGATATGCCTTGCGCCTGCGGGATGGATGAAGGTCGGCATCAGCATCTATGGTGTGACGATCATGCTGTTGTTCGGCAACAGCGCGGCGCTGCACCTCGGGCACGGCCATTTCCCGAAACGCGTCGACGATGTGCTGTGCCGCATCGACTATTCGAACATCTTCCTCGTGATCGCGGGCACCTGTACGCCGTTCCTGTTCGCGCTCAACAACAAACCATTGTGTTGGGCGTATATGGGTATCCTGTGGATCACGGCGGCGATCGGCACAATCGTGCATCTGTTGTATCCGGTCGGACTTGATTGGTTGTTCACGATCGTCTACATCATCCTTGGTCTCGCACCGGTCACGATCATCTATTTCTTCTGGGTGTCACCGTTCATCGGTCCCGTCCCGACGATCCTCGTGATCTGCGGCGGCGCGTGCTACATCGCGGGTGCCGTGTGCTTCGCGCTGCGCAAGCCCAACCCGGTCCCCCGCTGGTTCGGGTACCACGAGCTGTTCCACCTCGGTACGATCGGCGGATACGTGTGCCACGTCATCGCCCTGTTCATGGTCGTGCTGCAGATGCGCTGACGTTGGCGCTGACGTCTGTGTCTGTGTTGATACCGATGCGGACGTCGACGTGTCCCCAGGGATGAGGTCCCACGGCATCCTGCGCACGAATACCCACCATACGACGAGCGCGGCCGTCAGATACCAGAACCAGCGGTCGGCGCCATCGTTGAGCAGGACGAACCATGCGCCGAGCACAAGCGTGCGCGCGATGTAGAACAATGCGCGACGCCACCCTGTGCGGGTCTTCGTCTCGACCGTCATACGCGTGTATGTGCCGCCAAGTGTGCGCCCGTCGTGCCTCCACGGGATCCACACTTCGAAGATCGCGAACATGATGGCTGCGAGGATCGCGGGCACCCAATGCACACCGTCGGTCGTGATGAGGAGCGCGCCTATCGCATAATGGGTGCTGTCGAGCGCGACCGCGCATTTGTAGAAGATGTACGTGAGCAACAGCACGATCGCGTACATGATGATGTTCATGATCGCGACGTCGATCATGAGTGCGACGGCGCGGTGGACGAATCCAGGGTGGGTGTTCGTTCCTTCGAGCTGCTTCGCGCGTTTCGGTACGAGTTTCGTATAGAGGACGGCGATCGCGTAGCCGAGCATCGCGCCGATCGTGTTCGTGAGCATGTCGTCGACGTCGAAATAGCGGTATGCGCACGGATAGAGTCCCCAGATGCCGGTGAGCTGCGTCGTCTCGATGAAGATTGAACATGCGAGGCCCGTGCCTACGGTCTGCCAGAACCTCCATCCGGCCCAGCGGCCGAGCATGAAGCCGAGTGGGAGGAACAGCACGATGTTCATGACAAGCTGCAGGACGCCGTACAGGCCGCTTTGCGCATCCTCGATGAATTTGAAGAGGTCGAGCTGCGGTCCCAGATGGTGCGTCAGGCAGTATGCGGCGGGGTCGTCGGGCATCGGGTACATCGTGAACGCGATGAGCCCGAGCGCGTAGAGCACGGCGACGTACGCGGTGAATGCGCTCATGAAGCTCATCCGGTGGTTGCGGTGGTAGATGACCGCGACGATCGGCAATGTCAGCAGGAACGACACGAATGGCCACAGCATGACCGCGAGCATGAACGACTGGCTGAAGGATCCCAAGTATCTGAACACGGTTTCACAGTCTACCGTCGCACACGACGGCGTTGCATGGTACTGGAGGATGATTCGCGCACGACGCATTGCGCTCCGGTACGCTGAGGCGGCTGTGGGCGTCACACAGTGCATAACTGCACTGTGTGACGCCCACAGCCGCCTCAGCGTACCGGAGCGCAGAAAAAACTATCAGTCGTCGCCGAGCGTCACGTGGACGCCGCCGACGAGCGAACTGACGACGTTGTACAGCAGCGCGAAAATCGTCACAAGAATCGTGATCAGGACGATTTCGGCGATCGAGAAGATCGTGACACCACTAAGGATCGTCGGCAGCGAGAAGACGTTCGCGAGATTGATGCCGCCCGCGTCGAGACCTGCGGATGAGACGATCTGCGTGACCTGGTCGAAGACGCCGACGACTTTGAGGAGCGACCACAGCAGCGCGACCGCGATGATCTGGATGAGCGCGCCCGCGATCGACAGCATGAACGTGACCTTCGCGACCGACCATGCGTCAAGATGCGTGAGCGAGAGCTTCATGCGGCGTGCGCCCGGCTTCTTGCGGCGTTTGATTGGACGGACCGGCTTGTTCTCGTCGGGGCGGTCCTTGTCCGCGATAAGCGGTGTGTTCGATGCTGAGCGGGCGACGCGCGGCGCATGCTTGTCGGTCGTCATCGATGTGGTCGTGCTCTCCAGTGGATTGACCTCGCGAGGGTCGCTCATGCTCTGCTCCTTGAAATGGTCATGGTTTTGCAGTCGAGATTACCGATGGTAGGGGACGTGGCGGCGGCCGTTCGGGGGAACGGCCGCCACGATATGCCGTGCGTCCGCCGTATCAGTCGGTGTCGGTGTCACCGTCTTCCTCGGTCGTGCGTTCGATCGCGGCGGAATCCTCGGTGATGACCGTAGTGGCCGCGTCGCCTTCCGTATGGACTTCGAATGTCGGCTCGCCTTCCGCGGGCTGCACCGCCGTGCTGCCGTCCGCGGAATCGGTCGTGACGGTGTCACCGTCGGCGTCGTCCTCGGTTTCGGCGTTGCGCGCGATCGAGATGAGTTCGTCGTCCTTGTCGGGCTTCGCGAACGTGACACCCTGCGTCGTGCGCCCGGTGCGCTTGACTTCGTTGACGTTCGAACGGATGACCTTGCCCGACTTCATGATCGCCATAATCTGGTCCTCTTCGGACACGACGAGCGCACCGATGAGGAAACCGCGGCCCTCGACGAGCTGCACGGCCTTGACACCGTAGCCGTTGCGGCCCTGGAGGCGGTATTCGCCGAGCTGCGTGCGCTTCGCGAAACCTTCGTTCGTCACGACGAACAGGTCCTTGTCCGAGTCGCCCCAGACGACGTCCATCGCGAGCAGCTCGTCGCCGTCACGGAACTTCATGCCCTGCACACCGGCGGTCTGGCGTCCCATCGGACGCAGCTGCTCGTCGTCGGCGCGGAACTTGAGGCTCATGCCGTGCTTCGAGACGAGGATGATGTCGTCCTCGGCGTTGCACAGGTTCGCGCCGATGAGCTCGTCGACCGTATCGCCGTCCTCGTCCTGCATGAGGCGCACGGCGATGAGGCCGCCCTGGCGCGGCGAATCGTATTCGGACAGGCGCGTCTTCTTGACTTTGCCCGAACGCGTCGCGAGCACGAGGTATTTCGCGACCTCGTAGTTCGGGATCGACAGCACCGTCTGGATCTGCTCGTCCGGTTCGAACTGCAGCAGGTTCGCGACGTGCTGGCCCTTCGAATCGCGCGAGCCCTCAGGCAGCTCGTACGCCTTGCAGCGGTAGACGCGCCCTTTGTTCGTGAAGAACAGCAGCCAGTTGTGCGTGCTCGTCAGGAAGAAGTGGTCGACGACGTCGTCCTCGCGCAGTTTCGCGCCCTTGATGCCTTTGCCGCCGCGGTGCTGCGCACGGTATTCGTCGGCCTTCGTGCGCTTGATGAAGCCCGCGTGCGTCACGGTGACGACGACGTTCTCCTCGGCGATGAGGTCCTCGACGTTCATTTCGCCGGAGAACGGCAGGATCTTCGTGCGGCGGTCGTCGCCATAGCGCGCGACGATTTCGTCGAGTTCGTCGCCGACGATCTTGCGCTGGCGTTCCGGCTTCGCGAGGATGTCCGCATAGTCGGCGATCTTGCGCATGAGCTCGTCGTGCTCGTCGAGGATCTTCTGGCGTTCGAGCGCGGCGAGGCGGCGCAGCTGCATCGCGAGGATTGCGTCCGCCTGCACGTCGTCGACATCAAGCAGGTTCATCAGGCCGGTGCGCGCGATCTCGACGGTCGCCGACGAACGGATGAGGTGGATGACCTCGTCGATCATGTCGAGCGCCTTGAGGTAGCCCTGCAGGATGTGGTCGCGTTCCTCGGCCTCACGCTTGAGGTAGGCGGTGCGACGCGCGATGACGTCGAGCTGGTGGGCGACCCAGTGGCGGATGAACGCGTCGAGGCTCAACGTGCGCGGCACGCCGTCGACGAGCGCGAGCATGTTCGCGCCGAAGGTCTGCTGGAGCTGCGAATGCTTGTAGAGGTTGTTGAGGACGACCTTCGGCACGGCGTCGCGCTTGAGCACGAGCACAAGGCGTTGGCCGGTGCGGCCCGAGGTCTCGTCGCGCATGTCGGCGATGCCTTGGATCTTGCCGTCGCGCACCGCTTCGCGGATCGAGACGACGAGGCGGTCCGGGTTGACCTGGTATGGCAGCTCGGTCACGACGAGGCACATGCGACCGTGGATCTCCTCGGTGTTGACGACGGCGCGCATCGTGATGAGGCCGCGGCCGGTGCGATACGCCTGCTCGATGCCCTTGTGGCCGAGGATCGTCGCGCCGGTCGGGAAGTCCGGTCCCTTGATGCGCGCGATGAGCGCCTCGAGGAGCTCCTCCCGCGTCGCGTCCGGATGGTCGAGCGCCCAATGGACGCCATCGGCGACCTCGCGCATGTTGTGCGGCGGGATGTTCGTCGCCATGCCGACGGCGATGCCCGACGAGCCGTTGACGAGCAGGTTCGGGAAGCGCGCGGGGAGCACGGTCGGCTCCTGCGTCTTGCCGTCGTAGTTCGGGACGAAATCGACGGTGTCCTTGTCGATGTCACGCACCATCTCCATCGCGAGCGGCGCCATGCGGCATTCGGTGTAACGCATCGCGGCCGCGGGGTCGTCGCCGGGGGAGCCGAAGTTGCCCTGGCCGTCGACGAGCAGGTAGCGCATCGACCACGACTGCGCCATGCGCACGAGTGTGTCGTAGATCGCGGAGTCGCCGTGCGGATGGTATTTGCCCATGACGTCGCCGACGACGCGCGAGCACTTGTTGTAGCCGCGGTCGGGGCGGTAGCCGCCGTCATACATCGCGTAGACGACGCGGCGGTGCACCGGCTTCATGCCGTCGCGCACATCCGGCAGTGCACGTTCGACGATGACGGAGAGCGCGTACGAGAGGTACGACTGGCGCATCTCCTCCTGCAGGTCGACCGGCTGCACGCGCGTGCCGACCATGAGGCCGTAATCGGTGTTGTCCGCTTCCTGCGGGCTGAGCGGCTCCATCGAGCCGGAGAGGTTGTTGAGCTCGTCGTCCGAGCCGTTGTTCGTGGGTTCGTCTGCCACTATGTTTCCTTTGCCTTCACCGCGGTTGGGCGGTCACGTCTTGCTTGCGGGGTGGTCCTGTCGGCCGTTGGGCAGCCAAAGGACCGGTCAGGCGTCGATCCAGCGGGCGTTGTGCGCGTTGCGCTGGATGAACAGACGGCGCGGCTCGACCTCGTCGCCCATGAGCATCGAGAACGTCTCATCGGCCTGGAGCGCGTCCTCGATGTGCACCTGCTTGAGCACTCGGTTCTCGGGGTCCATCGTCGTCTCCCACAGCTCCTGGTAGCTCATCTCGCCGAGGCCCTTGTAGCGCTGGATGCCTTCGCCCTTCGGCAGCTGGCGTCCCGCGGCCTTGCCCTCCGCGAGCACACGGTCGCGTTCGGCGTCGGTGTAGACGAAATCGTGCGGGCCCTTCGTCCACTTGAGACGGTAGAGCGGCGGCATCGCGACGTAGACATAACCGGCGTTGATCATCGGGCGCATGTAGCGGAAGAACAACGTCAGGTTGAGCGTCGCGATATGCGCGCCGTCGACGTCGGCGTCGGCCATGATGATGACCTTGTGGTAGCGGACCTTGCTCAGGTCGAAGTCCTCGCCGTAGCCGCCGCCGATCGCCGTGATGAGCGATTCGATCGTGTCCGACTTCATCATGCGGTCGAGGCTCGCGCGTTCGGTGTTGAGGATCTTGCCGCGCAACGGCAGGATCGCCTGCGTGTTCGGGTTGCGGCCCTGGATCGCGGAGCCGCCTGCCGAGTCGCCCTCGACGATGAACAGCTCGCACTCGGACGGGTCGTTCGACTGGCAGTCCTTGAGCTTGTCGGGCATGCCCGCCGATTCGAAGATCGACTTGCGGCGCGTGTTCTCGCGCGCCTTCTTCGCGGCCATGCGCGCGCGGGACGCCTCGATCGCCTTCTGGATGATGTTCTTCGCCTCGCCCGGATGCGCGTCGAACCAGTCGCCGAGCTTGTCGTTCATGATGCGCTGGACGAAGGTCTTCGCCTCGGAATTGCCGAGCTTCGTCTTTGTCTGGCCTTCGAACTGCGGATTCGTCAGCTTGACCGAGATGACGGCCGTGAGTCCTTCGCGCACGTCGTCGCCGGACAGGTTGTCGTCTTTGTCCTTGAGGATGTTCTTCTCGCGCGCGTAGCGGTTGATCATGCCGGTGAGCGCCGCGCGGAAGCCTTCCTCGTGCGTGCCGCCTTCCGTCGTCGAGATTGTGTTCGCGAACGTGTGCACCGATTCCGAATACGCGGTCGTCCACTGCATCGCGATTTCCGCGGAGATGCCGATCTCGAGGTCCTCCGCTTCGATGTCGATGACGTCCGGTTCGATCGGCTGCGCCTTGCGCATCTTCACCATGTAGTCGACGTAGTCTTTGATGCCGTTCGCGTACTGGTAGGTGACCGTCTGGTGCAGTTCGTCGCTCGCGTCGGTCTCACCCGTCACTTCGTCGCCTGTCGCCTCCGTCTCGCGCATGTCGGTGAGCGAAATCCTGAGTCCTTTGTTGAGGAACGCCATCTGCTGGAATCGCGCGCGCAGCGTTTCGAAGTCGTAGACCGTCGTCTCGAAGATCTTCGGATCAGGCCAGAACGTGACCGATGTGCCCGTCGATTCGTCCGCGTCCATCGCGCGGCCGCGCTTGAGCGGCGCCGTCGGATGCTGGTTGATGTACGTCTGCGTCCAGTAGTAGCCCTGGCGGCGCACTTCGATGTCGACGCGCGTCGAGAGCGCGTTGACGACCGAAATGCCGACGCCATGCAGACCGCCGGAGACCGCGTAGCCGCCGCCGCCGAACTTGCCGCCCGCGTGCAGCTTCGTCATGACCGTCTCGACGCCGGAGACGCCTTCGCCGGGGACTTCGTCGACGGGGATGCCGCGGCCGTCGTCGACGACGCGGATGCCGTTGTCCGGAAGGATCGTCACTTCGATGTGCGACGCGTATCCCGCGAGCGCCTCATCGACCGAGTTGTCGACGATTTCGTAGACGAGGTGGTGCAGGCCGCGTGGTCCCGTCGAACCGATGTACATGCCCGGGCGGATGCGGACCGCTTCGAGGCCTTCGAGGACGCGCAGGTCGCTCGCATCGTAGTGTTCGGGGGACAGGGTGTCATCCAGTTGCGCTTCGACGACCTGATCGTCATCGTTTCGTGATGCGGCCGCCGAATCAGCTGTGAGATCTGCCACAGAGATTCCTTTCTGTGTTCGTCGCGAGGGTGTTTTCGCGGGGCGACATGCCCTATAACACGAATAAAACGCCCTTGCAGGCGTTTAACTACTCTACTGGGTATTCTACTTGTGTGTGGGGACGGAATGGGCCTGTGGCCCGTTATACGATTTTTGTTCTCCTGCGGCGCAAAAATCACCGCGATGCGCGCCACGACGTCATCGTGACGCTCAGCGCGCGCCGCCGCGCATGGGTTTCCTCGTGTTCTGCTGCACGTATTTCATCATCCGCACGCCGCGGCCGTGCGCCTGTGGTCCCGTGACGCGCACGTCGTCGATGCGCAGCCCGCTGAGCCGTTCCGCGATCCGCTCCTTGAGCGTTGGCGCGATCGCCGTGAGCTGCTGCGTCCATGACGGCGAATCCGCCGCGATCGTCAGGACGCCGTCGACGTAGCTCGCGACGCGCGAATGGCGCGCGTTGACGTCGCCGACGATTGCCGCCCAATCCGATTCGAGCGACGCCATCTGCAGCCGGGGTCCCCATCCGGATTTCCTGATGATGGTCGCGAACACGTCACCGAGTTCGTGTGGGTCGCGGCCTGGTTTTCCGAAGTTCTCAAGCGCCTCCTCGCGACGGATGCGCCGTTCGCGGATGAGTCCCGCTTTCTTCGCGACGCGTGCGAATTCCTCGGCCGCGAGTTTGCGCTCGTCGAGGTTGAGGGTCACGGCGATGGGGACCTGCATCAGAGCGTCCCCTCGTCCTGCGTGTCGCGCAATGCGGCGACGTCGATGACGTGCGCGTGCGCGAACGAGCTGTCCGATGGGATGTCGCCAGCCGCGGCGACGGTGATGAACACTTGGTGCTGCGCGGCGGCGAAGTGCATGATCTGCGCGCGTCGTGCATCGTCGAGCTGTGCGAAGACGTCGTCGAGCACGACGATCGGCTGGGTGCCGAACCGTTCCTCGAGAAGGCGGTAGACGGCCATCTTGAGTGCGAGGCCGAGCATCCACATCTCACCGTTCGACGCGAATTCGCGCGCCGGGAACGCGTTGAGCATGATGAGCAGGTCGTCGCGCTGGGGGCCGATGAGGTTGCGGCCGCGCGCGACCTCACCCGCGTAGAGCCGTTGGAAATGTTCGCTGATGAGCGCCGCGGCGCCGTCGCCTTGGAAGATCTCGTCGAATGACGGTTCGTAGTCGAGCGACGCGTCCTCGTCAGGGCCTGCGAGGTCATGCACGAGTTCGCGGAACGGCTGTTGCAGACGTTCGATGACGGCCATGCGGTCGCGTGTGAGCTGCAGGCCGACGTCGATGTACTGCCCGGTCCAGATCTCGAGCCCGCTGAGCGCCGTGTCACGTGAGCTGTCGAACCCGTCCGTGGTGTTGAGCTGTTTGAGGAGCGTGGCGCGCTGTTTCGCGATATGGGTGAAGCGCTGCAATGTGTCGGCGTATCCGCGGATGAGGAGCGACGCCGTCTGGTCGAGGAACCGCCTGCGTTCGGATGGGTCGGCCGAGACGAGGCGCTGGTCGTCAGGCGTGAACGCGACGAGCGGGATGTCGCCGATGATGTCGCGCAGATACAGCGAAGGACCGCCATTGACGCGTGCACGGTTCGCGCCTTTCGCGCGGATCGTCGCCTCATAGGTCGTCACGTGGCCTGCCGTCTCGCCGTTCACGTTCGCGCGGATCGTCGCCTTGTCGAAACCGCGTTCGACGAGCGGCGCCGATGATGAGGCGCGGTGGCTCGAACCGGTCGCGAGGAATTCGATCGCCTCGACGATGTTCGTCTTGCCGAGCCCGTTCGCGCCCTGCAGAATCGTGACGCCCGGGGTGAAGTCAAGCAGGCAGTGCTCCCATGAACGGAAGTGGTCAAGGGCGAGGCGGGATATGAACATCGGCTTTCCAGCGGTTCGGTGACAAGGGAGGGGAGGAAGGGGATCGGGGGCGCCGTCCATGCGGCGAAGGCGGCCCCGACCACGTCATCAGCTGTTGAAGCGCATCGGCACGAGGAGGTAGCGGTAGGCGAGCGATTCCTCGGAGTCCTCCTCCTGCTGGCCGTTGAACTCGACCGGCTTGACGGCCGTCGTCATCTTCATGCGCACATATGGTTCGGTGATCGCGCTCAGACCTTCGCGCAGGTAGTTCGGGTTGAACGCGACGGTGATGTCCTCGCCGTCCAGGTCGACGTCGAGGATCTCGTTCGCGGATGCCTCGTCTGCGGCGCCCGCCGTGAGGTTGACCTCCTGCCCGGAGAAGACCATGCGGATCGGTGCATTGCGTTCGGCGACGAGCGCGACGCGCTTGATCGCGTCGAGGAGATCCTGCCTGTCGAGGACCGCATGGATCGGGTAGGAATCGGCGTACAGGCGGTCGACCGCGGGGAAGTCGCCGTCGATGAGCTGGACTGTGGATACGCGTCCGGCGTTTTCCACACCGAGGAGCGTCGGGTTTTCGACATCGAAGTACAGGTTGACGTTCTGGTGCTCGTCGAGCGAGCGCGAGATGTCGCGCAGATGTGTGCCCTTGACGAGCGCGACGGCGTCGAGCGCCTCATCCGACGGGGTCCAATGGAACGTCGAGCGCGACAGGCGGAAACGGTCGGTCGACGACAGCGTGACCGTGTCGCCGGTGAACTTCATCTGCACGGCCGTGAGTACAGGGCGGTCGTCGGTGCGCGCGATCGCGACGGCCGCCTGGATGATCGACTGCGTGAACGTCGGTGCGTCGACCCGGCCGAGGAGCGGCGGCAGCTGCGGGAGGTCGGGGTATTCGCTTTCCGGCATGAGCTGGAGGGTGAACGTCGATTTGCCCGATGTGATGCGCAGCGTCGAGCCATCGGTCTGCAGGTACGCCTTCTCGAACGGCAGCGACTTGCTGATGTCGGCGAGCAGTTTGCCGGGGACGACCGCGGCGCCCGATTCGTCGACACCGGCCTCGATGTGGTCGCGCGACGACAGCTCATAGGTGAATGTGGAAAGTTGCAGCGTGCCGTCCTTCGCCTCGAGCTTGATACCGGAAAGCAGCGGGTTGAGTTGTTTTGCCGAAAGGATGCTCGTGGTCCAGGACACGGCGTCGGCGAACGAGGTGGAATTGACTTCTACTTTCATGCGCTTCCTTGACTGTTGACGGGAACGGTTGCTGGAGTTCATTCTAACTGCTCTTTGCCGTGTTCGCTTGCGCGGTGCGCAAGGCGCAGCCGATGTCCCTTGATGGTCATGATGAAGGTTTAAGAAGAAGAGTATTCATCATCATCATTATCCCGGTGGAAATGTGGAAAACGTCCGGAAGCCATACAGGACTGTGGATTATCGACGCCGATGCGATGTGGACAACCTCTGTATTTCGTGTGGATAACATGCCGGCTTTTCCACAGGTCGCAGAGGGTCTCTTGGTTATCCACATTTCGATGCCGCCCATCCACGGGTTATCCACAGCGTGGTTCCGCGTTTTCCCCGCGCAATCCACTGCGTTTACCCACATTTGTGGATAACCATGTGGAAAACTTGCCGCGTATATTCTCCGACATGGGTGTGTCGCATGGATGCGGCGTCCACACCGCGATGTGGACGCCGCACATGGGGGAATGAACCGTGTCACTTGCCGCGCTGGCGCAGCAGCACCGTCAGCTCGGTGACGTAGTTGTAGATCTCCTGTTTCTGCTTCATGCCATCGGAGACGATCTTGATGTTGTGCATGACGGTCGTATGGTCGCGGCCGCCGAACACCTGGCCGATGTTGACAAGGCTCATGCTCGTCAGGTCGCGCGTCAGGTACATCGCGATCTGCCGCGCGAGCGTGATGTTGCGGTTGCGTTGCGGCCCCACGATGTCGTCGAACGTCAGATGGAAATATTTCGCGACACGTCCGATGATGTCGGTCGGCTTGACCTCGATGTCGGTCGAGAAGAAATCCTGGAGCGTCTGCTCGGCGAGCGCGACGGTGACCGGCTGGTTGTTGAGCGACGCGAGCGCGGTGACGCGGTTGAGCGCGCCCTCGAGTTCACGGATGTTCTCGGTGAAGCGTTCGGCGATGAGGTCGAGGACGTCGTAGGGCACGCGCATCCCGGACGTCGACGCGATCATGCGCAGGATCGCGATGCGCGTCTCGAGGTCCGGCGGCTTGACGTCGACGGTGATGCCCTGTTCGAAGCGGGAGATGAGACGCGCCTCGAAGTCCTTGAGGTTCTTCGGCGGCACATCGGACGCGATGACGATGCGCTTGTTCGCCTGATACAGGCTGTTGAACGTGTGGAAGAACTGCTCAAGCGTCTCGGTCTTGCCGCCGAGGAACTGGATGTCGTCGATGAGCAGCACATCGACTTCGCGGTATTTGCGGTTGAACGCCGTCACACGGCTCGACCCCGACTTCGTGCCGGCATCCATGCGCAGCGAATCGATGAACTCGTTCGTGAACTCCTCGCTCGTCACATAACGCACGCGCGTGCCGGGCTGCTTGATGAGCGAATAGTTGCCGATCGCGTTGAGCAGATGCGTCTTGCCGAGTCCCGAACCGCCGTAGATGCACAACGGGTTGAAGTCGCTGCCGGTGCCTTCGGCGACGGCGAGCGCGACGGTGCGCGCGAAGCGGTTCGAGTCGCCCGGGACGAAGGTATCGAACGTATCGCTCGGGTTAAGGTGTGTCTCAGGGTCGAGCATCGGCTTGCCGTGCGCGCCGAGCGCCGCCGGCATGCCGGCCACGCCGCCTGAGATTGGCGCGGGGGTTGCGGGGGAGAGGTCCTCGCCCATCGAATCCTCGAAGGTCTGCACGACGGCGTCGTCGTAATGCGTCGTCTTCGGCGTCTGTCGGATGACGACCGGTGCGGGCGCGGGCTCCGGCTCGGGGAGCGGCTGGCGTTTGCGCGTGTCGCCGCGTGGCGCCTCCTCGCTGAGCGCCGTGACCGGGAGGACCGGCTGCTCCGGCTCGTTCGCGCGCATGATGATCTTGAACGCGGGGAACAGGTCGACGCCGCCGTTCGCGAGGCGCAGCGCCTGGAGCAGCTCATCGTTGAGCTCGGTCTGCAGGACGTGCTGTGTCTCGCTGTTCTCGACGGCGAGGATGATGTTCGTGCCAAAGAGCGCCTCGGGCAGGACTCCTTCGAACCACCCCTTCTCACGGGCGGTGAGCGATGAGTTCTTCCGAAGCAGTTCGAGCGCATCCGACCAGATGCGGGCTGCCTTGGCCCCCGGGTCGTTCGTGGCTTCGCTCATGGTCTCGTCTCCATCGGTTGGGAATGCACATGCGTAACAGGTTATTTTTACTCTGACTGATGGAAGTTATCCACATGCTCGCGTGTTGGAAAACCTTGGTTTTGTAATGACATCGGTGTGATTTGTGTATAACTTCGCGGCGCTTTCCCCAACCGCGAGAACAGGTTGGTGGGTACCGCGGACGACGTCTCCACAACGTCGCCGGGCGTGTCGTACGCGGCGTCGCCCACCGTGCGCGCGTGGTGGTATAGGGGTATCGGTAAATTGGTAGAGATTGTCTCAAGCGAAGTCATGTATGAACGCATGACCCATCGACCTAATAACGGGAGCATGAAACTATGAAGAGGACATTCCAGCCGAACAACCGTCGTCGTCACATGAAGCACGGCTTCCGCGCCCGCATGCGCACGCGTGCCGGCCGCGCACTCATCAACCGTCGCCGCGCCAAGGGCCGCAAGACCCTCTCCGCCTGAGTCCCACCAGACCAGACGAACTTGGAACGGCTCAGGAGCCACCGCGATTTCGTAGCCGTATTGCGCCGCCGCCGACGGGTGTCCGATGACGACCTCGTCGTGCACTACCTCGTACCGGATGGTGTCGGGAAAGTCGAGACGGACGGCGCATCGAGACGCGTCGGGCTCGCCGTTTCGAAGGCGGTGGGCAATGCGGTCACGCGCAATGCGGTCAAACGCCGCTTCCGCGTGCTCGCACGGCGCTACGAGGACGAACTTCCCGCGCATGTGAGCGTCGTGCTGCGCGCGAAACCAAGCGCGGCCCACGCGTCCTTCGCGTCGCTCGACGCGCAGATGGCGTCGCTTTTCCGCGCGGTCAGACACAAGACGGAACGTTCATGACGAATGCAGGGCAGGTGTTGATTCGCTGCATCCGCTGGTACCAACGGCGGATTTCGGCGAACACCCCGCCCTCATGTCGTTATTACCCCAGTTGTTCGAACTATGCGATCCAGGCGATCAGGCGCCATGGCGCCGTCCGCGGCGTCACGCTCGCCGCGCTGCGCCTGCTGCGCTGCCGCCCATGGAGTGCGGGCGGCATCGACGATGTGCCGCAGCGGTTCTCATTGTTCTACAGATTCTCGTGGTCACGCGCGCATGAAGAGCCGCGGCTGACCCCTTTGCCTCACGACGAAAAGGAGTGAACGGGCGCATATGTCGGAAAATTTCTTATTGGATAGCGGATTCTGGGGGTGGCTGTACAAGCTGCTGACCCCGGTCGAGTGGCTCATGACGCAGGTCATGTACTGGTTCCACAAACTGCTCACGCTCATCGGCATGCCGGCCGTGGGCTTGTCGTGGGTGCTGTCGATCATCTTCCTCGTCATCGTCGTGCAGGCGTGCGTCTTCCCGCTCTTCTACAAGCAGATGAAGTCGATGCGCGGCATGCAGGCGATCCAGCCGAAGATGATGAAGATCCAGAACAAGTACAAGGGCAAGAACGATCCCGCGAGCAAGGAAGCGATGCAGCGCGAGATGATGAAGCTCTACAAGGACAACAACGCCAACCCGGCGGGGTCGTGCCTGCCGATGCTCATCCAGGGCCCGGTCTTCATGTGCATGTTCTACGTGCTCTCGGCGATCCCGTACATCGCGCGCGGCAAGCGCGCGCCGCTCGGCGCGTTCGACGTCGCGACCGCGAAGGAGTTCTCGAAGACGACGTTCTTCGGTACGAGGGTCTCCGACACGTTCACGACGGCAGGGACAAGCGGCAAGATCGTCATCGGCATCTTCGTGTTCGCGATGTGCGCGTGCCTGTGGTACATGCAGTGGAACACGATGCGCCGCAACACGGCGCCCGCGTCGATGAACAAGCAGGCCGAACGCATGCAGAAGATGATGCTGTGGATCTTCCCGGTCATGTACATCTTCTCCGGTGTCGCAATGCCGTTCGCAGTGCTCGTGTACTGGCTCGCGAACAACATCTGCAACCTGCTGCGCTCGTTCTGGCAATTGCGCGAATTCCCGACGCCCGGTTCCCCCGCGGCGCTCGACAAGGAGAAGCGCGACCACGACAACGAGAACAGGAAACGCGCGCGTGAAGGCCGTCCGTCGATCGAGGAACAGGAACTCATCGACGCGAAGAAGGCGGCGGAACGCAAAGCCTCGCAAGGCCACCAGCGCCAGCAGCCACAGCGCAAGAACCGCAAGAAGAAGTAGCGTACGCCTTCATCAGGTCCCACGTCCCGCAAATGGACGTGGGACCTTCCCATATGTCGTACCCCCACGCCAGCCACCGCACTCCGGTACGCTGAGGTGGCTGTGGGCGTACCGCCCTGCGTGTATCGCCGCGGTGCGGTGCGTTGCGGCACGCGTGGCGCCTGGTGGCGGGGGACTGCCTTACACTAGAGAGTGCATGAGTATAGGGTCGGCATATCGCCGCCGGCCATATGAATTTGTGGACAACGAGACATCCGGATATATGCAAGGAGTGCGTATGGTGCAGGACGAAGAACGAAGCCTCGAACAGCTCGACCGCGAGGCCGACATCGCAGCCGACTACCTTGAGGGTCTGCTCGACATCGCCGATTACGAGGGCGACATCGAGATGGGTGTGCGCAACGGACGCCCGATGGTGCAGATCGTCGCCGACGATGACACCGACATCAAACACCTCATCGGCCGCAACGGGGAGGTCGTGGACGCGCTCCAGCAGCTGTGCCGCCTCGCCGTGCAGCAGGAGACGGGCGAACGTTCGCACCTGATCGTCGACGTCGACGGTTTCCTCAAGCGCAAGCGCCAGGTCCTGCGTGACATGGCGCTCGACGCGGTCGACGATGTGCGTGAGACGGGCGAACCGGTCGATCTCAAACCGATGAACTCGTTCGAACGTAAGATCATCCACGACGTCGTGCGCGACGAGGGCCTGCGTTCGCGTTCGCATGGTGAGGAGCCGAAGCGCTATGTGACGGTCTATCTCAAGCACAACGACGCCGATGGTGACGAATACGAGGAGGACGACGAATACGTCGTCGAGGACTGACGGTTCCGTCATCCGAACATCGTGATCGTGCGGGGCGCACCGGGGACTTCCGGTGCGCCCCGCACGATCGTTCGTAGCCACTGCCGATGGCATACGTTGCCGTCGGCAAAATGTTTCACGTGGCGTAAAAAACGTTTCACGTGAAGAAAAGTATTGGGAAACGGGGATGTTGCACGTGAAAACGGTATAGGATGGTGCGTTATGAGTGACGAGATCCATACCGACGAACAGCTCGCCGATGCCCCGGTACTCGAAGCGGTATTCGGTGATGCGCTTGAGCAGATCAAGGTGTTTCACGGGAAACTATCGCGAGAGGGGGAGCCGAGGGGGCTCATCGGCCCGCGCGACGTGGACATCCTGTGGGAGCGCCATCTGCTCAATTCCGCGGCGATCGTGCCGTTCGTCGTCGAAGCGACCGAAGACAGGCAGTTCAAGACCGTCGCCGACATCGGCAGCGGCGGTGGATTCCCGGGGCTTGTCGCCGCGGCGATGCTCCCCGACCGCACGTTCACGCTCATCGAACCGATGGAGCGGCGCTGCGCATGGCTTGCCGAATGCGTCGACGAGATGGGGTTGAAGAATGTGAAGGTCGTCCGCGCGCGCGCCGAGGAGGCGATCGCCGCGCTCGACGAACGCAAGCCCGAAGGTAAGCGCCATGTCAAGGCGTCGATCGTCGTCCCCGAGGAGGTGTGGGATGCGATCCGCCATCCATTCGCGGCCGTGACGTGCCGTGCGGTCGCGCCGCTCACGAAGCTCGCAGGGTGGACGTTGCCGCTCGTCGAGCCGGGTGGTGAGCTCATCGCGCTCAAAGGGCGTTCCGCGCAAGCCGAGATCGACAAGGCGCGCAAGATGATCACGAGATACGGCGGCGTGCGCCCCCGTGTCGTGACGGCGCCCGTCGGTGAGGGGCTTGAGGACACGAGGGTCGTCATCATCAACAAGAAGACGGCGAAACGATGAGTTATCCACAATGTGCACGAATAGAACGAAGTTATCCACATTGATGGTTGTGGATAACTTCGGTTGTCAATAAACACTGCAATATCAACGATAAGAAGACGAAACACACGTGTCGGGAACATGGGAAGACGGTGAGTTATCCACAATGTTCCACAAGTTATCCACAATGGGACGGATGTCGGTTCCCTGTCCACGTGACTACAGAGACTTGAAGACACTGCGACTCAATTAGGAGGACAGTCCTCGTGACAGAACAAAGGGATATCCCCGGCATGGAAAGCACAACGGAGACGCTTGCGCGCATATTCAAAGGCAGCGACTCCGGCGTAGGTTCGCAGATCGCGGACGAATCGTCACGGTACGAACGCATCAACGCCGCCAAATTCAAACGTCCGGCGGACACGCGGCGCATCGCCGTCGCGAACCAGAAGGGCGGCGTCGGCAAGACGAGCACGGCCGTCAACGTGGCCGCCGCTCTCGCGCAGGCGGGCATGCACGTGCTCGTCGTCGACATGGATCCGCAGGGCAACGCGTCGACCGCGCTCGGCGCGAAGCACAATTCCGGCGACCCCTCCGTCTACGACGTCATCGAAGGACGCGCGACGGTCGCCGATGTCATGCAGATATGCCCCGAATACGAGACGCTGCACGTCGTGCCCGCATCGATCGATTTGTCGGGCGCCGACCTCGAACTCGCCGACATGCCCGACCGCAACAACCTGATGCGCAACGCGCTCGACGCGTTCCTCGACGCGAGCGACACGCACTACGATTATGTGTTCGTCGACTGCCCGCCGAGCCTCGGACTGCTCGTCATCAACGCGATGTGCGCGGTGAGCGAGATGCTCATCCCGATCCAGGCGGAATACTATGCGCTCGAAGGACTCGGACAGCTCATCAACACGATCGGCCTCGTCCAGTCGAACTTCAATCCCGAACTGCTCGTCTCGACGATGCTCGTGACGATGTACGACAAGCGCACACTGCTCAGCCGCGAGGTGTACGAGGAAGTCAAGACGCACTACCCAAGCATCGTGCTCGACACGACGATCCCACGCACCGTCAAGATCTCGGAAGCGCCGAGCTTCGCGCAGACCGTCGTCAGCTATGACCCGCGCGGCATGGGCGCAATCGCGTACCGCGAAGCCGCGCTCGAAATCAACAACAGGTCCGCGGTAGTGCTCGAAACCATCGCGTCGAGAAGAAACGAGGAGTGACATGGCATCGAAATCACGTTTGGGCCGGGGACTCGGCGCATTGTTCCCGTCTCTGCCCGGCGAGCAGGCGACGACGCACACCACGCCCGACGAGACGGCCGCGGCTCCGCAGCAGCCACAACAGCCGCGGCAACCACGACAAGCCAAGCCCAAGGCGGCGAAACCGGCGGCAGCAGGACAGCCACGAGCGGCGCGCGACGAGCAGCCGCAGCAGGGGCCTGTCTCGCCGCTCAGCTCGACGATCCCGTCGATGGGCGAGATGACGCGCCATGCCGACACCGTCTCGAAACTCTCGGCACCGATGACGCTCCAGCCGGAAGCGGCGGAACACCGCCCCGTGCGCGAGACGACGGCGTCCACGGAGGGGCGGACGGACGGACAGCCAAACGCGAAACCCACATCGTCGAAACGCGCGCCGATGCCGGCGATCGGCGACATCGCCCATCCAAGCGACATGTTCTTCGACGGCACGCCGATTGTGCCGAACACGACCGCCGCGCCGCACGGCAGCGACGAACAGCAGCTCAAGCCGGTCGAAGGCGGGTATCTCGTCGAACTCGACGTCACCCAGATCGGACCGAACCTGCACCAGCCGCGGACTGTGTTCGACGATGACGAACTGCACGAACTCGCGGAATCGATCAAGGAAGTCGGCGTGCTGCAGCCAATCGTCGTACGCAAACGCCCCGTCGAACAGATCCGCGCGGCGCACGCGCAGCCGAAACACGACAGCGGCGACCGCTTCGCCGACCGCATGGACAGCGCATACGAACTCATCATGGGCGAACGACGCTGGCGCGCGTCGCAACTCGCAGGCCTCGAGGCGATCCCGGCGATCGTCAAGACGACGGCCGACGACTACATGCTGCGCGACGCATTGCTCGAAAACCTGCACCGCGTCGCGCTCAACCCACTCGAGGAAGCAGCCGCATACCAGCAGATGATCGACGAATTCGGCCTCACGCAGATGCAGCTTGCACGCTCCGTCTCGAAATCGCGGCCGCAGATCGCGAACACACTGCGCCTCATGAACCTGCCCGCGAGCGTGCAGAAGACAGTCGCCTCCGGCAAGATCTCGGCGGGCCATGCGCGTGCGCTCCTCGGACTGCCGGACGCGGCCGCGATGGAAGCGCTCGCGAAACGCATCGTCGACGAAGGACTGAGCGTGCGCAGCGTCGAGGAAATCGTCTCGATGCAGGCGAGCGACCACCAGAAGAAACCAAAGACGAACAAGCACAACCCATGGGCCGGTTCCCCGATCCAGCAGAGCCTTGAGGAACGCTACGGCACGAAAGTCTCGATCAAGGGATCCGAACAACACGGCCGCATCGAGATCGTGTTCTCGTCACCGGAGGAAATGGACCGCATCATCGCGCTCCTCGACCCCAATGGACGATAGACGACGGACGATAGACGACGGAAGGAAGTAAACGCCGATGCGCGCCGCATGGCTGACGTCACCCTACGTGTTCCTGTGGTTCCCGCAACTGTGCGCGCTCGCGTTCCTCGCGCTCGTCGTGCGCTTCGACAGACGGTCGTTGTGGTCGGGGTTCGCGTTGCTCGTGTGCATCATGACGGTCGGTGTGACGGCCGCATGCCTGTACGTCGACACGATGGACGTCATCCCGGCACAGTGGATACGCGACGCGATGCTGTGGATCGGCGTGCTCGCGGCCGTCGTCGTCATCGCCTTCCCGTTGCTCCTCGGCGTGTTCCTGACCGCGGAAGGCTGCCGCCTGCTGCGCAGGGAGGGCGTGACGGCCGCCAATTGCCTGTCGCTCGCCGCCGGTCTGTTCATCCTGCTCGACCTGACGCTCATCCCGTACCTTGTGTCGCTTGTGCGCAACGGGGTGTTCGCATGGTGCTCCGCACTCGCCTCCGCATGTGTGCTGTTCTTCTCCGCGCAGCTCGCGATCTACTGCCTGTCGTCAATCGTCAACCTCGTGCACATCGGAAAACCGAAGCACCTCAAGCAGATCGTCGTCCTTGGTTCGGGCCTCTTCGGCACGACCGTGCCGCCGCTGCTGCAGAACCGCATCCTCACCGGCATCCGGCTGCAGCACGACGCGCCGCACGCCGTGCTCATCCTCTCCGGCGGTCAGGGCCCCGGCGAAGACGTACCCGAAGGTCGCGCGATGATGGCGTGGGCCTTGCAGCACGGTGCCGATCCAGCCCGGACGGTCGCCGAGGAGCGTTCGCGCAACACCGAGGAGAACCTCGAATACTCGGCGCGTCTCTTTCCGGATCCGCTCGGCAGGACGGCGATCGTCTCGACACGGTACCATGTGCTGCGCGCGCTGCTGCTATCGAAACGGCTGCATATCGACGCCATCGGCTACGGGTCGGCGACGACATGGTACTTCTCGCTCAACGCACTGTTGCGTGAGTTCATTGCGTTCGTCGTCATGACGCGCAAACGGCAGGCGATCGTGCTCGGCATCCTGCTCACGCCGTTGTGGCTCGTCGCAATCGGCGGCATCGCGCAATGGGCCATGTCGATTGGTTGAACCAGGTCACGCAGGGGTCATGCCTGCATTACGCTTCGGCGGCTTCCTCAGCCGCCTCCTCGGCGAGCGATTCGAGGTACATCTGCACGTCGATCGCGGCACGGCAGCCGGTGCCGGCGGCGCTCACCGCCTGCTGGTAGACCGGGTCGGCACAATCGCCCGCCGCGAACACACCGGGCACGTTCGTGCGCGTCGAGGCGCCTTCGACGACGATGTACCCGTGGTCGTCCAGTTCAACTGCGCCACCGAGGAACGCCGTCTGCGGGACCTGCCCCGCCGCGATGAACACGCCGTTCGCGTCGATCTCGCGCGTCTCGCCCGTCCGCACATCACGCACACTGACCGACATGACCGTCTTCCCGTCGCCGTTGATGCTTGTGACGACGGTGTTCGTCATCACGTCGATCGCCGGGTTCTCCAACGTGCGGTCGACCATGATCTTCGACGCGCGGAACGTGTCGCGGCGGTGCAGCAACGTGACCGAGGAACCGAAACGGCTCAGGAAACCGGCCTCCTCCATCGCCGAATCGCCGCCGCCGACGACGACGATCGGCTTGCCGCGGAAGAAGAACCCGTCGCATGTCGCGCAGTACGAGACACCCTTGCCCGCGTATTCCTCCTCGCCGGGCACATCGAGGTGTCGGTAGTACGACCCGGTCGCGATGATGACGGCGCGTGCGCGGTAGACGTCGCCGCCGTTGCAATGCACGGTCTTGATCGTCTCGTCAAGGTCGGCCGATTCGACGTCGTCGTAGACGAGTTCGGCGTCGAATCGTTCCGCCTGACGTTGCATCGCCTCCATGAGGTCGGGGCCGAGCACGCCATCGGGGAAGCCGGGGAAGTTCTCGACCTCCGTCGTATTGACGAGCTGGCCGCCCGGTGTGAGCGCGCCTGCGATGACGAGCGGCTTGAGCCCCGCACGTCCCAGATAGATGGCCGCCGTGTATCCCGCGGGGCCGGAACCGATGATGATGACGTCTCGAATTTCACTCATGCTCTCACAATAGGCGCGCCGCGGCGTTTATGCCACGGTATTGCTCTCGGCACACGCGACGCTCAGAACGCCTTGACCGAGTTGATGTACAGCTGGTTGCCCGGAAGGCTGTCGAGCGGCACCCACATGATGAGGTCCTGCGTTTCGACGGGTTTCGTGAACTTGACTTCCGTCGTGCCGCCATCGGCGAACGTGAACTCCGCGACCTGCTCGCCGCCCGTCGGATTGTCGGCCGTCGCGTTCGCGTAGACGAAGCCCTTGCCGCCCGACGACCGGATGCTGACGACGATCCTGTCGACGTTCTCCTTGTTCTGCAGATGCAGATAGTAGCCGTAGCCCTGCTGTCCCGCAGGGCGGTCGAGGAACTGCTGCGAGGCGACCGGATACGCGGTGTTGTTCGGCGCCTTCGACGGCGTCTGCGTCGGCTTCGGCGCATCGGACTGCTTGCCCGTCGCGTCCGGCGTCTTGACCTCGCCGCCGTTGCGTTCGCCGAACGGCACATCGTCGAGGTCCGCATCCGGCCAATACGTCGTGTCCTGCTTGCCGAAGCCGAAGAGCGACCCGCTCGTCGCGAGGCTGTGGATCGCGAATCCGAGCGCCGTCGCGACGGCGAGCGCGACGACGATGATGACCGCGGCACGTCCCGTCTTCTTTTTCTTCGGCTGTTCGTCGTTGAGGTTCGACGGTGCCTGCGTCTTCGGGCGTTCCTGTGGCGCGAAGCTCGGCGGCAGCGCCGGCGCGCCCATGACGTAGGTCGCATCGATGTCCTCGCGTTCCTTGCGCAGTTCGCGCTGCGACTGCGAGCCGTCGGGCAGTTCGTTGCCGTCCTCGTCGATCGCGGGCAGATGCCCCGTCGCCGTCGCCGACATCGGCGTCGCCGCCGACGACGTATTGATCGTGCTGTCGCGCACAGGTGACACGTCAATCGGCACCGTCATGCGCGACGGCGTCATCGGTGTCTCCGGCACGGCGTTCGGGTCGAAGGCCGTGAACATCTCGGTCGCGTCGTTCGGTGAGATCTCGGGAATCTTCGCACCCGTGTCGTCGGTGCCTCCCATGATCGCCTTGCTCTTGTTCCACAACGCCTTGAACGAGCGGCCGGATGCCTGATCCCCGTCGGCCTGCCCCTGCTTTTCCGCGGTCTCCTCTTCGAGTTCGGCGAGCGAATCAGGGTCGAGCTGCTGCGCGGGGAACATCATCGACGGCATCGTCTGCGAGGAGACCATCGAATCGGGAATCGGGAGGATGTCGCCGGGAAGCGCGGGTTGGATCATCGCGCGCACAATCGAGCATTCGCCGTCGACGCCCGTCAGGCGCACATCGTGGCGCGTGAGCGCATGCAGCGGCTTGCGCGCGCCAAGCAGCGCGTCCATCTCGGCCATCGTCACGAGCGGCACCGTCGGCTTGACGCCATCACTGAGCTCAAGGCCGCGTTTGACGATGAGATGGAACTCGACGGGCGCGTCCTCCGGTAGCGCATCGAGCGAGAACCGCGGATGCATCGTCGACGGCGTGCGCGTGAGCATGCCATAGAGCACACCGGCGAGCTGGCGGATCGCGCGGCGTTCGTCGTTGTACCCGGCGGGCGTGTTCGCCGTGTCCGCAAGTGCGGCGCTCACCGGGGTGTCGGCGAGCTGCACGCCGTTGCGCGTCAGACGGACCGTGTCCGTCGACAGCGAATTGTGGGTGAGGCGGTCCTTCTGCAGGACGCGGACCGCGTCCATCGACTCGCCGATGATCGTGCGCATCGCCTCATAGCTGAGCACAGGCGGTGTCGCGCCGTCATCACGCATGTATTCGGTGAGCGAGACGCCCGCATCGAGCCTCGTGAGGATGACGGCGATGTCACCGTCGTGCTGCAACTGGATGACCTGCGTGAACCGTGGGTCGTGGGACGCGGCGAGCGTGCCCGCGATCGCGTTCGTGTTCTCGAGCACCGCGCGATTGTTGACGATGAACAACTGGCAGTCGCGCGACAGGACACGGTCGTTCGATTTCCAGACCTGCAGCCCCGCCTCTTCACGCAACGGTGACACGAGCGTGTATCGGTTGAGAATCGTATCTCCCAGATGAGGCTTCATGTTGTCCCCTGATTCGTAAGGCCGTGAGGATGTCTGCACCGTCATTCTACTGTCCGCGGTGGTCGGCGGCGCAGACGGCCGCGCGACGTTGGCAGACAGCGCAATCGGCGGTTCGGCAAGGGCCGCCGGGACCGGCGGATCGAGCTGCGCGAGTTCGTCGATCGGCGCCGCCGGCGCGATGCGGCTCAGCTCCGGGATGACGCGCGTGCTGTCATCGTCGAACGCGATGCCATGTGCGGCGTCGAACGCACGTTCCTCATCGTCGACGGCGTCATCGATGACGGAATCGGTGCGCGCGCCATCCTGCACACCCTGTGCGCCCTCCGCGGACGCCGTATCCGCCGCGCCGACGCGCCCAAGGCGTGCGCGGACGGCCACGACGACCTGCGTGAGCTCCTCGGTGCGCAACAGCCACAGCACCGCAAGATACACGGCGACGATCACGATGAACAGGACCGCGGCGGCACCCACCGCACGCAGCCACCCCACCGCACCGGCACTCATCGGATCGTCGACGTGCAGCAGACGGTACAACGGACGCCGCAGCGCGAAACCGATGACACATGCGACGACGGTCGCCGTGCACGCCTTGCCATACGTGAGCGCGATACGGCGCCCATCAAGCGAACCATCGAACCGTTTGCGCAGCATATGCACAAGCGGAACGAACGAAATGAGATAGCTCACGGACACGCACACGCCGATCGCTGCCGCCCACTGCGTCGGCGGCAGCACACGTGTGCACAACAGGATCGAACCAAGCTGCAGCGCGTACATGATCGCCATGAACGTGAACGGCGAACGGCCATCCTCGAACGCATAGAACGTGCGTTGGATGATCAGGTATGCGCTCGCGAGCGGCAGGCACACGCTCAATCCCATGAGCGGTCCACACATGAGGATCGCCTGGCCGACGGAGACGGTCGGCAGCAGCGAGCGTGTGATCGCGAGCGGCATGACGAGGAACGCGGCCATGAACAGGAACATGATGATGCCGACCGTGCGCAACGAACTGCTCAGGTCGCCGCGCGCGCGCTCGAGGTCATCGTCGGCGATCGCGGCGGAGATCTGCGGGAAGATCGCCGTCGCGACCGAGACGGCGATGAGCGAATACGGCAGCAGGTAGATCGTGTACGCGTTCTGGTAGGTCGCGTTGCCGGCGACGTCGAACTGGCTCATATGCATCGTCCGCTCGGCGAGCGACGGTGCCGCCGTGAGGACGCGCGTCGAGATGATGTTGGCGATCTGGTCGATGCACACGATGCCGAGGCTCCACGCGGCGATCGGGCCCATCGTGCGCAGGCCTATGCCGCGCACGCCGAAGCGCAGATGGAATCGGAAGCCGGAACGCAGCAGCGGGACAAAGAGGATGAGCGCCTGGAACATGACGCCGAGCGTCCACATGCCAGCTGTGAGCGCGATCTTCGGTGTCGTCCACTGCCCGGCCGAGGACTGCGAATGGTTGCCGAACAGGACGATGAACAATGTGAAGCCGATGCAGCTGATGACGTTCGCGCCGACCGAACTCCACGCGTACGCGCCGAACTTGTTCTTGACCGCGAGGATCTGACCGAGGACCGTGTACAGGCCATAGAAGAAGATCTGCGGCGTGCACCACAACGTGAACGAGCATGCGAGGCTGATCAGTTCGGGGCCGCCGCTCACGTACAGCCGTGTGATCCACGGGGTGAGCACCGCCATCAGCACGGTCACGCCAAGCAGGAGCGTCACGGCGAACGTGACGATCTTGTTGAGCTGCTCCTCGGCGTTGTCACTATGCAACGTGCGCACGATGTGCGGTACGAGGACCGCGTTGAAGATGCCGCCCGAGACGAGCGTATAGATGACCTGCGGGATCATCGAACCGGCCTGGTACGCGTTCGCGGCGAGGCCGGTCGTGCCGATCGCCGCTGCGAGCAGGATCGTGCGGATCTGGCCGGTTATGCGGGACGCCGCCGTGCCGGAAGCCATGATGAGCGAATTGCGGCCTACGGAAGAACTCATTCGTCGGGATCCTTCTTGCGGTGGAATTGGCGCCACAGTCCGAGCAGGCCAAGCGCGGCGGCGATGATGACGATCGCGAGGCCGCTCTTGTCGCTCAGTTGCAGCGAACTGGTGATCGAGGTCTGCTGGACGGCGCCGAACGGCTTGTTGTCACGGTCGAACAGCTGTTCACGTGCCATCGTCGTGCCTGACGTCGTAACGCGGATCGAAATCGACGCCTGGGTCTCGCTGTGGGCGGGGACGTGGACGTCGGTCACACGCGCCGTGACGATTTCGATCGAATCGGTGCGTGACGATACGCGCACCGCGATCGGGAACGGCAGTTTGTTGCTCACCGTCACGGGCATCGACGCGGATTCGGACAGGACATTGACATTGCCGGACGGGATGAGTGTGATCTCGCCGAGCGCCGCGTCGGCGAGCCCGTGCGCCGCGTCGCGCATCGCAGTCGTGAGCGTGGCGTCGCCTTGGAGCGCGAAGAGCGCGAGTGTGTCGTGCGCGTCGAGGAGGCGTCGCGCGTACGCGGTTTCGCTGAGGTCTGTGCGGTCCGCGCCCGCACCGTTCGCACCATTCGCGGTGTCGGCATCGGTGGACACGGCTGCGGATGCGGACGCCGACACCGATGGAGACACGGGGTCGTCCGCATCCGTATCGTCCGGGCGTTGTCCGGATGCGCCCGCGGGGCGCGCGAGAATCGACGACGCGAGCCTCATGAGGTCGGTGCGGCTCGCGCCGAGTTGTTCGAGTGTCTCGCGCACGGCGTCGATGTGCGCGCCGCCGACGCCGACGTTCGCGTTGATGAGCTGCGGCATGAGGTCGCTCGATACAAGCGGTTCGTGCTGGGCGAGGTCATCGAGTGTCTTCATGTCGAGCCAGTCCGCGCCGTTGAGCGTGTCCATGAGCGCACTGACTTCGCCCGGGGTGACGTCGTCGCCGAAACAGACGAGCAGTGTGCGCTCCTCATACGGTTGTTCCATTTGATAGAACGCGCTCTGCGCGAGGAAACGCGCGATGCGCCCCGCATCCGTCTGTTCGGCGTTCGCGTGCGCACTCGATGGGCGCGCGTTCGCGAGCGCCGTAAGCGTCGGTTGCGCGGCGAGCACGGTGACGTCGCCGTGCCCGGTCGGCGTACGGTAGACGAGCGTCTCCGCGGTCGCATCGTCGGTCACATCGAAGTCGTCCGTCGCGATGACGGTGTCGTAGCCTTGCGCGCGCGCCGCGTCGAGCGCGTCGATCGTCCAACTGTCCGCGCCCTGCCATGCGACCGTCGGCGCCGTCGCGGACGTGTCCCCGAGCGTACGCCGCAGCCGTGTGAGCGCGCTGTCCGCGCTCCACGCGCGTTCGGAGACGCCCGCGTCCGCGTAGGCGTCGGCGTCGCGCATACGCGCATACGTCGTGATGTCGAAGCGCGCGGGTTGCATGAGCGCCGTCAGATGCGGCGTACCGAGCGCGTCGAGCACCGCGGGGTCGACGACGACCTGGAGGTGCGGATAGTTCGTCGCCAACTGGTCTTTGTCGTGGAGCGCTTTCGTGTGCGCTTCGTCGAGCGTCGCGATCGAACGCGCCGTATCGTCGCGCGCGGCGGACGAGATGAGCCGCCTCCGCGCCTTCGTATCGACCTTCCAATCGTGCGACGTGAGCGGCATGACGACGCTCATCCCGATCGATGGTGTGCGCACGCCATCGACGCCGTCCTGTGCGCGTGTGATGTAGGTGTTGAGTGTTGCGCTCGCGCCTTGCGCGTTGTAGAGGATGCGCAGCGGCCGCGGCCCCCACGTCGTGAGCGCCGCGAGCGCACCGTCGTGCGCGTCGACGCGCACGTGCGCGCTCACGCTGCCTTGTGCGGGCACCGACGTGACGTCGACGTGCGCGAGCGCGAGCGGTGTGTCGATGTGCGCGTCCGCGTCCGCCCATTCCTGTACGTCGGTGCGTGAGACGAAGTTGTAGTCGGGGTTCGTCAGGATGTCGACATCTCCGTCGTCGAGCGCCGCGTCGGTGTGGTTCGCGATCGTGAGCGTCGCCGAGAATCCGGAGGTTGTGGTGATGATGGGCGTCATCGCGTCGATGGTGAGCGTCACGCCGTCCGTGGGGTCTGTCGTCACCGTGTCGTCGTCCGCGGCCGCCGTGTGCGTGTGCACGTCGAGCACCATCATGATCATCATGAGGAGCGCCATCATCGTGCACCAAACGCGTGCGTGGGCGCGCGGATTGGTGTGACGTCGGTTCACGTTAGCCCTGCCTGTTCAGTTTCCTTGCATACAGCCAAGCTATCTTACGCTCGTTGGGGTAACTGAGCACGTCGTCCAGATCGGCGAAGTCCACCCAGATGGCGTCTTCGGCCTCGTGGTCCGGGTCCCCTTCCACGGTCAGTTCGCCGCCGACCTGGCGTAATGCGAAATGGTGGACGAGTTTGTGGACGCGTTGGCTGGTTCCGGTAAACCAATAGTCTATCGTGGCGATGGAATCGACGACTTCGCCGAGGATGCCGGTTTCCTCGTGCACTTCGCGCACGGCCGTCTGTTGGGGTGTCTCGCCTTTTTCGATATGCCCCTTCGGCAGGCACCATTCGAGGTGGCCGCTGCGTGAATGGCGCGCGATGATCGCGACGCGGCCGCGCGTGTCGAAGACGAGGCCGCCGGCCGAGTATTCGCGTACGATCGGCAGTTCCTGTGCGTCGAGTGACGCGAACGTCGTGGGGCGGTCGCTGGTGCGGCGGCGCGGCATGATCGCGGGCGTCGGCGTGGCCGCCGCGTTCGGTGTGCGCGGTGCGTCCTGTGTGCCTGATGCGTGTGAGGTGCCTGGTTCGCGCATCGTGATGCGCAGTGTTTCCGACTGCGACGTGTACATGAGCTCGTCCGGTGCGAGCGGTCCGCGGGCATGGTTCGCCGCAGCGTTGGCAAGCATGCGTGCAACGTCTGCGGGTGTCGTCATACAGTCCACCTTACTCATGTTTTGCCGCCGGTGGGGTACGGGTATGCTTGAAGGGCAGAACGCGCCGGCGGAAACTCCGATGGAAGGCGCCGTCTGCGCCGAGCACGACCATTGGCCGGAAAGGGAGCTTGTGAACTTCGAAGTGTGGCCGGAAGCCATTGAATTGGGAGAGATGTTCGCCGACGCGGGATACGAGCTCGCGCTTGTCGGGGGGCCCGTGCGCGACCTGCTGCTGCACCGTCCGTCGCATGACCTTGATTTCTGCACGTCGGCGCGTCCCGAGGAGTTCGAACCGATCCTCAAACGTTGGGGGCATGACGGGTTCTGGGACATGGGCCGCAAATTCGGCACGCTCGGCGCGTTGCGCCGGCGTTCCGACGGCACCGAGGTCAAGGTCGAGGTCACGACCTACCGCTCGGACGTGTACGATCCGCAGTCACGCAAGCCTGAGGTCAGCTATGGTGATTCGCTTGAAGGTGACTTGTCGCGCCGTGATTTCACCGTCAACGCGATGGCGTTGCGTGTGCCGGACCTCATGTTCGTCGACCCCTTTGGTGGCGCGAACGACCTGCAGCGCAAGGTGCTGCGCACGCCCGTCGACCCACGCCAGTCGTTCGACGACGATCCGTTGCGCATGATGCGCGCCGTGCGTTTCGTCGCGCAGCTCGGCTTTTCGATCGAACCGGAGACGGCCGAGGCGATCGTGGACATGGGTGGCCGTCTTGACATCGTCTCCGCGGAACGTGTGCGCGACGAACTCGTGAAACTGTTGTTGTCGGACCGTCCGCGCGCGGGCGTCGAGGCGTTCGTCGATTCCGGCCTTGCCGACGTTGTGTTCCCCGAGATCCCCGCGCTCCAGCTGGAGATCGACGAACACCACCGCCACAAGGACGTCTTCGAACATACGATGATCGTCATCGACCGCGCGGTCGCGCTCGAAACGGGTCCTGACGGTCCTGTGCCCGGACCTGACCTCGTCCTGCGCCTCGCCGCGCTCATGCATGACATCGGCAAGCCGAAGACGCGCAGGTTCGAGGCGGGTGGCAAGGTCAGCTTCCACCACCATGACGCCGTCGGCGCGAAACTCACGCGCAAGCGCCTCAAGGCGCTGCGCTTCGACCATCACATCGTCGACGACGTGAGCGACCTCGTCGACCTGCATCTGCGGTTCCACGGCTACGTCGACGAACCGTGGACGGATGCGGCCGTCCGCCGCTATGTCAAGGACGCGGGCCCGCTCTACGAACGCCTCAACCGGCTCACGCGCGCCGACGCGACGACGCAGAACCGCCGCAAGGCGCTTGTGTTCAGCTCGGCGATGGACGAGATGGAGGAGCGTGTGCGCACGCTCAAGGAACAGGAGGACCTCAAGGCGATCCGCCCGGACCTCAACGGCGACGAGATCATCGCCGAACTCGGCATCGAACCGGGACCCGAAGTCGGTGTCGCGTACCGCCATATGCTCGACTACCGCCTCGACCACGGACCGGTCGACCATGACACCGCCGTCGCCGAACTGCACCGTTGGTACGACGAGCGCAACGCGCGGCAGACGTCTGCATAGATCCGTATGGCGGCGCTCAGCCGACCTTCGTATGTTCGGGGGACTTCGGCAGCGACGTCAGTTTGTCGGGTGCCTTGCAGCCTTCGGTGTTCGGGATGTCGGAACCGGTCTTCGGCACATCCTCGGTCGGGACGAGATCCTTGAACGTCGCACCGAGGACGACATCGACGAGCTTGTCGTCACGGTCGTCCATGACCATCTGCGCGTCGCTGAAATTGCTCGCGAGCGTATACGCCTGCGCGATCGCGTTCCTACCGAAGATGATCTGTGTGCGTTCGACTTTCGAACTGTCGTAGTTGTCGACGCCCTGGACGACGAATTCGCGGTTCTCGAGCGCTTCGGCGACGGCCTGCGCGAAACCGGAGAACTGGGTGCCATTGAGCACACGCACCGTCACCGAACGGTTGTCGACGTACTTCGGCGTCGAACCATCGGCTGCGGGAGAGACACACGGCGCGGTCCTGCCGTAGTTCGCCGATTCCTTCGTCTGCGCGGTCTCACCGAGGCCACCCACATGGAAGAACACGAGCAACGACACGACGAGCGCGACGGCGAGCACGACGCCGACGATGCCGAATACGATCGACTGACGCTTGCGTACGTATGCTTTGCGGGCCTCGCGCGCCCCGTTGTTCTGTGCCATACCCATCCTTGTCCACGAGGTGTCTGCTGTCCCACCTTATCCCATTATGCTGACGCGTCAGCGGCGCCCGCGCGCACGTGCATATCCGCGCGCCACGTCAACGTCCGGACGTATCGATGATGGGTGTGACGGGCGCGTGCGCGACGAAGAGACGGTCGACGGCGTCCATGCGCGTCCACGCCTCTTCGACGGCGCGTGCGGTGGCGTCGTCGGGGACGAATGCGCATACCGACGGCCCCGATCCGGAAACGAACGCCTGCGTCGCGCCCGCGCCCTTCGCGAGCCCGATCGCGGCGCCCGAACGCGGGTGCAGCGACACGGCGGCCGCCTGCAGGTCGTTCGGTGCGCCATCGCCGCCGAGGACGTCGAACGCCGCATACACTTCCGGTGTGCTCAGTTGCGCGCGGTACGCGCCGACGAGCACGCGGCCGCTGTACCCGTCGGCGCGCAGTCGCGCGATGCGCTGATCGTCCGCGGGCACGGGGGTGACGACCTCGCCATAGCCGCCGCCGTGCGCGTAGCCGCCGACAAGGCAGAACGGCATGTCGGCGCCGAGTGTCGCCGCGATCGGCGCAAGCCGTTCGAGCGGCCAATGGAGGTCCCACAGTTCGTTGAGCGCGAGCATCGTGCCCGCGGCGTCCGCGGAGCCGCCGCCGAGCCCCGCGCCGACCGGGATGCGCTTCTCGATCGTCACGGCGACGTCCGGTTCGCGCCCGCACGCCTTCGCCATCGCGAACAATGCGAGCATCGCATGGTTGCGCAGCATGTCGCTGCTCGATGCGGCAAGGTCGCCGAGATACTGCCCGGAGAGTTCCAGTGAGCAGCCTTCGCCCGCACGCCGCTGTTCGAGGGTGACCGTGTCATAGACGCCGACCGCGCAGTACATCGTGTCGAGCGCATGGCGGCCGCCCCACTCCTCGTGTCGTGCGCCCACATGGAGCGTCAGATTCGTCTTTGCCGGGCAATCGACGCTCACGATCGTGCCGCTCATGCGCCGAGCTCCTTCGCCGCGTCGGCGATGCGCACGAATTCATCGACCGTGAGCGTCTCGCCACGGCGTGCCGCGTCGATGCCGGCCTTTTCGAACGTGCCTTCGGGCACGACCTTCTTCAACGCCGCGTGCAACGTCTTGCGACGCTGGCCGAACGCGGCGTCGATGAGCGCGAACACGGCCGCGCGGTCCGCAGAAGCATGCGTCGCGGGACCTTCGTCTGGCGCATGGCGGTCGAAGCGCACAAGCGCCGAATCGACGTTCGGCGCGGGCCAGAACACGTTCCTGCCGATGGTGCCCGCCGGCTGCGCTGTGCCGTACCATGCGAGCTTCACGCTTGGCGTGCCGTAGATCTTCGACCCCGGCTGCGCCGAGAGACGGTCGGCAACCTCCTTCTGCACCATGACGAGGAACGAACCGAGGTTGTCGAACCGTTCAAGCAGCGTGAGCAGGATCGGCGTCGCGACGTTGTACGGGAGGTTCGCGACGAGTGTGAACGTCGCGTCGTCGCGGAAATCGGGAAGGTTCCCGGGTGTGAGTGTGAGCGCGTCCGCGCGCACGACGCGCAGGCGTGCGGCCGCGTCCGGCATGAACTCGGCTATCGTCTGCGGCAGGCGCTGCGCGACGGGAGAGTCGATCTCGACGGCCGTCATCCGCGCGCCCGTTTCGAGGATCGCGAGTGTGAGCGAACCGAGTCCAGGGCCCACTTCGAGCACATGGTCGTCGGCGCCAACGCCGGCCTCGCGCACGATGCGGCGTACGGTGCCGGGGTCGATGACGAAGTTCTGCCCGAATTTCTTCGTCGGGCTTATGCCGGCGTCGGCGGCGATCCGCCGGATGTCGGCGGCGCCGAGCAGATGGCCGCCCATGGTGGGCGTCGTGTGTGTGTCAAGTTCGCTCATGCGGATCTGTCGTCTTTCCTCGGTTGGTGAAGATGGTCCCGGTCCATCGGGATGCATCGGGACGAAGCGAGTATGCCGCGCGGGCCGGATGTGCCGCGCGTGGGTTTTAGTACCAGCCGACGCGTTCCGAATGCTCCCAGGCTTTCATCGGGGAGCCGTAGCATCCGGAGATGTAGCTCAGGCCCCAGTCGATCTGCACGGCGGCGTCGTGCTTCCAGTTCGAGCCGAATGCGGCCATTTTGTTGCCGGGAAGCGACTGCGGGATGCCGTAGGCGCCCGAATACGGGTTCTCGGCGTTCCAACGCCATCCGGATTCGCGGTTCCACAGTTTGACGAGGTCGCTCCAGTTCTGCCCCGTCCAACCATATTGTGCGGCGGCGCCCGCGGCATACGCCTGCGCGGCTGCCGCTGATGGACGGCACAGACGACAGTTCTCGGCGGGTGCGCTTGGCTGCTGCGGCTGTTGCGTCGGTTGTTGCGTTGGTTTGGGTTGCTGGGTCGGCTGTTGCGTTGGTTTGGGCTGCTGCGTCGGTTGCTGGGTCGGCTTGGGCTGCTGCGTCGGCGTTTGTGTCGGCGTCTGCGTCGGTTCGGGCTCCTGCGTCGGCGTCTGCGTCGGTTCGGGTGCCTGCGTCGGTTCCGCGGTCGGTTCGTGCGTGGGCTCGTCCGACGGCCCATCGCTTGGCTGTTCGCCCGGCGTGTCGGCACCCGCGCCGGTGCCATCGTCCGCGCCGTCCTTCGTGCCATCGTCGTCGCCGCCGCCATTGCCGCCGTCGCCGTCCGAGGGGACTTCGACCTTCTCGGGACCGACGGTGACGACCTCGTCGAGCGCTGCCTTCGTCACGACCTCGTCCGTCTTCGTCTTCGTCTCCGGTACGCCATCGACGTAGGTGACGCGGTACGTGATCTGCTTCTCGCCGTTTTCGCCGGCCATCGAGACGCGTGACGTGCCCGGCTCAAGCGAGTCGTCCTGCACGGTGCGCGTCGTATAGGGGATGACGACCGTCTGCGTTTCGTCGCCATAGGTCACGCGCTGCACGCGCAGGATCGTCTTGCTGTCTTCCTTCTGCACGCTCACACGGTCGTCCTTGCCGAGCGTGATGCCTTTCGCATCGAGGATCGACGCCGCCGGCAGCTTGCCGTTCGGCGCGACCGATGTCTTGCCGTCGGCGATCACGGTGACGGGGCCGTCCGTGTTGATGACCATGCCGCCGGTGAGTTGGTTGTAGACGTTCGTGATGTCGACGCGCACGCGCGACGCCGCGACTTCGTTCTGCTCGAAGAAATCGAGCAGTTGGTCGGCGCTTTCGGCGACCGTCCAGAACGGCATCTGCTGTCCGTCGATCGTGATCGTCGTCTGATACGCGCTTTTGACGGTGACGACGTCGTTATCGACGAGTGTGCCGTCGCCGGTGTTCTTGACGACGTCGTGTGTCTTGACGTCAACGTGCTGTTCGCGCAGCAGTCCGCTCACCGTCGTCGCGTACGTCGTCAGATACCGTGTGTCCCCGTTGACGTCAAGCGCGACCGATTTGCGCGCGGTGAGCGCGAACGTGAGGCATGACGCGAGCACGAGCGCGACGACGCATGTCATGACGCGGATGCGGCGCAATGTCACGGTTCGTTTCGGTGACCATCGCTTGGTCATGGTTCCCCTTTTCCTGCACGGTGCTGTTCATGCACGATTGTACTGAGTCGAGCCGCCATTCGCGTCCGCGCTGTCCGCGGTGGTGTCCACGGATGCGTGCCGACGGCTTGGCCGGCGTAAAGGGAAGGCCCCAGAGGTGGACTCCGGGGCCTTTGTTAAGGAAGGGGTGGGGGCGAGAGAGAAGGGGATGTTCTCGCCCCCTGCAGGTGAAGCTGGTTGGGGGGATGCTTCACCCGCACCAGAGGGCTATGGTTGGGGGAGCCCTCTGGATTTTGCTTACTCGGGGGTAAGTGTTGCTTTGCTATGAGTTGAATCACCCATACCGGTTATGAGTATACGGATTCATCGCGCTCAATGCAAATCGAGCCTCCTGTCGGGATCGAACCGACGACCTGCCGCTTACAAGGCGGCCGCTCTGGCCATCTGAGCTAAGGAGGCGTTGCGCCTGCCGGGGCGTTGGACGCACCGACCGTTGAATAGCATAGCAGTTCATATGGAACGGTCAAGGCGACAGTGCGCGTTGAGCCGGTTACACACGGTATCTTCACGTTTGACGGTGCCATACCGGGTGCGTCACAGCGGCTTATGGAATGAGCGCTTTGCCGTCCGCGCCGATCGAAGGCAGGTCTCCCTTGACGCCGATGTCCGCGGGCTTGAGCCCAATCGCTTCGCACAGCGCATCGGTGAGCGAGTCCTTGCTCGTGACCTTCGCGTCATGGAGGTCCCAATACCGGCCGTTGATCGTCACCGTCGGCGTCGACATCGAACCCTTCGTCGAACCACTCGTGCTCCACAGCTCCTCACGTGTCGGCGTGTAGGTGTTGACGGCGTCGAGGTAGTCGTCGTACTGGCGTGTGATCGCCTTGTTCGCGACGTCCTTGTCGACGCCGGCGTCGACCGCGCGCTGCGCGATCTTCTCGTCGCTTATCGGCTCATACGCCGTTTCATCGGGCTGGAAGTCGGCCGCGTACAGATTGGACATGAACTTGAGCAGATGGTCCGGGTCCGGGTCATGGTCGGCGATGTACAGCGCGGCATTCGCCGTGCGTGTCGAATACTCGTCGGTCGAGAACCGGTCCATGAACGACATGAAGTGCAGGTCGAGGTTGATCTGCCCCGCGTCGGCCATCTTCACGAGGTCTTTGTCGAGGTTCTGGTTGAGACTGCCGCATCCCGGGCACATGAAGTCCATGTAGATGCCGATCGTCGGCACGTCCTTGACCGGTTTGTCATAGCCGTCGGCGGATATGAGGATGCCGCCCTCGTCATCGGCGACCGACGGTTTCGCCGGGGACGACGCGAGCGTGTCCTTCGCGCTCGTCGCATCCTCGCTCGACGTCGACGAGCTGTTGTTCGCCGACGGATGGGTGCTGCGGTAGACGGCTACACCTGCGATGACGATGAGCACGACGAGCACGGCCGCGACAATCACGCCGATGATCGTCTGCTGCCTGCGTTCCTTCGCCGCTTGCGCCGCGCGCGCCTGCTGCTCTGCGGCTTCGGCTTGCCGGCGGCTTTCGCGGCCGCTCTTGGATGGGTTGGTACGGGCCATCGGTTTCCTTTCCTGTATCTGTCTTGAGTGTAGGCGTCCGCCAAGCCAAAATCCATCGTGCACGCGCATCCATCACGAACTGCCCACATGACCGGGCCGCAGGCCGTGGGATGGCACGCTCTACCACGGCAGCAGCGGCCACCATCCGACGGCCGGAGACACTTCGATGTTGATCGCCGCCGCACATGTGCATGCAACGAGGATCGCGAGCCATACCCATTGGCGGCGATCGTCCGCGGGAGGCAATTGCACGCGCTCGCGCTCACGCCGCGTCAGGCCGAGCACATGGCCCGCGCCGAGGCGGATCGGCACCGAACCCGGGCCGAGCACGACGAGGAGCCATCCGGCGGCGAACGCGGCGGCGCATGTGGCGCCCGTCGCCGACGCCGGCGCCATGTCGGGCACACCGAGCATGACATCCCAGCCGAACAGCCGGAGCGGCTCATCGTGGCACGGCAGGCCGAGCATGACCGTCGTGATTGCGATCGCGAGCGCCATCACAAGCCACAGCGCGAGGATGTTCGGGATGATGAACATCGTCGATTTGAGCAGATGCCATGGGAAGGATATCGCGCGGATCGCATTATCCGAGCCGCGGCGCTCGCCCTGATGGCGCAGCATGCGCGCCGTCTGCGCGGCCGCGTTGTACCCAATCGCCATGAGCATCCACAACACGCATGACGCGGCGATGAGCGCGACGACGGGCAGGCTCGCGGCAAGCGCGGCGAACGGAATCGTGAGCAGCAGGCATGCGAGGCGGCCACGTGCGGCGAAGCATGACGTCGGATCGACCAGTGCCGGCTGTGCCATCTGCTGTGGACCCTGTTGCGTCGTCTGTTGCGGCATGACCGCCTGCCATGGGGGTTCGTCGGTGCCGGCGCGTTGCGGCTGCGGCGCGCATGCGGGAGCCTCCCCCCGCGCCGAACGGGGCGATGGCGGCAGAATCGCTTGCGTCGCCTCCGCATCGGCGCCTGGCATGCCGGTGCCATCCGCAGCCGTTTCGAGGACGCGCGTCTGCGGCAACGCGCTCGTCGTATGCTCGAGCGGTGTCGTCGCGGCTTCGTCCGCCGCGCCCAACGGCCGTGTCGCCGTCGGTGGCGCGGGAGGGTCAAGCGCCGCGGCCTCCTGGTTCACGACCGTGCGAAGCGGTTCGCGCGCGGGCTGCGCCTGTGCCGGGATGGCGTCCGCGGCGCTGCCGTTCGCTGCGCCGTCATGCACTGGGCCGTCGCCGATCGCGCCGTCGCCGAAGGTGCCGTCCGCACGCTGCCGGCCCGCCGAGAACAGGATCGACGCGGTCGGCATCGATTGCGCGCGCCATAACGAACGGGGGTTGTCGACGCTTTCGTTTTTCCTGAACGCCGCTCCGGTCGCCGGGGCGGACGCCTCAAAAGGGAGGTTCGATTCCGCCTCCCACGCGTCCGCCGATATCGCGTCGAGCAGCTCATCCGGTGTGCACCGTTCCCCGGGCTGCGGCGAGAGCGCGGCACGGAACGCCTGCATCGTGCGCGGCGGCAGCCCCTGCAGGTTCGCGTTGCCGGCTGCCTCGCGCTGGAGCACGGCGAGCATCGGCTGCGTGCCGAAGACCGGCGCCCCGGTCGCCGCGAACGCGAGCACCGACGCCGTCGACCACCAGTCGGTCGCCTCGGTCGCCTCATGTCCCTCGATGATCTCGGGCGCGATGAAACCGGGCGTGCCCATGACGAGCCCTGTGCTCGTCACATGGCTTTCGCCTTCGCCCATCGCGATGCCGAAGTCGACGAGGATCGGCCCCGTCACCGAGACCATGACATTCGTCGGTTTGATGTCCCTGTGCACGATGCCCGCCCCGTGCACGGCGCGTACGGCGTCGATGAGCTTGCCCGCGAGCCGTTCGAGGTCGCCGCCGACGTATCTGCCATTGCGCACGACGTCCTCGCGCAGGTTGTCGCCTTCGATGAGTTCGGTGACGATGAACGCGAGCGAATCGTCGAGTTCCATGTCGACGATGCTGCACACCCCTGGGTCCTTGATGCGTTTGAGCGCCATCGCCTCACGTCGCAGGCGCTCGCGCGCGGTCGCCTGCGCGCGGCGTCCTTCTTCGTCGACCGCATCGTCGTTGAGCGAGTCCCTCAGTATCTTCATCGCGTAGCTTGTGCCGCCGCCATCCGTGACACGCCACACCGATCCCATCGCGCCCGCGCCGAGTCGGGAGTCGAGCGTGTAGCCGCCGACGATGTCGCCGGGTTTGAGGTTCAAAGCGTGCAGATCACTCATGGTTCCTATCGTAGGGGCCGTTGTGCCGATATGTGCGCAATATCGCTTCGTATATGGCGTCTGCTGTGCTCAGTCGATGAACGACGCGGGGCCTTCGTGGGCCGGTCCGCCGCCGTCGCGGCTGCTGTCGTGCGCGTCGATCGACGGTCCGTCGTGTGGTTTGCGGTGCGCGGGGCGTTTCGAATCCTCCGTCCCCGCCGTATGTGCGTGCACGTCGTGCGCCGCCGTGTTCGCGCCGCCGTCCGCCGTGTTCTGCGTGTGCAGATGGCCGTCGTCGTCGAGGAACAGGAATCCATGGTGGCCGTCGGTGCGCCTGTGCGCGCGTTTTGTGAGACGGTGCGTGCGCTGCAGTTCGTTGTTGAGCTGTCCGACCGTGTCGGTGAGCCGCAGGATTTCGGCGCGCATGAGGCGGATGTCCGCAGAATTGTATTCATTGTCCGATTGTGCGTGGGTGCCGGTGACCGCCGCGCTGTCCTTCGTGATGTTGCGCGCGCCGCCGTTGACTTGGTCGATGATCCACGACGAGATCATCGCGCTCACGATGCCGATCAACGCGATGCCGGTGAGCATGAGCGCGACCGCGATGCAGCGTCCGGTGAGTGTGACCGGGTAGACGTCGCCGTAGCCGACCGTCGTCACCGTGACGAACGCCCACCACAGTGAGAGCGGGAACGTCGTGATCGTCGCGCCTGGGGCGAGGTGCTCGGCCGAGTATTCGGCGAGCGCGGCGACATAGATGAGCAGTGTGATCGCGCTTGTCGCATAGACGGTGATGCGGCCGCGTGTCGCAGCGCCCGCGCTGCGGTTGAAGATGTGCAGCATCGGGATGAGCCGCAGCAGGCGCAGTGGTTGGAAGACCGGCAGCGCGAGCGTGAGCAGGAGCGGCAGGTTCTTGCGGAACCATGTCCATTTGTGTTTGGCGAGGATGAACGAGACGACGTAATCGAGTCCATACGTGATCCAGACGATATTGATCGCGATGAAGCACGCGTGCAGATGCGTCTGCACGAGGATCTGCCAGGAGTACGCGAACAGGAACACCGCCGACAATATGAAGAGCGGTATGTTGGATATGCGTTCCCATTTCTCAAGCGTCATATCGTCGATTGTACGGAGGAGGCGGCCGCGGTGTGGTGTCCTGCGGGGCGAATGTTGCGCAGGACGAAAACGGCCGGCCGTGCGTGTCGCGGATATCGGGGCGCGACATACGGGGATGGTTGAGCGGATATCTGTGTGGACATCGTGGAGACATGCGCGGCGCGCGTGTCGCATTGCCAAGTTCGGGGGAACGTGTATAGTGTGGAACAGCTTGACGAGGAGCGATTCCCGTCGGGCAACGTTGAAGTTTGTTGCCGCGTCGAAGTCGACGGCTGCAGATGGACACGCCACAAGTAATCCCCTCACAACGGATCGTTCGGCACGTACCTGCCGATGAAAGGATGAATAATGGCAGAAGTCATTTTCGATCATGTCACTCGTATCTACCCGGGCAATGACAAGCCGTCGGTGGATGACCTCAATCTTGATATCAAGGATGGCGAGTTCCTCGTGCTCGTCGGCCCTTCCGGCTGCGGCAAGTCGACGACGCTGCGCATGCTCGCGGGCCTCGAGGAGGTCAACAAGGGCCGCATCCTCATCGGTGGCAAGGACGTCACCACGATGCAGCCGAAGGACCGCGATATCGCAATGGTGTTCCAGAACTACGCGCTGTACCCGCACATGACCGTCGCGGACAACATGGGCTTCGCGCTCAAGATCGCAGGCACCCCGAAGGAGGAGATCCGCAAGCGCGTCGAGAAGGCCGCTGAGATCCTCGACCTCACCGAGTTCCTCGACCGCAAGCCGAAGGCCCTCTCCGGTGGTCAGCGCCAGCGTGTCGCGATGGGCCGCGCAATCGTCCGTGAGCCGAAGGTCTTCCTCATGGATGAGCCGCTCTCGAACCTCGATGCGAAGCTCCGCGTGCAGACCCGTACGCAGATCGCGGCGCTCCAGCGCCAGCTCGGCGTCACGACGCTCTATGTCACCCACGACCAGACCGAGGCGCTGACGATGGGCGACCGCATCGCCGTCATCAAGCTCGGCATCCTGCAGCAGGTCGGTGCCCCGACCGAGCTGTACGACCGTCCGGCGAACGTCTTCGTCGCGGGCTTCATCGGCTCCCCGTCGATGAACATCAACACGCACCCGGTCGTCAACGGCAAGGCGAAGATCGGCCAGGACACGATGGACCTGCCGAAGGAAGCGCTCGACAAGCTCACGCCGGAGGACAACAACGAGATCGTCGTCGGCTTCCGTCCGGAAGACGCGTCGCTCGCTGGCCCGGATGACACGAACGCGTTCTCGCTCAAGGTCGTCAACGTCGAGGATCTCGGCTCCGACGGCTACATCTACGGCAACATCATCACGGACGACTCGGTGGCCGCCGAGCAAATCTCGATGATGTCCGACCAGAACAAGCTCACGACGATCCGTGTGAACCCGCGTGTGCTCCCGAAGGTCGGCGACGTCGTCAAGATCAAGGTCAACCCGGCGAAGATGCACCTCTTCGCCCCGTCGACCGAGCTGCGCATCAACTGATGCAGGCTTGGCGAAAGCCCTGACATATCGATTATGCATGGAACCCCGCAGCATCATCTGCGGGGTTTCCTGTATCCGCGGGCGTATCCGTGGATGGCATCCGGCGAACGATGAACGGCAATGAGGTAGAGTGGCGACTATGAGCTTATATGACAATCCGCAGTTGGACCCACGCGCGTTGAAGGCGACGTCCGTGAAGGCCGAGGACCCGGCCACACCATCCGACGAGCCGCCATCGCTCAAGATCACGTCCGCGAGCGCGGATCCGAAGATGTTCACACTGCCATGGGAGCAGCCGCTCTCCACATGGCCGAAGGACATCCTCGTCAACCTGCCGCGAGGCATCTCCCGTCACATCGTGCGTTTCGTGCGCGTCGGCGACGAGGTCTACGCGATGAAGGAGATCACACGCGCCGTCGCGGAACGCGAATACGAACTGTTGCGGCAGCTGCAGAAACTGAATCTGCCGACCGTGCAGCCGATCGCCGTCGTCACGGGACGCCATGACGAGCATGGTGATCCGCTCGAAGCGATCCTCGTGACGAAGCATCTGCGGTTCTCGCTGCCGTACCGTGCGCTTTTCGCGCGCACATTGCGCCCGGACACGGCGGAACGCCTCATCGACGCGCTCGCCGTGCTCATGGTTCGGCTGCACCTTGCTGGTTTCTATTGGGGTGATGTGTCGCTTTCGAACGTCCTGTTCCTCAAGGACGCGGACGCGTTCTCCGCGTTCCTCGTCGATGCCGAGACGGGCGATCTGCAGGTCGAGTTGACGCAGGGGCAGCGTGAATACGACATCGATCTTGCGCGTACGAACATCATCGGTGAATTGATGGATTTGAGTTCCGGCGAACTGCTGCCGCCCGGCGTCGACGAGATCGAGGTCGGCAACCGTCTCGTCGACCGGTACCATTCGCTGTGGAGTGCGCTCACGGACACGGACAAGTTCAATCCGAACGAGATGTGGAAGATCGAGAAACGTGTCAACCGCCTCAATGAACTTGGTTTCGACGTCGACGAACTCGAGGTGACGACGACCGAGGATGGCAAACGTGTGCTTGTGCGTCCGCGCGTCGTCGACGCCGGCTATGCGAACCGCAAACTGCTGCGTCTCACAGGTCTTGATGTGCAGGAGAACCAGGCGCGCCGCCTGCTCAACGACCTCGACGCGTACCGCGCGTCGACGTGGCGCGACGGCGAGGACCTTGAGATCGTCGCGACCGATTGGATGCGTGAGGTCTTCGAGCCGACCGTGCGCATGATCCCGCCCGAATACCGTTCGCAGATCGAACCTGCGCAGTTCTTCCACGAAGTGCTCGACCACCGTTGGTTCATGGCGGAGAAGGCCGGCCATGACGTGCCGATGGCCGACGCCGTGCAAAGCTATGTGAACGACATCCTGCCGAAGCAGATGATGGACGCGAAGACCGTCGACGATCTCAACGCCGAAGCAGATTCCGGTGTCATCGACGATGAATCGACATATGATGACGCGTCCTCGCAGCCGCACGATGACCATGAGGACGACGACTACAATCCGGAGTTCGACCAGGACGCCGCGGTCTGGTCGCATTGATGGTCGCCCCGCGGCGGTGAATCGGTGCAGAAACAGCCGTTCTGCACCGATTCACCGCCACGGGGCGACGTAGCGTAGCGTAGCGCGAAAACGCTGGTGGCCGTTGCCGTGATGGTGTGCGGCTGCTTACTGCGCGGCGGCTTCGCGGCGCGCACGGTCGGCCGCGTACATCGCGATGCCGGCGGCGACGGACGCGTTGAGCGATTCGACGGCGTTCGTCATCGGGATGCCTGCAATGCAGTCGCACGCCTCACGCGTGAGCCTGCTCAGGCCCTTGCCTTCCGAACCGAGCACAATGACGAGCGGATCGGTTTCGAAGCCGGTCTCGCCGACGAGCTTGCTTCCGCCGCCGTCAAGGCCGACGCTGTAGTAGCCGCGCTCCTTGAGCGCCTCGATTGCCTTCGTCAGGTTGACGACGCGTGCGACCGGCATATGGGCGGCGGCGCCCGCCGAGACCTTCCACGCGGTCGCGTTGACGGACGCGGAACGGCGCTCCGGCAGAATCACACCGTTCGCGCCGAACGCGGCGGCCGAGCGGATGACGGCGCCGAGGTTCTGTGGATCGGTTATACCGTCGAGCGCGATGAAGAGCGGACGTGCGGCGATCTGCGCGGCCTTCGAGTTCGCGGCTTCCATCGCGCGCGCCTTGCGCTCGGCGCGTTCGGCGAGTTCGATGAGCGACGAGTACTGGAACGGCTGCGCCTTCATGATGACGCCCTGATGGTGGTCGGAGCGCGCGATGCGGTCCATTTCGAGACGGTCCGCCTCAAGCAGGTTGAGGCCATGCTGGCCGGCGAGACGGATGATCTCGCGCGTGCGATCATCAGGTTCGATGCGCGCGGCCACATAGAGCGTGCTCGCGGGCACGCCGACGCGCAGCGCCTCGAGGACGGCGTTGCGGCCGATGACGAGGTCGTCGGAATCGCTCGCGAATTTGGCCGCGCGGCGGCGTGCGGCGAGACGCGGATCGGAACGCTGGCGCTTCTCCGCCTGCTTCCTCGCCTTGTATGCCTTGTGATAGACGCGATCCTCGGCTTTGGGCGTCGGGCCCTTGCCGCGCAACGCGTTGCGGTGTTTACCGCCCGACCCCTTGGTCGGGCCTTTCTTCGTAACCATGGGCACAATTATGACAGCGCCCCGCGCCAAACGCCCACCCGCATCGCACACCATATGAGGTGGCGTCCCCGCCGTCCGTCCTGCGCGGAACACACGTAATCAGCTACGAGGTAAACCCCACTATGGAATAATGGCAGACGTATGCGGCGCCATGCCAATATGGCGCCGGAAATAACCGCGCAGCCCGGCCTGTTGTGCCCAGCCTCCGGTTCACCCAACCGGGGCCGGGACTTCGCGCCTGACTGACTACTCCGCGGCTGACCGAGGAGAATAACCTATGGATGATCGCATCATTGATCCATCCGCGCTTTCCAATGAACCACATGTGGAACCCGAGGATGCTCAGGAGACCCGGGAGGTGAAGGCGCAGGAGGCATTGCTGCGAGATGTCGATCCGTCGCTCGTCGATGCCGGCCAGGTCGCGGCGACCTTGGACGTGGACCCGCGCACCGGCCTGAGCACGGACGAAGCCAAACGCCGACTTGAGAAATTCGGCCCCAACGAACTCGCGAGCGCACCCCCTGTACCGAAATGGAAGAAGTTCCTGCAGCAGTTCCAAGACCCGCTCGTCTATCTGCTGCTCGCAGCCACCGCCATCTCGCTCGTCGCGTGGATCATCGAGAAGGTGAACGCCGCGCCGGGCGCCGAAGGCGAGGCCCTGCCATTCGACTCCATCGTCATCGTGCTGATCCTCATCGTCAACGCGATTCTCGGCTACATGCAGGAGGCGAAGGCGGAGGAGGCCGTCAACGCGCTGTCCGAAATGACCGCGCCCACGTCGAACGTGCTGCGCAACGGGCGCGTCGAACGCATCAACACGACCGACATCGTGCCTGGTGACATCCTCGTGCTCGGCGAAGGCGACACCGTGCCCGCTGATGGCCGACTGCTCGCCGCGGCGAGCCTGCGCATCGCCGAGGCCTCGCTCACCGGCGAATCGGTGCCGGTGAGCAAGAAGCCCGCCACGCTCGACAGCGCGAAGGCGCTTGGCGACCGTTCGAACATGGTGTTCAACGGCACATCTGTGACGCAGGGCACCGGCCGCGCCATCGTGACCGGCACCGGCATGAACACGCAGGTCGGCAAGATCGCCGACCTGCTCCAGTCCACCGAAGACGAGGCGACGCCGCTGCAGAAGGAGATGAACCACGTCTCGAAGATCCTCGGCATCGCCGTGTGCATCATCGCCGTCGTCGTGCTGATCGCGCTCGCGGTCCTCGAAGGCTTCCACAGCGTGCACGACGTGATCGATTCGCTTCTGCTCGCCGTGTCGCTCGCCGTCGCGGCCGTGCCGGAAGGCCTTGCCGCGATCCTGACTGTCGTGCTCGCGCTTGGCGTGCAGCGCATGGCCGCGCACCACGCGATTGTCAAGAAGCTGCATTCGGTGGAGACGCTCGGTTCCGCTTCGGTGATCTGCTCCGACAAGACTGGTACGCTCACGCGAAACGAGATGACCGTCGAACGCGTGGTCGTGCCGTCGGGTGAAGTCGAACTGACTGGCACCGGCTATGCGCCGGAAGGCGACATGGTTGCCATCGATGGCTCCGCAGTCCCCGAGAACATCGCGAACGAAGTCCTTGCCACGCTCGGTGCGGGCACACTCGCGAACGACGGCGAACTGCGCGAGGGCGACAAGCCCGGCACATGGGAGATCGTCGGCGATCCGACCGAGGTCTCGCTCGTCGTCGCCGCCCGCAAGACGCATGCGGACAAGAAGTACGAGCACTTCGACCGCGTCGCCGAGATTCCGTTCACATCCGAACGCAAGCGCATGTCCGTCATCACGCGCAACGCGACCGACGCCGGCAAGCTCACCGTGTTCGCGAAGGGCGCGCCGGACGTGCTGCTCAGCTACTGCGACCGCATCTATGTGAACGGCGCGGTCCGCCCGCTCACCGAAGGCGACCGCCAGGACATCCTTGGCACTGTCGAACGCCTGTCGCGTGAGGCGTACCGTACGCTCGGCGAGGCCTACCGCCCGCTTGAGACCGATTCGCTCGCGCAGGTGCCGGGCATCCGCACGAACTCCGCCGGTGAGATCTCCGATATCTCCGAACAGGCCGAGGCGATCGAACAGCACCTCATCTGGAACGGCATGGTCGGCATCATCGATCCGCCGCGCACCGAAGTGCGCGATGCGGTCGCCGAAGCGCACCGCGCGGGCATCCGCACGGTCATGATCACGGGCGACCACCCGCTCACCGCCGCCCGCATTGCCTCCGACCTGGGTATCATCGCGAAGGACGGCAAGGCGCTCACCGGCGACGAGCTCGATACGATGGACGAGCAGCAGCTCGACAAGGCAACGAGCGAAGTCTCCGTGTATGCGCGTGTGGCCCCGGAGCACAAGCTCAAGATCGTCGAATCGCTGCAGCGCCAAGGCAACATCGCCGCGATGACGGGTGACGGCGTCAACGACGCCCCGGCCGTCAAGTCCGCGGACATCGGCGTGGCTATGGGCATCACCGGCACCGAGGTGACGAAGCAGTCGGCGAAGATGATCCTCGCCGACGACAACTTCTCGACAATCGTCGCCGCCGTGCGCGAAGGCCGCGGCATATTCGACAACATCCGCAAGTTCCTGCGCTACCTGCTCAGCTCGAACGTCGGCGAAGTCTTCACCGTGTTCTTCGGCGTCGTCTTCGCCGGCTGGCTCGGCATCAAGAACCCGGCGTCCGTCGGCGTCACCGTGCCGCTCCTCGCGACACAGCTGCTGTGGATTAACCTGCTGACCGACGCGGCACCGGCGCTCGCGATGGGCGTCGACCCGATGACCGAGGACGTCATGAACCGCAAGCCACGCAAGCTGACCGACCGTGTCATCGACGGCGCGATGTGGGGCGACATCATCTACATCGGCATCATCATGGCCATCGTCACGCTCATCGGCATGGACATGCATCTGACGGGTGGCCTGTTCACCGACCGTTCCGTCGACGCGATGGGCCACGACGCGCAGATGGTCGAAGCGCGCACGATGGGCTTCACGATCCTCGTGTTCGCACAGCTGTTCAACGCGATCGCGTCGCGTTCGCATCTGCAGAGCGCGTTCGTCGGCCTGTTCTCGAACAAGTGGCTGTGGGGCGCAATCGGCCTGTCGATTGTGCTGCAGCTGCTCGTCATCTATGTGCCGTTCCTCAACACAGCGTTCGGCACGACGCCGCTGCCGCCGATGGCATGGCTCGAATGCATCGGCCTCGCGTTCTTCGTGCTCGTCGCTTCGGAGGTCCGCAAGATCTTCCTGCGCATGCGCGCGAAGTGACGCACAGTCCACGCTGACATGACACGAGGGGTCGGCGATCCGCATTGGATCGCCGACCCCTCACGTTGTTGCGGATACCGTCTTTTCGCAGTGCGGTACGTTACGGTGCCTCCCACCATACCGCACTGCGAAAAGACGTCACATGAGTCCGGACGTGATGTCATGGCCGAGGAGCCATTCGCGCAGGTCGGCGAACTCCTCGAGGCTCACCGCATGGTCGAGGCCCCGGTATTCGTGCGCCGTGAGCCACGTGTACTCCTCAAGCCACGCGAGCGTTTCGTAGATGTCGTATTTCGGCACGACCGTGTCCGCGGAACCATATCCATAGAACGTCGGGATGTTGAGGTCGAGGAGCCGCGCATCGGCCGGATGCGTATGCGGCACGACGCCCGGCGCGAGGAAGCCGGACAGGCTTATCGCCGCACGGTAGCGTTCCGGATGCACGCGCAACAGTTGGATCGCGAGCATGCCCCCTTGCGAGAACCCGATCGGCACGACGGGTCGTTCGGGCGCGACATGCGTGGCGACCCAGTCGTCGATCGCGCTCGCGGCGGCGAACGCGTCATGATCGAGGTCCTCGCCGACCGGGATCGCGTCATGCAGCCACGAGTACGCGCCGCCCTGCATCGGTGACGCCTCCTGCAGCACAAGCGGCGCGCGCAGCGACACGTAATCGTTGTAAGGGGCGACGTAGCGCATCATGCCGGCAAGGTCGTCCTCGTTCGATCCCCAGCCGTGCAGGCACAACATGAGCGGACGGCCTGCGGCGCCCGTCGCGTCGTCGCGCGAACTCAGCGCGGTCGTGACGGTGAGTGGATCGCCGAAATGGCCCGGGACGACGTTCGACCGGCGGCCGGTCGGGACGCCGTGGTTCTCGGATGCATGAGTCATACCGCCAATATACGCATCGGTGTCCGGATGTGCGAAGGAAATCAGCCTGTCGCTGCATCGGCGCCCGACGCGCGAGGCTGCGTCGCCGTACGCAATTACACTTGGGTCGAGAATGCCCATGCGCGTGCGCCGCCGTGGTGCGAGTTGTGATTCGTCATGAAGGAGATGCCCGTAAGATGCTGCTGTCTGACCGCGATATCCTCGCCGCGCAGGCCGAGGGCCATATCTCGCTCGATCCGTGGACGCCCGAGATGGTGCAGCCCGCATCGGTCGATGTGCGTCTCGACCGTTTCTTCCGCCTGTTCAACAACCACGCCTACACCTATGTAGATCCGGCGGAGAACCAGGGCGAGCTCACCGAGCAGTTCGAAGTGCGGCCTGACGAGCCGTGGATCCTGCACCCGGGCGAATTCGCGCTCGGCTCGACATGGGAGTACGTCAAGCTTGACCCGACACTCGCCGCGCGCCTCGAAGGCAAGAGCTCGCTCGGCCGCCTCGGCATCCTGACGCATTCGACGGCCGGGTTCATCGACCCCGGGTTCGAAGGCCATATCACGCTTGAGTTGTCGAACGTTTCGACGTTGCCCGTCAAGCTGTGGCCGGGCATGAAGATCGGCCAGATGTGCTTCTTCCAGCTGAGTTCGCCCGCCGAACACCCCTACGGTTCGGCGACGACCGGCTCCCATTACCAAGGACAGCGCGGCCCGACGCCGTCGCGTTCCTATGTGAATTTTTACCGCGCGCAAATCACCGATTAGTGGTCGGCGCCACGGCCATTCCGGTCCGCGCGCTGCGTGCATCCGTGATTGACCGTGTTTAATGAAGAGAGGCGAACGAGCAATGGCGAACAACGCCGATTCCTCCAATTCCGATCTGCAGTTCCCATCCGAGCCGTCCGGTGACGTCGACGGCAATCTGCAGCCGATTGATGAACGCGTCGACAGCGCCGCGCTCCAGTTCCCATCCTTCGATGACACGCCGAGACCGGCGACCGAAAAGCCGATGGTGCCGAAATCGGCACCATCGACATCGTCGCCGACGCCATCGGCGCCCAACGACCACCGCGAACCGCCCGCGCCGCCTACAAGCGCGCGGCATACATCTGATGAGACGACGACGATGCCGACGTTCACGCTCGCGAACTCGGGCATCGCGGCTCCCGCGCAGTCCTCGGCCCCGACGCAGGCGATGCCGGCGATGCCATCGCAGGACGACGCCGCATCCGATGATTTCAACGTGCCGGTATGGGGCGCCGCGGAAGGCAGCGCCGCCGCCGCGGACGATGAGGAGACGGAACTGTTCCCGCCCGCGCCGACGCTGGCGTCAATCAACACACATACATACGCCGCGCACACCGACGACACATCCGTCGACGAGGCGCGCACGGCGACGCTCCCACCGATCGACCCATCCGACGGCACGCGCGTCCTCGGCAGGACGGCGTCCTCCTATACGAACGCCGTCATCGAAACAGGCGGCGCACAGCCACCCGCGGCCTTCGAACCGCTTGAGGACGTCTCCGACGAGGACGATGGCGCAGACACCGGCGACGGCGGCGAAGGCCGCCACAGCCGCAACGGCGGCGGGAACCACAAGCGCAGGAACATCATCATCGCCGTCATCGCCGCAATCGTCGTCGTCGCACTCATCACCGTCGGCGTCGTACTGTGGCGGCGCAACACATCGGCGAACGCGAAAGACGCGGCGCTCACGGCATGCGGACGTTCGCAACAGGTCGTGCGGTCGGCATCGGCATTGCTCGACAAGGAAGTGAAGGCGGACACCGAGCTCGCCTCGACTCCGCAGGACGCCGTCGCCGACGGCGCGACGCTCACGGCGCTCAACGATGCGATGCAGCAGGCGACGTCGTTGCAGAAGGACGTGCAGGACATCGACGCGGCGTGCGCGGCGACGCTCGCACCGAGCGCGCTCGAACAGGCCGCGAAACGCCTCGATGAACAGGGCGTGCAGATCGAGGACGCGACGAAGGCGCTCAAGGACGCAGCCGCCGCCGTCAACGCGTCGAAGACCACGAAGACGCAGACGGACGGCATCAAGAAGACGCTGCAATCGGCGATCGACGACGCGCAGACGCTCTACGACGAATCCGCGGGCCTCGTACAGGACGAGGCGACACGCGAGGCGCTCCTCGCCGCGATCAATGACGCGAAGAAAACGGCGAACGACGCGAACCTCACCCAGGAAGCGGCGGACAAGGCACGCGAAGCGCTCACCACGGCGAGTGACACCGTGCGCGCATCCGAGGACGCACTCACGCAGGCGAACGCGGCCGCCGAAGCACAACGCCAGCAGGAACTGCTCCAGCAGCAGCAGAACGCGGCGAACGGCACACAGAACGGACTCGACGGCACAGGCGCCGGCACCGGTGTGAACGGCGACGGCACAGGCGTGAACGGAACCACCGGCGACACCGGTGTGAACGGTGGTGTGACAGGCGACACCGGTGTGAACGGCGGCGCGAACGGAGGCGCGACAACCCCGAACGATGCCGGCGCAACCGGCGTCCAGCAGTAGACGGTACGTCAGAAGTTCGCGTCGGCGGCGACGCTCATCACATACACGTTCTTGCGCAGCTGTTTCGCCTGCGCGCGCGTGATGTCGCCGTTCTCGACCATGTCCTGGATGACGCCGAGCTCGATGCCGAAGCTTTCGCGCTTGACGTCGTCGATCCTCGTCGACATCGACGCCGAATTACGCATGTTCGGACGTGATTTGAGCGACGCCTCCGCGCGGCGGTAGTCGAGCAGCAACGCGGACACCGCCTCGGTGCTGTACGTCGTGTTCGTCATCTCCGCGTACAGGCGGTCGATGACATGGTCGATCGCGTCGGTCTGCAGGGCGCGCATGCTGATATAGACGTCGTCCTCGCTGAACAGCGGCGTCGAACGGCGTATCTTGTTCGCCGCGCGCCGCGAGACGTTCGCCGTACGCCGCTGCAGCAGATGGATACGGCCGCGCACGCGCCACGCGATGCGCGACGAGTCGTGTTCGGTGTAGGTGTGCCGCAGTGTCGTCATGATCTGGTCGAGGAGACGTTCGCATGTCTCGATTTCGATCGCGCGGTCGTGTTCGCTCAATGTGGGGTTGATACGCGCTTCGGCGAGACGGAGTTTGACGTAGTCCTTCTCCCATTCGAGCGCCGCGATCTGCAGTTCGCCGCGTTCGTCGGACGCCGTGTCGCCGAGCCGTTTCTTGAGTCGTGTGATGCGCTGCGTATACGAATTGATGACCGCCATGACGGGCGCGCGGTTCTCATCGGTCGTCAGTTCCGCGAGTTCCTCGACGGTGCGTCGCAGCACCTCGATCGACGCTTCGGTGATCTCACGTGTCTCCGATGCCGATTTGTTCGGTGCGATGACCGGCAGCAGGAAGTTCGCGAGCAGCAGCGTGACGATGATGACGCCGCCGGCGATGAAGATGAGTTCGTCGCGCATCGGGAACCATTCGCCGTTCGCGAGCGTATAGGGGATCGTGAACATCAAGGACAGTGTGATTGTGCCTTTTGCGCCGCCGAAGGTCATGACGGCCGCCGAACGCCAGCGTTCGGGCGTCATGCGGCGGCGTTCGTGCGAATCCTCGGCGCGTGTGAGGCGCAGCATCGCCGACACCCATACGAAGCGCAACCCGACGATGACGGCCGAGACGCACAGGATGACCGCGAGGAGCGTCCAGTTGCTCACGGCCGGGTTGTCCCAGCTCGCGCGCATTGCGCCGGGCAGCAGCAGGCCGAGCAGGATGAACACGGCGCCGTTGAGCGAGAACGAGAACACCGACCATACGCTCGATGCGACGATGTTCGTGCGTGCGACGTTCGGGCCGATGCCGGTGCGGTCGAAGCGCATCGTCAGGCCTGCGGCGACGACGGCGAGGATGCCGGAGACGTGCGCCATCTCGGCGCCGATGTACAGCAGGAACGGCAGGAACAATTCGAGCAGGATGCGCGACGTCGTCGTCTCCCAGCCGAGTTGGCGGGATGTTTCGAACAGCCAGTTCGCGACGAGGCCGATGATGAGCCCGAACAACGCGCCACCGAAGAACGAGACGACGAATTCGCCGACGGCCTCGGTCACGCGGAACTGTCCCGTCACGGCCGCCGTGATCGCGAACTGGAACCCGACGATGCCCGACGCGTCATTGAACAGCGATTCGCCTTTGAGGACGCCCACCTGGCGTTGCGAAAGCGCCGCCTCATGGCTCAGCGAACTCACGGCGACGGCGTCGGTCGGTCCGAGCGCGGCGCCGAGCGCGAGCGCCGCGGCGAGCGTGAACATCGGCCATATCGCGTGCAATGTGAAGCCCACGACGATCATGATCGCAATCGCGAGCCCGACGGCGAGCGACAGGGAGAGCTTCAACGATTTGAGCAGTTGGCTTTTGTTGATCTCGTGCGCTTCGAGGTACAGCAGCGGCGCGATGAAGAGCACCATGAACAGTTCCGGGTCGAGTTCGGTCGTCGGCACGAACGCGAGCTGTGACATGAGCACGCCGAGCGCGATCTGCACGAGCGGTGTCGAGATGCGTGGAATGAACCTGCTGAGGAACGACGAGAGCAGCACCGCGGCGAGGACGCCTAGGATCAGTTCGAAAACGGCCACGTCGGTCCTCCTTGCCAGTTCGCGGATAGGTCGCACGACAATCCCACCAAAGCGCTTGTGAGGGGGAGTCTCCAGCATAGCAAGCCGCGCGTTACGATGGTGCGACGGTGCCGGCATGCCGTCACGTTCCGTATCATGAGTGTGGGATGGCTGAGGATGATATGGACATGGCCGCGTAAGGAGTCGAAATGACCGCACCGATGGACAACGCGCTCACGCGCGTATGGATGCGCGCCGCGCTCGCGCTCGCCGACGAGGCCGCGCAGGGCGGGGATGTGCCCGTCGGCGCGATCGTGCTTGACGCGCACGGTGCCATCGTCGGACGTGGCCGCAATATGCGCGAGCGCGACGCCGATCCGCTCGCGCACGCCGAGATCCTCGCGATGCGTGAGGCGGCCGCCGCGCGCGGTGATTGGAACCTCGACGACTGTACGCTCGTCGTGACGCTCGAACCGTGCCCGATGTGCGCGGGCGCATGCCTGCAGACGCATATCGGACGCATTGTGTTCGGCGCGTGGGATGCGAAGCTTGGCGCATGCGGTTCGGTGTGGGACATCCCACGCGACCCCCACGTCGGACACGTCCCCGAGATCGTCGGCGGTGTGCTGGAGCGCGCGTGCGCCGGACGCCTCGCCGCGTTCTTCCGGACACGGCGCGCGTCATAGTCGATTTTCTTGCGCGCTTCGCCGCACACACCGAACGCTGTCAAGGAATGCGCGATTGCCTACGATGGTCGTGAGACATGCACCAACCATTGCAATGACGCATCCGAAAGGGGAAGGCGGCACTATGACGACGATCAACGATTTCCACACGACGACGAGCGGCGGCGACGGGGTCCGCATCGTCTACCTCGAGGAGCGCGACGCGCGCAGTGCGTGCGCGCTCGCGTTCGTCGGCGACGAACTGCCGCGCATCGTGCATTGGGGGCGTCCACTCGACGACCCGCGTACGCTCGCCTCGGCCGTCGATGCGCTGCGTCCGCAGCGCGTCTCGGGTGCGCTCGATGAGACGGCGTGGCCGAGTGTACTGCCGACGCAGGCGGAGGCGTGGACGGGCGCGCCGCGCTTCGTCGTGCGTGCCGAAGGCGTCGAACTGTACTGCCGGTTCACCGTGACCGGCATCCACATTGATGACGATGGTGTGAGTGTCGACGCCGAGGACGGCGAACAGGGTGTTCATATCGTTTGGCGTTGCGAGATGCGCGCAAGCGGCCTCGTGCGCCAGCGCACGACGGTCGCGAACAGGCGCGCGCAGGCGCTTGAGATCGGCCGTGTCGAACTCACGTTCCCGGTCCCGGCGGACATGACCGAACTGTTGACGACGACGGGCCACCATCTGCGCGAACGCTCGCCCCAACGCCAGCCGTTCACGATCGGACGTTTCGAGAAGGCGAGCCTCGTCGGACGCCCCGATTTCGACGCGACGCTCTTGCTCAACGCCGGCCGTCCCGGATTCGGCTTCACGCACGGCGACGTCTACGCCGTGCACGTCGCATGGAGCGGCAATACATGCACGACCGCGGAACGCCTGCCGTACACGTCCGGGCTCATCGGCGGCGGCGAGGCGCTCGCGGGCGGCGAGATGACGCTCCCCGCATATGACGGCGGCGCGGAAGACGGCACGGAAGACGACGCACACATGTACACGACGCCGTGGCTCTACGGTTCGTACGGTGAAGGGCTCAACGAGGTCGCCTCACGCTTCCATGACGAACTGCGCGCGACACACGCGCACTGGCGTGCAGCGCACGGCGTCGCCGACAAGCCGCGCCCGGTCATCCTCAACACATGGGAGGCCGTCTATTTCGACCACGATTTCGATACGCTCAAAGCACTCGCGGACAAGGCCGCCGCGAGCGGCGTCGAACGGTTCGTCGTCGATGACGGCTGGTTCGGCGACCGACGCGGTGACGACGCGGGGCTCGGCGATTGGTGGATCTCGCAGGACGTGTGGCCCGACGGTGACCGTTCGCTCAAGGCGCTCGCCGACTATGTGCATGCTAAGGGCATGGAGTTCGGCCTGTGGTTCGAGCCCGAGATGGTCAATCCGGATTCGCGCATGTACCGCGAGCATCCCGACTGGGTGCTGCGTCCGACGGCGCACCGCCTGCCGATGCAGGGGCGCAACCAGCAGGTCGTCGACCTGACGAACCCGGACGCCTATGCGTATGTGTACGGATGCATCGACGCGCTCGTCGCCGAACTCGGCATCGACTACATCAAATGGGACCACAACAAATTCGTGACGGAGGCGGTTTCGCCGCGCACCGGACGCCCGGCCGTCCACGGCCAGACGCTCGCCGTCTACCGCATGTTCGACGACCTCAAGGACGCGCATCCGGGGCTTGAGATCGAAAGCTGCTCGTCGGGCGGCGGCCGCGTCGACCTCGCGATCCTGTCGCGCGCAGACCGCATCTGGGCGTCAGATTGCGTCGACCCGGTCGAACGCGCCGACATCCAGCGGTATACGTCGCTCCTCGTGCCGCCGGAGATGATCGGCGAGCATGTCGGCGCGAGCCCGGCGCATTCGACACACCGCGCGACGAGCCAGGAGATGCGCATGGCGATGGCGTTCTTCGGGCACCTCGGCATCGAATGGAACCTGCTCAAGGAGCCGCAGGGGGCGCTTGACGAACTCGGCGTCTGGGTAGACGCCTACAAGCGGCACCGCGATGATTTCGCGCATGGTTCCGTCGTCCACGGCGACGCCGCCGACCCGGCCGTGCGCGTCGACGGCGTCGTGAGCGCCGACGGTGCGCGCGCCGTCTACCGCTTCACGCAGCTGACGACGTCGCAGACCTATCCGGCCGCGCCCGTGCGGCTTCCGGGGCTCAATCCGGACGCCGACTACCTTGTGCGGCCACTCGCATGCAACCTCGAAAGCGGCGAGCCGTTCACACAGATCGGCAACGGGCAGAGCGCGCTTGGATGGTGGAACCAGGACGGCATCGTCATGACCGGCCGTGCGCTCGACACCTTCGGTGTACGCCCGCCGTCGATCCATCCGGCGAACGCGGTGCTCTTCAGCGTGACGCGCGTGTGAGCGCGGACGCCCGGCTCAACTGATGAACTCGGCGATCGCCCGTGCGGCCGCCGAGTCCGACCATAGCCTCCAGCTGAACTGGGGGATCGTGAACGATACCGGCGCGGCCTGGCTGTGCCGGTACGTGTCGATGCCTTTGCGGATGAATTCGCGGTTCTTCTTCGCGATGAACGAGCTTTCCCCACTGATGAGCACAGTCGTCGGCATCGCGAGGTTCGCGACGGTCGCGACGAGCACGCCGAGGCGGAAGCATGTGCGCTCGCCGAGCCGGCGCGCCTGCGGCGTGTTCGCCTGGAGGTCGCGTGCGAACTCCTCGAACGTCGCGACATGGCCGACGATACCTGAATACTCCTCGGCGATCGAATCGGATGTGAGGCATTGCGAGCAGCCGATATGGCCCGATGAGCAGCGTGGCCCCTGGGGGTCGATGAGCACATGGCCCGCGAGGCCGTAGCTTTTGTCGGGGTTGTCGATCGGATTGCCACAGTCGGATATCGAATAGCCGACGCCCGCACCCATCGTGATGACGGCGAAGCGCGGTACGCCGATCGCGTCACCGAACCAGCATTCGTACAGCAGGATCGAATCGAGGTCGTTGTAGACCTTCGTCGGGATGCCGGTCGCGCGCTGCACGAGCGCACCAAGGTCGACGATGGCGTCCCAATACAGGAACGGTGCGAACGTCACGAAACGGTCGTCGTCGATATGCCCGCCGAGCGACAGCCCAATCGCCGCCGGCCACGGTGCGTCGGGGGATATGACCGCACTGACGATGCGCGCGATCTGCGCGGTGATCGCCTCGGGCGAACGGTTGGTGATCGGCTCGGTCACATCGCCGCCGATCGGACGGCACATCGCGTTGACTTCGGACGCCGTGATCGCGCCGTCGTGGATGTTGACGCCGATGAACGTGTGTTCGTCCTCGCGGATGCGCAGCGCCGTCTGCGGACGCCCGCGCCTGCCGCCCGTATCAGGGGGCGTGATCGCCTCGGGCAGTGTGCCGCCTTGCGCGGAGCCGGCAGGCATCTCCTCGATGACGCCGTCGTAGATGAGATCGCTCGTGATGCGTGAAAGCGCGCCCTGCGACAGGTTGAAGACCTGTGCGAGTGGCGTGCGCGCGATCGGCCCGTATTGCATGATGCCGCGCGCGACGTCATGCGTCGCCTGCGACTTGCTGAACCAGTGCGGGAACGGGAGCGGGTCTGAATTTGTTTCCATGAGTATATAAATATACCTCTTTTCTTGCCCTGTTTTCGGACGCGCGGAACAGTGGGAATGAAAAACGCGCCTCCATAGACTTCAGGGTGTCGGCCGATGTGAAGGAGCAACGGCCGGCGACGAGGAACAGGACAATGGACGAGGGAGTCATCATGAGGTTCGCAACGAACGCCGGACGTTCGGCGCTACGGCGCGCGCTCACAGGAATCGGCGCGGCGGTATGCGCGGTCGCGGTCGGCCTCGGGTCGGCGGCATGCGGCGCCGGCGCGGCAAACGGGCAGGTCACGCTCGATTTCTTCCAGTTCAAGGCCGAGGCCGCGGACTGGTTCAAGCAGGCCGCCGAGGAATTCGAACACGAGAACCCGGACATCAGGATCAATATCAACAATTCCGCGAACGCGCAGACCGATCTGCGCACACGCTTCGTCAAGGACCGTGTACCGGACGTCATCACGTTCAACGGCGACTACAGCTTCGGCATGTTCGCCGCGAGTGGCGTCTTCCATGACTTCACCGACGATCCGATCGTCGACGACCTCAACGAGGGCATGGTCGACATCGCGAAGAACCTTGTATAGACGAACGATCCGACGAAGAAGCGTCTGTACGGGCTGCCGTTCGCCGGCAACGCGTCCGGCTACATCTACAACAAGGACCTCTTCCGCAAGGTCGGGCTCGATCCGGAGCGTCCGCCGCAGACGTGGGACGAGTTCACGGCGATGCTCAAGACGTTCCGTGACGTCGGCATCGACCCAGTCCAGGCGACGCTCGCCGACGCGTGGACGACGCAGGCGCCGCTCGCGTCGCTTGCGGGCACGCTCGTGCCCGAACGCGACTACGCGGAACTCAAGGACGGCGAGACGACGTTCAAGCAGATCTGGACGGAACCGGTCACGAAGGAAATCGAACTGTTCACGTATGCGGACGGGGAGAAGGGCGTCACGTACCAGCAGGGCACGCAGAACTTTGCGAAAGGTTCCGCCGCGATCATCCCCCTCGGTACATACGCGATCCCGCAGATCACGATGATCAACAAGGACATCGACCTCGGTTTCGCGCAGATGCCCGCGTCGAACGACGCCGACGAGCAGATCCTCACGGCGGGCGACGACGTCATGCTGACGATGGGAGCGAACAGCAAGCACAAGGAACAGGCGATGCGGTTCATCAGGTTCCTGATGAGCAAACGGCAGCTTGAGGACTACGCGCGTGCGCAGTCCGCGATCACGCCGCTCAAGGAGACGTATTTCGGCAACCCCGCGCTCGAAACGGTGCGTCCGTTCTTCGAAGACAACCGTGTCGCCGACTTCTGCGACCACTACATCCCGTCGTCGATCAACATCGGCGGCTACCTGCAGTCCGCGATCATGAGCGGCAACGTCAACCAGTTCGTCGATTCGATGCAGAACGAGTGGGACAAGGTGCAGGCCCGCGACTTCCGCGACTGATCATAAGGAAAGGAAGGTTCAGCCATGACTTCGTTGACCAACGCCGATCAGCAGGCGCGCGCGATGGAGGACGTGCTTGCGAACGACATCGACACGCACCACTCGCGCAAACCCGCGAACAAGGCGCCGCGCAAACGCACGTCAGCGTTCTCGGACCGCAAGGTCGACCGCGCATACTATTGGATGGCGGTGCCGGCGGCCGTGATCTTCGCCGTGTTCCTGTATGTGCCGTTCATCCGCGGCATCCTGTATTCGTTCACGAATTCGCAGGGCTACGGCGATTACGATTGGATCGGGATCAAGAACTACATCGCGCTCTTCCATGACGAACGCGTCGGCCACGCCTATCTGTTCACGTTCCTCATCGCGATCGCGATCACCGTGCTCATCAACGTCATCGCGTTGTTCCTCTCGGTCGCGCTCAACGGCAAGATCGCATGCAAGAACGGCTTCCGCGCGATCTACTTCATCCCGTACACGCTCGCCGTGCTCGTCATCGGCTACGTGTTCAAGTACATCTTCATGCAGCCGCTGCCCGCGCTCGGCAAGGCGCTCGGCATTGGTTGGCTGAGCGAATCGCTCCTCACGAGCGAGCGCTACGCGTGGATCCCGATCGTCTTCCTCGCCGTATGGCAGGGCGTCGCCTACTCGGTGCTCATCTACCTCGCGGGACTGCAGACCGTCGACACACAGGTTTACGAAGCGGCCGCGATCGACGGCGTCAACGCGTGGCAGAAGTTCTGGAAGATCACGTTCCCGCTCATCGGATCGTTCTTCACGATCAACCTCGTGCTCACGATGAAGAATGCGCTCGGCACATTCGACCAGGTCGTCGCGCTCACCGACGGCGGACCGAACTCGAAGACGGAAACGGTCACGTACCTCATCTGGAAGGGCGGCCTGACGGGCGGCGAATACGCGTACCAGACGTCGAACGCCGTGCTGTTCTTCATCGTCCTCGCGATCATCGCGTTCATTCAGCTCAAGTTCTTCGGCAGCAAAGAGAAGGTGTGAGACATGACCACCGCAACGACCAACATCCAACCAACCGCCAACCGTCCCGCCGCCGCGGCGCCGTCCGCGGGAGGCGCGCCGACGAAGTTCCGCAAGGACAGGCGCATCAACTGGTGGCTCACCGCCGTCGTCGCCGTCTTCAGCCTGACGATCCTCGTGCCGTTGTACTTCACGGTCGTCACCGCGTTGAAGACGCCTGCGGAAGCGGGCACGTTCAGCCTGCCGACGAGTTGGCAGTGGGGGAACTTCGCGGCCGCGTCCGCGAAGGTCGACTATCCGCGCGCCGCACTCAATTCGGCGATCATCACCGTGCTCGCCGTCTCGCTCACGCTCGTGACGAACACGTTCGTCGCGTATGCGATCGCGCGCAACATGGACAAGCGGTTCTTCCGCTTCCTCTACTACTTCTTCATCGCCGCGATGTTCGTGCCGTTCCCGGTCGTCATGCTGCCGCTCGCGAAGCAGATGGGCTCGTGGCACCTCGACAACCAGATCGGCCTGATCATCCTCTACGTCATCCTCGGTCTCGGTACGAACCTGTTCATCGCGACCGGTTTCATCCGTTCGATCCCGGTGTCGCTTGAGGAGGCCGCGCGCATCGACGGCGCGGGCACATGGCGCATCTTCTGGAAGATCATCTTCCCGCTCATGGGGCCGATCAACGCGACGATCGCGATCATGACGGCGCTGTGGGCGTGGAACGACTTCCTGCTGCCGCTCATCATCCTGACGAACCAGCAGGACCAGACGATCCCGCTCGCGCAGTATGTGTTCAGTTCGCAGTTCGCGACGAACTACCCGCAGGCGTTCGCGAGCTATCTGATGGCGATGGCGCCTGTGCTCATCGTCTACATCTTCGCCCAGAAGTGGGTCGTCGGCGGAGTGATGCGCGGCGCCGTGAAGTAGCGCGGCGGCGATGGTGCCCAGCTTTTCTCATGCGGTTGGCCGCACTCGGGAATCGAGTGCGGCCAACCGTTGTGTTGTGAGATGCATGTGGGATAATCGTTCATGTTGGTTATCGCGGTCACTGACTGATTGGGGAGGCTATGGCATCGGAACATCACGGTGTGGTGTATACGAGACGATGGGTCGTCGATCTGGTTCTTGACATCGCCGGATATGCGCCAGGCAAGGGCATCACTGGGAAAGTCATCGTCGAACCCGCCTGCGGGGCAGGGGCTTTTCTCGTTGCGATAGCCGAAAGGCTGGCGAAGGAACTGACCTCGATGCACGGTGATTGGGATGCATTGCGCAACGCTGTACGCGCTTACGATATCGACGCCGATTCATTGGAGGTTGCGCGCACGGTGACATCGTCGGCACTTGTAAGTGCTGGATGCCCGGAGGGACAGGCGCGCGACCTCGTGGATACGTGGCTTGTGCATGGTGATTTCATACTGGATGATGTGCCGCGCTGTGATTTTGTCGTGGGTAACCCTCCCTATGTTCGTGCGACGGAAATCGACAAGGACAAACGCTCCGAATATGTCAGCAGATTGCGCTCGGTGACGGCAGGTTGCGATCTCTATGTCAGTTTTTTTGATCGTGGTCTGGATATCCTCCGCGATGATGGGGTGTTGTGTTTCATATGCGCGGACCGTTGGCTACAGAACAAGTATGGTGCATTGCTGCGCGCGCGTATGGGGGATGATTGCGATCTCGTCTCGCTTGTTCGCATGCATGGTGTGGACGCGTTTGATGATGCAGTGGATGCATATCCGGCGATAACGACGATTCGTAAGGGACACGTGTCCGCCAAACTCCGTTTCGCGAATTGCAAACCGGATTTCGGTCCCGCTGATGCCGATATGCTGCTCGATTGGCTTCGTGGCAGCGGCACGGCGTTATCGACCGCGCATGTCGAAGCGTTCGAAATCGACAAGCCGACAGGGACGTCGATCTATCCCATTGGCGATCATGAACTCGTTGATTTCGTATCACGGGCGAGCAAGGCATTGCCCAGTCTGGAGCAGGCTGGCGTGCATCTCGGCATCGGGGTCGCCACAGGCTGCGACGATGTGTTCCTCACGCAGGACGCGCATCTTGTCGAATCGGACCGCATGATGCCCCTTTTTTATATGAGGGATTACCGGAAGGGGAATCCGGAACGGCGCAGATGGCTTGTCAACCCTTGGAATGCGGACGGCACGCTCGTTGACTTGGAGGAGTATCCGCGGCTCAAAACGTATTTCATGGGGAACAAGGCGAGGCTCTCCAACCGTCATGTGGCGAAAAAGAACGAGGCGTCCTGGTACCGCACCATTGACAAAGTGAACCCTGACCTGATGGACCGCGACCTCTTGCTGATGCCGGATATGACGGCATACCCAGCCCCGGTCCTCTCGCATGGACTGTATCCGCACCATAATTGCTACTGGTTGACGTCTGACGAATGGGATATGCGGGCGCTTGGTGGGTTGCTCATGGCTGATACGACACGGCGTTTCATCGATGCGTTCGGGGTCAAGATGCGGGGCGGTACCCTGCGCTTCCAAGCACAGTATCTGCGCCTCGTGCATATGCCACAGTATGCGAAGGTGAGTGAAGAGAACCGGGCCGGACTCGCCCGGGCTTTCATGAACAATGACCGAGCGATGGCGACCCATTTCGCCATCGCTGCATATGAGGAGAACATGGGATGAGGGACGATATCAAAAACGCCATTCTTGACATGTATGACAGGGTCGCTCAGGCCCAACAGGCGCAGGCGCTCCGTGGCCATACCGACCAAGGAGGCAGGCGGGGCATCACGTCGGGCACCCATTTGGATGCGATAGCGGCAATCATCAAGCAGGATCTGGTGGCTGGTGGCTTCCAGTCAACCTCCGTGTACGAGCATGGACGTCTATGCACGTTGCCGGGATGGTTCCGCTCCACGAAAAATTGGGACCTTCTGGCATTTGAGGATTCCGCCCTTGTGGCCGCCGTCGAGTTGAAAAGCATCAGCAGTTCTTTTGGCAATAATGCGAACAATAGGGCTGAGGAGTCCATTGGTTCGGCCTTTGACGCGCGTGTGGCGTTTGACAATGACTTGTTTGGCCATGCCAGTATTCCGCCTGTCATGGGATATGTGATGATCATCCGCGATTGTGCTGAGAGTCGCATGGAAAGCAGGGCTTTTCGATCCATGCATTTCCCTATTGACGCAACGTTCTTTCAGACGTCCTACCTTGACCGTTTCAGGATCCTGTGCGAACGATTGCGCCGCCAAAGCCTCTATCAGGCGGTATGGCTCGTATATGCGAATCCTGACACGCGCGAAGTAACCGAACCTTCCTCTGAAATGACCTATGAGAAATTCATCGCCAATATTGTCATGGCGCTACAGGTCCATAGGGCATAGGTGGATCTGACATGAACGGTGAGCGCGAATACAGCGAGCGTGACCAAGAGCTGCTCACCATGATCGGCATGGATGAAGAGCAGGCGCTCGCGGATGAGCGGATGGCCGAATCCGAGACCATTCCCGACGATTTGACAGGCTGCCGCTCATCATCTTGACGAACCAACAGGACCAGACGATCCCGCTCGCGCAGTATGTGTTCAGTTCGCAGTTCGCGACGAACTACCCGCAGGCGTTCGCGAGCTATCTGATGGCTATGGTTCCGCTGCCCCTATACGGTCGGCCGCACTCGAGAACCGAGTGCGGCCGACCACTGTGCAGGACGTTATGCGCCGAAAATCTCCGCATGTGTTCCTGTGCGTAGGAAAATTGCCGTGCCATCTTCGGTCAGCCAAATGGTAAGCCAATCTCCAGCATTACCCACATGACATTCCACAACACCTGCCCAGTTCTTTCCCTGAAGCCTGTGTGCGCGATGCCTGCGGCGTAACGTTTCCTTGGACTCCATTGTGTCTTCAGACACTAATCGAATGACTTCGCGTAATTCGGCGAGGTCCGTGTGCCTACGCTTCAGACGTTTGATGTCACGTTCGAACGCTTTGGTGTAATCGATTTTCAACATCAGATATCCAAGGACTCGAACATCTCGTCGGCGTTGTCGAAACGCGCGGACTTCTTGCTGACGATGGTGCGGGCCTCGTCGAGTGCCTCAACGGTCTCCTGGGGCGCATCAGGATAGGAGAGATTCAGGGGGATCCTATGCTCGCGAACAATCTGCCGGTAGAACGCGCGAGTCACGCTGGAGAGGTCAAGTCCGAAATCCTCTGCGATGTTGGCTGCCTGCTCTTTGGTGCGTGCGTCGACGCGGACGGTCACAGATGACATAGTCATATCGACTCCAATCTCTATCGTAAGACAGTAGTAAGTTTATGTCTTACATCAGTATATCGCAATCGTATACTCCTGCAGACGAGCGCACAATTGAATGGATCGTGGAACCCACGTCGAAATCGCAGGTCCGCTGTCTGTACCAGCACAAGGAGTGGCGGATGCGGTCGACCGCCATATCCGCGCACCATTGTCGTTCGCCATCGGTGACGACTCACTGTACTTGTACAACGCTGCGCGTCACGCGGACATCATCGTCGGGATGCTCCCGCCATGCCTGTTCAACTTCCTGTATGGAAGGGAGCACGATGGGAACGGTGTTCATTCCTACGGTCAAATCTTCAGCGAACAGGGACAATGCACCAATGGATACGGTTCCTTGGTCAGTGTGGATATAGATGCATAGGGTTCGTGTGAGTTCATACTCGTCATCGGGGAACATTATTGTCTCATTGATGATTTCGATGGTTTGCACCGTCCCCAACAATGGGTACTTGTGCGACGTTTGGTTGGTGAAGGGCTCATAGTGGTCATCGTTGGGTATGGTTCGGCAAGTTAGGATTGGCCAATCCTCCGTGGTTCCAAGATAGGCAATGAGTTGCTCCTCGTCAGCGAACTCAATGCGAGAGGCCGACGTTGTCATTGTCGCATATGCAAATGTACGATCGAACTTGTCCAACTTCAAGCATTCCAAAGACACCAGTTGCGTACCGATTGTCTTCTTGAGCATGCCGATCATGGCGTCATTGAAAGATGCATCTACCATAATGTCTCCTGAGTATCCTTGTCCCATTATCTATTCCCTCCCTTTGCCGGTGGGCGAGCTCGATCTGAGAGGGGAAACGCAGCAATGTCACGCCGATCTTCGCGTACGGCGCGAAGATCGGTTCTGGTGCATTGCCGTAGATGATTAGGGTCTTCGGGCTGAGTCTGCCCATGACGTGCGCGAGTCCCTTGATGAATATACGCTGGTTGGTTTGATTCTTCAGGCAGCCGAGCGACCCGATGGAGATGGTTGAGTATCCTCGTGAGGAAGGTCTCTGCATCGTTCGTATTCGATTTCCAAACCTTCACCATCGTTGAGAAGGCAGGTGAGGAGAGTCGTCTCCTCCATGCGCTGATTGCAATCAATAAGTGGCATAATAACCTCGTTGGGGACAGAAAGGACAACACATGAGTAACCTTGTCACGTATCGTGTCCTTAACCGTGTCCTTGCTGCCCCAAGAGCCACCGTGTGGCGGCACGGTATGCTGGGTGGTGTTGGCGCACAGGCAAGGCAGCTGCACGCAAAGCTGACATGGATGTAGAGGAGAGGGAATCTGATGTCGAACACCACGCTTGAGCACATCACCCAGCAGTTCGTGGATGCATGGTCGGTGCGCGGAACCCAGCGCATCGTTGGGGAGAAACAGCAGACGCAGAAGTTCTGGAACGGGCTCGTGCGCGATGTGCTTGGCCGTCCGGATCTGGAGAAGTAGGCGGAACCGGAATACAAAACCGCCGCGAACGGGTTCACGCCGAGAGAAGTGTTATGTTGTATTGTTATAACGCACACCGTGTGAGGCTCGGGAATAAGCCGTTTTGGTTAAGCTGTGCCGGCGGTTTTAGATAGTCTTTCGGCTATGCATATAAAGGAGTGGTTAATGGCGACAGAATACACTGACGTGGAACTATGCGCCGGCGCTGGTGGACAGGCGTATGGGCTTGAACTCGCTGGCTTCAAACACGTTGCGTTAGTCGAAATAGATAAGCATGCTTGTGGAACATTGCGGCTCAATCGGCCAAACTGGAATGTGATAGAGGCTGATTTGCGCGAGTGGGATCCGAGCGATTACAAGGGTGTAGATCTGATCAGTGGTGGCGTCCCGTGCCCGCCATTTTCTGTCGCGGGTAGGCAGTTAGGTGAACTTGATGAGCGAGAGCTATTCAACCGGGCGTTAGAGATCATACGACAGGTCGAACCTCGTGGCGTCATGCTTGAAAATGTGCGAGGACTACTCGATCCGAAGTTCGACGTGTTCCGCAAAAATGTGTCTGACAGGCTCAGGAGATACAGATATAGTCCGCAGTGGCGGTTGCTTCAAGCTAGTGATTACGGGGTTAGTCAATTACGTCCACGCGTCATCTGTGTGGCGCTGAGGCCTGCTGACATGAAATATTTTACTTGGCCTGAACCTGATGAGGTAAACCCACCAACTGTTGGTGCACTGTTGGAGGACCTGATGGCTGCAGATGGTTGGAAAGGAGCAGCAGGCTGGGCTCGGCGAGCGGATGCCATAGCTCCAACGCTTGTTGGTGGGTCGAAACTCCACGGCGGTGCCGACTTGGGGCCCACCAGAGCGAAACGTGCATGGGCCAAGCTGGGAGTTGATGGAAAAGGTATCGCAGATGGTAACCCACCGGCTGACGCGCCTAATGACTTTACCCCGCGATTGACCGTTCGGATGGCTGCTCGCATTCAGGGATTCGATGATGGGTGGAAATTCGTGGGCCGCAAAACTGCCTCGTACCGGCAGATTGGCAATGCGTTTCCGCCGGCAGTGGCACGTAGAGTAGGTCAGCAGATTATCCACGCATGGGAGGTGGCAGATGGAGCAGCAAGCGTTGTTGGCGAGAGCAAGGCAGACCTTCCACGCTAGGCTGATTGAACGCGGTGTGCTTGGGTATACGGTAAAGAAAGGTGAGGCCGTCGCCTCAAACGCTGATGTGAGTCAAACCGTGAGCAAAGCTATTGGCTACGGCATCATGCAACGCGTGTTGGATGAGTCCCAGCAGGAGCCGCGCATACCTTTGTCTGGGCAGGCTCTTGGGGCCCAGTTTGAGTTTGCCGTGTGCGACTTCATCTCCGACACGTTTCCGCACCTGGGACATCTGCGGCCGGGTGAGTGGATAATCAGAAGACTCGGCAATAAAAATGCCGTCACTGAGAAGAGCTTTGCGCAATACGAGCATTTAGCGGAATTAGGACAAGCTGTGGAGCAGAATCCTGTACTGCAGGCGGCCTTAGGCAACGATTATGTAGTCGCGCCTGATGTCATTGTTGCTCGACTGCCAGAAACAGATGCCATGATTAATGCGCCATTTGCTGTGGTGGATGACACAATTGCAGTTCTCTCTGATCTGAGGCAGCGTCCTACTGGGGAACCGCAGCGAGCGCCAATATTGCATGCTTCCATATCTGCCAAGTGGACCATGCGCTCCGATCGTGCGCAGAACTCACGAACAGAGGCTCTGAATCTCATTCGTAACCGAAAGGGGCAGGCGCCACATATTGCCGTCGTGACCGGCGAGCCGGCACCTAGTAGGCTTGCGAGTCTTGCATTGGGCACAGGTGACATCGACTGCATGTATCATGCCTTCCTCCCCGAGCTTATTGAGACTGTTGATGAGCTTATAGGGCGTGAGGACCTAGCTGAACTAGTCCACACGCTTGTGGATGGTAAGCGACTTAAAGACATAGCTGATTTGCCGCTTGATTTGGCAATATAGTAAGTAATTGACGCGGGGCATAGATAGATGCTTCAGTGCAAGTCTTTGTCATCTGTCATGCAATGCTCGGTGGAAATTACGCGGATGCACTGCGTGATTGGTGCAATATATAGGCCGCCACTAATGATTTACTGTTTAATGGAATCTGATCCTGATGGCTTCGCGTTCGCCATTATCGAATCGAGGATGTTCATGGCGTGGCAGAAAGGCATCGGCGGTCGTCTCAAATCCGCCTGCAATTTCTCGAATACAGTCGTGTGGAACAATCTCCCATTGCCCGAGATCACCGATGACATGCGCGCGCAGATCATCGCGGCGGGTCAACGGATCCTCGACGTGCGCAAACAGCATTCTGGGCAGTCGCTCGCTGATCTCTATGATCCCTACGTGATGCCGCTTGACTTGCGCAAAGCCCACGAGGACCTCGACAAGCTCGTCGACCGCGCATTCGGTGCGCCACGATGGTTCGGATCCGACGATGACGCCCGCCTCCAACTCCTCTTCGCCGACTATGCACGCCTCACTCGCACAAAGGAGCGCCGGTGACACGACGACTGCTGGACGTCACAGCGGTGACGGCGCATACGGAATACGGACCCACCGGTGAACGTAGCGACGTGCCATTGCCGCTCGATGCGGCCGAACCGCAGACGACCCGCGGCCTCATCGAAATCGCCGTGCACGCGCAATTGTCCGTCGAGAACCCGATCCTCGAGCACGCCACATTCCAGCCGGGGCGTTCGCTCACCGTGACATGTGCACTGACCGGATATGCGCAGCCCGCGCCGGAATCGCCGATCCTGTGCCTGTACCAGCACAAGGAGTGGTGGATGAGGCCGTCTTGGGTGAACGGTTTCGAGGATGTGCCGGAGCGCACGCAGATGGTGCTGTGGCGGTCGGCGGACGGATGTTGGCATGTATTGCTCGCGGTGAGCAATGGGGAATGCCGCGCTGATATCCGCGGTGCCGGAGGATGCGCGCGTGAGGTGGCAGTCGACGTGTCGACGAATCAGGTGGGGCATACGACGGTGGAGGGCCTCGCGCTGCTGTACGCGCACGGGGATGACCCGTATGCGCTCGTTGAACGATGCGCACGACGTGCCGCACACGTCAACGGCATCGCGGCGATCGATGGTCGTCCGTTCCCGGAGGCGTTGCGTGGCCTTGGCTGGTGCACGTGGGATTCGCTTGGGCAGGACGTGAGCGAGGACGGCATCCTCGCCAAGATGGACGAATTCAAGGCAAAACAGGTGCCGGTTTCGTGGGTACTGATCGATGACGGTTGGTCGCAGACGCACAACAACAAGCTGACCGGTTTCGAAGCCGATCCCACCCGCTTCCCCCAAGGGCTCGCGCACACGATCGACGTGCTCAAACGGGACTACGGTGTGCGATATGTGGGCGTATGGCAGGCGTTCCACGGGTACTGGGGAGGCGTCGACCTCGAATCCGATGCGTTCAATGCGCGCGGATACATGTTCGAGACATTGCCGGATGGCATGACCGTGCCATCTGCACAGCCGACATCGGATGTGCGTGTGGATGGCGCATGCCGTGCCGAGTTCGGTTGCGGACGGTTCTGGTGGCAGTGGGACGAAGCGCTCGCCCACGCCGGCGTCGACTTTGCGAAGGTGGATGCGCAGAGCACGATGTCGGTGCTCACGAGGGGCGCACAATCGTACGGTACGCTGCTCGTGCGGCATCGTGCGGTGGACCTTGCGGCGTCCGCATGCTTCAATAACGCGCTCATCAACTGCATGGGCATGGCGCCTGAGAACTACTGGAGCCGCCCGACGTCGCCGATCACACGCACAAGCGACGATTTCTTCCCGCGCATCCCCGAATCGCTTCCCGAACATGCGATTGAGAACGCCTACTGCTCACTGCTCATGGGCTGCCTCTACCACTGCGACTGGGACATGTTCTGGACGAAGCACCCCGACGCGCATGTGCACGCATGGCTGCGCTGGTTCAGCGGTGGTCCGATCTACTGCTCCGACGCGCTCGGTGAAACCGAACCGGAGACGCTGTGGCCGTTCTTCGACGAAGACGGCGTGCTGACACATCCCGATGGCGTGGGCGTACCGGTCATAGGCAGTTTGCTCGCCGATCCGGTGCATTCCACGGTGCCCCTTGGCATCCGCAACACGTTCCGCGGCGAAGAGGTCGTCATGTTCCTCGGGCTGAACACGGACGCGCGGCAGACCGCACACATCGGCGGTGACGGATCGGCATATGCGGTGCGTGATCTGGAGACCGGAGACCATACGCAGATCGGCGCCAACGAACCATTCACAATCGAGCTGTCCTACGGCGAATACGCCGTCTTCGCAATCGAATACGAATCCTCTGACGACGAACAGTGACCGACGACAATCGCACATCCGCACAAAATACTTTCCCACACGCCAACAGCGCACAGCGAATGGGAAACAAAATACGCGGAGACTACGATGTTCTCATCTTCGAAACCATCGGCACACCAACGAAGGAGCTGCACACATGACGACCCTCAACCGACCTTCCATCCCCGACGACGTGCGCACGAACGGCGCGACACCCAACCCATGGTGGGCGAACGCGGTCGTCTACCAGATCTATCCGCGCAGCTTCCAGGACTCCAACGGCGACGGCATCGGCGATCTCAAAGGCATCACAAGCCGCCTCGACTACATCGCCGACCTCGGCGTCGACGTGATCTGGCTGAGCCCCGTCTACCAGTCGCCGCAGGACGACAACGGCTACGACATCTCCGACTATCAGGCGATCGATCCGCTCTTCGGCACGATGGAAGACATGGACGAACTGCTCGAACAGGCGCACGCGCGCGGCATCAAGGTGATCATGGACCTCGTCGTCAACCACACGTCCGACGAACACCAATGGTTCCAGGAATCACGTGATCCAAACTCGGACAAGGCGGACTGGTACTGGTGGCGCCCCGCGCGCGAAGGCAAGACACCCGGCGAACCGGGCGCCGAACCCAACCAGTGGGGATCGTATTTCGGCGGCTCCGCATGGCAATACGACGAACAGCGCGGCGCATACTTCCTCCACCAATATTCGAAGAAACAGCCCGACCTCAACTGGGAGAACCCGGCGGTACGCCAAGCCGTGTACGACATGATGAATTGGTGGATGGACCGCGGCATCGACGGCTTCCGCATGGACGTCATCACCCAGATCTCAAAAGTCGTCGACACACACGGACGGCTCCCCGGCGAACCCGGCTCCGACATCGACGACTACCCGGTCGGCGAGGAAGGCTACTCATCGCCGTACCCGTTCTGCTCGGACGGCCCACGCATCGACGAGTTCCTCAAGGAGATGCGACGTGAGGTTTTCGAGAAGCGCGGCGGCTACATGAACGTCGGCGAAGCCCCCGGCGTCGACGCCGTGCGCAACGAATACATCACCGACCCGGCGAACAAGGAACTCGACATGCTGTTCCTCTTCGACCACGTCGGCATCGACCAAGGCGACTGCAAATGGGACATCGTCAAGTTCGACGTGCGCCATCTGCGCGAACAGCTCAAAGCGCAGCAGGAAGCCGTGCATGACCGCGGGTGGGCGAGCCTGTTCACATGCAACCACGACCAGCCACGCGTCGTGACACGGTGGGGCGACGACTCGGACGAAGAGAACCGCGCACACTCCGCGAAAGCCTTCGGCATGCTCATACATCTGCACCGGGGCACGCCGTACATCTACCAGGGCGAGGAACTCGGCATGACGGGCGCGCATTTCACGAAACTCGAACAGTACCGCGACCTCGAAGCGATCAACGCATACCGCCAGCGCGTCGAGGAAGCGCACGTGCAGACCAGTGAATCGATGATGGGCGCGCTCGCGATGTTCGGCCGCGACAACGCGCGCACGCCGATGCAGTGGGACGGCTCGCGATACGCCGGTTTCACGGCGGCGGACGCGGCGCGCGAACCGTGGATCTCGGTCAACCCGAACCATGTGGAGATCAACGCGGCTGCGCAGTTCGACGACCCGGACTCCGTGTATGCGTTCTACAAGAAGCTCGTCAACCTGCGGCACAACAGCCCGGTCGTCGCAGCCGGCGAGTGGGAACTCGTCGATGACGATGACGCGGCGGTGTACGCGTTCACGCGCACACTCGGCGAGGACCGCATGCTCGTCATGATCAACCTGAGCGGCAGGCATGCGGCACTGCCAGCGCGCGTACAGGAGCTGCTGCGCGATGGCGTGGGGGAGGATCATGTGGTGCTGAGCACCTATGACGCGATCCACAGCGTCAAGTCGATCGCGAAGGGCGAGCTCGCCGAATGGGAAGGCGTCGTCGTCCAGCTGTGACGGCGGATGCACTGGACACGATATGCGGATCTGCCTCATGGTTGCGGCCACTACGCGGACGCCGGAGTGGCCGCAACCGTGCGGAACCTTACAATAACGGGTTATGGAACAGAAAGATGTGTTGCAAGCGATGTGGCATGACCATGCCGCCGAATTGAAACTGGCCGCCGAACGACTCGATGGGACCGCGAAACATACGCAGATCATCGCGTCCCCGGTCCTGTCGGAAATGACCGGCCACAAGATCCTGCTCAAGCCTGAGAACCTACAGGTGACCGGATCGTTCAAGATTCGTGGCGCTTACAACAAGATCGCGTCGCTCACCGACGAAGAACTCGACCGCGGCATCGTCACCGCGTCCGCAGGCAACCATGCGCAGGGCGTCGCGTACGCGGCGCGCGAACGCGGCGCGAAAGCGACGATTCTGATGCCCGAGATCACGCCTCCGCTCAAAGTGGACGCGACGAAAGCGTACGGCGCGGACGTCGTGCTGCACGGCGACGTGTTCGACGAGGCCGCCGCATACGCGATCGAACTGAGCCAGAACGAAGGCATGACCTATGTGCCGCCGTTCGACGACTACGAGGTATTGTGCGGCCAGGGCACGATTGCGATGGAGATCCTCGAGGACGTCCCGGACGTGACCGACATCGTCGTGCCGCTCGGCGGCGGCGGCCTTGGCGCGGGCGTCGCGCTCGCCGTGAAGACGTTCCGCCCCGACGTGCGCGTCATCGGCGCGATCCCCGAAGGGTCGCCCGCATGGCGCAAATCACTCGACACGGGCCGTGTCGTCGCCGCCGACAAAGTCGTCACATCGGCGGAAGGCGTCGCCGTGCGCCGTCCGGGCGACCTCACGTTCGCGCTCCTCAACGAGTTCCTCGACGACCTCATCGAGGTCTCCGAGCGCGACATCAACGAAATGATCCTGCTCATGCTCGAAAAGCACAAGATGGTCGTCGAAGCCGCGGGCGCCGTTTCACTCGCCGCGCTCGAGCACCTCAACCTGCGCTCGCGCAAGTTCGCGGAAGCACAAGGGGAGCATGTCGTCGTCCCGATCATGTCGGGCGGCAACATCGACACCGTCACAATCGGCGCCGTCATCCAGAAGGGCATGATCGCGCGCGGCCGCATCATGAACTTCGAAGTCGAACTGCCGGATACGCCGGGCCAGCTCGTCAAGGTCGCGACGATCCTCGCGAAGGCGCGCGCGAACGTCATCGCACTCGACCATGACCAGTTCAAGGCGAACGGCCACTATACGAATTCAGTCGCGCTCGGCGTCACCGTTGAGACGAACGGTCCCGAACACATCGAGCAGGTCATGCAGATGATGCGCGAGGCCGGCTACACGCCGAAACGCATCTACTGATGCCGGATTGTACGGATCTGTGGTTCTGTGGATTGTGCGGATTCCGCAGATCCGTACATCGATGGTGATCGCGTACGTGGCATCGATGAGTTTCACGTGCAACGTGCGCGTGCGTGCATGTTGCACGTGAAACAGACATCATGACGAACCAAGGACCGGGCATACGGAACGATGTTCCGTATGCCCGGTCCTTTTTGTTGTTGTCGCGCGCGTTGTGCGGCGTGGTTCGCGCGCGTACAACGCCGCTTGTCGCGTGAAATGTACCGCTCATCGCAACGACGGGGTTTCCGATGGACGATTCGGGTACGGTTGCGGTAACGGTCCGCAACGGCGGAACCGAAGAAACGGAAGAGAGGAGCGCGGCCATGCGCGTCGAATTGTCGGTCGGACCCACAGTGGGGCACGAGGAGGCGCGCATCGCGGCGCGCGCGTCGTGCGCCGCGCTCGACAAGGCGGTCGAACTGCTCGCCTCGATCGGCGCCGACGCGACGATCATCGAACGCGAAGGCGGCCTGTGCAACGCGGTGCTCGGCAGACGCGGCGGCGACGCCATTGTCGTGCCGATCCCCGACGTCATCGTCGCGCGCGCGGACAACGGCGCCGTGCAGCTCGTGACGACGAAGGGCACGCTCAAAACAAACAGCCGACTCTACGAACTCGAACGTCAGCTCGGGGCGGATTTCGTACGTGTGAGCAAATCCGCGATCGTCAACATCAACGCGATCGACCGCGTCGAAAGCGGCTTCGGCGGCGCGTACGGCGTACGTATGCACGACGGCGCCGTCGAATGGATCTCACGACGCTACCTCGGCGCATTCAAGTCCGCGATCGGCATGTGAATGCGCGCGGCGCGTCCTATATTCAACAATTCAATATCGTCAATACATATCGTAAAGGAGATTGATATGAACAACGGACTTGAGTCGAACAGTGGCGTCGGCAAAGCACTCATGAAATACACGGCGGTCGGCATCGGCATCGCCGCGTTCATCTCGATGGCGTTCTCGGCGATCGCGGGTCTTGTGATGGGCGGCGATACGGGCGCGCTCCTCGTCAAGCAGTTCGCGGCGATGCTCGCGATCGGCGTCGCCTACGGTGCGCCGGCAGTCGTCTGGCTCAACGACCGCCTCGCGAAATGGGCGCAGATGCTCATCGCGCTCGCGCCGGGCACGGTCGTCTACATGCTCGTCGCGTGGTGGATCGGCTGGATTCCGCGCCAATACGGCGCGTGGGCGGTTGTGAGCACCATCGTGTGCGTCGTTGTGTTCACGGCGGTCATCTCCGCGATCTGCGGTGTGGTGTTCCGCGCCGACGTGCGCCGCATGAACGCGCAGCTCAAGTTGCGTCAGCGGCGCAACTGAGCGCGGCTGCACTCACTTGTTCGCGGCGATTGTCTCCTCGACGAGCGCAGGCAGTGCGGTCGCGATGTCGTCATGGATGAGACGGTCCGCGAGCGAATCGTATTGTGTGCGCCCCATGTTCATGATCGTGATCGGCGTGCCCGCTTGCGCGGCCGCCGGCACGATGCTCGCGGCCGGGAACACTTCAAGCGTCGAACCGACGACCCACAATTCGTCCGCCTGCTGCGCCGCGCGGATCGAACGCTCCATCGCACCCTCCGGCAGCATTTCCCCGAAGTACACGACGTCTGTTTTCAGCAGTCCATTGCAGGGCATATTGCCGCTGTACGGCAGCTTACGGTGGCAATGCGGATCGGGTTCCTCGTCGAGCTTCGCCATGATGTCCGCCGTGTCGTAGCGCGCGTGGCATGTGAGGCAATGCGATGTGCCGATCGTGCCGTGCAGGTTCACGATTTTGTCCGGGCTATTGCCGGCTTTTTCGTGGAGTGCGTCGAAGTTCTGTGTCGCGATGAGGCTGAGCAGTCCCGCTTTCTCCAAATCGACGAGCGCATAGTGCGCCGCACCGGGCTTCGCGTTCCACACGGGCGATTCCTTCTGCCACCGCCACGAGTATTCGCGCGCTTCCTTGTCCGAGAGGAACGCGTCGATGTCGTACACCTGCATCTGGTCCGGATGTTTCGTCCATACGCCGTCGGGGCCGCGGAAATCGGGGATCCCCGCCGAGGTGGAGATGCCCGCTCCCGTGAATACCATGATTTTCTTCATCGGTGTGCCCGCTGCTGTCGTGTCCGTCATTGCGCCGTGCTCCTGTCCCTGTTTTCCTGATCATCGCGGTGCACGCGGTGTGCATCGTGTGCCGCTGATTTCAGTTCTACACCACGTTTGTTGTGTTGTGTTGTGCCGCGTTTGTGTGGATGTACCCGCCGGTGTCGTGCGTTGCCGCAGGTTGTGGTGCCGCTGGTCGCTGGGAGAGTGCCGGCGTCGTGCGTTCCCGCAAAGTGCGGTGCGGCTGGTCGCAGTAGTGCCTGTTTGCGTCGCGCGTCGCCGCCGGTTGTGGGGTTGGTGCCTGTATGTGTCGCGCGTTGCCGCAGATTGAGGGGCGGCACGACGCGTGCCTTCCATCAGCGTCGTGCGTTTCCGTATCGCACGGGGCTGCTGGTCGACTGGTCAGCGTCAGTATCGTGTGGCACTGCAAGATCTGGTGTCGCTGGTCGCGGGGATGCCTGCGGCGTCGCGAATGCCTGCATGGTGGATGACGCTGGATGGATGGGGGTCTGTTTGCGTCGTGTGTTGTTGCGCAGTGGGGTGGTGCTGATCAGGGGAGGGCCTCTGGTTGTGGGTCGTCGTGGACTGTGGTGTCGTTGGTGGGGGCGCTACCGGTGTGGTGGTGGGTGCGTGTTTGGTGGTGTGTGACATGTTGGGAGTGGTTTTCGACACGCGGGTGGTTGTGGTGTTGTGGGTGGTTGTTGTGGGTGGTGTTGGGTGGTTGGGGTGGTGTGGGGTGGTTTGCGACACGCCGGTGGTGGTGTTGTGTTTGTTGGGTTTTGGGGGTGTTTGGTTGGGGGTGGGTTTGCGTTTTGGTTGGGGGTGGTGTAAGTTTCTTGTCTTGCTGCCGGTCGGTGAGCTTCGGGACTGGGTCCTGGTGGTTCGTGGGCTGTGTGTGGTGGTTTGAGAACTCAATAGTGTGTACTGTACTACTTCATCATGCGACCATGTTTTTGGTTGTGTGGTGGTCTTTTGATTGCCAGTCCGATGCCCGCCCGTGTGGTACCCGAGGGGGTTTGATGGGTGTCGGGGTTTTTGTGTGACCGTCCTTCCTTATTGGATGGTCCGTCTGATTTCTTTTGGAAATTATGAGTCATCTGTTGGATGTCTTCATGAAGGTTTTTTTGTGGAGGGTTCGATTCTGGCTCAGGATGAACGCTGGCGGCGTGCTTAACACATGCAAGTCGAACGGGATCGGTTGGTGCTTGCACCGGCCGTGAGAGTGGCGAACGGGTGAGTAATGCGTGACCAACCTGCCCCATGCACCGGAATAGCTCCTGGAAACGGGTGGTAATGCCGGATGTGCCGCACCTACCGCATGGTGGTGTGGGAAATGCTTTTGCGGCGTGGGATGGGGTCGCGTCCTATCAGCTTGTTGGTGGGGTGATGGCCTACCAAGGCGTTGACGGGTAGCCGGCCTGAGAGGGTGACCGGCCACATTGGGACTGAGATACGGCCCAGACTCCTACGGGAGGCAGCAGTGGGGAATATTGCACAATGGGCGCAAGCCTGATGCAGCGACGCCGCGTGCGGGATGGAGGCCT
>NZ_MVOH01000010.1 GCF_002286935.1 Bifidobacterium criceti
ATCTAATATCACAAACTGACACGAAGTAAGAGAGAGGAAAGGATCGACATGACGACAGGATCCGACTACGGCGCGCCTCAGAGCCTTGCCGAACAGGCGGAGCAGCTGGAAAGCACCTCTGACACGCAGCGGACGGCGCTCGACAACAAACTTCAAGAGATGGGATATTCCAATGGATTCCTGAATGATCAGATTCAAAACGCTTTCGCCGAATGCGCGGCTCCTACTGCGGTGCTTGATGAATTGTCCAATGCGGCGGATTCCATTCGCGACAATGTCGCCACCTTCGCAGCGGACCCATCTCCAGAAGCGCAAGCAGCCGCCGATGTCGTTCGTGAGGGATTACGTAATCTTGAACGTTGCTATACATACACGGACTGGATGCTGGGTGGTCGCGAACGTGATCTTGAAATAATTGCCGCGCAGCGTGTGGTAGGTCAGCGTGTGACGCCCGTTTCGACGCAGGCGAGTACATCATTCAACGAGCCCATGCCCCCTGAGCCTTCGTTCCGTCAGCCGCGGTTGCAAACCGTGCCGCCGATGCCCACTCCCCCGACGGAGAAGACCATGAGCAAAGGCCAAAGGTTCGGGTACTTGTTCTTTGTGTATTTTATTTGCGAAGTAATTATCGCTTTTGTTTTGCGATTGTTCCCTCACCTTGATCCCGCTCATGAAGGAATGTTGTATGCCATCATTCTTGCATTCCCCGCAACATATCTTATAGATAAATTGATAAAACAAATGATATCCCAAAAAGCTGAACAAGAATACAAAGAAAAAGTTCAGAGCGTGCAGAATATCATCAATGAAAATAAAGCCCGTACGCAACGAAGCCAACAAGATTACGACCGCCAAGTGCAGGCAATGGCCGCTTGGCAGCAAAGGAAGCAGGCTGCCCAGCGAAAGAGCGAAGAGACGAAGCAAGCGGAAATGCGGCAGCACCAGAATGCGCTTGTCGCCTGTATTCAAGAAGCCAGTCAAATTATTCCAATGCCGGATGTGTGGTGCAATGGAGACGTATTGGCATATGCGCGCGCTGTGCAAGATAACGCCAATGCCGCTATGGCCAATCCTCAACAAGTGACCGCTGCGATTCCTTTCGTCGGAGTGCGGCAAGACGGCATCAACGGTTTGCCTGGTGGATGCCTGAACATGAGAGCGGCAATGCTCCGCATCTTGGAAGATAACGCCAACCAATGAGGCGGTGCGCTATATGTGGCCTGATTGCTACGATGATGCAGCGGTTAGGCCACATTTGTAATGATGGACAGGACTGCGAAAGACTCATATCGGCACCCACACGCGCTGTTTCGTTATAGTTCTTTTCTATAATGGCTGCAAATCTGGCGCAATCGCGTCATGTATATGTTACGACGGTGTGACTGCGGCAATCTTCGTCGATTATACAGATGACATGACCACTTCATCGATACAACACGGACAATCGTTCGACCATGAGCCGCTCGGGTTCGCGACCCGCACCATCCATGTGGGCAACGGCACCGATGCGGAGACGGGCGCGATACGCCGCCCGATCACACTCGCAAACGCCTACGCATTGCCCTACGACCCTTCGGACATCAACTGGTCGAGTTCCGACACCAACCTGTACACGCGCAACGGGCACCCCAACCAGCGGTATCTGGAAGCCAAACTCGCCAACCTCGAAGGCACCGAGGACGCGGTCGTGCTCGCATCCGGCGTGGCCGCGCTCGCCGCCACGTTCACGACGTTGCTCAACCGCGGCGACCACGCGGTGTTCTCCGATTCCACCTACATCGCCGCGTACCGGCTGCTCAACGAGATCCTGCCGGAGAAATACGGCATCGAGACGACGATCGTCGATACGTCCGACACCGATGCCGTGGCGCGCGCGATACGCCCGAACACGAAGCTCATCCACATCGAGACACCCGCGAACCCCACGTTGAAGGTCTCCGATATCGCCGCGATCGCGCAGCTCGCGCACGATGCCGGCGCACTGTTGAACGTGGACAACACGTTCAATTCGCCGTTCAATGTGCGACCGGCGGATCTGGGTGCGGACGTCGTCATCGAAAGCCTGACGAAATACATCAACGGCCACGGGGACGCGCTCGGTGGCTGTGTGGCGACAAGCAGTGAGATCGCTGCGCGGCTGCGGTACGTGTACCAAGTCAACTACGGCGGCATCATCAGCCCGTTCAATGCGTGGCTCATCAACCGTGGCTCCGTCACGTTGCCGTTGCGCATGCGCCAGCACAATGCGACGGCGCTCCGTATCGCACGCTGGCTCCAGGACAGGCCGGAAGTGCGTTTCGTGGCCTACCCGGGGCTCGAGAACGATCCCGGCCATGAGCTGATGCGCTCACAGCTTGCGCGCGCGGACAGCGGCTATGGCGGTGTGCTGTCGTTCGGGCTGCATGCCGACCATGACGGGCACAACCGCTTCGTCGACGCGCTGAGCATCATCACGTCCGCCGTGTCGCTCGGGCATGACGAAAGCCTCATCGTGTTCCTTGGCGAGGATGACGAGCGGCAATACCCGTATCCGGAACGCTTCCACGCGGGGTTCTTCCGCCTGTCGGTTGGGTTGGAGGACGCCGACGACCTCATCCGCGACCTCGACCATGCGTTCGCGACGAGCCGCAGCTGAACAGCGGCTCGTCGAGGTGCTGGGCTTCTGAGTCTGAGATAGATATCTTGGTATCTTTGGGTGTTTGAGGTACCCAAAGATACCAAGATATCCGTCGATTTCCGTGGGTTTCGGGGTCCTAGGGGTTGAAGCGCACCCAAAGATGCCGAGATGCATCAACATGCCGATGGCCCCCGCCTTCCGAAATCGGAAGGCGGGGGCCATCGGCATGTTGGCACGACGTGCGCGTTGGTTCAGTCGATGAGGAACGAACGCATGAACCACTGGAACTGCTCAAGCTTCTGCACATGGTCCTGGATGATGTTGCTGCTCACGAAATCGAGTTCGTCGAGTTCCGCGACGGCCTTGCGGTCGTCGGCGATGAACGCATCGTAGTATTTGTCGAGCGCGCGCAGGTAATCGAGCGTGTTCTGGCGTCCGTCAAGGTCGAACTTGTCCCATGTGCGGAAGCGCACGATGTCGTCGGGGCGTCCGGACGGCGAACCACCGAGCGCGGCGATGCGTTCCGCCGTCTCGTCGGCCATCGCGAGCACTTCGTCGACCTGCGGGTCGAGCATCTCGTGCACGGCGATGAAGTTCGGTCCGGCGACGTTCCAATGCGCGTGCTTGAGCACGAGCGCCGCCTCCTGCTCCTGGCTCAGGCGCTCCTGAAGGATGCCGATCGTCTTCTCCGACGTCGCTTCGTCGAGTCCTGGAATGATGAATGACAGTGTCATATGCGTGTCCTTTCGTACGTGGCCATCGGTGCAGGCCGCGGTCGTATCCGCGGTCCGCACAACATGTTGTCTTGAGCTTACGTGCGGCTGCTGCATGTGCGCTGGATGTGAGCTGAAAGCCTAACGCACGACGGAAGACGGACATGCGTCAACGAGATCAGTCGTCGGAGGTGTCGGTGTCGGATTCGTCCGCGTTCTTGTGCGCATCCGCATCCTTCTGCGCGTCCTGTTTGCGGACTTCGATCGTCTCGATGCGGCGGCCGTCGACTTTCGTGACGGTCATCGTATACCCACCATCATCGGACGTGTACGTATCGCCGACCTCACCCATTTTTCCGGTGTGCGCAAGGAAATACCCGGCGACCGTCTCATACGGTCCATCACTCAATTCGATACCGGTGAGATCTGCGAAATCCTCGATCGTCATGCTGCCGTCGACCGTCGCGACACCGTTGACGAACACGGTGCCCGTCTTCGTGGTCTTCGTGTTGTCTTCGGGGAGGTCGTATTCGTCGCGGATGTCGCCGACGAGTTCCTCGGTCATGTCCTCAAGGGTGACGATGCCGTCCGTGCCGCCGTATTCGTCGATGACGGTGGCCAGATGGATGCCGCGTTTGCGCAGCAGCGCGAGGCTCGGCAGCAGTTTGGATGTGCCCGGAAGCGAAATGCCTTCGCGCGTCACATCGGCGACGGTCATGCCGTCCGGGTTCTGCACGTCGAGCAGGTCACGCACATGGACGAAGCCGAGGATGTCGTCGAAGTCCTTGCCCGAGACGGGGTAGCGGGAATACGGCATGTCGCGGACGAAGGCGGCGGCCTCGGCGAGCGGCATGTCCGCGTTGAGGAACGCGACGTCCGCGCGCGGGCGCATGACCTCGGCGACGATCTTCTCGGACGCGTCGAAGACGTCATCGAGGATCGTGCGTTCGTCGGTCGTCAGGTTCGAATTCGAGCTGACAAGCACACGGAGCTCCTCGTCGGAGACCTCGGATTCGGTTTCGTTCGGGTCGAAACCGAGCAGGCGCACGATGCCGTTCGTGTTCTTGCCGATGAGCCAGATAATCGGCTTGCACACCTTCGCAAACACCGAGATCGCGGGCACGACCGCGCGCGCGATCTGCTCGTTGCGCTGCATCGCGATGCGCTTCGGCACCATCTCGGAGATCACGATCGAGCAGTAGGAGATGATGAGTGTGAGCACGATCGTAGTCAGCGGCGCGGCGACGTTGCTCGGCACACCCCAGCCTTCGACGACCGGCACGATGAACGGGGAAATCGACGATTCGCCGAAGGAGGCGGACAGGAATCCGGAAAGCGTCACGCCGATCTGCACGGTCGAAAGGAACGTGTTCGGGTCACGTGCGATCTTCGCGACGCGGGCGCCGCGCGCGTCCTCCTGTTCCATCTGGTCGATCTGCGAGCCGCGCAGCGAGACGAGCGCGAGCTCGGTGCCCGCGAACACGGCGCCGAGCAACAGAAAGACGAAGATGAGCAGAATGTTCAAACCTAAAGACATGACTCAAGCGTAGGGCATCGGCAGTACCGCGGTGCATCTCGGATGTATCGTGGCGTCTTTGGGTGTTCGAGGTACCCAAGGATGGGCAGATGGTCGCTGATTTCCGTGCGTTTCGGGGCCTCGGGGGCTGAGGCGCACCCAAAGATGAAGAGATAGGCGTCGCGTGGGCGGTGCGACCGCCCACGCGGTATCCACATTCGATTCTCCTGTTGTGGACAACGTATGCGTTGTCCACAAATCCACAGGGTTGCGGCGGCGGATGGCACACTCAGCGCGAACATGGTTGAGTGCGTGTATGACCGAATCGCTGCTATGGAACGACCTTTCCAATACACAGACCGCGATGATCGCAAGATGCGCCGAGCGGCAGCAGGCGTTGAGGGTGCGGCCGACCTTCTGCCGTGTGACCGCGCTCGGACTGCTCGCCGTCGAATGCCCGAAGATCACGACGATGGCGGAGCACCACCGCATCCAGGGGATGCATGATGTGATGTGGAGCGGTTATGTGCAACGCACGGTCATCGCGGGGAAGGTCATGTGCACGACCGCCGAATGCACATGGGTCATGATGGCACCCCTGTTGAGCGATGCCGAGCTCGTCGTGCTTGGCGACAACATGATGCGACGCGACCCGCAACTCAAGAGGACGACGAAGGACCAGATGGAACAGTATCTCGATTTCCTGACGGAGTGGGCGCGCGAACAGGAGGGCGGGAAACGGATCAAAGGGCTCGCGCGGTGCAAACGGTTGTGCACCCTGCCCGCCGAGGACACCGACTCGTCGATGGAGACGCGGTTGCGCCTCGTGCTGATGGTCTATGGGCTCGGGGAGCCCGTCGTCAATCTCAAAGTCGTCGACCCGGACACGGGCGCGGTGATGTATCTTGACCTCTCATATCCCGGTGTGCGCATCGCAATCGAATATGAGGGGGCACACCATGCGGTGCGATGGGCGAACGACGCCCAGCGCCGGCGCCGGCTCGAATACATGGGATGGGAAGTGATCCAGATGACGGCCGCCGATATGGGCACGGTCGAGAGGCAGCGTGCGCTCGCGATGCTCGTCGCCGAAAGAATCGGTGTGCGCATCGGACGGAAGGTCAGGATCTGCGAGCGCATGGCCGTGCGGGACCTGACCGACGGCCGCCGCATGCGCAAACACCGCGATTGGTGACGGAAACTGGGTCTATCTCGGCATCTTTGGGTGCGTCTCCACGGCCAGAAACTCAAAAACCACGAAAATCGATGGGTATCTGGGTATCTTTGGGTGCCTCAAACACCCAAAGATGCCAAGATGCAACACCGACTCAGTAGAAGCTCGGCTTCGTCCACGCGGTGCCGGGTTCGCCGATGCCGAGGCTTTCACGATGGTAGTCCTGCTTGCCGGTCAGCAGCTCGGCCGCGAACTTGGCCACGGCCTCGCGGGTGATCTGCGCGTCCTTGAACGGTTCGCCCTTGCGCGTCACATCCACGTCGGTCTTGGCCGGGTTGTCGTACAGCCACGTCGTGCGCAGGATCACATAGTCGAGATCGGAGTTCTCGATCGCGTTGACGGTGTCGACGTAGTTGGTCTTCCACACCAGGCCGGTGTGCTCGCGGTACCACGCCTGGAATGGGCCGGCCACCTCCTGGTAGACGTCCGGCACGGACATCGCGATGAAGCGCTTGACGCCGGTCTCATCGAGGTCCTTGATGAGCGGCACCATGATGTCCGGCGTCGCCACATAGGCGAGGAATACGCCGTCGGAGCCGCGCATATCACGATCCGCTACGGCCTGATCGACCCGGAGGCGGCGCTCGACGAACTGCTGCAGCGCAAAGCGACGCTTGTCTTCACCGGCCGCGAGATCGACGATCCGCGCGTCGAATCGCTGTATCTGGGCCGTGAATTCCTCGGCGTCGCCATCGACAACTTCAATCCGCTCGCGCAACACCCGAGCGTCACCTTCGCCGATCTCTCCGGCATGAGCTTCATCGTCGCCTCCGATATCGGCCCATGGCGCACGCTCATCGAGCAGCGCATCCCCGGGGCGCGGTTCCTGTATCAGCAGGATCTGAGTTCGCTTGAGCAGATCAGCCGCTATTCGGCGTTCCCGTTCTTCTACTCCAACCTCACGCTTTCGTCACCCGGCGTCGATGAACGGTTCGTCGCGCACACGCGCACTCCGGTGGCTATCGACGACCCCGCCAACCGCATTGATTGCTACGCGACCTTCCTGACCGATAACCGCCGCGTCGCGCTGCCGATCCAACAACGGATGACGCTTCGCTGGCCCCGCGGGTAGCGGAGGGGCATCGCGCCGGCAGCACCGCGCAGTCCACAAGACGGCCCTGCGAGTAGCGGACAGGTTTCTCACCCCATCACGCCGCCCGGTTCTTGCGAGAGCCGCACTCCAGTGCACAACGACGTCCAGAGGCAAGATACCCAACGAACCAGCCTTCCCACATGGCCACGCAGACCATCCGAAAGGTTTTCGCGCCGGCGGTCACCGAATCGGAGCCCCTGGACGCAACAGCAAAGTCACATGCAACCACATCTGCGTTGAGGGGGAGCATCTTCGGGTGGAAGCGCAAGTATCACCACCGCGGAATGGCGGTTTTGGAAGGCGATACTTGCGGTATTCCGAGAAGATGCTCTCCTTCAACGCAGATACCGCTCACGCCCATTCACTTATCACTTATTCACTTCACTATGAGCCTCACGACCCTCCGCGGCGGAGCGCCAACCGCTTCCATAGCCTGCCACAAGCGCGTCGAGGCCCTAGGCGTCGGCATGAGCAAGCGCATCCAAGCGTTTCCCCAGTCCTGCGCACGCGTCACAGCAGCAGTTCGTCGTGCGTATTCACCGAGACGAACGTGATCCGCCCGGCGCCGTCCCGAGTGAAGTGCAGTCGGTACTGGCCGTGCACGTTGCAGCGTTGGATCGTGTTGCCATAACCGTCCTTGCGTCCCGGGTTGTCTCCTCCCCTGCCCGTGCGCAGCTGGTGCTGCCGCAGCCCGTTGAGCGTCTCCTTACCGGCGAGCACGAGCAGCATCGTGCGGATCAGCGACCATCGCGACATGTCCCCGTGCTCGCATTCCGCCAACGAGTCGAAGAACCCCTCCGAATACGACCATCGAGCCAACGGATGCCGCTCGCGCTCCTCGACCGTGAACTGCAGCAGCGATTGCGCCTCCAACTGCCAGTCGAGCTCCTCGCGCGGCGACGCAAACCGTCCGCTGAACGCCGCAAGCGGATTGCTCTCCTCGATCGTCTTTTCGTAGGCGCGGTTGCGGCATGCCAGCTCGGCGTTCTCATCCCGCAGCCGTTCGTTGGCGCGCGTCAACGCCGCGTTATCGTTCTGCGCCTCCGCCAGCTGCCGATGCATTGTGCGCAGCGTGGCTCGTGCCGATTCCACCGTCCCGGCTGAGTCAAGCAGCGTTTCGATCGCCACATCGGCGAGACTGGTGCGCGCATAGGCGCGTGTCAGATACGCCAACGCGGCCGCCGCGTCCAGCCATGCGGGTCCTTCTGGCAGCAGACTCGGCGGCTCGACGACCGTGTCCGTCGCAGCCGGCAATGTGAACAGCCAATCGTCGGCGTCACATGCCACGACGCGCAGCGCAATCGTTGTTTCACGTGAAAACACCTGCCGCAGATCCAGATCCGTATTCACAGCCGTGCCGGCGAACAGATCCGCCCCGCGCACCTCGACCTCGACCGTCGGATACAGCATGACCTTGAGCATGTCCGCGCACACATACGTGACGAGCCCCGCGACGACGGCTTCCGGCCCGTACGCGCGCAACGCGTCGGCGACGTCGACCCAATCGGGAACGATCTCGAATCCGTCCTCGCCGACGGCGCTGCCGCGCACATGCTGCCCTTTGCGCAGCAGCGCCGCGGTCGATATCGATTCCGGCAGCGTCAACGGCGTCGCAAGCGTCGCCTTGCGCGGCATCGGCTCGTCGTCCATCTTCACATACGCCGTGTCATCGATGATCATTTCGACGACACCGGCAGTGATTTCGTCGCGTCGATCGCACATGACGTCGGCGACGTCGTCGTCCCCATCAGCATCATCGTCGACGCCCGCGCCGATGCTGTAGCCATCCGCATACGCCGTGTCCCACACTTCCTCGGCGAGTTCGGCGACGACACGGGCGCCGTCTTCACGGCCATACACATGGAACAGCCGCGAATACGTGCGGTTGGAGCCGTTGCGCGGCGGGAAGAATCGGCACGCGCCACAATACGCGAGCGCCCACTGCGGCAGATGCTCACGCAGCCATTGTTCGGTCCGCTGATCGGCAATTTCGAAGACGACGGCGGCATCCTCGATCTCGTCAAGCAATGCGGACACGTCCAGATACGGCCGCGTATCCTCGGGCGCGAGCGATACGAGGATGCACGGGTATTCGCGTCTCGACGACATGATGGCGTCGCGGCACAGCGGAGCGTGCGTGAGATCGATATGGAACGAACGCCGGGGACCATGCACATCCGCGAGACTCGGCTCCTCGGATGGCTTGCCGGCGCGGCTTTTCGACGACTGCGGAACCGACGCAGGCGGCGACGCGGCAGATCGGGCGGCATGCGTGGCGCGCGACCTGCGTTCGACGGAGACGAGCGCGTTCAGTTTGTCGTCGATGCGCGCCAGAAACTCTGCCTTGGACAACGACGGCAGCATGCAGGGAACGAGTCGATAGTCGTCGTGCCACCGGTCGCCGGGAGGGAAGATGCGCGCCGCGCCGCGGTAGGGATTGACGTCGCCGAGCTGATCGCGCGCCGATCGCTGCACGGCGTTATCGAGCAGCACCGTCACCGCGCGCGAGCCGACGGTCGCCCGCACCCGGTCGAGAGGGACATACGGCCGGCCTCGCGCATCCTGCGACAGCAGCACGCAGGCGACGTCGCGCGTCGACCTGCGCAGCCAGCTGACGGATTCGAGCAGCGCAAAGGAATCGTCGATGGTTGTGCCGTCATAGGCACGATATGCATCCTTCATGTCGGCTCCTTCGCCCGCCACGTCCCCGTTGGTGGTTCAAGCATAACAGGGAGACGACGGACATAATGGGACACGTTCCAAAAACAATGGCTCCAATATTGAACATCGTCGGCGTGCCACGATGTCGGTCGCCTACACTGTAGGCAGCCGGCGAAGAAGGCGAGCGAGGGGGGCGGCTGACCGATTTTGCGACGCAGCTGTGCAGAACGCTGCATGCAACGCGGCTGCTGGCCATCGATGCCGTCCATGTGCCGGCTGTGGCGAATGCGCTTGCGTTCGCGCTCGCCGGCGTCCCCGCGCAGCACATGGGCGTTCCCGTCGATTTCAGTGATTTCGCGGCGCTGGAAGCCTTCCTGAAGGAGCACGTTTCGCCGGTGATCGTATTGGACAATGCCTTCGACACCGTCAATGAGAGTCTGCTGTTCCTGGCGACGTGGCTTGGCGGATGAGGACAACCGCCCTAGGAATCGACGCTGCTCCGTTTTCCATCCCCGAATATCATCACTGCCGGCGCAGCGACGCTGCGTAGTCATCAAGCACGTCGAGAATGCCACGATGCTCCCACACGACATTACGCTTGGCGGTGTTACGCGCAACGAGCACGTCGGCATCGGCGAGCGCGCGCAGGGCACGCTCGGCTTGCGGTTTGGACAATCCGACAGTTGAGCGCAAGTATTGCGAGTTGATCACTGGCTGCGCGATCAGATGCGGCAGCACCTTCCACACAGCCGCATCCCTACGCGTGCCTCGCAAGGCGGTTTTGGCGGCCTCGATTTGCCCGTCGAGGCGATCGATCAGATCAATGCCGCTCTGCGCGGCGAAAAGGCTCGCCTCAGCGAACACTGCAATCAGAGGAGCAGCATTCCCCACACGGAATGCGGTAAGGGCATCAAAATAGGTGTTGGTAGCACGGAGAAGGCCGGCGGAAACCGGCGGCACCACATGCGCGGCGAGACCCTTGCTGCGCAGTACGGCGTGGATGAGCGCACGACCCGTTCGACCGTTGCCGTCGGCAAATGGGTGAATCGTCTCGAATTGCGCATGGGCCAGGGCGGCCTGCGCAAGCACGGGAATGTCGTCGCGCAGAAGGAATGCGAGCAGATCGTCAATCGCCGGCTGTACCAGATCCGGTTGCGGAGCCACGAACGAAGCACCTCGCGGCGAATGCGAACTGGTCCCCACCCACACGAGCTGCTCACGGAATCTACCGGCGTATTCGTCCCAGCCGGGTTGTGCACTGAGCAATGCCTTATGCATGCGCAGCAAATTCTCCTGCGTCATGTTTCCGCTGAATTCCAACGCCGATTCCATCGCCCGCACATTACCTATGACGATCTGCGCATTCTGGCTGTCTCCCTCATCAAGGAGCTCCAATGCCAGATTCTTCGCACCGACAGTAAGATGTTCGATCTGCGAGGATGACGTAGCTTCCGTGCGCAGCAGTACCGCACTCATCGGGCCGAGGGACTGCACTTGTTCGCCAAGTTTCCACAGTGCATAGGCATCGAATCTAGCCAACGCCTGACTCGCCGCGTCGATCGCAGTGCCCAACGCTGACGGCAGATCGACATCCAGATCGCACAACGTAATGGGAACGGCCGATTCGTATGGACCGTTGCCCTTCATGCGCTGCGACCGGGAGACATACGCGTCATCGGCGATATGCCATACGTGCGCCTCATGGCCAAGTGCGGGGATATGCCATTCGACCATGACCGGTACCCTTTCTGCGCTCGATATGTGTAGCTATGGATAATCATAGCTACAGATAATCGGATATCTGTAGCTATGGCACAACTTAGCTACAGATATCGTATCGACGGATGCACAGGTTGTTGCGAACCCAGCGCCTTTCCGCAACTGATCTCCCCCGGAGGCGACCGGCGATCGGCATGTCATCAGTACAGCGGAAACGCCATCAGGCCAGGCTGGACGAGACACCTCCCACCATACGTCGTTATACTTTTTTATATTCTTTATACTTTCGGAAAGGGTCCCCGAAGGCGAATCCGTTCAAACCCACAGCAGGCATGACGCCGCCCGTACTGATCGGCAGAGAGGACGACCTCGAGGAATTCGAGATGGCGCTCGACAATGGCGTGGGCATACTCCAGATATAACGACAGCATCACGATGGAGACGGCCGAAAAAGGGATTCGGCGAGCACAGCGCTGACTGGGCGACATGGTGCATGCCCCAGAAATCGACGGGCTGAGCTCGATGCAGAAGGAGTATCTGCTCGCCATGGCCCAGGATGACGCACCATCATCTGCCGGGAAGACCGCCAAGCGCCGCGAACGAAACGCCGGCTACGCGAACGTGTACCGCACGCAACTGATCAAGGAGGACGTCATCTACTCACCCGCATGGGGCCAGGTGGATTTCAAACTGCCCTACATGCGCGACTACCTGCGCGAGCACGGCGCCTACCACTTCCTGCACAGCAGCATGGCATGATCGGGCCGGCCGGTGACACCGATGGCACTCCCAGATCGACTAAGAGCCGTTCGACAGGATCTCGGTGCGCTAACCGCATCCAAGCAACCGATTGTCGGTTTTAGCGAACGCATGGCAGGAGCAGCGCGCAAACATGACGAAGAAACCCAAATCGTCAAACAAACTTGACAGTAAAGCTTGCTTGACATATGCTTGGCTCACTTATCCTCACATCAACATGGATACGGAGGCCGTGTCATGAGCGAGAAAACAACTCAGAAACAGTACCGGTTCGGGCGCATCAAGCCGAACGGAACGCCGGCGTTACGACTGGCGGCCCCCATCGGACTGGCGGTCGCGATCGGCATGGGCGTCGCGCTGTGGTTCGCTTTCTCTCATCCGCATGACGGCGTGCGCACATGGGTTGGCATCACAGTTGCGTGCGCATGCCTCGCACCAGTGATGATCGCACTCAGTTGGACGCTGCTTGTCGACCGGTCGACGATTCCGGGCGCTATCGCACACCCCGAACATAATGTGGAAACCAGCTGGTATGACCAAGCCGCAAAAGACAGCTTCCATCTGCTCCTCGCCGTCACAGGAATCGGCGCCGCAATCGCGAGCTTCTGTTTGCCGTCGACAGTGTCGTGGACACTTGCCACCGTTTTCGCTTTCACCGCCGTGGCGTTCGGCATAAGCTACCTCATCCACAAGGTCGGCGACCGATGAAGAACCGACTAGCAGAACTGCGACGCGAACGGCAGTGGTCGCAGGAGAAACTCGGCACGATACTCGGAGTGAGTCGCCAAACAATCATCTCGATAGAAAAAGGCCGATTCGACCCATCACTGCCACTCGCGTTCCAGATCTCCAACGTTTTCGGTCTGACGATCGAGAACATCTTCACGCCGGAGGAAAAGTGACGGCATCTGGTCACGGCCCAGGATGGCGCACCATCATCCACCGGGGAGACCGCCAAGCGGCTTAAACGAAACGCTGGCTATGCAAACGTGTACCGCACGCAACTGATCAAGGAGGACGCCATCCACTTCGCCCGCATGGAGCCAAGTGGATTTCGAACTGCCCTACATGCGCGACCCTATCGTCACTCCCCATAGGCGATAAGCGTGCTATAACAGATGCCAGCGAAGGGCACCGCGGAGGAGGGCGGTCATATGGCGCACGAGCTATCCAGAATCATCACGATAAGCGCGCTCATCGCCGCCTGCATGGCGGCATCGGCCTGCGGGGGCACGGCAGGGGCCGCATCCGGAGACAAATCGGTGCGGCAGGCAACACCAAGCATCGCCCCATACACGAGCTCAATCGACAAGGACGGCGACGGTGTCGACGACCAAAGCGACATTCTGCAGAGCGCGCGTGCCTACATCGCCACAAAACCGGCATACAAAAGCGAGTATTACGCGACCGGCTACCCGAACGACGGGTATGGCGTGTGCACCGACGTCGTAGGCGCAGCCCTGCGCGGAGCCGGCTACGATCTGATGACGCTCGTGCATGAAGACATACTCGCCCACCCCGAGAGGTACGCGATCGACACACCTGACGCCAACATCGACTTCCGTCGCGTCCCCGTACTCAACGCGTACTTCGCCGCGCATGCGATCAATCTCACGACAGACACCACCGACGTGGGTGCATGGCAGGGCGGAGACATCGTCGTCTACAGCAACCACATCGGCATCGCCTCCGACACGCGCAACGCAGACGGATTACCCTTGCTCATCCACCACGTGAGCGCGAAGCAAAAGCAGTACGAGGAGGATGCGCTCGGGACGTTCTCGCAGCAGCTGGTCGGGCATTACCGGATCAGTTGAGGGCGGACGAGGCACGGGTCCCGCGCAAATCACCCGATGCGATGCTTGGGATGGCGCATCTCGTCATCTTTGGGTGCGTCTGGAGGGGCCTCGGCGCGTATTCGGGACGAATCGGCCCCTATCTCATCATCTTTGGGTACCTCAAACACCCAAAGATGGTGGGATAGCCGCACGGACGAGCGCGAGAATCAGCCATTCGATCATGAGCGACACCTTTCCGCGCACAAGAAATGTAGCCATGGGAGGATTTGGCGACAGATAGAGCGCCACCGTTCGGTCCCCGGTGGTGCAAGTTCATATCTTTGGGTGTTCGAGGCACCCAAAGATTCCGAGATATGCCGCGTTTTGGGCGGCGTGGAGCGTTTGGCACCCGAATAGACACCCAAAGATGGTGAGATGGCCGCATATTCCAGTGCGGGAATATGCCATTCAACCACAGTCGGCACATTTCTGTACGTAAGAAGCGTAGCCATGGAGAGTCATAGTTACAGATAATCGGGTATCTGTAACTACGGGAGGATTTGACCACAGATGGGGCGTCGGCGAATTCGAGATGACACGCGACAATGGCATGCGCGGTCTGCATTGTCTGGCTTATGCGGCCAGAGCTCGCCGCATCGACAAGCCTGCACGACTCAATGCGTACGGAGATATTACATGAAGACGGCAATAGGACATCATCTAGATCCCACGTGAATCAAGTGGACTTTAAGCCTTATATGTGCGACTACCTAAGCGGATGTGGCATCTGCCCCCCTATCACGACACAGAGCGAGTCGCCTAATCAGCGATGACGATAGTACACTGACGCCAACAGCGGAAATACAATCAACCTGAAGCGTCGCAGGGACCTTGCCTTTTGAACAGAAGGCATACAAGCTTCACAGCGAAACACTTATATTACGCACTACCAGCATCGTCCTCCAATATTCAAGACGATAAGCACACACATCAGCCCTTGGTGTACAATATGTTCACATAAACACAATTGTACGTGTTTAATACTTCAGCATCTTGGAGGTCAAAGATGACACGACGAAAGATACGCAGCGACTGCAGAGTGGGAATGCTTGAGAAAATGCTAGGGCTGCCAACCGGAACCATCCGCAATAAAGACGGACGAAAAACTAGAAGCGATAAGAAGCTAGGAACCTTACGCAAAGAAGCGAAGAAAAAATAATTTCAACAATATGGCGCATCAATTTCCATTCTACGCGTCATTCTTCATCTTACTATACATATTCCTCTAATTAAAATCCAATAATCAACATCCGCACCACACTTCCGACATAATCCTTCTTGCCGTTCACGAATGATTCACTAAGCCTCAGCTTCAATTGAGCTGGCCTAAAATCATGCCCACAGCATCTTCCACGTCTTCATAATCACCACAGTAGGATGCATACCACTCCCCTTGAGAATATGAGAAATAAACGGTTTCATAACCACCATCAGAAAGAGAAAAGCAGACCGACCCATCAGAGGCGTTGGCATATTCGATGTCGTCGCCAAAATCCCAACTGACGGCATCTACAGCTTCACTGAGATCAAGTTTCTGCCCATTGGTGAGCTCATCATACCCACCATCACTGTCCGACAACGCAACAAGTGCCGCTCCGCCCAATAATACGAGGCCACCCAAAATTTCTTCCTTGTGCTCCTTGAAGAAACCCACGATATCAATGCCCATGAATCAATCCTAGCATTCGTTCCTACAAGTCAAACTTTTCAACCACAATAACATCCATACTTCCGAAAGGAGCCCCCCACCACACACACAACACACACAGACTCAATGCTGTATCTCACTCCGAAAGACGCATTCACAAAGAGACATATAGGTAATGACAAGACAATCCCTAAGATTACACACAGTTTCGGCGTGAACCACCCCGAAACCAATAGCAATGCGATGGAACCATCACTCTGATAGGCGGGAGCAAACATCTTCTTCGCTTGGGGCGTCTCAATTGCCAGCCGAACATGGAATGAACACAGAACAAAACAAGGCGACCATACGTCAGCGCAGTGTCCAGCACATCAGCCTTGCTCGATCTGCGCTTTCGGTTTCCTCTGGCTATCAGCTGCATCCTCACCGGTGATACCTGCGATTTTCGCGAGCGACTTCACACACTTTCGCATATAGGCTAGGCTTTTCCTCATGTTCTTTTCAGCCGCCCCGATTCCCTTGAGCGCTTCGGCGCGATTACGCTTCGCAGTGCAATCATCATCCGAGCTGCCGCTTCGCCGTATGCACTGCTTGAGCTGTACCAAGAAGTCAAGCTGCGATTCGGCTTCACGCAGTGATTCGCACACACGCCGCCGCACCTGACGCACAAGGTCAACTCCACCTTCGTTCTTCACAAGCACTTCTCTGCAGAACACGATCAGCTTCGCACAGGTATTCAGCACGTATGCGTCTTGATTCGCAATCATCCATGTGCCTAGCGTCGCCGCACCACCGCTGGTAACAGCACCGAGCAACGCCCCACCTCCCGCGATGATGACGGTACCTCCTGCCATTCCAAGGCCACCAGCCGCGAGCGAGCCACCTCCAACTGTCGCAAGACTTGCGCTCGTCAACGCCGCCCCGGACAACCCTGTCACAGAAGATCCGGCCAGGATCGGTGCGATTGCCGGCGCAAACACATAAGCAACGCCTCCCGTTGCAGCTGCCACTACAACGAAACCGGCACAACCGACGAGAGCCGCCGTCTTCACGCCCTTTATCTTCGACGCTTCCTTCACCACTGCTTTCCTGTATTTGGTACATTCCTTACTTGCGAATCCCGGCAAATCGTCGCACACCTTATCCAATGTTGCAGCATCGTATTTCAGTTTTTTGCTGTGATACGGCATGAACTGAGACGCTTCGAATGCCACGAGTTCTCTCCAGATTGGAGTAGCGTGCCTTTGGATTCGACGGACCTCGTTGATGAGTTCTTCTTTGTCGCACAATGTGTATTCGGAGCGATTGTCGCTCTCCCATGCACGGAACTCACGCTCTTTCTTCTCTCTGATTTTTTCGTTCTTCGTTTGCTCGATATCAATGCGAGCTGCTTGATATTGGATGGAAATCACCATATTCATCTGTGCCGTATCCAGCTCGAAGAATCGCATGACGGAGGGATCATCGCCGTAACCATTTCCCTGACCATGGAACCTCTCCTGCGAGCGCGCATCCTTCCGCGCTTCCGCATGCACCTTGTAATCCGTATGCACAGCGAAAACGAATCGTACAATGCCCACTACGTTCACATGCAGGAGGAAGTCCGATACCATCTTCGAATCAATCTTCCCTTTGCCATGCAACAATGCACGAATCATCCCGTCCGCCATATCGGCAACGGAGAACACCCCCGTCGCTATAGTGACCATTCTTGTCCCCAAAGGCGATCCATGAGGCAGCAAGGCGCCGATTCCCACGTTCAGGAGAGACTTGAGATCCGATACTTCTCCGCTCATGCACATCGCGTACAGCTGTCGTGCTGCATAACACACGCACACCAAGCATTCATTGACCAGCACTGGCACCGATTGCCGTGCGAGCTCATGCGCAATCCCCAATTCCGCGCGCAGATCGAATCGTCGATAGATCTTCTTCCCGTCTTCACCAACGGTTTTCAACAGTGTGCCGTTGAACAACTTCGATAGCATCTTTCTGAACGAAGCTTCATCCTGCATCGCGTCCTTGAATATGGGCAACGCAGAGAGCTGTTTCATGAAAGATAGAATCGGCCCCGGAATTCCCGTGCCCTTCCCTGGTGAGCCGCTCGACCCCGCCATATCGCTCACCATATGGCAGAACCACCGCACAATCCCGAGCATGAGCTTTGCTTCCAAACTTTCACCGATCAACTCGTCATCCGCAACGGGCACAGCCATAAACACCCCATGTTGATCGGTTCCATACACCTTCTCGGTGAACTGCGTCAACAACGAAAACGCAAGGCCACCCAAACTCATATGGTGTGAGAAATCCCTGAGGTGATGCTGACGGCCGCCGCCGAACTCGCTCGTTGCGCGATCACCTACAAAGGGATGCTTCTTTTCCAAAAAACGGATCGCCGATTCTATATCATCGCCTTTGTAATCTGGATCCATTTTCGCAACGGCCACTACGAAGTCATTGACGCGCTCACTCCCCCATTCACGGGCACGGTCGAAGTCAAACTTCCCCACCCACAACGAATCGATAGCACCGGCAATGAGGCCGCAGCTAGCCGCAATCAGGTAATCCGCGCGATGCGACGCATTCGTCTCACCGTTCTCTTCATTCTCTTCGATATCCTCGATTTCGATTGTCATGTCATCATCGAATGGAGTCCCACACTCTGTTTCCTCAGACTCCTGACCTTCGATCAGGTGAGGAGAAGACAAAGGCTCAAGAGAGTAGTCAATGCGAACTTCATCATCGAAGCGACCATCCCATGTACTAAGTTCCGCGTTGCTCATGTGAGCCTCCTCTGCTTTGAGTCATGCGTCATATTTAGTGTATCCCTCAGATTAAAGCAGAAATACAACCAACTAGCGCAGAGTGAGACCGCATCAACATCACACACAATTCCACAGAAACGAACAAACACATGGACTTCACCAGTCAACAAATGATTATTTATCAACGTTATGCGAGACTGTCGTCAGCAAAAAAGATAATGGGAGATATTTAACTCTTTGGAATATCTGCCATCAAGTCTCAGATCGAGTTGATTACACCGAAGCAAAGCTAGAAACTTACGTTTCAACCGAATCTCTTTTGCAAGAAAAACGCGGACGTCAGCACGCGCAGTCCCTGCCGGCAACAGGCAAGGTCACTCATTACAAGATTGGTGACACTCTAATATCTAATATTAGGCCATATTTTAAGAAAATATGGTTTGCGTCATCCGAAGGCACCTGCTCCAATGATGTATTGGTTTTCAGGGCAAATGATTCAAGTAACGCTTCTTTTCTGTATGCAT
>NZ_MVOH01000011.1 GCF_002286935.1 Bifidobacterium criceti
TTGCTGTTCTCCGGCCACCATGTTTCTCCCGTGGTCTTGTCCACGGCGAGTGTGTTCTTGGCTTGGTTCCACCACCTGCGCAGCCCGTAGTACGACCATTCGGGTTTATCGCCACGTTCGAGCATGTCCTTGACATGAGCGAGTCCCGCGTTGTAGACGAACCGCGCCGCACCAGCATGAGACTCCAAGAGTCGTTCCTGCCGTGGCGTCGGGTCAAGCGCCACCTTGACCGCCTCAAGCATCGCGTGCCGCCTTCAACGCCGCGTCCGTCTTGCGCTTGGCCGCGCGGCGTCCGTACAGCCTCGCGCACAACGAGGTCAGCACCTCGCTCATGTCGCGCACCAGATCGTCGTCCAGTTCCGTGTCGTCCACCACGACGATCCGGCGTCCCTGCGCTTTCAACGCGCTCTCCACCAGTCCCGCGTTCATGCGGGCGAGCCTGTCCCTGTGCTCCACGATCAGCGTGCCCACGGTCGGGTCGGACAACAACCGGTTGAGCTTGCGCCGCCTGTCGTTCATGCCGGAACCCGTCTCCGTGACCACCTCGGGCTTCTCGACGCCCATGCCAAGGGCGAACGCTTTCAGTCGGTCGGCCTGACGTCGCAGGTCGTCCTTTTGGTCGCCGCTGGATACTCGCGCATAGCAGACGGTGCGGGATTCCATGCTTTTCGATTGCGGCATGGTCTCGTATTTCGGGTCGTGGATGAGCCACATGCCAGACGGCGTGTGCTCCACGGGGACGGGCATGGTGCCCTGACGGCACCATTTCCACACGGTCTGCGGGTGCAGATGCTCACGCTCGGCCCATTCCTTCACCAACATGCAACATAGTATAGCATATTAAAATATATTTAAGCAAATCGTTTAGGAAACAGCCGACCGCCCCGCTATTTCTTCTTCGGTGCGAACACTTTCGCGACGATCCTGCCGATGAGGTTGAGGATGAGGACGATGACGATGAGGACGAGCGCGGCCGACCACGCGCGTTCCATCGGGATCGTCGTCACGCATCCGCTCGACGCGTCCGCCGGGCAGTTCGCGCGGTACTTCGAATACTCCTGGTACACGTACACCGGCAATGTCGTCATCTCGCCGCTGAAGAGGTTCGCGTTCGTCGACACGATGTAGCCGGCTGTAATGAGCAATGGCGCTGTTTCGCCGATGACGCGCGCGATCGCGAGGATCGAGCCCGAGACGATGCCGGAGAGCGCGGTGCGCAGGACGACTTTCGTGATCGTGCGTTGTTTCGTCACACCGAGCGCGAGCGACGCTTCACGCAGGTCGTTCGGCACGATCTTGAGCATCTCCTCGGTCGTCTTGACGACGGTCGGGATCATCAGGAGCGACAGCGCGACCGATCCCTCGAATCCGTTGAGCGTACCGGGGCCGACGAGGATCGCGAACATCGAGTAGGCGAACAGGCCTGCGACGATCGACGGGATGCCGCTCATGACGTCGACGAGCAGATGGATCGTGTGCGCGAGTTTCGAGGCGCCCGCGTATTCGATGAGGTACACGGCGCACATGACGCCGATCGGGATCGAGATGAGCATCGCGCCGAGCGTGATCTCCAACGTGCCGATGACCGCGTGCAGGATGCCGCCGTAGCCGCCCGATGGCGTCGGGTTGCCGCCGATGACGTTCGTCATGTTATGGCTCAGGAAATCCCAGTTGAGGCGTCGGATGCCACGCGCGAGCGTCGTCCAAAGCACCGAGACGAGCGGGATGAGTGCGATGACGAACGCGAGGATGATGAGCGCGCGCATCGCGATGTCCTTGCGTTTGCGCGCGGCCGTATAGGAACGCGTCGGCTTGAACTTGTCGAAGTCGATGACGGGTGCCGTGTCGGCGGTCGCCGGCGTGTGCTTCGGTGTCGTCTCGTCCATCACTTCCCCGCTTTCTCGGTGATGCGGCGCGCGAGCAGGTTCACAAGGAACGTGATGACGAAGAGTACAAGACCCGTGCCGATGAGCACCGAGACGCCGATACTGTCGGCTTCGGGGTACTGTGCGGCGATGTTCGCCGCGATCGTCTGGTCTTGCGACGCCTGCAGCAGCCGGAACGAATAGGTGAGGCCAGGCGACAGGATCATCAGGACCGCCATCGTCTCGCCAAGCGCACGGCCAAGGCCGAGCATCGACGCCGAGATGACGCCGGATTTGCCGAACGGCAGCACGGAAAGCCTGATCATCTCCCATTTCGTCGCGCCGAGGCCGAGCGCCGCCTCCTCGAGGAGCTTCGGCGTCTGCAGGAAGATGTCACGTGCGATCGACGTGATGATCGGCAGGATCATGATCGCAAGCACGAGCGCGACGGTCGCGACGGTGCGAGGCGGGTTCGCGGCCGGTCCGGCGAAGAGCGGGATCCAGCCGAGGTATTCGGCGACCCAGTTCCAGAACGGGTAGATCGCCGGCACAAGCACAAGGCCGCCCCACAGGCCGTAGATGACCGACGGGATCGCGGCGAGGATGTCGACGATGTAGCTGAGCACGGCCGCGAGGCGTTTCGGCGCATAATGCGAGATGAACAACGCGATGCCGATCGAGACGAAGAACGCGAGCACGAGCGCGATCGCCGCGACGAGCACGGTGCCGAACAGGAGCGGGCCGACGTAGCCCCAGAAGTTCTTCGCCTTGCCGCCGGTGAAGTTCTCGATGACCGCGCTGTTCGCCTGCTGGTCGCCGCCGATGAGCGGCCATGCGCGGAACAGCAGGAACAGGGCGACGGCTGCGAGCGCCACGAGGATGAGGATGCCGCATGCGGTCGCGATGCCGCGGAAGACGCGGTCCGCCTTCTGGCCGTTGACCGGTTGCGTCAACGATGACGCGCGTGTGGGCGCTGATGGTTTCGATGCCGTGGACATGGTCCTCACTTCACTTCGATCGCGTCGACCGACGCGCGCACGTATTGGGCGATGTTGTCGGGAAGCGGGGCGGAACCGGTCGCGTGCTCCGCCTGGTCCTGCCCGGATTTGCCGGTGATGTAGCCGAGCCACGATTGCGCGAAGCGCGCCGTGTCCGCGTCCTTGTAGACGGGGCATGCGATGTCGTAGGAGACGAGCACGATCGGGTAGGCGCCTTCGACGGTCGTCTTGTGGTTGATGTCGAGGACGACGCGGTTGGCTCCGGGGACGGTCTCGTCAAGCGTCGAATCGGCGACGGCCTTCGACGCGGCGTCGGCCGAGATCTCGGTATAGCTATCACCGACCTTGACGGCGACGGTGCCCATGCCGCCCGCCTGCGAGAGGTCGGCATAGCCGATCGTGCCGTCCGCCTGGTCGATCGTCGAGATGACGCCCGACGTGCCTTTCGCGCCTTGGCCGACGTCGTTCGGCCAGTTCTCGGAGAGGGCGTATGGCCAGTCCTTGCCGGCCGTCGCCTTGAGGTATTCGAGCAGGTTGAGCGTCGTGCCGGATTTGTCGGAACGGTGCACGACCGTGATCGGCAGGTCCGGCAGGTCGAGGTCCGGGTTCTGCTTGGCGAGCGCCGCGTCGTTCCAGCGTGTGATCTTGCCGTTGAAGACCTTTGCAATCGTCGTTGCGTCCATGTTGATGTGGTGGTCTTCGTCGGAGATGCCGCGCAGGTTGAACACGATTGCGATCGGTGAGATGTAGACGGGCACGTCGAATGCGGTCGAACCGGCGCACACCTGTTTCGATTCCTCGACCTGTTTCGCGTCGAGCGGCTTGTCGGAGCCGGCCCAGACGGTCGCGCCCGTCAGGAACGTGACGACGCCCGCGCCCGAACCTGAGGGGTTGTAGGAGATCTTCGCCTTTGGATTCGTCTTCTGGTATCCGGCGATCCACGCCTCGACGGCCGTCTGCTGCGAGGATGCGCCCGCACCGGCGAAGCCGCCTGAGATCGATGAGGCGTTGGAGACCGGCCGGTCCGAGGGATCCGTGTTGTCTCCGCATGCCGCCGCGACGGCGATGAGCGCGACGCCGCACAACGCCGCGAGCGCACGCCGCGCAAGATTGCTACGCATGTGGTTTCCTTTGGTCACGATGCCATTGTATCCGACCACACCAGTGTAGAGGAGAGCGGCGATGGCGCGGGCGTGGAAAGTGAACTCACGGTGAAGGTTCGTCGCTGATCCGGTATCCGACGCCGCGCACGGTCGTCAACAGCGCCGGTTTCGTGGGGTCGTCCTCGATTTTCGCGCGGATGCGTTTGATGTGCACGTCGAGCGTTTTCGTGTCGCCGACGTAGTCGCTGCCCCATACACGTCCGATGAGTTGTTGGCGCGTCACGACGCGTCCTTTGTTGCGGATGAGGTATGCGAGGACTTCGAATTCCTTGAGTGGGAACGCGGTGAGTGTGCCGTTGACGTGCACTTCGTGCGATGCGATCTCCATCGTGACGGGGCCGCATACGAGCGTCTCGCCGTCGGTTGGCGGCCCTGGGGTGATCCGTTCGAGCGTGCGCCGCAGCACCGCGTGGATGCGGGCGAGCAGTTCGCGAAACGAGTATGGTTTCGTCACGTAGTCGTCGGCGCCGATTTCGAGTCCGACGATGACGTCGTTCTCGGTCGATTTCGCCGTCACCATGATGATCGGCACCGGATGCGTCTCGCGGATGCGCCGGCACAGTGTCGTGCCGGATATGCCCGGCAGCATGAGGTCGAGGATGACGAGGTCGAACGGCATCTGCCCGAAGAGCTCCCAGCCTTCCTCACCGGTCGATGCGCCATGCGCCTCGTAGCCTTCGCGCGTGAGTTGGAACAGCAGCGGTTCAAGATAGGATGGTTCGTCCTCGACGACGAGAATGCGTGTCATCTTCCAAGCTCCTTGTCCGTGTCGGGGGTGCCTGCGACGCGAGCGGCATAACGACCGTGAACGTCGAGCCCTCCCCCGGTTTCGACCATACGTCCATCTTGCCACCGTTCGCGAGGATATGGTGCCGCGCGATCGACAATCCGAGTCCTGTGCCGCCCGTGAGGCGCGAACGTGCGGGGTCGACACGGTAGAACCGTTCGAAGATGCGCTGCTGGAGTGCCGGTGGGATGCCGACACCGTGGTCGACGACGCGGATGCGCGCGGCGCCGTCCACGGCGTCGACGGCGACGGTCACGCTCGCATGCTCGGGTGAATAGTGGATCGCGTTCTCGACGAGGTTCTTGACCGCGGTACGCATGCCGCCCGCGTCGACGGCGACGGTGAGCGGCACGCCCGCGGCGTCGTCGCGCATGCGTACGTCCGTATGCCGTACGGCGGCCGCGACGTCGGTGTCGGCGATCGCGCCGGCGACGACATCGCGCACGTCGACGAGGCGCTGCTCGCGCGCGCCGTCGTCCTGCATGCGCCCGAGTTCGATGAGCCTGCGCACGAGCCCGTCGAGCCGTTTCGCCTCGGTGCCGATGCGGCCGGCGAAATGCCTGATCATCTCGACGTCGTCGCCCGCGTCATCGATTGTCTCGGCGAGCAGCATGATTGCACCGACCGGTGTCTTGAGCTCATGGGACACATTCGTCACGAACTCGCGGCGCATGCGCTCGGCGTCGCGCCGGCGGCCGGTGTCGGCGCATACGACGGCGGTGCGTCCATCGCCGATCGGCTGGGCGCGCACCGCGATCCGACGCATGCGTGCGCCGTCCGTGACTGCGAGTTCCGCGGCCGCTTCCGACTGCGCCGTCGCGGCATCGGCGATGAGGCCACGTACACCGTCGTCGGTGAGGTGCCCGTCAGTGACGATGCCGCATGTCTCCGCTGCGGCGTTCGCGGTAAGAATGTTGCCGTGTGCGTCGGCGATGAGGACGGCCTCTTCGAGCATCGCGAGCATCCTGCGTTCGCCATCGATTGAGTCGGCATCGGCGAAACCGCCGAACAGCGCTGGCATTCTCGGGGACCGGTCACGTTCGTATGCGCGACCGGCGCGGTAGGCACACACGCTGGCGATCGCCAACACGACCGCGGCCGTGAGCGCGACGGCGATGACCGCCGATACTGTCATGCCGCGCCTCCCATTCGTCCGTTCACATGCGGGTGAGGATCTCGACGGTGAGCTTCGCCGCCGTGTCGGCGTATTCGCTCACATCGAAGGTCTTGAAATCCTCGTAGTCGGTGTCGGCGTTGTCGCTCATCGCGCGGATGACGAGCGCGGGCACGTCGTTGCGCGCGGCGACGTGCGCGACGGCGGCGCCTTCCATCTCGACTGCGTCCGCGTGCGTTTCGCGGATGACGCGTTCGACAGCTTCGGGCGAATCGACGAAATAGTTTCCGGACGCAATGACGCCGTTGACGTGGTGGATGCCCATGCCGTCGAGTGCCGCCTCGGCGAGCGCAATGAGCTCGGGGTCGGAATGGAACTCCTCGGTCTGCGGCTTCCACTGGCCGACGAGGCGCATGTCGGTGTCGAGGTAGCGCAGCGTCTCGCCGAGCACGATGTCGTTGATGTGCAGGTCGGGGTTGAGGTTGCCGGCGATGCCGGAGAAAAGCACGGCGTCGGGCTGTGCGACGTCGATGAGGCACTGCGTCGTCGCGGCCGCGTTGACGAGGCCCATGCCGCCGACAGTCACCGAGACGTTGAGTTCGCGGCCGTCATGCGTCGGCAGTGTGCCATGTGTGATCGTCAGGCTCGCGCGGCGCTCCTCGGTCACGTCGTTGAGCGATGCGGCGATATGCGCCGCCTCCTCGTCGAGCGCACTGATGATGACGACGGTGGATATCGGCTTGTTCGCCATGGTTCGGTTGTCCCTTCCGGTCGGCTGGTTCGTGGATTGTGATGCTTGTGGGGGTGCCGTGTCAGCGCCAGCGCCGCGCGCTCACGGCGTCGGCGAGTTCGTTGAGCAGCTGTTCCGTATCCGGCCAGCTGATGCAGCGGTCGGTGATCGACTTGCCGTAGACGAGCTCGTCGAGCGGCGCGGCCGGCTGGTTGCCACCTTCGATGAAGCTTTCCATCATGACGCCGGTGATGCCCCGCTCGCCGTCCGCGATGCGCGCGGCGATGTCGCGCACGACGGCCGCCTGACGCACTTCGTCCTTGCCGGAGTTGCCATGCGAGCAGTCGACGATGAGCCCGTGCGCGGCGGCCGATTCCTCCGGCATCGACGCGCGGACCATCGCCATCGCGTCGGCGACCGACTGCGTGTCGTAGTTCGGGCCGCTCACAGAACCGCGCAGGACGATATGGCAGTCGGGGTTGCCGAGCGTCTCGACGGCGCATGCGCGGCCGAGGTGGTCGATGCCGAAGAACGTGTGCTGGCCCGCGGCCGTGATGCAGCTGTTGACCGCCGCCTTGACCGAGCCGTCGGTCGCGTTCTTGAAGCCGATCGGCATCGACAGCCCGCTCGCGAGCTGGCGGTGGACCTGGCTTTCGGTGTTGCGCGCGCCGATCGCGCCCCAGCTGATCGCGTCGGAGATGTACTGCGGGCTTGTCGGTTCGAGGAACTCGGTCGCCGTCGCAAGCCCCGCGCCGAGCACGTCGAGGAGTGTCCTGCGCGCGAGGAGCAGGCCTTTTTGGATGTTGTGGCTGCCGTCGATGTCCGGGTCGTTGATGAGGCCCTTCCAGCCGACCGTGCTGCGCGGCTTCTCGAAATAGACGCGCATGACGATGAGCAGTTCGCCTTCGAGCCGTTGCTTGACGTCGTAGAGGCGCTGCGCGTAGTCGAGCGCCGCCTTCGGGTCATGCACGGAGCATGGGCCGACGATGACGAGGAGGCGGTCGTCCTGCCCATAAAGGCATGCGCGGATCTCGTCGCGCGAATAGGCGACGATGTCCTGCGCGACGCGGTCGAGCGGCAGCGCCGAAAGCACTTGCGCGGGCGTCGGCAGCGGGTCGAGTTCCATGACACGGCGGTTGATGATGCGGTCGATGCCGACGGCGTCCTCCCAGCGGGGCAGGTCGGGAATCGCCGTGAGCGGGTTGCCGCCTTCGGCGATGACGGCGTGCACTTCGTCGAGTTTCGCGTTCGTATATGTCAGCGGTTCGCCGCGCTCGATCGCATGCCGATGGTCCTCGGAGAACGTGTGCATCGGCGCATGCCCGTCCGCGTGCGGATTGTGTCCGTCCATGAGCGCTCCTCCCTGCGTCTCCTCAATGCTTGTCCGTACCCCAGCATAGCAACGCGCACGCCCGTGGTGAAGGACGCTGCGGGATGGGCGCTACTGCGGGCATACGGCGCGCAGGATCATCTGCGCATACGCCTGCGCGCCGAGTTCGTTCGGATGCGTGCCGTCGTCGTACAGGTATTCGGGATGCGCGCCCGACAATCCGGACCAGTCGATGACGCCGACGTTCCCATGCGCATGCGCGGCATCGAGGAACATCTGGTTCGTCTGCTCGATCCATGCGACGGGGGCACGTGTCGTCAGGAAATACAACGGCCTGCCGTTCGCGAGGCGGATGACCTCGTCGACCGCCTGCTGCGTCGGCGGCCCGTTCGTGCCGAGCGCGAAGATGATGACCTGCGGGTCTTCGGATGTGAGGAACTGCGTGAGCATATCGACGCCCGCGCCGAACTGGCGGCTCACGGCACCGTCGACATGCGCGTTCGGGAAATGCTGCGTGAGCACAGGCGCGACGCCTTCGGTCACCGAATCGCCGATGATGAGCATGCGCGCGTCGCATGTGCCGGCCGCGTTGTCGCAGTGCCAACGCGCGGGGTCGAGGTTGTCGGGCGCCTTGAGCGCATCGACCTTCGGCTTCGGCGGCTCCGGCTTCGCCGTAGGAGTCGGCGCCGTCTGCAGGGGTTTCGGCGGCGGCGATGACATCTGCTGCTTGCGCATCGCGTCGAGCTCATGCTTCGCCTGCTCGGCCGTCATGCCGAGTTCGGGGCGCAACGCGACGGCACGGTCATGCATGAGCGTGCGCCACGGCAGCGGCAGCATCATGACGATGATGATGACGACGCCCGTCACGGCGCCGATGAACGCCCCCGGACGCTGCGTGCGCTGCGGGTTGTCATGGGTGCGTTTGAGCCACGGCAGCCACGGTGCGCCACGCAACGCCTCGATCGTCTGGTGGAAGACCTCACCAACGATGAGGATGATGGCGAACTGCCCAAGCACCATCCACCACGGCGTCGTCGCACGCGTCGCCGGGTTCATCACGAGGATGAGCGGATAGTGCACGAGATACAACGAGAACGAGCGTGAACTGAGGTATGCGAGCGCCTTGACGCCCATCGCGCGGCGGAAGGCACCGCCGTGCATGCCCGCCCAGACCATGAGCGCCGTGAGCGCCGCGTACAGCAGGAATCCCCCATGGTACATCCACGCGGACGACGCGTCGACGGTGAACATCGAGATGACGATCGCGGCGGCGCATACGAACGCGCAGCAATCGACGACCGTATGCGCGCGCACGGTGACGGTGCGTGCGCCGACGTGCACATCACGGCTCCATGCGCGCCATGCGGCGGGCAATGCGAGGCCATCGCCATCACCGGACGTGCGGTGGACGAGGACGGCGAGGAGCGCACCGACGAGCAGTTCGGCGGCGCGCGTGTCGAGACCGTAGTAGATGCGCGACGTGTCGCGGCCCGGCGCATACAGCATCGCCATATCCGCCGTCGAAATCGCGATGAGAACGGCGATGGTGCATGCACGCGCCCATGTGCGGCGCACGACGCGCGCGATAAGCGCGAACAGCAACGGCCACAGCAGATAGAACTGCATGATGAGGCTCGTATACCACAGATGCGTGAGCGGCGACGGCAATCCGGCGGCGTCGAAATACGAGACGTGGCGGAAGATGTACGACCAATTGCTGTAGAAAAGCGCGCTCGGCACGGCGTCGGCGCGCAGTTTGAGCAGCAGTGACGGCGCCCACGTGTACACGATGACGGCGGCGAACGCGATCGTCGTCAATACGGGCGGCCAAATGCGGCGCGCGCGCCTGTCCATGAACCGCGGATAGGAGAAGCGGCGCGCGTCAAGCAATCCGAGCATGCCACGCGTGATGAGGAACCCGGAGATGACAAAGAAGACGGTCACGCCGAGGAAGCCGCCCGACGCGAGCTGCGGGCGCATATGGTAGAGGATGACACCGAGGATCGCGAGCGCGCGCAGGCCGTCGATCGCGCGGATGTGCGCCTGGGTGGCCTCACGGCGCGCGACGGGGCGCACAGGCGCGCCGTCGCCGCCGCTGCCATTATGTGGTGTTCCCGGAACGTCGGGGTGCCCCGGGTTCGTCGTGACGTTGAGTTGCGACGCGTTGTCGCTTGCGATGATGCGTTGCATCGTGCGTCAGCGGCGTGCGGCGACAGCGTCGGCGAGTGTACGCAGCACCTCTTCGGTACGGTCCCACGGCACGCACGCGTCGGTCACGGACTGGCCATAGACGAGTTCGTCGAGCGGCGCGGGCTTCTGGTGGCCGCCTTTGAGGAAGCTTTCCATCATGATGCCGAGGATGCCGCGTTCGCCGGCGGCGATGCGCGACGCGATGTCCTCGACGACGCGCGCCTCGACGACTTCGTCCTTGCCGCAATTGCCATGCGCGGCGTCGATGATGAGGCCGTGGTCGCTCGGGCCGGACGCCTTCGACGCCTTGAGCGCGGCAAGCGCGTCGGCGACCGAGACCGGATCGTAGTTCGGGCCGGCGCTTGAGCCGCGCAACACGAGATGGCAGTCGGGGTTGCCTTTCGTCTCGGCGGAGATGACCTGGCCGTCGAGGTTGACGGACAGGAAATGGTGCTCGAATGCGGCCGTGTAGCATGAGTCGGCGGCCGGTTTGACCGAGCCGTCGGTCGCGTTCTTGAAGCCGATCGGCATGCTCATGCCGCTCGCGAGTTCGCGGTGGACCTGGCTTTCGGTGTTGCGTGCGCCGATCGCGCCCCAGCTGATGAGGTCGCACAGGTACTGCGGTGTGATTGGGTCGAGCCATTCGGTCGCGGCGGGAAGCCCGAGCGACAGGACGTCGGTGAGCACTTTGCGCGCGAGCCACATGCCTTTGCGGATGTCGAAACGGCCATTGAGGTCGGGGTCGTTGATGAGGCCCTTCCAACCGATCGTCGTACGCGGTTTCTCGAAATAGACGCGCATGACGATCATCAGGCGGTCACGCAGTTCCTCGTTCAACGCGGCGAGTTTCGTCGCGTATTCGTGCGCGGCCTTCGGATCGTGGATCGAACAGGGGCCGACGATCGCGAGGAGGCGGTCGTCGCGGCCATGGAGGATGTCGCGAATCTGGCGGCGGGAATCGAGGACGAGGTCGCCCATCTCGTCGGTAAGCGGCAGTTCCTTGATGAAATAACGGGGCGCCGGGATCGGGTCGAGCTGACGGATGTTGACGTCGACGGTCTCAGGGACGACGGCGCGTGCGTCGAGCACCTTGTCCTGTGAACTGTCCGGACCACGAAGGGCTGCCATGGTTCCTCGTTTCCTCTCCTCAATACACCACTGAATCCGGATCCTGCCGGAAAAACCGAATACCCATACTAGGACACATCCCCTGACGTATCGGGCGCCTGTATCACAACGCGGCGCGAAGGATGCACCCATCCTCCACACCGCGCGTGCACACACCACTCACACCGTGCACATTGCGCACACCATGCACACCGTGGCCGTGGTTACCGTCGCATCACGCGAGCGCGCCCATCGGATCCCACGCCGGCAGCATCGTCGCGGGCTCGTCGAGCGCCTTGCGGTACTCGTCGGGCAGCATCGCCTTCGGCACGGCGACTTCGAAGACGTATTCGTCGAACCAGTCGTCACCCATCGTGAAGTACCCCTTGTCGGCGATCTTCGTACCCCACGAATTCTCGACGCGCCAGCGGCGCGTCGTCGTGCCGTCGTCGTCGACGTCGACGCCGACGAACGCCATCGCATGGTTCATCGCGGAATCACCGAAGCGTACACGCTGCTCCTTCGTCATGTCGAAGTCGACACGGTAGACCTTGCCGTATTCGAACAGGTCGGCCGCCCATGCGCCGTCGACGCGGTCCATCATCGGATGGCAGTCGGCGCCGAACCACACCGGGATGCCCTGCTCGACGAGGATGTCGCGCACGCAGTCCTTCATGAACTGCACCGGCACGTTGAGGTATGCGGTCGGGTCGCCGCCCGCGACATTGTTCAGATGCTCGATGCCGATCCTGTGGCCCTTCACATGCTCACGGCGCGGGTCGTCGACGAGGCACACGTAGCTTTCGAGGTCGGCGGAGCCGACGTACTTGTTCCAGAACTCCTGCGGCGTGATCTCGCCGTCGCGGTGGAACACGCCGTCCGCATCCGTCCACTCCCAGTGGAAGCGCTTCGGCGGTTCGCCGAGGTGGATCGTGAGCATGCGGTGGCCGGCTTCGACGGTACGGCGCACGATCTCGTCGATCTGGTCCGGTTCGTCGACCATATGCGCGACGGCCGTATGCAGCAGGCGGCGCAGCTGTGTGTTCATCTCGCCGGTGTTCTTCGACGATTCGGTCTCCGGGTACAGGTCCTTCGGCACGGCACCGTACTTCTTGTAGATGTTCATCGCCATCGTCCACTGGCCACCGTCGCCCATGACATCGGCGAGCATATGCTGGAACAGGCGCGAATCGACGGGTTCGCCCGAACGGATGAGGTCGGCGATGTCACCCATGAAATAGTTGACGCGCTCAAGCTTGTCGTAGTACATCGCATAGTTCTGCGAGAACTCGAACTCCTTGAGGTTCATGTTCTTCTTCGCGACGAACCTGGCGACGTTGAGCGAGCTGAACAGCCAGCAGCGGCCCGAACGGTCCTGATGCGTCGCCTCGCCGTTGTCGACGGTCGTCGAGAACCGGCGCTGGAGCAGGCGCGCACGGTCGTAGTTGCGCGCGACCTTGTCGATGCCGGCGGCGGTCACGGCGTTCATCGCCATGCGGTTGACGGGGTCGGAGTCGAAATCGGCGGTCATTTCGTTGAGTGTGTCGGCGGACAGCGGTGCTATCTCGGTCAAGGTCCCTCCTTGTATGCTGGGGTTGGTTGTTGGTCGGTCAGTTGGTTCGGGAAACAGATGTCGTGCGTTCGGACGCGGCCTTATGCGGCCGCCCGCCGCATACGAACGAGTTCCGGACGTGGTCCACGTCCGGAACTCGCCGGCGGTGCGCGCATGTGCCGCGCGCGGACAGCGTCAGTCGGTCAGCTGTGTCGCGTCGGGATCGTTGTCGCTCGCGTCGAACGACGTCGCCGCCGCATCGTCGGCGCCTACGGGACCATCGGAACCGTCGTCGGTCACGACATCGATCGTCTCGGTCTGCGTCTCCTGCACGTGCGGTGCGGCATCGTCGGCGGTGTCGTCCGCACGATCGGCGTCGCCATCATCGGTGGCATCGTCGTGCAACATCGGCGTCGGCGGCACAATCGGCGTATGCGCGACGGGCGCGTGGTCGTCGATGAGCACCGACGCCTGCGCATCGTCATCGTCGGTGTCGTCATCGTCGGTATCGTTGTCGGATTCGACGAAGGCGTTGACGACGGACATGTTGTCGGTCGAATGCGCGTTGTCGACGCCGAGACCGAAGCCGGCGAACGCGTTCGCGAACATCGAACGCAACTCGGAGACGCGCTGCGTGATGTCGGCCTCACGGCTCTGCAGGTCGCCGATGCGCTTCGTCAGGCCGTCAAGCTCGGACTGCGCGGCGCGGCGGCGCTGCTCGATCTGGTTGCTCGCCTCCTCGCTCGCCTTACGCACGATCTGCGCGGACTCCTCGTCCGCCTCCTTGCGCTTGTGCGCGGCGTAGGCGTCGGCCTCCTCGCGGATCTGCTTCGCCTCGGCGATCTGCGTCTCGGCTTCCTCCTTCGCCTGCTGACGGCGCTCCTCAAGGTTCTTGAGCAGCTCGGAGACCTTCTTCGTCGCCTCGTCCTGCTGCGCGGCGATGTCGGCGCGGATCTGCTCGACCTCGGCGTTGACCTGGCTCATCGTCTTCGTGCGGTTGACCTCGGCCGTGTCGGTGATCTCCTGCGCGTGCGACTTCGCGGAATCGGTGATCTCACCGGCCTTGCGCTGCGCCTCGGTCATGAGTTTCGACACCTGCTCGCGCACATCGGCGAGTTTCTTGTTCGCATCGGCGAGCGCCGTCTCGATCTGGTCGTTCGTCTCGCTCTTGAGACGCGCGATCTCCTCGTTCGCGCTGCGGCGCTGTTCGCTGATCTGTGCGGCCGCCTGCGCGCGCATCTCGGACAGCTCACGTTCCTGCGACGCCTTCTCCGCCTCAAGACGCTTGACATGTTCCTCACGCGAATTCGTCAGCTCAAGGTCGAGCGTCTGACGTTGCTCGCTCACCGTCTTCGCCGTCGACGCCTTGAGCTGGCTCGCTTCCTGCTGCGCGTTCGTGATGATCGTCGTCGCTTCGTTCTGCGCGTTCTTGAGCATCGTGTCGGCTTTCGCCTGCGCATCGTCGACGAGATGCTGCGCGTCGAGCTTCGCGTTGTTGATGAGCGTCTGCGATTGCGATTGCGCTTCGACGCGCGCGCTCGCCGCGTCCTTCTTCGCGCGTTCGAGCAGCTCGGTGCTCGTCTGCTCCGCGGACGCGAGCATCTGCTGCGCGTTCGCGCCAAGGGATGCGAACGAATTGTCCGACGTGGCCTTGCGGTTCTTCTCCTCCTGCAGCTGCGCCTGAAGCTGCAGCACCGTGTCGTCCCCGGCCTTCACCTGTTCGCGCAGACGGTCGATCGTCGTCTGCGCCGCAATCATCGCCTCATCCACACGTTCTTTGTCGTAGCCACGCAGCACGACCGGGAACCGCTCAACCATAGTCAATCCTTTCGCGAAAGGTGTCCGCAAAGACGTCGCGCACGTCCCGCGACGCGCGCCCACTTCAATGAACTCTAGTCTATCCGTGTCGCCTATCATCGCCGCAACACGCAAAAACTCACATTGAGCGGAAATCGACGCCGATTGCGGCGTGCGGCGAACGTTGTAGACAGCCGCACACTGCGGCACCGCCGCCAACCATGTCCGCACAACCGCCGCAAACGGCCGCGCACGGCGGCACCGCCGCCAACACCGTCCATACAACCGCCGCAGACGGCTGTACTCTGCGGCACCGCCGCCGACTACAGCAGGATGTCTTTGCTCGTCGGCTGCAGATAGTAGCGCGCGGCGGATCGGACGAGGTCCTTGCCCGCCTGCACCTGTTGGCGCAGCGAAAGCCCATGCTGCGGATGCGGCTGTTCGTTGACGGGGGGAAGGTTGACGAAACCACCCATTGTGTCGCCGCGTTGCGCCGCCCATTCCTGCAATTGGTAGAACAACGCGTTGCACACGTAGGTGCCCGCGTCCGAGCTGAGCGTCGCGGGGATGTTGTCCTTCGCGAACGCGTTGAGGATCGCGCGCAGCGGCAGACCCGTCCAATACGCCGCCGGACCGTCCTCGTTGATGACGCGGCGTCCGGGGATCACGTTCTCCGCGTCGGGGCGCGTCGTGTCCTTGAGGTTGATCGCGCACCGTTCGAGGAGGATGCCGCGCGACGCGCGCTTGAGGCCCGTCGCGATGACGATGTTCGGTTGCACGTCCTCGAGGGTGTCTCGTAGTTTCGCCCATCCGTTGCGGAAACTGACGGGCACGTGCACGGCGTGCACATCGATCGCGACGTCGTGCAGCGGATCCTCGATGTTGTCCGGATCGACGCCGACACCTTCGTTCGCGAGCGCATCCGGTACGACGAGCGACGGGTTCACGCTCACACCTTCATACGGATCGAATCCGGAAATCACGACGGTAAGTTGCTTCATACGACCCCAGTGTAGACGCGCGCGGCGCACGGGGTGTCCATTCCTCGTGCGCCGCGCGGCCATATCAACGATTCCGACGATGTTCAGCTGAGCGCTTGTGTGAACATCGTATGCACATGGCGTTTCGCGGCCGCCTTCGTGATCTCGTCCGCGATGACGGCTGCGAACGGCATGTCGTCTTTCGTCGTGACCTTCATGTTGAGCGGCGAGCCGCCGACGATCGCCACGGGCGTATCGGGGAGGTAGTCGACGACGACGCGCGTGTCGTCGGTCGGACGGAAGTCGGGGTCGTCGGACGCGAGGTCGTAGGCTTCGTGGATCGTCGAGAAACGGAACGCCTGTGGCGTCTGCGCGCGGTACGCATGGCGGCGTTCGGGCACGGAACGTACCGTTTCGCGGTCGCCGAGGTCCTCGGTGAGCAGGATCGTGTCCGTCGAGGGGCATGCGACGGTCGCCGCGTCGAATTCGTCGAGCGCGTCGATGCAGCCGTCGATCTGCGTTTGGGTGACGAACGGACGTACCGAATCGTGGATGAGGACCTTCGCGTCGCCGGGCACGCCGGCTGCCGCGAGTGTCTCGAGCGCGGCGGATGTGCTGTCCGCGCGTTCGGCGCCGCCGTCGATGACGGCACGCACTTTCGTGTATGTGGCGTCGGTGATGAGTTGTTCGACCGCGCCGCGCACATGTGCGTTGACGACGACGATGATGTCGCTCACGCGCGCGTTGTGTTCGAACGCGTCGATGCTCCATCCGACGATCGGTTTGCCGTCAAGCGCGACGAGCTGTTTCGGATTGTCGGGGTCGAACCGCAACCCCGCGCCCGCCGCGAGCACGACGGCGACGACGGGTGCGCCCTGCTCCGCTTCGCGGCGTCCCTCGGCGCCGACGGTCGTCACATCCTGTTGTTCCATGGTCTCATCCTTCGTTCGTTCCTACACAATACAATATACAATACAAAATAAATCTAACATCAATGCAGCGCACATATGCGCAACGGCGCGTTCAGCCGCGCACGATGAGCGCGAGCATGCGCCCTTCGCGCGTCTTGTGCGCGAGCTGCGCACGGCGGTGCGAGAACCATAACGGGTTCTCGAGCGTGCACATGCTGTGGCGGATGCCTTTGATGCGTTCGTCGAGTTTGGGGTCGCCCTCGTTGTCCTCACGGCACAGCTGTTCGAGTTCCACGTCCTGCGACAGGTACTGCGTCGCCGCGTTGACGCGCGGCTGCGACGAGAAGATGCGCTCGGGGCGCACACCCGCTTCGCCGAGCGCGATGAGCGCCGCCTTGTTGATGTCGATGCCGGGACCACCGAACCGTGTGAGCGTGAACGTGCCTGGGAAGCGCGCGTCGAACGCGTCGGCGATCTCGTCGCCTGTCTCATAGCAGTCGCCGCAGATCGCCGGTCCGAGCGTCGCGACGATGCGCGCGGGGTCCGCGCCCTTGTGCTGCATCATCGCGACCGTTTCGCCGATGACGCCCGCGACGAGGCCCTTGCGTCCGCAATGCGCGGCCGCAATGACGCCCGCGACCGGGTCGGCGAGCAGCACCGGCAGGCAGTCCGCGGCGAACACGCCGAGCGCGACACCGGGCTTCGTCGTGACCTGCGCGTCGCCTTCGATGATCTGCACGGCGCCGTCGACCGATTCGACATCGTCGACGCTGTCACCTGGCCGCTGCACGACGATCGAACCATCCTCCCCGCGCACGGCGGTGCGCTCGGTGCCGGACGCATCGAACCCGAACGTCGCGTTCTCGGTGAACACATCGTCCGCGTCGACCGCCGTCGCCGCATGCACCTGGTTGATGATCGACAGTTTCGCGTGCAGCTCATTCGCGAGCGCATCGCGGTTCGCGCGCACATGCGCCGGGTCGTCGCCCGATTTGCCGCCGAGGTTGAAATGCGCCCATTCGTCGGTGCTCACGCCGCCGAGGCGCGTCGTATAGATGACGTTGATGCCGGGCGCGAGCACGATCGGGATCGTGACAGGGATCGGATTGCCTTCGTCGTCGGTCGGTTCGATCGCGGAACTGTCGAGGATCGCGTCATCGTACTGCTTGCCGTCCGCATCCTTCGCGTCGCGCTCGCGCGCGGCCTTGTCCTGTTCTCCGACCGTTTTCTGGCCGTGCGCCTGCACCGCCTTGAGCAGATCGTCAAGATCGATCTGCGTCGGCGTGTGTTCGCCCTGGGCGTCCGCGTGTGCGTCGTTGTGCTGTGCGCTCGCCTCGTTCGGCTGCGCGTCGTGTGCTGATTCACTCATACCGCTCACTTTAGCGGTGTCGCGCGCGTGCGGCCACCGTTGGCGTCATTCCGCTTTGAGCGTCGGCTTCTTCGTACGCGAACGCAATACGGCGTTCACCGGCACTTCGACGTCGAGCGGCAACGAGAACACATGGGCGGGGTTGTTGACGACCGGCACGTCGTTGCCGTCGGCGTCGCGGATGCCGTCCGCGGGCACGACGTATTCGAGCGGTGCGCGCCCCGGCAGCAGGAACTCGACCGTCTGCCCCGGCTCGATCTTGTTGCGGCTCATGATCGTGACACGTCCTCCCTCCTCGGGGCTCCATCCAAGCGTTTCGCCGACGATGAGCCATTCGCGGAAGTACGCGCTGCGGTCGGTGTTCTGCGTCACTTTGTGCTCCGGATAGTAGAACCCGGTGCTGTAGTCGCGGTGCGCGACCTTGTACGGTTCCTCGATGAGCCAATCGGGCAGTTCGACGGGCGGCGCGGGGCGCACGGCGGCGTGCCGCCATCCGTCGGATGTCTCTGCGGCGTACGCGCGCTGACGGTCGAGCCCGGTGCGGCGCGCCGCGCGGTTCGAGATCTCCGCGCGTTCGCAATCGGCGCGCGCGGCATCCGCGATGTCCATGTCCGCGTCCGCCGCAACGCGCGCGTCCTCACCTTCGTCGTTCGCGCTGTCCCAATTCGGCATCCCCGCGAACGCGGCGTCGGCGTTGACCATGATCTCGTCGCGCACATCGTCGCCGACGTCCTCCCCCGCGCGCACGACGCGGTCACGGAACGGCTTGATCACATTGCCGTCCGCATCCTCGAACCCACGTTGCACCATGTACTCGTTGACGGCCGTCTTGTACGCGTTCGTCATCGCGGCGACATAGTACGCGGACTTCGCACGTCCCTCGATCTTGAGCGACGTCGCACCCGAATCGATGAGATCGTCGACGTGCGCCATCATGTTCATGTCCTGCGAATTGAACAGGTACGTGCCCTGCGCCGTCTCCTCGATCGGAAACACCTGCCCCGGGCGCTTTTCCTCGACGAGCGAATACTTCCAACGGCACGGCTGCGCGCATTCACCGTGGTTGCCGTCGCGGCCCGTCAGATAGTTCGAAATGAGGCACCGCCCCGAGAACGCCATGCACATCGAGCCGTGGACGAAGGCCTCGATGTCAAGGTCGTCGGGGATGTTCGCGCGGATGTCGCGCACGGCCTGCAGATCCATTTCGCGCGCGAGCACGACACGCCGCGCGCCAAGCTCATACAGCGCGTTCGCCGCGAGGTAATTCGTGACGCCCGCCTGCGTCGACACGTGCAGTTCGAGTTCCGGCGCGATCCTATGCGCGAGCATCATGACGCCGATGTCGGTGACGATGAGCGCGTCAACGCCGGTGCCGCGCAGGTCGTTGATGTACGCTTCGATCGCCGTGATCTCATCGTTCCTCGGCAGGATGTTGAGCGTGACGTAGACGCGCGCGCCGCGCTCATGCGCGTAACGTGCGCCCTCGGTGAAGTCGTCGATGCTCAGGTTGCGCGGCGCCGAACGCATACCGAACGCCTTGCCGCCGCAATACACGGCGTCCGCGCCGTAGTCGACGGCCGTCTTGAGACCACGTAGATTGCCCGCAGGCGCAAGCACCTCAGGTTTCACGCGACGTTTCATGCTCGATTCCTCCATATGCTCACCCATATCCTCACCCACTGTGTCCGTTTTTCGTCGCAGACCAGTGTAGCGTCAGCGCGCGCCTTCACATGCGCGCACCACGTTGCCGACTGTGTGCGGGTGCGGGCGTTCCGTCCCGTTCTGCAGACCCCACCAACTAATCCACCCGCAAACCACACCGTTTCCGTCCCGTTCCGCAGACGCGCGCTACCAAACCACCCGCAAACCCCGCCATTCCCAACCCGTTCCGCAGACCCTACCGACCAAACCACCCATTCCGTCCCGTTTCGCAGCTCCGCCCAACCAATCCACCCGCAAACGCGCCCGTTTCCGTCCCGTTTCGCAGACCCCACCAACCAAACCGCCCACACCTACGCACAACGGGCGGCTCCCGCGCATATCGCGCGGAACACCGCCCGTCGGACACGACTGTTCCGAAGTCCCGGCGTCAGCCGAGCGTCGCGAGTTCCTCCGGAGTGAGTTCGAGGTCGCCCGCGTGGAGCGAGTCGAGGATCGTCGCCGGACGATGCGCACCCGGAATGACGAACACATGGTCGCCCTTCGCAAGCTCCCACGCGAGCACGACCTGCTGGTAGCTCACGCCGCGCTTGTCCGCGATTGCGCGGAACGGGTCGAACTTCGTCTCATCCTTCGGTTTACGGAATCCACCAAGTGGACTCCAGCACACGAAGCTGATGCCGATGCGCGCCGCATGCTCAAGCGTATCCGCAGTCTCCGTATAGATTGGAGAATACTGGTTCTGCACCGCGATGAGCGAGTCCCCGAGGATTTCCTGTGCGATGTCCATCTGTTCAATCGACGCGTTCGATACGCCCGCCTCTCGCGCGACGCCCTCGTCGACGAGCTGCTTGATCGCTTCGATCGACTCCCCGTACGGCACACGCGGATCAGGACGGTGGAAATACAGCAGATCGATTGTGTCGACACCGAGCGCGAGTGCGCTTTCCTTCGCACGACGGATCAGGTTTTCCGGGGTGCCGTCGACGGCCCACGTCGGTTTGCCGTCGGTGAAGTTACGATAATGCCCGACCTTTGTCGCGATGAGCACTTCGTCCTTCGGACCTTTCCAGCTCGCCATCGCGTCGCGCACAAGCTTCTCGCCCGTCTGTTCCTCACCGCCCGAGCAGTAGTACGCCCACGCTGTGTCGATTTGACGGCAGCCCGCGTCGAGCGCCGCGTGAATCGTCTCGATGCCCATGTTCGGACCGAGGTTGTTCTCGATCGTCAACGGCATTTCGCCGAGCCCTATCGCCGTCGTATCGAACGGTCCCATGTTTCTGTGCAGTACCATCGCTGCTCCTTCGCGTTGTGACGAGTGGTCGTGACGAATGTCGGCGCACCGCGTCACGCGGAGCACCGTCCGCCACCATCATAGGAATCGCCCCGTAATTCCCCGCGTACCACCGCGCGTGAAACACCGCACAACGGTACGCTCAGCGGCCGCCGAACGAACCGCCGCCGGAGCCGCCCGACGATCCGCCGAATCCACCACCCGAGAACGATCCACCCGAACCACTGAATCCGCCCGATCCGCTCGACGACGGCGCCGCAGCGGCGATCGTCGACTGCACCGACGCCATACCCGCGCTCAGCTGTGTGCCGAAATCGGTGAAGCCGCCGGCGAACGCGCCGAAGCTGCCGCCCGCGACGGCCGCGCCGAGCGACGAACCGACGATTGTGCTCGGTCGCGCGGACCAGAACAACACACCCGACGCGTACGCGTTGTCGTCGAGCCACGACGCATCGTTGACCTGGGGATACGCGGTCGCGAGCTGCTGGAGCACCTTGCGCGACACGCCGAGCGCCGCCGCGTACACGAGATACTTCCCCCACAAGGTGACGTCGAGCACCTCGCGGTCGGCGAACGTGCTGAAATCCTCGAGGTACCGTTCGAACCCGACGAGTTCGCCGACCGTCCGCTGACCGGAATCGGTTATTTCGTAATTCTTGTGCAGCACGCACGCGAGGATGCCGCACAGGACCATCGGGATGCACAGGCAGCACGCGAGCAGCAGATTGCCTTCGAACGCCATCAGATAGATGCCCGCGAGCACAGCGATCAGGATGTCGAACACACCGAACGTGACCGCGGTCGCCTTCGCCGGTTGCACCGCGTCGAGGTCGTCGCATTCATGCTCGCACGCGCGTTTGAAGAAGTCGAGTTCCTCGTGGCCGTCGGTCCATTTGCTGAATTCGCGGTTCATCTGTTTGATGTCGAAGACGGGCGTGTGCAGCCGCTTGTACGCTTCGAGCAGGATGTAGAGGAGACGGCGCTCGGACGTGCACAATCCGAGTTCGGTACGGGAGTATCCGTCCGTGACCGTCTCACCGAGCGCGCGCGGCATGAGCACGATCGTGCTCGTCTTCGCGAGTTTGCGTGCGCTCGCGCCTGACGATGCAATCAGCCGCGCGACGTCCGCCGACGTCACACGGCTCAGGTCGACGCCCGCATAGCGTTTCGCCTCGCCGGGATACACGGCGATGAGTTTCTTGTCGATGAGCGACATCATCGTCGCCGCCATCTCACGACTCATCTGCGACGACACGCCCACACGTCCGATTTTCGTCCACAGCACAGCGGCCGCACCCGGTGTCATCGGCGGCACGTCGCGGCTGTATGCGACATCACCCGCGAGCTTCGCCTTGTGCCGCGAGCGCAACGCCGCGCGGATGCCGAAGAAGCTGAGCGCCGCGCCGGCGAGCGCGATCGCACCCCATATGCACACGCGGATGACGGCTGTCTTGTGCTGCTTGTCGTGCCATTCGCGTTCCTGACGCGTTTCGTCGTCGATCGTCCATTGTTTCGCGTTTGCGTCCACCTGTCGGACAACGTTGTGCAGTGGTGCGTTCGTCATCATCGCGACGATGTCGAGGTACTGTCCGGTCTTGACGTTGTACGCGGTGCACGCGATGCCATGCGGCGTGCGCTCCGTCTTCGCGTTGCCGGTGTAGTGCAGCCACGCCCACGAATCGTCGCGCCCGACGCCTTCCGGGAACGTCACGTTGATATGCGCGACGCCGATCGGCGTCTCGTTCTCGGTGCCGAACGGCTCCCATTGGAACACGCTCACGTCGTTGTACTGCGTCGTGACGCCTTCCCATGTCATGGTGATCTCGAACCGCATGCTGTCGGCGGAATATGTTCCCGGAATGTTCCATCCGATCTCGATCGTCTTGTCATGTGGACGGTCGGATGGTTTGGTGTCGCCATCCGCGTCCGCGGCAGCGTCCGCACCGCCCATGTCGGCGCGTTCGTCTTCCCCCATCTGCGTACGTGTGCGCGATTCGAGACCGTCGACGGCCGGGTCGAAGGTCTTCGTCGACGAACCGTTGTACGTGACGTCCGCGATGTACCAATGGTTCGCGTATTCGCGGTCCCATTGCGTCGACGGCATATATTTCGGCTGTTTCGGCTCGATCTGCGTGTACTCCTCACCCGTCGTGAGGTTCTTGACGCTGACGTCGGTGATGTTCGTCAATTGCGCGGCGTTGAGCGTATACGTCTGGTACAGCTGTTTCCACGGTATCGCATTGTCGTCCGAATCCGTCCGTTCGTGCAGTGTGATGTCGACCGTCTCCTTGATGCGCAGGTCGCCGTTCTCCTGGACGTGCACATCGTAGTCGAGCGAACGGTATTCGAGGTCGGACGAATTCGCGTCCTTCGCGATGAGGAAACCGACGCCGAACACGAGCGCGCAGACGACGAACGTCCACATGAGCGAACTGAGCATCGAAAGCCATACACGGTTCTTCATGTCACCACCTCATATCTGGTTCCGTTTCGCGAGCCGTCTTCGTCACCGAAGGGCGCATCCGCCATCCGCACACCGTTCCACGGTGGTATCGACGATGGCGAATCGATATCACATGTTCGATTATCGTGTGCGCGGCCCCTCCCCCGCCCGTTTTTCTCAAAACCGCAGTGCGCCCCATGCCGCAGCACGGTGCGTTTACGCGTCCGTCGGCGTACCGTCGCGCCCCACACACCGCAGAGCGGTACGCTCATGGTACGCGGATACGAAAAAGCGGCGGGTGCGCGCATCGTCGCGCAACCGCCGCCATACCGTCCCCACGAGATCAGTACTGTGGATAGCCGCCGTTGTTCTGTGTCGGATACTGCGGATAGCCGCCGTTCTGCTGCGTCGGCTGCATCGGTGCGCCCATCGGCGCACCCGGCTGTTGCGTCGGGAACTGCGGCGTCTGCTGCGCGAAGTTCACACGCGGCGCCTGACGCTCGTCATCGCCGACAGTGAAGTTCGCCGCTTCGACGAAGTGCCCGAGTCCCGCGACGATGTTCGACGGAATCGACTGGATCTTCGTGTTGTACTTGAGGACGACATCGTTGTAGAACTGGCGTCCGTACGCGATCTGTTCCTCGATCTGCGCGAGCTGCTGCTGCAGATTCATGAAGTTGACGTTCGCCTTGAGGTCCGGATACGCCTCGACGACGGCGCGGAGGTTCAGCATCGCACGCGACAGCTGGTTTTCGGCGTTCATGCGCGTCACGAGCGACGATCCCGGCTGTCTTGCGGCGTCCACGACGTTCGCACGCGCCTGCGTGACCTGTGTGAGCACGGCATTTTCGTGCCCGGCGTATCCCTTGACCGTTTCGACGACGTTCGGGATAAGGTCGGCGCGTTTCTTGAGCAGCACGTCGACCTGCGCCCAGCCGTTCGTGACACGGTTGCGCAGCTGCACGAGGGTATTGTACGTCGTGATGAACCAGATCACGAGCACGAGGATGATCGCCAGAATGACGATGAGCGCGATGATGGCGCCGTTCATAAGCGGTTCTCCTTGATTGTGGTGGGTCGACGTCCGCATATGCCGCGGACATGTCGTCGTCCAATGGTTCACGATTATCTCACGTCGAGCCAACAACGACCGTCCGCATACCACGACATGGCCATTCCCGCACAACGGTACGCTCAGGCGCGCGCCAGCGTACCGCAGTGCGTAGCCATACGCACCGGTATGCCCATGCGGGCGCCGCACCATCCGCCGGCGGCGAACAGTGCGGCGCGTCCTGTGAAGTACGTCACAACGCCCCGCCCCGCATCCCCGGCGCCCACATCCCAGATCGCCTACGGACACGCGTGCCCGCACGCCAATGTGGTGTTCGTCACATTCCCTAACCACTACATGTAGTGGTTAGGGAATGCTGAGCCCACTATGTATCGTTGTGCAGGTTCGTTCTGGCGCGCCGCGCCGGAACCAGATGACCAGCACACGCGAGACGAGACGAGAGGAGCGCACGATGCCCATCACGATCTACACGAAACCCGGCTGCCCACAGTGCACGGCGACGCGCCGCGCATTTGACAGGCTCGGCGTCGGCTACGACACCGTCGACGTCACAACGGACGCGCAGGCGCTGCGCACGCTGCAGGACGCGGGCTTCCGCGCCGCACCCGTCATCATCACCGACGACGATTCGTGGTCCGGCTACCGTCCGGACAAGATCCGCGCCTACGCACGCGCGCACACCATGCACGACACCCACGGCGCACGCGCATGACCGGACTCATCGTCTACTTCTCGTCGGCGTCGCGCAACACCGAACGGTTCGTCGAACACTGCGACTTCCCCGCGCACGGCATCGACGTCGCGCGCATTCCGCTCGGGGCCAACGACGCGCCGCTGCACGTCGCCACCCCGTACATCCTCATCGTGCCGACGTACGGCGGCGGCGACGCGCGCAAAGCCGTCCCCGTCCAAGTCAAACGGTTCCTCAACGACCCCGGGAACCGTTCATGGATCCGCGGTGTCATCGCGTCCGGCAACACGAACTTCGGTGAGGCGTACGCAGCCGCCGGACCGATCATCGCGCGCAAATGCGGCATTCCGCTCATGTACCGCTTCGAATTGATGGGCACCGCGCGCGACATCGCGACGGTCACCGAAGGTGTCACACGTTTCTTCGCGAACACACCCACCAACACGACCGACATCCGCTCATCCAACCCAACCAATCCGACACAACCCACATCAAACCCAATCCAATCCCAGGACCAACGATGACCCTCCCCACAACCCCCGCAAACGCGAACACGAACTCCCCCGAAACCGACTACCACGCGCTCAACGCGATGCTCAACCTCTACGACGAGCACGGCCGCATCCAATTCGACAAGGACCTCGAAGCGGTCGGCATGTTCCTCGAACACCATGTGCGCCCTCGTACGCCCGAGTTCGCGAGCGCCACCGCGCGCATCGACTACCTCATCGACAACGACTACTATGATGCGGACGTCTTCGCGCGCTATTCACGCACGTTCCTCGAGGAGTTCCTCACCTACGCCGAACACGCCGGACACCGCTTCGACACGTTCCTCGGCGCGTTCAAATTCTTCCGTTCGTATGCGCTCAAGAGTTTCGACGGCGCGCAGTATCTCGAGGACTTCCCGCAGCGCGCCGCGGCGGTCGCGCTCGCGCTCGCGGACGGGGACGAACAGGCGGCGCGCGACGTCTTCGACGAGATCGTCTCGGGACGGTTCCAACCGGCGACGCCGACGTTCCTCAACCTCGGCAAGGCGCAGCGCGGCGAAGCGGTCAGCTGTTTCCTCGTGCGCATCGAGGACAATATGGAATCGATCTCGCGCGGCATCAACGCGGCGCTCCAGTTGAGCAAACGCGGCGGCGGCGTCGCGCTGCTGTTGAGCAATCTGCGCGAGGAGGGTGCGCCGATCAAGCATATCGAGAACCAGTCGAGCGGTGTCGTCCCCGTCATGAAACTGCTTGAGGATTCGTTCAGCTACGCGAACCAGTTGGGCGCGCGGCAGGGCGCGGGCGCCGTCTATCTGCACGCGCACCATCCCGACATCATGAAGTTCCTGGATACGAAACGTGAGAACGCGGATGAGAAGATCCGCATCAAATCGCTCGCGCTTGGCGTCGTCATCCCCGACATCACGTTCGAGCTCGCGAAACGCCGCGAACCGATGGCGTTGTTCAGCCCCTACGACGTCGAGCGCGAATACGGTGTGCCGTTCGCCGACCTCGGCATAAGCGCACACTACGACGAGCTGCTCGCGAACCCGAGGATCCGCAGGAGTCAGATCGACGCACGTGAGTTCTTCACGACGCTCGCGCAGATCCAGTTCGAATCCGGCTACCCGTACATCCTGTTCGAGGACACGGCGAACCGTGCGAATCCGATATCGGGGCACATCACGATGAGCAACCTGTGTTCCGAGATCCTGCAGGTGCAGGAGCCGAGCACGTACCACGAGGACCTCAGTTACGCCCACATCGGCCGCGACGTGAGCTGCAACCTCGGTTCGCTCAACATCGCGCGCGCGATGGACGGCGGACTCGCGCGCCCGGTGCGCACGGCGGTGCGCGCGCTCACGGCGGTCGCGCGGCACACGTCGATCGACGCGGTGCCGTCGATCCGCCGCGCGAACGACGAAGGCCACGCGATCGGCCTCGGCCAGATGAACCTGCATGGGTTCCTCGTGCGCGAAGGCATCCGCTACGGCAGTGCGGAGGCGCTCGATTTCACGAACCTGTATTTCATGACGGTCGCGTACCACGCGTACGCGGCGTCGCACGAACTCGCGGTCGAATACGGGCGCGCGTTCACGGGGTTCGAAACGTCCGCGTATGCGAAGGCGCCCGGCGACGGCAATCATTTCGACCAATACCTCGACGGTTCGCTCGACATCGCGCCGCGCACCGCGCGCATCCGCGCATTGTTCGAACGGTTCGACGTCGCGCTGCCGACCGCCGATGATTGGCGCGCGTTGCAGCAGGAGGTCATGCGCGACGGGATCTACAACCAGTATCTGCAGGCGGTGCCGCCGACCGGTTCGATCTCATATATCAACCATGCGACGAGTTCGATCCATCCGATCGCGTCGAAGATCGAAATCCGAAAAGAGGGCAAGATCGGCCGCATGTATTATCCGGCGCCGTATATGACGAACGAGAACCTCGACTATTACGACGACGCGTACGAAGTGGGATGGCAGGCGATCGTCGACACGTACGCGGAGGCGACGCCGCACGTCGACCAGGGGCTCTCGCTCACCTTGTTCTTCCCGGACACGGCGACGACACGCGACCTCAACAAAGCGCAGATCTATGCGTGGCGCAAAGGCATCAAGACACTCTATTACATCCGCATCCGCCAACAGGCGCTCGAAGGCACCGAAGTCGAAGGCTGCGTGAGCTGCACATTGTGAGCGCGGCGTGCAGTGCGCAACAGTACGACCGCACACGGCATCGACGAACAATCGAACAACACAATTGATATATATATGTATAAAGGAGCACGACGAATGGCACCGCACGTCAAACTGATCGACCGCGTGACCGCGATCAACTGGAACCGTCTCGACGATGAGAAGGACCTCGAGGTCTGGGACCGTCTGACCGGCAACTTCTGGCTCCCCGAGAAAGTGCCCGTCTCGAACGACATCCCCGATTGGCGCGCGATGAGCGACGCCGAACACACGCTCACGATGCGCGTGTTCACCGGGCTCACGCTCCTCGACACGATCCAGGGCACCGTCGGCGCCGTGAGTCTCATCCCGGACGCGCTCACACCGCACGAGGAAGCCGTCTACACGAACATCGCGTTCATGGAGAGTGTGCACGCGAAGAGCTATTCGTCGATCTTCTCGACGTTGTGCTCGACGCGGCAGATCGACGAGGCGTTCGATTGGAGCGAACGCAACCCGCACCTGCAGCGCAAGGCGCAGATCGTGCTCGACTATTACGAGGGTGACGATCCACTCAAACGCAAAGTCGCGTCGACGCTGCTCGAATCGTTCCTGTTCTATTCGGGCTTCTATCTGCCGATGTATTTCTCGGCGCACGCGAAGCTCACGAACACGGCGGACGTCATCCGTCTCATCATCCGCGACGAAGCCGTGCACGGCTACTACATCGGATACAAGTACCAGAAAGGGCTCGAAGCGGCGGGCGACGCGAAACGCGCCGAGATGGAACAGTACACGTATGATCTGCTGGGCGAACTGTACGAGAACGAGGTCGAATACACACATTCGCTCTACGACGAGGTCGGTCTCGCGGACGACGTCGAGCAATTCCTCCACTACAACGCGAACAAGGCGCTGATGAACCTCGGGTATCCGGCGCTCTTCCCCGCCGAGATCTGCGACGTGAACCCCGCGATACTCGCCGCGCTCTCGCCGAACGCCGACGAGAACCACGATTTCTTCTCCGGTTCCGGCAGTTCGTACGTCATGGGCAAGGCCGAGGAGACCGACGACGACGATTGGGATTTCTGAGTCCAGCCGATATCCACGGTAAGGGAGGGCCCCTTCCACCTGTTCAGGTGGAAGGGGCCCTCCCTTACCGCAGTCCGGTACGCTCACATGCGTGTCAGTGTACCGGACTGCGGTATATTCCGCGCCACGGTACGCTGGAAGGGGCCGTTGCGTACCGCATTGCGGAAATAGTGCGCGGACAACGCTGGCTCTGTCCCGGATTGCAGTTCCCCCCGACCAAACGGGACGCAAACACGGCCAATTCCGCCCCGAACCGCAGTTCCACCCTGCACAACCACCCGATACGCCCCAATCCGCAAGCGCCATCTGCACAACCACCCGCAAACACGCCTGTTCCCGTCCCAAGTCGCAGGCCACACCGACCAAACGGGACGCAAACACAACCAATTCCGCCCCACTTCGCAGCTCCGGCCTACGCAACCACCCGGCCCCAACTTTCCGCAACGCGGTACGCTACGAGGCCCGCCACCATACCGTGATGCGGCCAATTCCGCGCTGCGGTACGCTACGGCGCCCCTCACCGTACCGTGGTGCGGAATTTCCCGCACCACGGTACGGTGAGGGGCGCCGTAGCGTACCGCAGCGCGGAAACTGTGATGCCGATTGCTCCCCGAGTAGCACAAAGGGTCCTGTGCCATGCACGGCGCAGGACCCCGGATGCTTCACGATGTCTGGGCGCAACCTCAGACACGCGTGTCAGCGGCTGCGATCAGTCCTCGAACGGATCGAAGTCGCGGCGCACGCGGCGGCGCGGACGCTCATGACGCTCCGCGCGCTCGGCGCGGTATTCGTCATAGTTCTCGTCGGCGGCGTAGCGCGGGTTGCGGTCGTCATTGCGGCGGCGACGCGGACGCTCATCACGGTCACGGTCGTCATCATCACGGCGGCGCGAACGGCGCGGACGGTCATCATAATCACGGTCGCGGTCGTCGGAACGGCGGCGACGCGGACGCTCATCGTACTCGTCATCGTCGTAGTCACGGCGGCGCGGACGGTCATCGTAATCGCGGTCACGGTCGTCGGAACGGCGGCGACGCGGACGCTCATCACGGTCGCGGTCGTCATCATCACGGCGGCGCGAACGGCGCGGACGCTCATCACGGTCATCACGGCGGCGGTCGTCGCGGCGGCCTGCACCGGCGTTGTTCTCCTGGTTCTCGAAGCCCGGGATCGCGAGCGAGATCTTGCCGCGGTCGTCGACGCCCTGGACGACGACTTCAACGGTGTCGCCTTCCTTGAGGACATCCTCGACCGAGTCGATGCGCTCGCCGTCGGCGAGGTTGCGGATCTGCGAGATGTGCAGCAGACCGTCGGTGCCCGGCGTGAGGTTGACGAACGCGCCGAAGCTCGTCGTCTTGACGACCTTGCCGGTGTAGGTCTCGCCGGCCTGCGGCACGTGCGGGTTCGCGATCTGGTCGATGATCTCCTTCGCCTTCTCGGCGGCCTCGCCGCCTTCGGACGCGATGTAGACGGTGCCGTCGTCCTCGATCGTGATCTCGGCGCCGGTGTCCTCCTGGATCTGGTTGATCATCTTGCCCTTCGGGCCGATGACTTCGCCGATCTTGTCGACCGGGACGGTCGTCGTGATGATGCGCGGCGCGAACGGGCTCATCTCGGCCGGACCGTCGATGCACTCGTTGATGACCTCGAGGATCGTCGTGCGCGCCTCATGCGCCTGCTTGAGCGCGCCGGCGAGCACGTCGGCCGGGATGCCGTCGAGCTTCGTGTCGAGCTGGAGCGCGGTGATGAACTCGGCCGTGCCCGCGACCTTGAAGTCCATATCGCCGAACGCGTCCTCGGCGCCGAGGATGTCGGTGAGCGTCTTGTAGATGTGCTCGCCGTCGACGTCGCCGGAGACGAGGCCCATCGCGATGCCCGCGACCGGGGCCTTGAGCGGGACGCCCGCGTCGAGGAGCGAAAGCGTGCTCGCGCACACCGAACCCATCGACGTCGAACCGTTCGAACCGATCGCCTCGGAGACCTGACGGATCGCGTACGGGAACTCCTCACGGCTCGGCAGGACCGGGACGATCGCCTTCTCGGCGAGTGCACCGTGGCCGATCTCGCGGCGCTTCGGGGAGCCGACACGGCCGGTCTCACCGGTCGAATACGGCGGCATCTCATAGTTGTGCATGTAACGCTTCGACTGCGGGCCGCTCAGCGCGTCGATCTGCTGCTCCATCTTGAGCATGTTGAGCGTCGTGACACCGAGGATCTGCGTCTCGCCACGCTGGAAGAGCGCGGAACCGTGGACGCGCGGCACAATGCCGACCTCGGCGGAAAGCGTACGGATGTCGCGCAGGCCACGGCCGTCGATGCGGTAGTCCTGCGTGAGGATGCGGCGGCGGACGATCTGGCGCTGGAGCTCCTTGAACGCGTTGCCGAGCTCCTTCTCCTTCTCCATGTCGTCCATGTCGGTGAACTCAAGCGAAAGCGCGTCGCGCACCTTCTGCTTGATCTCGGCGATGCGCTCCTGGCGCGGCAGCTTCTCGGCGATCGAAAGCGCCTCGTCGAGGTCGGCGTGCGCGAGCTCGTCGACGCGGTTGTAGATCTCCTCGGTGTACTCCGGGAAGAGCGGGAAGTCACGCGTCTCCTTCGCGGCGAGCTTCTTGAGTTCGTTCTGGGCGTCGCACAGGACCTTGATGAACGGCTTCGCGGCTTCGAGGCCACCGGCGACGACTTCCTCGTCCGGCTTCGTCTGGCCCTCGTCGTAGATGAGGTTCCACGCGTTCTTGCCGGCGCCCGCCTCGATCATCGCGATCGCGACGTCGCCGTTCTCGATGACACGGCCCGCGACGACGATCTCGAAAACGGCGCGTTCACGTTCGCTCCAACGCGGGAACGCGACCCACTGGCCGTCGATGAGCGCGAGGCGCACACCGCCGACCGGGCCGGCGAACGGCAGGCCGGAGATGAGCGTCGACGCCGAAGCGGCGTTGAGCGCGATCATGTCGTATGAATCCTCAGGGTTGACGGCGAGGATCGTCTCGACGACCTGCACTTCGTTGCGCAGCGTGTGCGGGAAGAGCGGACGGAGCGGGCGGTCGATGATGCGGCATGCGAGGATCGCCTCGGAGCTCGGGCGGCCTTCGCGGCGGAAGAACGAGCCTGGGATCTTGCCCGCGGCGTACATCTTCTCCTCAACGTCCACGGTGAGCGGGAAGAAGTCGTAGTTCTCCTTCGGGCTGTTGCCGGCCGTCGTGGTCGACAGGACCATCGAATCGTCGTCCAGATAGGCGGCCACGGCGCCGTCCGCCTGCTGGGCGAGACGACCGGTTTCGAAGCGCACCGTGCGCTTGCCGTACGAGCCGTTGTCGATGACGGCCTCAACCGCCTTGATTTCGGGACCCTCCATAGGGTTCCTCCTTTTGTTCTGTTGTTACTGCTGTTCTACAAACATCCTCGTCAGACCACGGATGCTTCCCGTGGCCGTGATTATGGTTATTCGCGGGTGTTTCGCCCCACGCGCCCGCGATCCGCCAGCCTGACGAATCCCCCGGGCCTCTTTTCGGAACCCGGACGCTCCCGTCCGCGATTCCGCCAGTGTCTCATTGTAATACCGCCGGCTTGCGTCCATCCCTCTATGCCACCGGCTATACCGTCACCCTACCGTACCGTGACGGCCTCCGTCGCCCGCGTGCGGGCGGCATACAAAAAACCCGAGCCGGCCTTGTGCCGGACTCGGGCGGACGTTTGGATTATCGGCGCAGGCCGAGGCGCTCGATGAGCGCACGGTAGCGGTTGATGTCCACGTTCTTGAGATAGTCAAGCAGACGGCGGCGGTCACCGACCATGAGCAGCAGGCCACGACGCGAATGGTGGTCGTGCTTGTGCTCCTTGAGGTGCTCGGTCAGGTCGGCGATGCGCTTCGTCAGGAGCGCGATCTGGACCTCCGGGGATCCGGTGTCACCTTCATGGGTAGCGTACTTAGCGATGATGTCCTGCTTTTCTTCAGCCGTCAGTGCCACGGCATCCTCCTTGTTGACTGCGCGGTGCTGCCGGCCCTATGCCGGTGCGCTCTCGATCCGCGGGCGAAACACGCCAATCGACCATGGTACATGCGCCCACGGACGTGCGCGTACCGCCGCCGCCATCGTTCACGATGGGAGTTCACTATGTGACCTTTTTGTTCGCCAAAGGGATAAGCCGGGACCGCGACCCACGGAGACGCAACAGGCGCGTTCCTACAATGTTCGCAACCGTCAGGCGTACCCGCGGCCGTCAACCCGGCGGCGCGGCGGACAATAGGAAGGAACACGAACCAATGGGCACCGTTACGAAAATCGGCATCGTCGGCATGGGACACGTGGGCGCGCACGTCGCGAACAGCCTCGTCCTGCAGGGCGTCGCGGACGAACTGTACATGACCGAGCAGTGCTCGGGCGACGAAGACCACAGCGCGAAACTCGCCGCGGAAGTGCAGGACCTCGGCGATTCGCTCGCGTTCTGCCCACACAACGTCGCCCTCTACAACTGTGGGGAGGACTACGCACGGCTCGCCGACTGCGACATCATCATCAACGCGGCCGGCAAAGTCAGGCTCGCGAGCGAGGACCGCGACGGCGAGCTGTTCTACACGACCGATACGGCGAAGACCTTCATCACACCAATCGCCGACGCCGGATTCGACGGTGTCTGGATCACGATCTCGAACCCATGCGACGTCGTCGCGACCGAAATCTGGAAACTGTCAGGCATGGATCCCAAACGCGTCATCGGCACCGGCACCGCGCTCGACTCAAGCCGTCTCAAATACGCGCTCTCGCGCGCGACCGGCTACGACCAGCATTCGATAAGCGCATACATGCTCGGCGAACACGGCAACAGCATGTTCGCGGCGTGGAGCGCCGTCAACTTCGGCGGCAAACCGCTCGCGCAGCTGCGTGAGGAGCAGCCCGACCGTTTCGGTTTCGACGAGGGCGAAGTCGAACAGGAGGCGCGCCACGGCGGCTACGTGACGTACGCGGGCAAACAGTGCACGGAATTCGCGGTCGCCGACGCCGCCGTGCGCCTCGCGCGCGCCGTCATCTCGAACGAACACTACATCACCGCGTGCTCGACGCTCATGACGGGCGACTACGGCGAAGAGGGGTTCTTCACGTCGCTGCCGTGCGTCGTCGGCGCGAACGGCGTCGAGGAGGTCATGCACTTCGACCTCTCGGACAGCGAACTGCGCGAGTTCCAGGCGAGCTGTGCGCACGTCAAGGAGAACCTGTCGCGCATCGGACTGCTGTGAACTGCTGTCTGCTGTGAGCTGACCGTGGGCTGACCGCGCGCCATATGCGACGTCCGCGTTGCCGTATCGGGAACGCGGACGTCGTGCATTGTATGAACATTGTGCGGCGCGCATCACACGATCGTGAGCATCCCTCCGAACATCACGATGAGCAGCGCGACCACTTCGAACACAAACCACAGCACAAGCGACGTCCACACGTGCGTGAGCACATTGAGCGGCGAATCCTTCTTGATGATGACGAGGAGTCCGACCCAGACGACGGCGAACGCGGCGAGCGCGAGCGCAGCCGCGATGATGCCCAGATTCGCGGCGTTCGCGATGCGCGCGGAGTCGCCGTACATGACGTATGTCGAATGCCAGAAGTCGAATTTGAGGAGCGATACGCCCGACACGAACTGTTCGGCGCTCAGGAACACGATGAACGACGTGAACCAGGGAATTTTGCGACGGTCGACGATCATCATCGCGAGCGACACGAACGCGAACAACGTGACCGCCCACGCGACGAGCGCGATGCCGCGCGGATCGATACGTTCGACCGCGTGCACGACCTGCGACGTGTGCCGCACCGCGAGCGTGCGCCCCGCCCAATACGGGAGCACGAGCGCCGCGAGTGCGAGCACACACCCGACCGTCCAACGCACCGGATGCGACTGGCTGCGCTCGATGTCCGCGAGTGAGACGTCCGATTCCGGAATCGTGGCTTCGGGATGCTTCGAGACGACGTTCGCCTCCATCTCCTGGCCGCTGTGCGGCTGGGTGGGCGTCGGGCGCGGCTCGGCGTCGAGCTCCGCGACCTCCCGTTCGTCGGCGTCCGCCATCGGTGACCTCCGTTCCCGCCCGCGTCCGCGACGCGCGCAGTTCCTGCCAATATGTCAGTCTCAGCATACGAACCGCGCCCTACCGTATGCGCCGGCGGCATTGTGCGTCGGTGTGCGCGTCGCGCGACCGCACACACTGCGGCACCGCACGACGCAGACACCCCCGTTTCCGTCGCGCGACCTCCACTTTTCGGCACCGCACGACGTAACTGCCTTCTCAGCGTCGCGCGACCGCACAGTCTGCGGCATCGCACGACGCAGACACCCCCGTTTCCGTCGCGCGACCTCCACTTTTCGGCACCGCACGACGTAACTGCCTTCTCAGCGTCGCGCGTCCGCACAATCTGCGGTATCGCGCGTCCGCACACACTGCACCACCGCACGTCGCAACCGCACAGCCCGTACACACACCCCGTGTACGATTCGGCGGCATGAGCATCACGGATACGTTGTACACGACACTCGCCGACCTCAACATCGACTACGACGAAGTCGCGCACGAGGCGGTCACGACCGTCGAGGCCGCGCAATTCGTCACAACACTCATCGGCGGCGTCGGCGTCAAGAACCTGTTCCTCACAAGCGCGCGCGGCGCATACGTTCTCGTTATGCTCGCGCAGGACGCACGCGCCGACCTGAAGGCGCTCGCGCGCATCGCGGACAGCGGACGGTTGAGTTTCGCGAACGCCGAACAGCTGCACGACGTCCTCGACCTCGAACCGGGCAGTGTGACGCCGCTCGCCGTCATCAACGATGAGGACGGCGACGTGACCGTCCTCATCGACCGTTCGCTCGAAGGCGCACGTCTGCTCATGCATCCGCTCACCAATACGAAAACGGTCGCGATCGACTACGCTGACCTCATCCGTTTCCTCGACGCGACCGGCCATACGCCGATACTGTTCTGACAGCACACCGACCGCATGCACACTCCCGTACGCAAACAAACATGGCTGATTTCGTTGGAAATCAGCCATGTTCAGTGGAGCGGATGACGGGAATCGAACCCGCGTAATCAGTTTGGAAGACTGAGGCTCTACCATTGAGCTACATCCGCGCATCGTCCGGAACCTCGTTCCACACAACGTGTGCCATTATACACAACGCCCAGCCAACCGCAAATCGTGTGTGCCGCAGCGCGACCACTTCCTCACTGCGGTACGCTTACGCGCGTCCCAGCGTACCGTTGTACGACACACGCCGTACTACTGCGCGCACAATATGACGGTCGCCGATGCGATGCCGCCATCGTGTGCGATCGACACGAACCACTGCGGTTCCGGTTGTGGTTCCGCGTCGCCGACAACATATCGTCCGACCGACGCGCGCAACCGCCGCTCCACATCCGCTCCGAGCACGACGCGTGGGCAGCCGTTCGCCTCAGCGAGTACTTCGATTGCCGCCCACGGCGTATCGTCGAGCGAATACGGGGGCGTCGCCGATCCGAGCGCCGCGCACCACGCTTTGACGACCGCTTCCTTCGCCGCCCATTTGCCGGCGAGGTGCACGGCTTCGCCGTCGTGTTTGAGCTCCGCGCGCATCCGTGCCTGCCGCAGTTCGCGGGCGGAGAACAGGGCGCGCATCCGCGTTCCCGGTGTGTCGAGCTGTTCGCCGAACGCGCGCACATCGACGACGTCATGTCCGATACCCAACATCGTCATCGTCACGACCTCCTCATATCGATACATTCCCGCACGACGGTACGCTTACGGACCTCTCAACGTACCGCAGTGCGTATCTACCACGCACAACGGTACGCTTACGGACGCCTGAGCGTACCGGAGTGCGGAAAGCACCGCACAACGGTACGTTCAGCCGCGCGCACAACACGCGCACTACCGCGCGTCGTAGACGCCGTCGGCGCCGAGGCGCGCGTCGGGGTCGAGCAGCATCGCCTTTTCGACTTCGTGCGCGTCGTAGCCGCGCCCGTCCTCGCGGAAGCGACGGTTGTCGATCGGCTCGTAGAGCGCGGCGCGCCCCATCATGCCTTCCTCGAGCCTGCGCTGTCCTGCTGCGAGGCGCGCGTTCGCACGTGCGCGCCACGCGTTGAGCGCCTCAACGCCGCACGTGTGCGCGACGGCCGCTTCGAACGCGCCCGGATGCACGATCGCCGCGAATCCGCTCACGTGGCCGAAGCCGAGCGATGTCGCGAGCGCCGCTTTCACCGTCTGCCGCGAACCGATCGCGAGTGGCGAACGCAGCCACACCATATGGTCGTCGCGTTCGAGTTTCGGGTCGACGCATTCGAGTGCCGCGTTCGCCGGCACGGTGCCGGACCTGAACAGCTGGGTGATGCCGTTGACCTGGAACACGCACGCGCCGCCCTTCGCATGTCCGGTGAGCGACTTCTGCGAGATCACGAACAGTGGATTGCCGTCCGTCCTGCCGATCGCGTGCGCGAGCGTGTTGTGCAGTTCCGATTCGTTCGGGTCGTTCGCGTTCGTCGAGGTGTCGTGTTTCGAGACGACGGTGATGTCGTCGGGTGTGACGCCGAGCGCCGCGAGGTCGCGCACGAGTTTCGACGACCGTCCGCCCATGCCGGCCGCGAGCGCGCCGAGGCCGGGCGCCGGGATCGACGTATGCGCGCCGTCGGCGTACGAGTGCACGAAGCCGATGACGCCGGCGACCGGCAGTCCGAGCTTGAGCGCGATGTCGCCGCGCGTGAGCAGCACGGTGCCGCCGCCCTGCGATTCGACGAAGCCGCCGCGCCTGCGGTCGTTCGCGCGCGAGAAGAACCGCGGTTCGATGCCCTTGTCGAGCATCTCCTGCGAGTTCGCCGTCGCGTTCATGTTGCCGAATCCGATGACCGATTCGACGCCGATGTCGTCGATCGCGCCGGTCACGACGAAGTCGGCTTTGCCGAGCGCGATCTTGTCGGCGCCTTCCTCAAGCGAGACCGCGGCCGTCGCGCATGCCGAGACCGGCTGCACCATGTTGCCGTAGCCGCCGATGTAGCTTTGCATGACGTGTGCGGCGACGACGTTCGGCAGCGCCTCCTGGAGGATGTCGGTCGGGATCTCATGGCCGAGGAAGCGGTCGAGGTACAGCTTGCGCATCGACGCCATGCCGCCGAATCCGGTGCCCTGCGTGCTCGCGACCATCGACGGGTGCACGGCCTGGAGGATCTCAGCCGGCGTGAAGCCCGCGGACAGGTACGCGTCGACGGTCGTCACGATGTTCCACAGCGCGATGTTGTCGACGTCGCCGACCATCGACGCGGGGATGCCCCACTTCGTCGGGTCGAAGCCGTCCGGGAACTGTCCGCCGACGGTGCGCGTCATCGTCGCGCGACGCGGTACGCGGATCATCGATCCTGCGTGGCGTGTCACGGTCCATTCGCCGCTTTCGTCGTCGGGTGCGATCGTTGTGTGTTCGGCGTCCATCGTCACGTATTCGTCGGCGATCGCGCGCGTCGGCACGTTGAAGCTCACGTCGTGGTCGAGGTAGACTTCCGCTTCCTCCTCGTCGGTGCCGCCGCGGTAGTCGTTGCCCATGCCCGTTTCGAACGGCCGCACGCCGGATTTCGCGACGACTTCGTCATGGTAGCGTTCCGCGATGTCGCTTTCGGGCACGAGGTTGCCGTCCGTGTCGTACCATCCGGGCTTCGGCGAATCCGCCCAGCTGAGCAGTCCCATGTTCCACGCGAGTTCGAGCACGGCGCCCGCGGACAGTTCGACGTCGCCGTCCGCGTGGATGCCGAGTTCGGCCTCCGCGCGCGTACGTCCCGACCCCCAGGGGCCGAGTTCGCCGATTGAGACGATGACGATCTCGTCCTCCGGTTTCGCACTCACCTGTGCCCAGTCCGCGAGGTCGACGTCCGCCTGGCGCGGCACGTGCGGCGTCGGCAGCGCCTTGATATGCGCGCCGCCGTCCATGGCCACCTCGGTGTCCGCGTCTACGGCCGCCGCCTCGGCGTCCGCAAGCGCTTCGGCGCGCAACGCCTTGATGTCGATCGGCTGCGCGCCGAGGCCGCCCGTGAGGTCGACGTCGAGTGGTGCGTCCGCGGCTTGCGCGCGTGCTTCGGCGGTCGTGAGCTTGAGCAGTTCCGCCGCGATCTCCTCGGTCGAATACGTGCGCAACCCGTGCCGTTCGACGACGTCGACGAGCGGGTCGTTGCCGCCCATGAGCCCGGTGCCGCGCACCCATCCGATCTTCGGATGCGCGAACGTCACACGCTCGGACCATGCGCGTTCGCTGCGCGCACGGTTGACGATCGCGTCGAACGCCGATTTGACTTCGCCGTACGCGCCATCGCCGCCGAACACGCCGCGGTTCGGCGATCCGGGCAGCACGACATGCAAGGTGTGCTGCACGTCCGTTTCGGCGCCGATTGCCGCGAATCCGGCGATCGCGCGTTCGACGCCCCACAGCATGAGGCGCGCCTGGGATTCGAACAACGCGCCCGAATCGGCGAGCGAACCGTGCACGGGTGGTGCCGCGAACGGGAAGAACAGGTCCGGTTCGTACGCCGGTTTGAGCACGGTCGTCGTCGCGCCGTTCGTCTTCTTCTGCACGTGGCCGACCCATGCGACGAGCGCGTCGACGTCCCGGTACGACGAGAGGTTCGCCGGTACGAGCCACAGGTTCGCGCCGCCGCGCGCATGCTCGCGGTATGTGCGCTGCGCCCACGCTTTCACGGATGGTTTGAAGCTGTGCGAGGTCGCGATGACGGTCGCGCCGCCTTCGAGCAGTCCGTTGACGACTTGTGCGGCGATCGAGTTCGGTGCGACGCCGGTGACGACGGCGACCTGCCCGTCGTAGGCGAGTGCCGCATCGGCGGCGTCCGCCGCCGCTTCGTCGGCGATCGCCGCGTAGCGTGCGGCGAGGTCGCCGTCCGTGTGCGCCGCGTACCATGCGGCCTGCGCCGCGACGGCCGCGCCGGCCGCCGTGAAGTCGCCGCTGAGCGCGTCCGTGTCGCCGTTGTAGTACGCGCGGGCGAGGTCCTCGCGTGCGGACGCCCAACGGTCGTCGAACAGGATCGCCTGCCGCGCGTCGAAGCGCGGTGAGACCTGCGCCGGCCAGTCGGAGCCGAGCTCCGCTTCGACGGCCGCCGCGATCGCGGCGTTCTCGTCCTCCTCCTCGGCGACGACAGGGGCGCCGAGGCCGAGCTGTCCGAGGACGAACCGTGCGGTCGCCGCAAGAACGCCGTCGGATCCGGTGACGGACTGTGCGTACGCGTCGAGCGCCGCCGAGTCGACGACGCCGCCTGACGCGCCGCCCGCGCTTGGCATCGCGACGTGCACGCCGTGCGCGGCCGCGACGGCCTGCACGGACGCGTCGATCATCGCGTTCGCTGCCGCCATGTTCGAAGCCGCGCCGGTGCCGAGTGTCGCGAGGTCGCCGCCGCGCGCGCTTGCGCCGTCGCGTGTGCCGAGGACGAGTTCGGCGGCCACATGGTCGGCCCATCCTGCGCCGAGCTGCCACGTCTCGGTCACACGTTTGACGATCTGCGGCAGTTTGACGCCTGCCGCACCGAAGAGCGCGCGTGTGCGGTCGCGGACGATGTCCGCGAGGACGGGGCCGAAGGCCTTGTAGTTCGGCGCGACGTTGTCGACGAGCGCGCTGAGGTCGCGGATCGAGGCTTCCGCCGCACCGTCGACGCTCGCGACGCCGAGTTCGGAGCTGATGTCCATCAGCAGCTGGTTGCGGCGTGATGAGACGCCGTTCGTCAACGTGTCGGTCGTGTCGTTGTCGCCGATCTGCTCGGGGCGTACTTTCGCCGCGTACGCGAGGAGTGTCGCGATGCCGTCGTGTGCGCGGAACGCGATGTCGGCGACGTTCGCGCCGCTCACGCCGTCCGCCGGCGCCACCGGTGCGGCGGCCGGCGCCGGTTCCGTGACGACCTCGGCCGGGGCGGCCTGTGCGGCGGGTGCCACCGCCGGCGCGCTTTCGGCTGCCGGCGCATCATCGTCGCGTTCGGGCACGAGCGAATCCGCATCGGTCATATACACGCGGCCTTCGTCACGGCCGACGTTGTAGACGGCCACCTGGCGGCGGCTGAATTCCGGCAGCCTGAGCGTCTTCGACGCGAGGTTCGCGAGCGTCGGCGCGTTGCCGAGGCCGACCTCGACGACTTCCTCGACGCCAAGCCCGCCTTGTTCGGCCGTGCCGAACAGCAGCGCCTGCGTCTCGATCCACCGCACGGGCGATGCGAACTGCCACGAGAGCAGTTCGGTGAGCAGCAGACGGCCGAGCTTCTGGTCGTCCTCGGCGTAGGACTCCCACACGGCGTCGTCGGCGAGCGCGGCGGCGATCCGCTCGCTCGGCACGACGTCGAGGATCTTCCGCGCGAACTCCTTCGTCATCTCGAACGGCGCGGCGACGAGGTTCGGGATGTAGAGCCCCTCAAGCGAACCGCGGTAGTCGATCTCGGCGGGCAGCAACGCGTCGAGCTTGTCGCGGAACTCGGGCACGCCCTTGCGCAGCAATGTCGAATGGAACGGCACGTCGATGCCGGGCACGAGCATGAACGCCGGTTTGCCGCCATATTCGGCGACACGGCGCGCCGCGTCCGCCTTGAGCGCCTTGAGGCCCGCGATCGTGCCGGCGACCGCGTACTGCTGCCCGGCGAGGTTGTAGTTGACGATCTCGAGGAACTCGCCGCTCGCCTGCGCGACCGATGCCACATAGTCGCGCACATGCGCGTCGTCGACGCCGAACTGGTTCGGACGCAGGGCACCCATGCGGTAGTTCGAACGGCCCTGCGCGTCGCGGTCGATCAGGTGGTGCATCGTCGAGCCGCGGTGGAACACAAGTTCGAGGACCGTCTCCAGCGGGATGACATGCGCGAACGAGCTGAGCGCGTTGTATTCGCCGAGCGAATGGCCGGCGAAATACGACGGGCGGATGTCGGCGCCCGCCTCGTGCATGCGAGCGGTCTGCGCGAACGCGACGGTCGCGAGCGCGACCTGCGTGAACTGCGTGAGGTTGAGCAGGCCTTCCGGATGACGGTACGTGACGCCGTTCGCCGTGAGTTCCTTCGGATTGTCGCGCACGACGGCGAGGATCGAGAACCCGAGGCGCTCGCGCGTGAGCTTGTCCGCGCGTTCCCACACGTCGCGCGCGGCGGGCGACTGCGCGCGCTCGTCGAGGACCATGCCCTGCTGTTGGATGCCCTGGCCCGGATAGACGAATGCGCTTATCGGCGCGCGCGTGATTGCTGTTGCACGTGAAACAAGTTCGCCGCCGATCCTGCATGTCACTTCGAGGACGAGCCCGGCATGCGCGACGCGTCCGACGCGTTCGACCGTGATCTCCACATCGTCGTCGAGCTGCACCATGCCGTACATGTTGTACGTCCATCCGGCGATCTCGTAGTGCGCGCCATCGTTGTCAAGCGCCTGCACGGCGTGCTGCGCGGTCGCCGAAAGCCACATGCCGTGCACGAGCGGTTGCGCGAGGCCGCTTATCGCGGCGCCGCGGCGCGACGTGTGGATCGGGTTGAAATCACCCGACGTGCGCGCGAACGCCGTCATGTCATGCGGCGCGCGCACGGTCACACGGCGCAGCATGCGGCGCGGCGTCTCACGGATGTCCTCAAGCAGCCCGCCATGGTTCGGCGCGGGCGTCGGCAGGTCGTCGCTGTAGGCGCGGCCGCGGATCGCGAAGCGTTCGGTCTCACGCGCGACGAGCGTGCCATCGGCGAGATGGTGTTCGACATGGATCGTCACGACGCGGCCGGACGCGGATTCCGCATACTGCTCGGCCCATCCGTACAGCGTGATCTGTTCGCCGGTATGCTCGAGCAGTTCGTCCTCGGTCATCTCGAGTTCGATGAGATGGTCGAGATGCACGGCGTTGAGCAGGCCCTCGATGACCGGATACCCGTCGACGTAGACCGAGCCGAGCGCCGCGTAGATCGTCGGCCATGCTGGGCCGACGAGCGCGTCGGGCGCGATCGGCGCCGGCGCAAGGTCACGTGGCAGCGCGCCGCCGGTCGCGGCCTCATGGTCATACCCGAGGTTGGCCGACAGCGTATACGCGGAGCGGGCCACACCGAACGGGAACTCCTGCGTGTCATCGGCGGGCTTCACCGCAGGCATCGCGTCGAGCACGTCACCGGTGATCGCCGTGTTGCCGATGCCCGCCGTGTCGGCGAGCATGCGGTAGACGTGCTCCGGGAGGCGCTCGCGGTCGACGACCGGGATCGTGCCCTCCGCGTCGAGCGCGACGTTGAGCGGGATGATGATGTCGCGCACGGCGTGCTTGCCGAGGCCGCCGTCCGGGTCGCCGTCCCAGAACGTGTCAAGGTGGATGTCGAGGTCGAATCGTTCGACGCCCGCTTCGTCGTCACGTCCGAGGTACGTCAGCTCGTAGGTCTCATCGCCGTGTGCGGTGCCGTACGCCGGGTTCGCCGTCTGGTGGCCGATCCACGAGATGTGGCGGCTTGCGCGGATGAACGATTCCGCGTCCGTCGCGTCGGCGAGCGACGCGAAGCGGCTGTCCTCCGCGTCCGCCGCGCAGTCGGCCGCATCGGCGGCGACGCGCGCCGTCATCGCGTCGTTGAAGCGGCCGAGGATGTCAGCGACCGGTTCGTCGACCGTCGTGATGCCGGCGACCGAGATCGGCCCGGGGATGATGCGCACCGAATCGGCGGAATACCGCGCGTCTTCGGACTGCCACAGCTGGTCCTGTCCCCACCAGCGCAGCAGGTCGTTGTCGATCGCGGGCACGAACGGCATCGGCTTCGGGTATTCGCGCACAAGCTCGATGAACCACGCTTCGTCGCTCGGCACGACGTTGAGCTCCGCAATCTGCGGATAGCGCGCCTTGAGCGCGGCGAGCGCGGCGAACGGATCGCCCTCGACGTCCTCGCGTACGGCGAACATCGGCGTGAACGCGCCGTGTTCGAGGTCGATGACGCGCGCTTCGATGCGCTGCAGTAGGTGCAGGTAGCGGTCGGCGTATGTGCCGTCCGCCCACGGGAACGAGAGTTCGGCGAAACGCCGTGCCCAATCCTCGTACGTCATCGTCTTGAGGTCGCCGAAATACGGTTTCGCGGTCGCGTTGAGCGCGTCGATGATCTCATCGCGGCGCGCTTCGAGTTCCTCGGGGTGTTTCATGACGCGCACAAGGAGTCGTCCGCAGCGTGCGGACGCGTTCTCGAGTTCGTAGATGTCCGCGTGCAGATGGCTCAGTCCACTCGTCACGCCACCGACGGCCTTGCCGCTCGGCACCCATTGTTCGCCGAGTGGCGCGAAGACGTCGCCGTCCGCCCCGTCCGCTTCGGTTATGCCGGGTGTTTCGACGAGGAGACGCTTGACTTCGGGGGACGTGTGCGCTTCCTTCGCCGTCATGACGGCGGTGCCGATGAGGACGCCGTCGACGGGCATCGCCGGGCGCCCGTGGCGCTCCGCCCACGCACCGCTCATGTAGTCGGCCGCACGTTCGGGTGTGCCGATGCCGCCGCCGACGACGAGGACGAGGTTCGACTGTCCGCGTACCTGGGCATACGTCGCGAGGAGCAGGTCGTCGAGCGATTCCCAGCTGTGGTGGCCACCCGCGGAGCCGCCTTCGACCTGTACGATGACGTCCGCCGGTGCGACGGCCTGCGCGATGCGCACGACCTGCCGGATCTGCTCGACCGTGCCGGGCTTGAAGCACACGTACGGGAAGCCGTCCGCGTTGAGTTCGTGGATGAGCGCGACCGCTTCGTCGAGTTCGGGGATGCCCGCGGAGACGACGACGCCGTCGATCGGCGCGCCCGACGCGCGGTGCTTCGGCACGATGCGCGACGTGCCGAACTGCAGGTTCCACAAGTACCGGTCCATGAACATCGCGTTGAATTCGACGGTGCGCCCCTCGTCGAGCAGGTCGGCGAGCTCGCGCATATGGCGGTCGAAGACCTCGGCCGTCACCTGGCCGCCGCCCGCAAGCTCGGCCCAGTATCCGGCGTTCGCGGCCGCGGCGACGATCTCCGGGTCGACGGTCGTCGGCGTCATGCCGGCGAGCAGCACGGGCGGCTTGCCGGTAAGGCGTGTGAACGCCGTCTCGACGCGCTCGCCGTGCGGGGTCTGGATGAGGCGCGGCGCGTACGCCGACCAATCCTGTACGCGCGCCGGGTCGTCGGCGCGTGCCGCGAGCGCGGCGCGGTCCTCGACGCACGCCGCTTCGATGACGCCGACGCCGGTGCCTTCCGCGACGGCCGTGAACAGTTTCGTGAGCGTCGTGCCGGGCCCCAAGTCGACCGCCCACAGTGTGCGCGGGTCGTGCGCGTTGAGCAGATCGGCGACTTCGCCGCTCCAATCGACCTGGTTGACGAGCACTTCGCTTGCGAGCGCACGCGCGAGGTCCGTGTCGATGCCGCATGCGTCCGCCCATGCGGTGCACTGTTCGACGGCCTGCGCCATGAGCGGGCTGTGGAACGGGAGCGTGACCTCAAGGTATTCGAGGACCGGGTCGAAGACGTTGCCGCCGCGCACTTTGTCGGCGCGCAGCTGCGCCTGCCGCTTGTGTTCCTTCGCCGCCTGCACGACGAACGACGCGAGGTCCTGCGGGTGTCCGGACAGTACGACATGGTTCGGGGAGTTGACGACGGCGACGGCGACCGGTCCGCGCGCATCGTCGACGCGCGCGATGAGCTCGTCCGCCTGTGCCGGCAGCATGCCTTTCACGGAAAGCATCGGCGTCGCGTCGCCGTATTGGCGCACGATGCCGTGTGCGCGCGCCTCGCGTGTGCCGGCAGCACCAATCAACGCGGCGATCGCGAGGATCTCGTCGATCCGGGGCTGCGCCGCGTCGATCGATCCGGCGTCGCGGATTGCCTGCGCCATATGCACGCCGAGGATGCCTTGTGAATGTCCGAGGAGCGCGACCGGTTCCGCGTCGGCGAGTGTGTAGCCGAGCTGTTCGAGGTCGAGCAGCGCGCCGAGTTGCGCGAGCGCGATGCCTTCGATGCTCACCGTCGCGTCGGCGGCCGCGCCGAGCGCGACCTGGTTCGTCTCGAAGCCGAAGAGGTCGGTGTCACGCCCCGTCGTCGCGAGCAGCTCGGCGGAGACGGGGGTGAGGAGGTCGTGTGCGCGGCGTTCGGCGGCGGTGAGGCGTTCGGCGACCGCCGGTTCGTCCATCAACGCGCGCACGGCGGCGGTCCACGGTGTGGACTGTCCCGCGAACATCAGCGCGTGGGGTTCGTTCATCAGTCGTTGCACGAATAATGCGTTGCTCATCTTCTCGTGTGTTCCTTTGGTTGTGTGATTGGTGAGTCGTCGTGGTGATTTGGTTGCGATTGGTGATTTGGTTGCGATTGGTTGGCGGCCGGTGGGTCGCGCTCAGCCAAGCCGTCCGTCTAGAGCGGTTGGTTGCCGTGGTGTTTCGCGACGCGCCGCGTGCGGCGTTTGCTTGCGAGGAGCTTGAGCGCCTCGACGAGCGTGTCGCGTGTCTGTTCGGGGTCGATCATCGCGTCGATCTGCCCGGTTTCCATCGACAGGTTCGCGTTGACGGTCGTGCGTTCGTATTCGGCCGCGTATCTCGCGCGTACGGCGTCGACGTCCTGTCCCGCGTCCTTCGCGCGTTGCAGGTCCTTGCGGTGGATGATGTTGACCGCGCCCGTCGCGCCGAGCACGGCGATCTGCGCCGCCGGCCACGCGTAGTTGAGGTCCGCGCCGATCGATTTCGACCCCATGACGATGTACGCGCCGCCGTAGGCTTTGCGCAGCACGACCGTGACGAGCGGCACCTGCGCGTTCGCATACGCGTAGATGACCTTCGCGCCGCGGCGGATGATGCCCGCGTGCTCCTGTTGCGCGCCCGGTTTGTACCCGGGTGTGTCGACGAGTGTGACGACGGGCAGGTTGAACGCGTCGCACAGCCGCACGAAGCGCGCGACCTTCTCCGACGAGTCGACGTCGAGGCCGCCCGCGTCGACGTTCGGCTGGTTCGCGACGACGCCGACCGGATGCCCGTCGATGCATGCGAAACCGACGACCGCGGACTGCGCGAACAGTTCGTGGACCTGTACGAATTCGCCGTAGTCGACGATGCAGCGGATGACGTCGAGCACATCGTAGGGTTGGCGGTCGTTGTCGGGGACGATCGAAGTGAGGCGCCGCGCGACCTCGTGGTCGGCGCGCGTCGCCATGTACGCGTACGTCGGCGGTTGCGCGTCCGCATGGGACGGCAGATACGCGAGCACGGTGCGCGCGTAGTCGATCGCGTCCGCCTCGTCGGCGCCGAGGTAGTGCGCGACGCCCGACGTCGTACTGTGCACGACGCCGCCGCCGAGGTCGTCCATGCTGATCGATTCGCCGGTCGCCGCTTTGATGACGTCCGGTCCCGTCACGAACATGTTCGAGTTCTCACGCGTCATGATGATGATGTCGGTGAGCGCCGGGCAGTAGACGGCACCGCCCGCGCACGGCCCGAGGATGAGTGAGATCTGCGGCACGTAGCCGCTCGCGTCGCACGTCCTGCGGAAGATGCGCCCGTATTGCGTGAGCGCGGCGACGCCTTCCTGGATGCGTGCGCCACCCGAATCGATCAATGCGATGATCGGGATGCGCAACGCGAGCGCCTGGTCCATCAGTTGGCAGATCTTGCGTCCTTCGGCCGCGCCGAGCGTGCCGCCACGCACTGAGAAGTCCTGTGCGTAGACGGCGACGCGGCGCCCGTAGACGTCTCCGAATCCGGTGATGACGGCCGCGCCCGCGCGTCCCGCGTTGATGTCGCCGCCGCTGAACCGTCCGATTTCCTCGAATGTGCCGGTGTCGAGGAGCAGGTCGAGGCGTTCGCGCGCCGTGAGTTTGCCTTTCACATGCTGCCGGTCGCGCGCGTGCGCTTCCGCGTCGCGCGCGAGCTGCGCCGCTTTGAGCACGGCGGGGCGAATCGGCTGCCGTTCGCCGTCCGCGTCGCCCGCATCCGTGTGCGCGGCCGCTTTGACGGCGTCGTCGAGTGTGCCGTCGGCGACGAGCGCCTGCAATGTCGGCGATTCGGTGATGTCGCTCATGCCTGCTCCCCCTTGTGTTCCGCATCGTGCGCGCCATGTGCATCGTGCGCGTCGTCGTCGCGCACCGCGCCTTCGACGTCGATCGTCAGCAGTGTCTGCCCCGCGTCGACGGACGTCGCGGGCGACGCCGCGATGTCGCGTACGGTGCCGTTGACGGGCGCGTACACATAGTTCTCCATCTTCATCGATTCAAGTACGACGAGCAGGTCGCCTTTGCCCACCGTCTGTCCGGTCGTCACGTTGATTCTTGTGACGATCGCCTGCATCGGCGACGAGATGACACCCGAACGTTCGTCACGTGCCGGTTTGCGTTCGACATGGTGCATGCCCTGCCCGCGCAGCGGCTGCGTCGGGCGTTCGGCACCGCGTGTGCGCGCGCCGCCCGTGAGTGTCGCGACGACGTCGCTCGGCACGGTGAGCACGACGCGTCTGTTGTTCATCTCGATGACGATCTCCTCACTCGGCGCGCGCGTGTCGTCGACGGCCGCGCTGAGTGACGCCGGCTGCCCCGCGCGTGTCGAATCCGGTTCACGGTTGAGGTACTTGCGTTCAAGCCACTTCGTGCTCACGGCGAACTCGGCGCCGTGTTCGGTGGTGAACTCGTCGTCGGAGAAGATCGTCTTGTATAGGTCGACAGGTGTCGGCACCCCCTCGATCTCGATTTCGTCGAGTGCGCGGCGCACGCGCGCGACGGCCGTCGCACGGTCGTGCGCGGTCACGATGAGCTTGCCCATCATCGAATCGAATTTCGGGGAGATCGTGTCGCCTTCGAGCACACCCGAATCGACACGGATGCCCGGTCCGCTCGGCCAACGCACCGTTTCGAGCGTGCCCGACGACGGCGTCAGGTTCGATTTCGGATCCTCACTCGTGATGCGCAGTTCGAAACTGTGGCCGCGCGCCGCCGGCGCGGGCGTGAGCGCGCGCCCCGCGGCGATGTTCAGTTGTTCGCGGACAAGGTCGACACCGCTCACCTCCTCGCTCACCGTGTGCTCGACCTGCAGACGCGGGTTGACTTCGAGGAAATACGCCTTGCCCGAAGGGGTCACCATGAACTCGCACGTGCCGAGCCCCACATATCCGACCGCTTCGAACAGGCGGCGCGAATAGCGGCGCAACTGGTCGAGCACATCCTCGGACAGGAACGGCGCGGGCGCCTCCTCGACGAGTTTCTGGTTGCGGCGTTGGACCGAGCAGTCACGCGTCGAATACACGGTGAACGCACCATGCATGTCGCGGCCGCACTGCGTCTCGACGTGGCGTCCGTTGTCGATGAACCGTTCGACGAAATACTCGTCAAGGTCACCGCCCTGCGCGGCGTTGTGGTTGAGGTAGAAGCCGCGCAGCTCGTCGTCGGTGCGCACAAGCGTGATGCCGCGGCCGCCGCCGCCATCGGTGCGCTTGAGCATAAGCGGATAGCCGTGCGTATGCGCGAAGTCCAGCAATGTGCGCATGTCCGTGACCGCGTGCGAAATGCCCGGCACAGGCGGCACCTTCGCCTTCTCGGCGACCTGGCGGGCGCTGATCTTGTCACCGAGCGCGTCAAGCGCACGCGGCGATGGGCCGATCCAGACGGCTCCTTCGTCAAGCACCTTGCGCGCGAACGAACCGACCTCGGACAGGAACCCATAGCCCGGATGGACGGCGTTCGCGCCCGAACGGCGCAAAATCGAAATGAGGAGGTCCTCGTTGAGATACGTGTCCGCATACGTGTCCCCGGACAGCAGGAACGCCTCGTCGGCCATGCGCACATACTGGCAGTGGCGGTCCTGCTCCGCGTAGACGACGACCGTCGGCACACCCATCTCACGCGCCGTGCGCACGACGCGCAGCGCGATCTCGCCGCGGTTCGCGACGAGCAGCTTCATGCTGGCGGTGGCGGGGGATGCGGTTGCATCGGCCGAATCGGATATGGGAGGTGCGGCCGCCGCAGATGGCGCGGATGACACGGCTGGCGGTCGTGAATTGGGGTCTTCGTCAAGCATGCGTTTCAGCATCCTCTGTTTCGCGCGGCGGCGACACTTGCGTTTGCACAAGAATCGGCACCGACTTTTGTTCACGTCCACAAACCGCACCGTAACCAATGTCCCGTAACGTGGTCGGCGAACGTGGCGGCGTGCAGGCGGCGGACGGCTCGCGGGTGGCTGTAATCGGCGGCGGCACCGCAGCACACAGCCATCCGCGGCGTCGATACGGCTGTAATCGGCGGCGGCAGCGCGAGGTGCGGCCGTCTGCGCCGCGGCGCAGCAGTTGGCGCGCTGCGGTCGCGCGACGCCGCCATCACCTACCCACACCCACCCATTGTCTACCGGCCGCATACGGCGACCCTTGAATCTGGAAGGACACAGCACGATGAAATCGGCAATGAACCCCAACAACAGTCTCACTATTCGGACACAGAAGGTCACGATTCGGCGTGTCATCGGCGGCGGACTGCCGGTCGCGCTCACGGCGGGCGCGCTGTGGGCGGCGGCTGCGATCGGCCGCATCGCGATTCCCGGCACACCAGTGCCGATCACACTGCAGACACTCGTGCTGATGATCGCCGCGGTGACGCTCGACTGGAAGCGCGTCACGAGCGCCGTCGCACTGTATCTGACGATGGGGATGTGCGGACTGCCGGTCTTCTCGGGCGGCATGTCGACGGCCGCGCTCGTCGGGCCGACGTGCGGGTTCCTCTACGCGTTCCTCCCCGCGGGCGTCGTCACCGCGACGCTCGCCGCCACACTCACGCGCGGCGTGCGCGGTGTGTGTGGTGGACGTGGCGTGCACGGTGTGCAATCAGACGGCATGCGTGCGGACAGCGCGCAACTGCATGCATCGGTTGAGCCGGACAATCGCGCGCGTGGAGGACGTGCGGGCGGTGTGCTGACATCGGCGCTCATGTTCGCGGCACATCTCATCGCGTGTGTGCTTGGCTGCGTGCTGCTGCAGGACTGTGTCGGCGTGCTCGTGCAGGCCGCGATGACGAAGGTCCCGCTCGACGCGCTCGCGACCGCATCGGCCGCGTTCATCCCCGGCGACCTGCTGAAAGCCGCGCTGGCTGCGTCGCTCGCCACCCCGATCGCGCTGGCAAAACAGCGCTGACGCGCGCGTACCGTAGCGCGGTATGTTCCGCAGATTGGTACGCTAAGCCCCCCTATGCGTACCAATCTGCGGCCACTCCCGCACCCCGGCACGCTAGGCGCCTCTTCAGCGTACCGCCCTACGGCATTCCCCGCACCCCGGTGCGCTGACACCCATCCACACATACCGACCCGCGGCATTTCCCGCACTGTGGTAGGCAAACGCCACCCCGCACGTACCATCCCGTAGTATCCCACCGTACGCAGCGTCCCACTCAGCATGCCCCCTCTGCCAACCCCGGACGCAAACGCCCCATTCCCCATCCCAATCCGCAGGCCTCAGCTGCGATTCCGGACACAACCACTCGTCTACGCGTCCCAATCCATAGGCGCCATCTGTATAACCAGATGTAGCGTCCCCATCCGCAGACGCCAACTACCAGCCCGGACGCAACTGCCCAACTTTCCGTCCCTACCCATAGGCCTCAGCTGCGGTTCGGGACGCAACGTCCCACCTTGCAGGCACCAACTACCAGCCCGGACGCAACTGCCCTACTTTCCGTCCCACTCCGCAGACGCCAACTGCGATTCCGGACACAGCGTCCCACCTTGCAGACCACCCATGCCAAAAACGGACGCAATCAACCCATTTCGCGTCCCACTCTGCAGGCACCATCGGCCAATCCGGACGCAAACGCCCCTCCGCCCCAATCCGCAGGCATCACCGACCAAACAGGACACATAACATAACAGTTCACCTAACGCCCCTACGCCTCCACCGGCAGCACACCCACGTCGGCGGTGTGTACGATCTTCTCTTCGCCACCGTCGGTCGTCATCAGCAGTGACGCGTCACTGTTGATGCCGCGCGCGATGCCGTATTCCGTCTCGCCGTTCGCGTAATGCACAACTATCGGATGCCCGATCGTCCACGTTTCCTGCATGAGCCGGCGCCACAGATGGTCCGCGGCCTCTTTCGGATTTTCCCCGAAGACCCACAGACGATTCTGCATATGGCGCGCGGTGCGCGACGCGATGAGGTCCATGACCGCCGCCGTCGACGGCCGCTCCCCTGTATGCCCAGGGCGTGTGATGAGCTGCCACGACGTGGACTGTTCAGTCGGCAGTTCGCTGACAGGAACATCGATGTTCAGCCCCACGCCATACACGATCGCGACGATGTCCGGATCGGGCACGTGCACGACCTGCGCGAGGATGCCGCCAAGTTTGCGCCCGTGGTACACGATGTCGTTCGGCCATTTGAGCATGACGTCGTCGCGCGTGTCGTCGATGTTCGACGGATCGCGCACGAGTTCCATATCTGTTTCACTGAGTGTTTCACGCAGTCCGTCGAGCACGGCGAGCCCCGCGATGATCTGCAGCCATCCGTTGAGTTGCGGATTTTGCGCGACCGTTTTCCCGACAGCTGACACGAACGACATCGTGAACGACTTATCCTGCACGCTGAACCACGTGTGGTCGAGGCGGCCGCGTCCCGCTGTCTGTTCGCGCGCGGCGACAATCGTCATACCGTTGCGATTCCAACGTCCGCTCGTGATGTACTGTTCCGCGACCGTATTCGTCGACCCGACTTCTTGGAGCGACACGACGTTCGCAACCGCTCGCGTGAGCGGAAGGTCGCCGTTGATGACGTTGTCATCACGGAACGGATCGATTGGTGCCGCGTTCGCTTGCGGCGTTGTGTCCGGCTGTGCGACGTTCGCGTTCTGCGTATCCGCCGTGTCCACATTTCCGCTACTGTTCCCGTTGTTGTCCGCCATCAGACCCTCCTCACCGTTGTTGACCGCCCGACGCGACGCTTCCTCCTCCATCATGCACCCGTGTGTCGAATTACACCGATGCGGCTGCGAGCGAACACTTCCGCCGCTGGTGCCCCGCATATCGGCGGGCCGTGACTCGCGAGCGCCGCATGTGCCCCGCGAGCGCCGCCCGTTCCGTCCCGATTTGCCGCGCGCATCTGCACTTCCACCCGCAAACCCGTCCGTTTCCGTCCCAATCCGCATGCCTGGCCGACCAACCCGCCCGTTTCGGCCCACTCTGCAGACCGGTCCAACCACTCCACTCACAAACCCGCCCGTTTCGGCCCACTCTGCAGACCGGTCCAACCACTCCACTCACAAACCCGCCCGTTTCCGTCCCAATCCGCATGCCTGACCGACCAACCCGCCCATTCCGCCCCGTTCAGTCCCCGTTCAGTCCCCATTCCGTCCCGTTCCGCAGACGCCACCTGCACATCCACCCGCAAACCCGCCCGTTTCCGTCCCAATCCGCATGCCTGGCCGACCAACCCACCCGTTCCGTCCCCTTCCGCAGACCGAACCGCCCATCCCACCCACAAACCCGTCCGTTTCCGTCCCGAACAGCAGACCGCGCCTACATATCACACCGCCATTCGGCCGCCGATTGTACAATCGCCACTATGGCACGTGAGCATTCCAGTGATTCCCGCACCTCAGCAACGACGCCGATTTCCAAGGCCGACGCGTCCGACGTGCGCGCTGCATCTGGCGCATCCGCCGCCGCAACCACATCCGCGACCAAGGGCACAGCCACATCCGCATCCGCGAATACAGCAGCCGCTCCCACCTCTGCCCTCGCGGACACAACCGCCGACACTTCCGCAACCGCAACCCGAACAACCACCGACTTCCACACATCGCGCCCGACGTTCGCCCACCGCTGCGGTACGTTCTTCCGTTGGCTTATCGTGACGCTCGCGTGCGTGTGGATTTCGTGGTGCGCCGCAATCGGCCCGATCATGCGTTCCGACGCCGGACTCGCCGCGTTCGGTTGGACGAACGCCCTGCTGTTCGTCATCATGTTCACGTGCACGTTCGGTTTCGTGCTGCTGCTTGTATACACCGCCCACCGTCGCGAGGGCATGTTCCGCCCGCACAATCTCACACACATCCATCCAATCCACCCGATTCCCACCTCCCCCACTTTCACGACCGCACCCATCCCCCCAACACCCCACCCATCATCCACCACCAATACAACCGATTCAATCGTTTCTTCCACACCCATTGTGGATTCCACATCGACTGTGGACAACCATACCGACATCCACACCACTTCCACCACAGATTCCACGAATCCCCCCACCGATCCCACAATCCACAGCGTTTCCCACAACCGTGCATCCACATCGTCGGTTATCCACAGATTCCACAACGCGGCACATCGTTTCACAACCGCCGCATCCCACGTCATCATGACGACGACATCCAACTGGAAACGCATATGGCTCGTCCTCATTGTCTGCTGGTTGTGGATTCCGACGACACTCCTCGCCGCGTTCGGCGCCGACATCTACTCACAGGCACGTGAATTCGCGTGGGCGTGGAACCAATGGACGGGCGTCGAGCAACCATACATCGGATTCTTCTCGTTCGTTCCGATGGACATCTATCCGACCGCCCACTACATGTGGCCGTCGTCGCCGACGTACCTGACCGACCAACACAACATCGTGCTGACCGTCTTCTACGGCGGTGCGCTCGCGATTTCGCGGTATCTGACCGGTTCGAACGACGCCGGCCTTGTCGTCCTCGCAGCCCTCCAATGGCTGTTCGCCGGTTTCTGCTGTGCGTCCGCCGCGAACCGTTTCTTCAATATGCCGTGGCTCACGCGCCGCGCGAACAGTACGGACGGTTCCCCGACCGTGACCTCGGTCGCCCCGTATCCGGGCACCCCCGCCGGGCCATGCGCGCGACTGCTCGTCATGATCGTGTTCATCTGCTGTCCGCTTGTGCTGTTCTCGACGATTTCACTGACGAAATCACCGCTGTTCGCGTTCACGTTCACGTGGTGGTTCGGTCTGATGTATGAGCTGTACATGACGCACTCCCCACGTCTCAAGTCACGTTCGCGCACATCGAATACACACGCATCCGCACAAGCCACCCCTGTGGATACGACGTTCGCGTTCCCCACACGGTTGTCCACATCCGCGGCAATCCACAATGACGTATCCACATCGAACGTTATCCACACAATCCACACCACCAACACACCCCGCACACGACGCGTCACGATCGCGGCACTCGTCGTCTCCGTATGCATCATGCTGATCAGCGCGAAATACGCGTGGTACATCCTCGCCGCGCAGCTCGTATTCTCGATACTCGCCGACCGTCGCCGTTGGAAACTCTATCTGTGCACATTGTTCCTGCCGACTTTGCTGATCCACGGTTCGATTTCCGCACTCATCGCTTCCGGCGCAATCATCAGCGGTGACGCAATCGAATCGCGCGGCATCCAAATCCAAATGATCGCGCGTGTCGCACGCGACAATCCGGACGCGATCCCCGCCGACGCGCGCACGAAACTCGCCCCGATCTTCAATCTCGACCAAATGGCGCAAGCCTACCGCCCCCAGGACGCCGACCCCGTCAAATCCTCCGGCATCCAGTCGAAAAAAGTCAGCTATCGTTGGCGTTCCGTGACGCCCGAGGATATGGACAACCTCAACAAAGCGTGGCTCGAAATCGTTCGCGCCGATCCCCTTTCGGCATTCAACGGTCTGTTCGCGAAGAGCTACGGCTACTTCGACATATTCGATCCCGCATACGTGCCGATGAGTTACTACCTCGACAACGACTACGTCCAGCAGACGAACACGTGGATCAAGTACTACAACCACGGTTGGCGTTCGCATGTCGCCGATTTCGCGCGCGGCTGGAGCAGCATTCCGGTGCTCGGTTGGTTCACCCACGGCAATTTCTATGTCACGTTCACATTGCTCATCGGCGCCGCGGAACTCGCGCTCAAACGTTGGCGAGCGTTGTCATGGCACATGCCGCTGTTGCTGCTCATGGGCGTCATGATTACGGCACCGGCGAACAATTTCGAACGCCATATGCTGCCGATCGCGTTCGTGTTCGGTTTCCTGTGCCTGATGTTCCATCGCGACACGTGCCGCCGCGTCGACGTTCCGGAGCGCACTATGGAGCCCATCACCGCGCACGACACGCCCCGTAGTTGACAACACGCGCGCGTTGAGTCGCGCGTCAGCGGTCGCGTATGCGTCCCAAAGCGATCGCCGTGTTCAATACGAACGCATCGCGCGGATCGGTCGCGTCCCATCCGGTCGTCTCCGCCGCACGCTTCAGCCGGTAGCGCACCGTATTCGGATGGATGTTGAGTTCCTTCGCGGTCGTTTCAAGCGAACCGCCGTGCCGTAGGAATGTGGACACGGTCACGAACGTCGGATCGTCGTCGTTCGCGCCGTGCAACACCTGGTACACGTTACGGTAGAGTTCCTCGCGCGCCATGTCGTCGCCGATGAGTGCACGTTCGGGCAGCAGGTCGTCCGCTCGCAGCGGACGGGTCTGTTCGACGAGGGAAGGTGCCGCTTGGAGCGAAAAAAGCGTTTCGCGCACGACGTGACTCGCGCCTTCGATGCCTTCACGAATCGGACTCACATACACCGCCGCGTCCTCGCTGAACGCCGACAGCATATTCGTGCACGCAACGCCAGCGGACACGGCCGCCTGCACACGTGCGCACACAATGACGAATGTGCCGTACACGCCGATGATCGGAGATGCTCCGCCCAAATCGGCGATAGCGGTTTCGATACGGGACACCGTATCCGCCATGTTCTGCGCGGGTTCTCCGCCGACGGCGAAGCATTCGAACGCGCCACGCCAACCGACGACGTTGAGCAGTGACGTGACACGTTCGTCATGCAGACCGCTCACGAGGCATTCGAACGCGAGCGCCCTGATCGTGCCATCGTCCGTGCGCCCTGCGAGCAGTTCCAAAATATCCGCGTGTTCGTCACCCAACATATCCCCGATTCTACGCGCTCCAGTGCGCAACCCATCCGCGATCGCGCACTCTGCACACGATCGCCACTGTACCGCTGCGCATACCAATTCCGCACAACGGTACGCTCAGACGACCGTCAGCGTACCGTGCTGCATACTACTCACGCACAACGGCACTTTCCATACCACCGCGCTGAGTATCCTCTGTCCCGATCTGCAGACCCGCCCCACCAAACCACCCGCAAACACGCCAGCTTCCGCCCCGAACAGCAGATCCGACCAACCAACCCACCCGTTCCGTCCGATCCCGCACACCCCACCGACCAAACCACCCACAAACACGCCAGCTTCCGCCCCGAACAGCAGATCCGACCAACCAACCCACCCGTTCCGTCCGATTCCGCACACCCCACTGACCGAACCACCCACAAACACGCCAGTTTCCGTCCCGATCCGCAGACCCGACCTACCAACCCACCCGCACACCCGCTCCACATACCCGCACACAAAAAATCCCCGCTGAGGAATACTCAGCGGGGACTTTGCGCCGTTCAGCGACGCCGACCAGATCAGATCAACATCAGATCGAAGCCGGATCGACCGGGATACCCGGTTCCATCGTCGCGGTGATCGTCGCCTTCGTGATGTAGCGGCCCTTGACCGTGGACGGCTTGAGACGCTTGACTTCGTCGGCGATCGCGCGGAAGTTCTCATCGAGGGCTTCAGCGGTGAACGAAAGCTTGCCGATGAGGAAGCTCAGGTTGCCGTTCTTGTCGACGCGGAAGTCGACCTTGCCGCCCTTGATGTCCTTGACGGCCTTCGTGACGTCCATCGTCACGGTGCCGGTCTTCGGGTTCGGCATGAGACCACGCGGACCGAGCACGCGGCCGAGGCGGCCGACCTTGCCCATCATGTCCGGGGTCGCGACGACGGAGTCGAAATCGAGGAAGCCGTTGGCGACCTGCTCGACGAGATCGTCGTCACCAACGATGTCGGCGCCGGCTTCGAGGGCCTCGGTGGCCTTCGGACCACGGGCGAACACGAGCACCTTCGCGGTCTTGCCGGTGCCGTTCGGCAGGTTGACGGAGCCGCGGACGAGCTGGTCGGCCTTGCGCGGGTCCACGTTGAGGCGGAGGACAGCTTCGACGGTCTGGTCGAAGTTGTACGACGGCATGCTCTTGAGCAGCGCAATCGCCTCTTCCGGCGTGTACAGGTTGTTGCGATCGATGCGCTCGGCCGCTTCGCGATACTTCTTGGAGTGCTTAGCCATGATGAATCCCTATCCTCTCAGCTCAGTCCGTCACCGTGATGCCCATCGAGCGCGCGGTGCCCTCGATGATCTTCATTGCGGCGTCGATGTCACGAGCGGAAAGGTCAGCCATCTTCGTTTCGGCGATTTCGCGGACCTGATCCTTCGTGACCGAACCGACCTTCGTCGTGAGCGGGTTGTCGGTGCCCTTCTGGATGCCCGCAGCCTTCTTGAGCAGCGCGGCCGCCGGCGGGGTCTTGAGGATGAAGTCGAACGAACGATCCTCATAAACGGTGATCTCGACAGGGATGATCTGGCCCATCTTGTCCTGCGTCTGCGCGTTGTACGCCTTGCAGAAGTCCATGATGTTCACGCCGTGCGAACCCAGCGCCGGGCCGAGCGGCGGGGCCGGATTGGCCTTGCCAGCCTCAATCTGGAGCTTGATAAGCGCCGAGACTTTCTTCTTGGGAGCCATAAGTTGGTTCTTCTTTCTGTGAAGCGGTGAAAACGGCGTGTTTCCACGCCTTCCGCAACGTTGTCTTGCTGTGCTGTGGCAGCGGGAGCGCCAATGCACACCCTCCAGTCACAACTTTTCCATTATGCCACGTATTCCCGACTTTTCTAGGTCGACACCAAGGTCGACAACATGGTCGACGTAGCAGTGGTCGAAGCGACAATCGACACACAACATTCGACATACGCGAAACGCGCACGTCATACGTTCCTACATACGCGAAACGCGCGCGGAAGTCGTGCAGACATCCGCGCGCGTTTCGCAGACAGTTGATTCGTCGATTCGCGTCACGCGAGCTTTTCGACCTGGTCGAAACCGAGTTCGACCGGTGTGTCGCGTCCGAAGATCGACACGAGCACGGTGAGCTTCTGCGTCGACGGTTCCACTTCGGAAACGACTGCGGACATTGTCGCGAACGGTCCGTCGGTCACGGTGACCTGATCGCCCACGGCGTACGAGACTTCGAGGACGCGCTTCTTCGCGGCCGCCGGCTTGTCACCCGCGTCCTTGAGCGCCTGCGATGCGATCATCGGCGCCATCATCTGCACGACTTCCTTGCGGCTCAGCGGCGCCGGCTCACGCGTCGGTCCGACGAAACCGGTCACGCCTTCGGTTTCGCGCACAATGCGGCGCGCGTCCTCGTCCGGCCACATGCGGATGAGCACATATCCCGGCACGCGCACGCGCGTGACGACTTTCTTGCCCTTCTCCGTATGCTTCTCGACTTCCTCCATCGGCACTTCGACCTGGAAAATCGTATCCTCAAGTCCGAAGCTCGCGACGCGCGATTCGATGTTGCTCTTGACGCGCTTCTCGTATCCCGAATACGTGTGCAGCACGTACCACTTTCCGTCGAGCGTACGCAGGCTCTTCGAGAATTCCTTGACCGCCTTCGTTCCGGCGTCTTCTTCCTCTTCTTCCGCCTGCGCTTCCGCTCCGTCATTGTTGGCGTCCGCGTCCGCCGTACCGTTCGACTTTGCGTCCGAGTGGGCGTCCGCTTCCTCGTCGATGCCCTCTTCGATGCTCACGGTTGCAGCTTCGTTTTCGTCTCCGGCCGACGCATCGTCCGCCGCATCGACGGAGTCGTACGCGATCCCTTCCGCAATGTCCTCGCTCGGCGACGCGGCGGCGACGGCGTTGATCTCTTCCGTCTGCGACTGATCCTGACCCTGATCAGTCAGGTTGAGGTCATCGAGATTCACTTCGTCACTCATGCATGTTCACCTTTTGTGCTGGGGGTTGATTTCTACGATTGAATGTACCAGAAAATGAGTATAGCTGGGGTTCCCCCCCAGCTATACTGTCAACGTTTGCGTGCGTTTTCCGCTCTGGCCGAATCAGCCGAAGATGAGGAACGCGAGCTTGCCAAGTCCGGTGTCCATGAGCGTGACGAGGACCATGAGCAGCACGACGAAGATGAACGACGCGAGCGACCAGTAGAACAGCTGCTTGCGCGTCGGCGTCACGACCTTGCGCAGTTCATCGATGATCTGCTTGATGAACAGGCCGATGCGCATGAACACATTCGGCTTCACTACGACTTCGCCATGATCCGTCGTCTTGGCCATGTTCCCTCCTAAATAAAAGGCATACGATGAACTTACTCGTTGTTCTTTGCAGGGAAGGCGGGACTCGAACCCACAACCTACGGTTTTGGAGACCGTTGCGCTACCAATTGCGCCACTTCCCTAGGTAGATCCTGCGCTGCCGTTTCCGGCTTCGCAAAACCGCCAAGTTGAAATAGTAACGTATCGGTCCGACGATGTCCAATCCCGTGTGTTTCCTTCACAATCCGCCCACACGTGGCGCGCGTGTGCGCGTGGCGTGGACGGTGGGTAGTGTGCGTGTGTGCGTGTGGCGCGTGTGGTGTGCGGTGGGCAGTGTGTGGTGTGCGGCACATTCCGCAGACCGCTGCACATACCACCCCCTCCGTCCCATTCCGCAGACCCCGCCTACCAAACCACTCACAAACACCCCGATTTCCGTCCCACTCCGCAGACGCCGCCAACCAAACCACCCACTCCGTCCCATTCCGCAGACCCCGCCAACCAAACCACCCACCAACGCCCCCATTTCCGTCCCATTCCGCAGACGCGCACTACCATCCCACCCTTTCCGTCCCGACTAGCAGACCACACCAACCAAACCACCCACCGACACCCCCATTTCCGTCCCATTCCGCAGACCCCGCCTACCAAACCACCCACACTACGCCAACCCATCCGCACTCCGGTACACTCAGTCACCCGTCAGCGTACCGCGCTGCGGATGCATATCCCAACCAACCACCGCACCCCAACACACACCACATCCCCCACCAAAAGCGGCGGCCGCGCATTCCGCACAACCGCCGCCTACAGCGCACACAGCGCACCCGCGCGCGTCATCTTACGCGCGCTTCGCTTCCGCCCATTCCTTGAAGCGGCGCATGCCTTCGACGATCTGATCGTCGGCAACCGCGTACGAGAACCGCATGTATCCGGGCGCACCGAACGCCTCTCCGGGGACGGCGGCGACGTGCGCTTCGTCGAGGAGCGCGGCGGCGAGGTCGGAGGAGGTCTCGAATTCGAGTCCGTTCGGTCCGACAGGTCGGTTGAGCAGTCCGCGAACGTCGGCGAACGCGTAGAACGCGCCCTTCGGCGTCGGGCAATGCACACCTTCGATATCGTTGAGAGCGGACACGATGATGCCGCGCCGCGTGTCGAATGCCGCCCGCATCTCCGCGACCGCGTCGAGCGGACCGGAGACCGCCGCGAGCGCCGCACGCTGCGCGATGTTGTTGACGTTCGACGTCATGTGTCCCTGGAGTTTCGCCGCCGCTTTCGCCACGGGCTCAGGCGCGACCATCCAGCCGACACGCCATCCCGGCATTGCATACGTTTTCGCCACGCCGTTGAGCACGATCAGCTGGTCGCGTACTTCGGGCACAGCCGCTCCGACGTACGTCGTTTTCACGCCGTCGTAGGTGAGATGTTCGTAGATTTCGTCACTCACGACCCAGATACCGTGCTCGATCGCCCACTGTCCGATTGCGCGGATCGTCTGTTCGCTCCACACGGCGCCCGTCGGATTGTTCGGCGATGTGATGATGATCGCCTTCGTGCGGTCGGTGCGCGCCGCTTCGAGGTCGGCGATGTTCGGCTCGAAGCTGACGTCTGCACCCGCGAACACTTCGACCGGTTTGCCGCCCGCGAGCTTGACCGCCTCGGGGTAGCTCGTCCAATACGGCGTCGGGATGATGACTTCGTCGTCATCGTTGAGCAGCAGCTGGAACGTTTCGTACACCGCCTGCTTGCCGCCGTTCGTCACGACGACCTGCTCCGGCTTGACCTCATACCCGCTGTCGCGCAACGTCTTGTCCGCGATCGCCGCGCGCAGCTCCGGAAGACCGGCCGTCTGCGTGTACTTGTAGTTCTTCGGTTCGATGACCGCTTCGGCCGCGACATCGACGATTGCCTTCGGCGTCGCGAAGTTCGGTTCACCCGCGCCGAAACCGATGACATCGACGCCCTGCGCCTTCATCGCCTTCGCCTTGGAGTCCACTGCGAGCGTAGCGCTCGGCGCGACACGGTTGATTCGTTCGGAGAGAGAAAGGGAGTTGCTCATGTCTTCCATGCTATCCCCCAACGTTGTCATCGCACCCTCACTTCTCCTCCCCCATTCACGATGTGGACTCCGTTCCCAACCACCACCCGCAGCCGCCCACTGAGGCACCGCCGCCGACTACGTCCGTTTGTACGTAGTAGACGGCTGTACTTTGCGGCACCGCCGCCGACTACGTCCGTTTGTACGTAGTAGACGGCCGTACTTTGCGGCAGTGCCGCCGACTACGTCCACATGCACACCGTAAACGGCCGTACTTTGCGGCACCACCGCCGACAACAGCCATATCGACACCGCAAACGGCTGTCCACCGCGGCAGTGCCGCCGACTACGTCCACCCACACACCGCAGACGGCCGCACTTTGCGGCACCGCCGCCGAGAACAGCCATATCGACACCGCAAACGGCTGTCCACCGCGGCACCGCCGCCGACTACGTCCACCCACACACCGCAGACGGCCGCACTTCGCGGCAGTGCCGCCGACAACAGCCATATCGACACCGCAAACGGCTGTACTTCGCGGCACCGCCGCCGACTACGTCCACCCACACGCTGCAGACGGCTGCACTCTGCGGCAGTGCCGCACACGACAGCGACTACACGAGCACGAGGTTGTCGCGGTGCACGAGGGGATGTGCGTATTCGTCTCCGAGCAGACGCCGCAGCTGCGCCGTCGTGCGCCCAAGCATGTCCGGGACTTCCTCCGAATCGTACGCGACGAGGCCGCGCGCAAGATGGTTGCCATCCTCATCGTCGATCCACACCGCATCTCCCGCAGCGAAATCACCGCGCGTTTCGAGTACGCCCGCAGCGAGCAGACTCGCCCGCCCCGCGCGCACGGCCGCCGCCGCACCGGCGTCCGCGATGAGTGTGCCCTGCGGATGCGACGCGAACTTGATCCACAGGCGCTTCGCCGTGCCGCGTTGTTTGACGGGAGCGAACGCCGTGCCGACGTTGTCTCCCATCAGGGCCGGACCCGCGTTCGACGCGCACGTCATGACCGCCGGTATTCCGGAGACGGCCGCCATCCGCGCCGCTTCGAGTTTCGTGACCATGCCGCCCGTGCCGACGCCCGATCCGGTTCCGCCGACGCGGATTTCGTCAATCATCGCCGTCACGTTCGGTACGAACGAAATCTTGCGCGAACCAGCTTCCTTCGGTGGCGCCGTGTAGAGCGCATCGACGTCGGTGAGGAGCACGAGCGCATCCGCGCGCACCATGTTCGCGATGAGCGCGCTCAGGCGATCGTTGTCACCAAAACGGATTTCGTTGCTCGCGAGCGCGTCGTTTTCATTGACGATTGGTACGACGCCGAGGTCGAGCATCGTTGCCATCGTTCGCCGCGCGTTGCGGTACTGCTGCGGCTGCATCGTGTCGTCGGCGGTGATGAGCAGCTGTCCGACGCGCACGCCGTACCGTCCGAACGCCGTTTCGTATTGCGCCATGAGCAGACCTTGACCGACCGATGCGCACGCCTGCTGCGTCGCGACGTCGGTCGGACGCGACGCGAATCCGAGCGGTCCGAATCCCGCCGCGATCGCTCCCGACGAAACCAGTACAACGTTCGCTCCGGCGAGTCGTACATTCGCCAACGCGCCGGCCAATGCTTCGAGTTTGTCCACGTCGAGGTGCCCGGATGGTTGCGTGAGCGAACTCGATCCGACCTTCACGACGATTGTCTTCGCCGCCGCGACCGCGCGCCGCGTATCCTCGTCCGTCCACGCGCCGACGACCGACGTCACTTCACGCACACGAGCAGCGTTCACCGTCCGCACATCCGCCGCCGATTCCACGACGTCCGCAACGTCCGGCACACCGTCCGCTCCGCGCACATCCGCACTGTCCGCATCATGCACATCCGCATCGGCCGACACCGATTCCGCAACGTCCGCAACCGCGTCGCCGCGCGCATCCGCAGCATCCGCGGCTACTTCGTGCACGTCGACGCTGTCCGCGGCGACACCCGCACCATCCGCGCCGATACCATCATTCCGTCGTTCTTCCTCAAGCTGATGTTCAGCTCGGGGCTGATCTTCGTGTTCCGTCACGCTTCGTCTCCCCGCGAACCTTCAGCATCATCGATATCGTCATTCAATGCACTACGCAATGCGTCACTATTTCCAGACGACCGACGCGTTTTTTTCACCGCGCCGTCCGCAAACGCACCCTCGGCACCAAAGTCCGCAAACGCACCGTCCGCATCCGCAGCATCCTCATACTCCTCCGGTTCACCACGACCGAACAACGACGTCTCGTCGTGCCGATCGTCATCAATCGACGGATCCGCCCAATGCCCCGCTTCGCGCTCGGCTTGCATCGCGGCGCGCACGGCGGCGCGTGCGTCCATCATCTCGTGGTACTGACGGCGGCGTTCCGCGTTCGTACGCCTGTGCGAGCGCGCGTCTTCCTCTTCGAGACGAAGATCGTGTCCGCGTGAGCCAAGTTGTGCGCCGTCGAGCATTTCCGCACCCGCCGCGATCGTCGGATCCCAATCGAACGCGACCGCACGCGCGCCACGCCCGATGCGCACTTCATCCCCGGGCTTAGCTCCGTTCTTCCTGAGCGCATCCTCGACGCCGAGTTTCGCGAGTCGGTCCGCGAGGTATCCGACGGCTTCGTCATTGTCGAAGTTCGTCTGCATGACCCAACGTTCCGGTTTCGTTCCGCTCACGGTGTACCAATAGTTGCCGTTGCCGTCCTGTTCGCGTTCGATCGTGAACTCCTGGACGCCCGCGTTGCGCGCATTGCGGCGCTTCGCCCCCTTGTCTTCCAACGGTTTGATGACGACGCGCGCTTCCTCCGCGCTCGCTTCGCGCGCGGCGATGTCCTTGCGCATCTCGGTGACAAGGTTCGCGAGCGCGAAGTTGAGTTCTTTGAGTCCTTCGTGCGACGCCGTCGATACGATGTAGACGGGCAGATCCATTTTCTCGAACTCAGGTTTGACGAATTCCGCGAGTTCCTTCGCCTCGGGCATATCCACTTTGTTGAGGATGATGACGCGCGGTCGTTCCGGGATCGGAATCGCTCCGAGAGGAAGTTCGAGTTCGTCCGCGTATTCCGCGAGTTCCTTTTCGAGCGCGCGGTAGTCGGCTACCGGGTCGCGGTTCGGTTCGAGCGTCGCGCAATCGATGACGTGCGCGATGATTTCGGTGCGTTCGATGTGGCGCAGGAACTGCAGTCCGAGGCCTTTGCCTTGCGACGCGCCCGGGATGAGTCCGGGAACGTCGGCGATCGTGTACCGCATGTCGCCCGCCTGTACGACGCCGAGGTTCGGTACGAGCGTAGTGAACGGATAGTCGGCGATTTTCGGTTTCGCCGCCGACATGGCCGCGATGAGCGACGATTTTCCTGCCGACGGGAAGCCTACGAGTGCGACGTCGGCGATTGATTTGAGCTCAAGGATGACGTCGCGTTCCTCTCCAAGCTCACCGAGGAGTGCGAATCCCGGCGCGCGTCGTGTCTTGTTCGCGAGCGCCGCGTTGCCGAGTCCGCCCGCGCCACCGGCCGCGGCGACGAATTCGTCGCCCGCGTGCCGCAGATCCGCGAGGACCTCACCTGGGCGTTTCGGCTGCCCTTCCGCTCCGCGCGCGGTGAACACAACGGTTCCAACGGGCACCGGCAGACGCAGGTCCTCTCCCTGCGAACCATCTTTCGTATCGCCGAGCCCCATCGTGCCGTTCCCGGCTGTGCGATGCGGCATGAACCGATAATCCAGCAGCGAATTCGCGTTCGGATCGGCGACGAAAATGACCGATCCACCACGTCCGCCGTTGCCGCCGTTCGGCCCCGCCAACGGCTTGTATTTCTCCCTGCGAATACCGGCCGATCCATTGCCGCCGTCTCCGCCCTTCACGTGCACTGTCACTCGATCTACAAAGTCACTCATAACCGTCCATTCTATCCAAACGCCTCTATCCAGCTGCCGATCTCGCTGTCCACAATCCCCGTCCCGATCGGCCCCGCCACCGCTCCCGACGGCAGTCCGCGCGTAACTTCACCGTTGTAGATGACTTTGTTTTAGCTTGTCGCTAGAGCGAAGTCATCTGCATGGCCTCGTTGCCAAGGCCAGCTCCAAGCCTCACGCGACTCTCGCCGCCGCTTGGTTCGCGTTTCGCCGGATGCCGCATTGTCCCGCCTTTGGGGTGGGCCTGTCTTACGCTTCCTCCACGCGCGTTTAACGTCTCCGGGGCACTCCCGGCGACTTGGATGTTGATGGCCGCGTTCACATCACGGTCGATGACAAGCCTGCACTCCTCGCAATGGTAGACGCGTTCGGACAGGGGCAGCTTGGCTTTCACCGTCCCGCAGTTCGAGCACGTCTTCGAGCTTGGATACCAGCGGTCGATGACGTGAAGCCTCGCGCCGGTGCGTGCGGTCTTGTAGGTCAGTAGGCGTCGGAACTCCGCGAACGCGGCGTCCTGAATCGATTGGGCGAGCCTGTGGTTTCCCACCATGCCCGCCACGTTCAAGTCCTCGATGCTGATGTCCGCGTAGGTGCGGGCGAGCATGGTGGTGGTCTTGTCGAGCGCGTCCGAACGCAGGTTCGCCACCCGTGCGTATAGTCGGGCGACCTGCGCTCTCGCCTTGCGGCGGCGGTTGGAGCCTTTCCGTTTGCGGCTCAGACTCCGTTGGGCTCTCTTCAACCGTCCGAGGTTCGATTTGAGTGCGTGCGGGTTGTGTATCACGGTGCCGTCCGACAATGTGGCGAGCTCCTTCA
>NZ_MVOH01000012.1 GCF_002286935.1 Bifidobacterium criceti
TACACAACCCGCACGCACTCAAATCGAACCTCGGACGGTTGAAGAGAGCCCAACGGAGTCTGAGCCGCAAACGGAAAGGCTCCAACCGCCGCCGCAAGGCGAGAGCGCAGGTCGCCCGACTATACGCACGGGTGGCGAACCTGCGTTCGGACGCGCTCGACAAGACCACCACCATGCTCGCCCACACCTACGCGGACATCAGCATCGAGGACTTGAACGTGGCGGGCATGGTGGGAAACCACAGGCTCGCCCAATCGATTCAGGACGCCGCGTTCGCGGAGTTCCGACGCCTGCTGACCTACAAGACCGCACGCACCGGCGCGAAGCTTCACGTCATCGACCGCTGGTATCCAAGCTCGAAGACGTGCTCGAACTGCGGGACGGTGAAAGCCAAGCTGCCCCTGTCCGAACGCGTCTACCATTGCGAGGAGTGCAGGCTTGTCATCGACCGTGATGTGAACGCGGCCATCAACATCCAAGTCGCCGGGAGTGCCCCGGAGACGTTAAACGCGCGTGGAGGAAGCGTAAGACAGGCCCACCCCAAAGGCGGGACAATGCGGCATCCGGCGAAACGCGAACCAAGCGGCGGCGAGAGTCGCGTGAGGCTTGGAGCTGGCCTTGGCAACGAGGCCATGCAGATGACTTCGCTCTAGCGACAAGCTAAAACAAAGTCATCTACAACGGTCCGGCATTCCCGTGCGGCGGGCACCGCGCCGCGCATGACGGCGGCCGCGTAGGATAAGGCGGTATGAACGAGGGCACACGTCACATCATCCAGCAGATCAACCACGTCGAACTTGAGAACGAACACGACGACGGCGGTTGGAAGATCGTCTCGCGGCCGATCGACCTTGCCGGCGTGCAGAACATCCGCGACATGGGAGGCATCCCGACGCGCGACGGCCGGACGATCCGCCCCGGGATGCTCGTGCGTTCCGCGAACCTGCACAAGGCGACCGACGCGGACCTCGAAGCGCTCGACCGGCTCGGCGTGCGCACCGTCATCGACCTGCGCACGAAGCAGGAGCGGAGCCTCGAGGAGGACCGCCTGCTGCCCGGCTGGCGCTATGAGGCGATCCCGGTGTTCGATGAGATGGAGGAGCTCGGCAAACAACTCACGGGGATCGTCAAAGACCCCGGCACATTCATCGCGGCCATCTATCCGCAGATGCTCGAATCACCGGGCGCGATCGCATGCTGGAAGGCGTGCTTCAACGAGCTGCTCGACGGCGACGGCGGCACCTTGTGGCATTGCACGCAAGGCAAGGACCGCACGGGCGGCCTTGCGGCGCTCATCCTCGCCGCCCTCGACGTCGACGACACCCTCATCGTCGACGACTACCTCGAAACGAACCGCTTCATGCCCCGTATATCATCGAAGCTCACGCGGAAGGTCGAAGCGATCCTCGGCGCACGCGCGGACGGCGACATCAACCAATTCCTCATCGCGGCGCCCGCCTACATCCACGCGTTCATGCACGCCGCCGCACCGTACGGCGGACTCGTCGGCTTCCTGCGCGAGCGGGTCGGTCTGGACGACGCCGCCTTCGCGCGGCTGCGCGCCCGCTACACCGAACCATCCGATGCGCGGCGTGGCGCGGTCGTCAGACGATTCGCCTAACTGCGCAATCGCGCCGCAGCGCCCGCAAACGTGCTGTAATGGAAGACAGCAACATACAACCTGCAATCAAGGATGGCAATCATGACCGATATGACCGAGCAGATGAAGAAGAACTTCGAAGAGATCAAGGAACGCATCGACGAGCACAAGGACGACTTCAACGGCATCAAGGAATCCGCCTCGCAGCTCGCCGACAAGCTCAAGGACGCGAAGGAGGGCTGGGAGACCGCCCGCGCCGAGAAGGGCGACAAGAACGAGATCGCGAAGGACGAGGAGACTCATCAGACCCACTGAGTCCCTTCCCTTCCTACAAAACCCAGGACGCGCCGCACGGCATGACCGTGCGGCGCGTCCTTCGCGTATCGCGGGCGTCACAAGCACATGCGCGACGGCGCGCTTGTGTGCTGTGGGCTGAAAATGGCATCCGCTACGAAATGCAGCTTGTTAGCGTAACGCATATGCCGGGGGCGTAGAGAGGGCCCGCCGCGTGGAGAGACACGAGGGAGGAGCGGATATGAGGAGGACATGGGCATCCGCACTCATCGCGGCCGTCGCATGCATCGCCCTGTTCGCCGGCTGCGGCATCGCGGATGAAGCGACGCCGCAGCCGAGCGCCGACACCGAGATCACTACGGCGCCAACAGATGAAGGCGGTGCGGACGGTGACGCGTCGCATGCGAAGGGGAAGTTGGAGACGACGACGGTGCCGCCGTTGCGCGTCGATGGCGCCAAACTCGTCGACTCCACGGGTAAGACGGTGCAGCTGCGCGGCGTGTCCACACACGGCATCGCATGGTATCCGCAATACGTGAACGCGGACCTGTTCGCGAACCTCAGGAAGGACTGGGGCATCAACGCCGTGCGCATCGCGATGTATACGGCGGAAAGCGGCGGATACTGCACGGACGGCGACAAAGAGGAACTCAAGAGGACGGTGCGCGCCGGCATCGACGCGGCCATCAAGGACGACCTGTACGTCATCGTCGATTGGCACACGCTTTCGGACAACGACCCGAACATGCACGTCGACGAGGCGAAGGAGTTCTTCGGTGAGATCTCGAAGGAATACGCGAACGTGCCGAACGTCATCTACGAGGTGTGCAACGAACCGAACGGCGGCACGACATGGGAACAGATCAAGCGCTACGCCGAGGACGTGATACCGGTCGTGCGCGCGAACGCGAAGGACGCCGTCGTGCTCGTCGGCACGCCCGACTGGTGCCAGGGCATCGACGCGGCCGCCGCCGATCCGCTCAGCATCGGCAACGTCATGTACACCGTGCATTTCTATGCGGCCGAACACGGACAGTGGCTGCGCGACAAGGTCGAGGCCGCCGTCAAGCAGGGGACGCCGGTCTTCGTGAGCGAATTCGGCGCGACGAACGCGGACGGCGACGGTGGCATCGACGCGAAATCGGCGGACGCATGGCTCACGATGCTCGACAAGTACGACATCTCGTACATCATCTGGAACCTGTCCGACAAAGACGAAGGCAGCGCATTGTTCTCGACGAACGAGGCGCGCGACCCGATCGAACCGGACCTATCCGCCGAAGGCAAGTGGTACCGCGATTGGCTGCGCGGCCACGCATCCGCCCACAGCGAATGACGGACGCCGGCAGCGGTGGCGCTTCACACGCGCACAAAAGTACTGAAGCGCTTATGGTGTTGGAAATATTGGGAAAAGATGAGACAAACCGCGCGCGTCGAGAACGGAATCCGCTATGATGGTCATAGCGTCGTTGAAGACGAATCATCACCGGAAGGAGCCCCATCATGGCAGACGACAACAAGAAAGAGGGCCTCGAGGCTCTGGACGCCGCGCAGATCGACGCGCTCAAGGAGGTCGTCGACGAGACCGCCCATCCGCACGTCGACCCGGTGAGTGGCAAGTCCGACGGCAACGCGGACGACGGCTTCGACAAGCACGTCGAGGACGACGAGGACGCGAAGGAAGCCAAGGAAGCCAAGGAGGACAAGGCCAAGACGGACGCCGAGGAATCCCTGCTGTTCAACACGGCGAACACGTGGGAGAACATGGACGAAGTCCCTAGGTGACGGACGGTCACCGGAGGGAGGAATATCCTCCGATATATGCGAAGGCCGCGGCCACAAGGTCGCGGCCTTCGCATATGCGGACAGGTGAGAGCCGCGATGAAACAGCGGCAGTGGGGATGAAACAAGAATCATTTGCCCGATGGGGGAAACCAACGACGTGGTGCGCCATATGACGGCTATATTGAGGGGTAGCGGACGCGGCGGACGGACGTCGCGCAACCAATCGGAAACGGAGACGACATGACAGACGACAAGAAGAACATCGGCGACGACCTTGACAACATGAGCACGACCGAGGTCGATGACCTCAAGGACATCGTGCGCGACACCGACCACCCGTACACGGACCCGGTCACCGGCAAGCCGAACGAGGACGTACCGCACGAGGACCTCGGCGTCGCGCTCAAGTCCGCGGAACGCAAGGCCGAGCACGACGCGGAGCTCGAGCATGCGGCCGATATCGCCGAAGAGGACGAGAACGCGAACGAGTGGGAGGACCCGGAACTCGAGGACCGCGAAGCCACCCGCTGAAACGGCGGTCATGATGCTGGGGGAGGGCGCATGGCGACGTGCGCCCTCCCTTGTTTGTATGCAATGCACAGGTTCGCGGTGCGTGAAATACGACGATGCGTATCGTCCGTGCACGGATTTGTTCGCCCCAATCTTAAAACGACGCGCGGAAGCCGACGAAGCGCTTGAATTGCCGTATATTGGGACGCAATGCGTACGATGGCATCGCGGCGGAGAAGGGCGCCGGCGGACCCTCGGACGCGATGGCACGACAAGGAGGCGGACAATGCCAAGACCGGGAAGCGTAGACGATTCGGGTCCTTCCGCGAGCAGCCACGACGACGGCCTGCGCGCAAGCTCGCATGGGCCGCGCGGCACAGGAAGGCGCCCCGGCATGGCCGACGACTCCGGAAGTGGATTCGGCGGCGGTTTCGGTGGATTCGGTGGCCCCGTCCCGCGGCGCAGCGTCCCCCGGGACGATTACTGGCCCGGCGGCTATCCCTACGGCGGCAGGCGCCGCTCCGGCATCGACCTCGGCGACCTCATCAACTTCGGCATCGGCGTCGCATACGGCAGGAGCCAACGGCGCCGCGACGACATCGAGGTGCCGCATCTGGACGAATCAAGCATGGGGCCGTCCCCATACCCGGCGGGCGCCGGCACCCCCAACGGGCCATATGCATCCCAAGGCGGCTCGGCCGGAACACCATTCCCGCCCACGCCATACGGTGGTGGCGGAGGCGGCCAAGGCGGCCGTAATCCGAAATCCGGCACGTCATGGCTGCCGGTCGTCGGCATCATCATCGCAATCGTCTGCGTCATCCTCCTCGGCTTCCTCAGCTGTTCGGGCGGTTCGTCGTCGAACGGCGACGGATCGGTTCCGGTGAGCACCTACAACCGCGAGAAAATCAAAGGTGCCGCCTATGACAGCGACGACGTCGACGACGAACTCGGATGGATCAAGGACGTGCGCGCGACCGAACGTGGTCTCAAATCGTTCTACGACAAAACAGGCATCCAACCGTATGTGCTCCTCGCGAAATACAACGCGCAGCTGACGACGGACGGCGAACGCGAACAGTGGGCGAAAGACTGGTACAACGAGCACATCGACAACCAGGACACGCTGCTGCTCGTCTATTTCGCGGACAGGGACGCGGACAACGTCATGGGCCACAGCACGCTCATCAACGGACGCAACGTCTCGACCGTCATGGACGCGCAGGCGGTCGACATCTTCTGGGCGTACTACGACGAATACTGGTATTCGACGATGAGCACCGACGACGCGATCGTCAAGACCTTCGACTCGACGGCGGACCGCATCATGACGAAGACGACGACGTCGCACGACGTCATGAAATGGGTCGTCATCGCCGTCCTCATCCTCGGCGTGCTCGTCATCGCGGGCATCATCGCATGGATGCTCATCAAACGCCGCCGCGAACACGAACAATACGTGGAACGGATGGTCAACACCCCGCTCGAGGAGGCGGAGGATCCGATTTTGAACAAATATAGTCAGGACGACCAGAAAGGACAACAATAATGGCTATCCTGAAACGATTCGGCGACATCATGCGCGCCAACATCAACGCGTTGCTCGACAAGGCGGAGGATCCGGCGAAGATGGTCGATCAGATGCTGCTCGACCTCAACGAGGACCTCGCCGCCGTCAAGAAGGAGACCGCGGGTGTCATGGCCGCCGCGACAAGCGCACGCCAGCAGGTCAACGAATGCAAGGCGGACATCGCGAAGTACGAGGCTGCCGCGAAGGCCGCCGTCAAAGCGGGCGAGGACGACGACGCACGCCAGCTCATCACGCGCAAGCAGCAGTACGAGAGCACGCTGCCGTCGCTTGAGCAGGCCGCGCAGGTCGCCGAGGACAACGCCGCGAAGATGCGCCAGATGCACGACAAGCTCGTCAACGACATCAACGGACTGCAGGCGCGCCGTGCGGCCGTCCATGCGAAGGTCGCCGTCGCGAACGCGCAGAACACCGTCAACAAGGCGACCGAGTCGACGGCGAAGAGCTCGCGCAACCAGGCGGCGTTCGACCGCATGGAGGCGAAAGCCGACCAGATGCTCAACGAGGCGAACGCGACCGCGGAGCTCAACACGCAGGCGAGCGAGGAGGACCTCGCGAACAAGTACCTCGCCGGCGGCAGCGCGTCCGTCGATGACGAACTCGCACGTCTCAAGGCCGAGGTCAACGGCGACGACGCCCAGCAGTGAGCGGACGGAGGCACGGGGCCGGCCGCCCCTCGCCGATGACCGATGACCGATGACCGATGACACCAGCGCGGAATACATCATTCCGCGCTGGTGTTATAGTGTCACGCGACAGGCAGCGATCCGTCATCAGCGGGGAGCCTTCGGAAGAACGGGACGCGCGGCCCTGCGCCGCACCCCTCAGTAGAACCGACGGGATCGGCCCGAAACAGCCGAATCAAGCGGTCACATGCGCCGGCGACGCCGGGGCATGCGGCAAGCGAGGTGGTACCGCGGTGGCGGCCACCGGACATGCGTGGGAACCCATGCATGTGCGGGCGGGCGTCCATCGTCCTCGCAGGCATATCGAAACGTCTGCAAGAACGAGGAGCAACGGTGAGCGAAACACCCAAGCATGTGTACCCCAAGGCAGCGGCCGGCGACGAGAGCGCCAACGTGGCGCCGAATCCGGATTTCCCGAAACTCGAAGAGGATGTGCTGCAGTATTGGGACACGAACGACACCTTCCAGAAATCGATCGATGAGAACCCCTCCGGTGAGAACAGCGACAACGAGTTCGTGTTCTTCGACGGCCCGCCGTTCGCGAACGGCCTGCCGCATTACGGCCATCTGCTGACCGGATACGCGAAGGACGTCGTCCCACGCTACGAGACGATGAAGGGACGCCGTGTCAACCGTGTGTTCGGTTGGGACACGCATGGCCTGCCCGCCGAGCTCGAGGCGCAGAAGGAGCTCGGCATCGATTCGGTCGACCAGATCGAACAGATGGGCATCGACAAGTTCAACGACGCATGCCGCGCATCCGTGCTCAAATACGTCAACGAATGGCGCGACTATGTGCACCGCCAGGCGCGTTGGGTCGACTTCGAACACGGCTACAAGACGCTCGACATCCCCTATATGGAATCGGTCATGTGGGCGTTCAAGACGCTCTACGACAAGGGCCTCGCCTACAAGGGCTACCGTGTGCTGCCGTACTGCCCGAAGGACCAGACGCCGTTGTCCGCGCACGAGCTGCGCATGGACGCCGACGTCTACCAGGACCGTCAGGACACGACCGTCTCCGTCGCGCTCAAGCTGCGCGACGAGGACGACGCGTACGCCGTCATCTGGACGACAACGCCGTGGACACTGCCGACAAACTTCGCCGTCGTCGTCGGCGACGACATCGACTACGTCGAGGTCGCGCCGAAGGAAGGACGCTTCGCCGGCAAGAAGTTCTACCTCGCGAAGGCGCTCCTCGGCTCGTATGCGAAGGAGCTCGGCGAGGGCTACGACGTCGTGCGTGAGCTCAAGGGCCGCGACATGGTCGGCTGGCGCTACCATCCGATCTTCCCGTATTTCGCGTCCGACGCGGCGACGGGCGAAGGCGGCACACCAGGGCCGAACGCCTACCAGATCCTCACGGCCGACTACGTCGACACGACGGAAGGCACCGGCCTCGTGCACCAGGCGCCGTACGGCGAGGACGATATGAACACGCTCAACGCGCATGACATCACGAGCGTCGACGTGCTCGACTCTGGCTGCCGCTTCACGTCGCTGTGCCCGGACTACGAAGGCATGTTCGTGTTCGACGCGAACCTGCCGATCCTGCGCAACCTGCGCGCCGGCGACGGCCCGCTCGCCGAACGCCCCGAGGATGAGCGCGCGCTGCTGTTCCAGGAGAAGAGCTACGTGCATTCGTACCCGCACTGCTGGCGTTGCGGCACGCCGCTCATCTACAAGCCGGTCTCGAGCTGGTTCGTCTCCGTCACGAAGATCAAGCCGCGTCTGCTCGAGCTCAACCAGCAGATCAACTGGATCCCCGACAACGTCAAGGACGGCCAGTTCGGCAAGTGGCTGTCGAACGCACGTGACTGGTCGATCTCGCGCAACCGTTTCTGGGGTTCGCCGATCCCGGTGTGGGTGAGTGACGATCCGAAGTATCCGCGCGTCGACGTCTACGGTTCGCTCGAGGAGCTCAAGCGCGACTTCGGCGACTATCCGCGCGACAATGACGGCAACGTCAACATGCACCGCCCGTGGATCGACAACCTGACGCGTCCGAACCCGGACGACCCGACCGGCAAGTCGCGCATGCACCGCATCACCGACGTGCTCGACTGCTGGTTCGAGTCCGGTTCGATGCCGTTCGCGCAGTTCCACTACCCGTTCGAGAACAAGGACTACTTCGAGCACCACTTCCCGTCCGACTTCATCGTCGAGTACATCGGCCAGACGCGCGGCTGGTTCTATCTGCTGCATGTCATGGCGACGGCGCTCTTCGACAAGCCGGCGTTCAAGAACGTCATCTGCCACGGCATCGTCCTCGGCGACGACGGGCAGAAGATGAGCAAGCACCTGCGCAACTACCCGGACGTCAACGGCGTGTTCGACAAGTACGGGTCGGACGCGATGCGCTGGTTCCTGATGAGTTCGCCGATCCTGCGCGGCGGCAACCTCATCGTCACCTCCGAAGGCATCCGCGACACGGTGCGCCAGATCATGCTGCCGGTGTGGAGCACGTACTACTTCTTCACGTTGTACGCGAACGCCGCGAACGACGGCAAGGGCTACGACGCGCGCCGCGTACGCGCGGAAGAAGTGCCGGGCCTTGCGCAGATGGACCGCTACCTGCTCGCGCGCACACGACAGCTCATCGCCGACGTGACGGAGGACATGGACGCGTTCGCGATCTCCGACGCGTGCGACGCGATCGCCGACTATATCGATATGCTGACGAACTGGTACGTCCGCAATTCGCGCGACCGCTTCTGGAACGAGGACGAGAACGCGTTCAACACGCTGTACACGGCGCTTGAGGCGTTCATGCGCGTGCTCGCACCGCTCGCCCCGATGGAGGCCGAAGCCGTCTGGCGCGGCCTGACGGGCGGCGAATCGGTGCATCTGGGCGACTGGCCGTACCTGACCGATCCGCAGACGGGCGCCGACACCGAACTGGGCGAGGTCCTCAAGGAGGACGGCGCGCTCGTCGCCGCGATGGACAAGGTGCGCGAGATCGTCTCGTCGACGCTTTCGCTGCGCAAGGCGAACAAGATGCGTGTGCGCCAGCCGCTCGCGAAGCTGACCGTCGTCATCGACGAGCCGTCGCAGGTCGACGTCTACGACGCGCTGCTCAAGAGCGAGCTCAACATCAAGGCGATCGACTACCTGATGCTCGATCAGGCCGCCGAACATGGCCTCAAGATCGTCGACGAGCTCAAGGTCAACGCGCGCGCCGCCGGCCCGCGCCTCGGCAAGCTCGTGCAGTTCGCGATCAAGGCGTCGAAGGGCGGCGATTGGCACACCGACCCGACGAGTGGCGACCCGGTCATCGAAACGCCGCAGGGTGAGATCACGCTGCAGGGCGACGAATACGACATCACGCGCCGCGTCGAGGAATCGGACGCGACCGAGCGCGCGAATTCCGCCTCGTCGATCCTGCTGAGCGGTGGGTTCGTCATCCTCGACCTCGCGCTCGACGACACGCTCATCGCCGAAGGCTATGTGCGCGACGTCATCCGCGCAGTGCAGGACGCGCGCAAGGCCGCCGGACTCGACGTGACCGACCGCATCCACCTGACGCTCAAGGCGCCGCATACGGACGTCGAGAAGATCGAACGGTTCCGCGACCTCATCTGCAACGAGACGCTCGCGGTCTCGCTCGATGTGGCCGACGGCGACGCGCTCGACGCCACCGTGGCGAAGGCCTGAGCGCCCATATGCGCACGCCCGCCGTCACGCGTCGACGCGTGACGGCGGGCGTGGCGGTGGCCACGCAACGGAAGGTCTCGGCGAAGTGAACGGCAGACGTCGGCGCCTATGCCACAAAGACAGTGGTGATAGGCGCCGCAAGAGGCCCGACGGTCACGTCGAGGATGCGGACGTCGGGGCCGATGCGGCGGTGTCGGCGACAGTGGCGGCACCGCCGAGCGCAGCCGTCGACGACGCGGGCGAGATGCTGCGCATCGCGATGGCCGGCGTGACACGGTTGTGTCCATGGCGCACCATCTGATACGAATACCACAGCGACACCGCAAGCATGACGACCTCGATGATCGCGCCGATGAGCACGGCGTGCTGGAACCCATCGGCATACGCGATGTGCCGGCTGAGCCCTTCGCGCGTGCCGTGGAGCACATCGGCGGACAGGATGCCGACGAACAACGCCGACCCAAGCGAACCGGCGATCTGCGAACCGGTAGAGAAAATCGACGACGTATCGGGCACTTGGGCGTCGGGGAGAGACTCGAAGATGACGTCCTTGTCGGGCACGTTGACGAACGAGTCACCCATCGCTGCGACGGCGCCGATCGCGACGATGAGCCACGCATTGCGCATCGGCGCGACGCCATGGATCGCGAACAGACCGACCGTGAGCAGCACGAAGCCGATCGACACGATCGGCCACATGCCATGGCGGTCGACGCGCTTGCCCGCGTAGAGCACGGCGCCCGCGTAGAACAAGGTGAGGATGAGGAGGAAACAGCCGGCGGCGAACGGCGTATACGTGCACGAGCGCTCAAGGTAGAGCGGCAACAGCAACAGGACGGCCTGCTGGCCCATGCCGGCCGCGAGGAACAGCAGCACGCCGATCGAGACATACAGGTGGCGCATCGGACGCAGGTCGAGGAGCGGCGACGTGAGCCGCGACTGCCGCCATGTGAACACGGCGAGGATCGCGAGGCCCGCGACGAGCATCGTGACCGCGAGCGGCGTGCGGTGCGTCAATTCGGAGAAGCCGAGCATGACCGTCGCAAGCCCCGCGAACGCGAGGAGGACGGACAGGACGTCGATCGGCGCGTCGCGGCGCGCCTCGACGTCGAACGTGAACTTCAGGCCCATGACAAGCGAGACGATGCCGATCGCGAGCGGGACGACATACATCGACGTGAGGCTCACATAGGTGAGGAACACACCCGAAAGCAACGGCGCGACGGCGATGCCGACGCCGATGATCGAACTGTTGAGCGAGACGATGCGCCCCGAATACCGCGCGGGCACGACGCGGATGATGACGGTGTTGATCGTCGGGAACATGAGGCCCGCGCCGACCGCCTGGATGAGGCGACTCGTGAGCATCATCGGGAAATCGACCGAAAAGAGGCCGATGACGGAACTGACGATGAGCAGAATGCGGCTCCAGAAGAACATGCGTCGCAACCCGAGGCGCGCGAGGACGCTCGCGGCCGTCATGACGGCCGTCGCCGCGACGATCGAATAACCGACCGTGACCCAGTTCGCGGTCGCAAGGCTCACATCGTAGGTCTCGGAAATGTTCGGCAGCGCGACCGACATCATGACCGAACAGAACCCGTCGCCGAGCGTGCTCACGATGAGCGTCGCGAGCAGCAGTTTGATCGATTTCCACGAGTGTCGTTCCCCGTTCTTCGCCGTGAGCATCGTGTCATCCGCCAATTTCGCTTTTGCCGACTGCCTCTCGTTCGCCATAGCACGTCCTTACCGTCCTCGACGGTATTCAACGTAGTGGCATCACGGGGCGCACGACAGTGGATTTCGTTCGTCGCCGAACAGGGGACGCGGTATCCGCCGTGCGCGGCGTGCAGCGTACTCGGTACGGACGTTCGATATACGGTTCACGATGAGGACAATCTACGACCGACGGGTGGGACAAGTAGGCGGCATACGTGTGCAATGCCGTACAGTGGCGAGGCATCGCCGTCGCCACACCCATGCGCGCATATGGATTGCCCACGTATGCACGGCTTGCGCATATGCGCGTGGGCGACACTAGAGAGAGGAACAACGAAAATGATGGCAACGACGCATACGAATGGTTTTGTCGGTCGAATGAAGAAAATCGTGGCGATGTGCGCGGCAGGCGCTGCCGTCGCCGCGATGGGCGCGTGCGGCGCGAGCGCGCACGCGGAGAAATCGTACACGTTCAACGTCGACACCGGCGACGCGGTCAAAGTCACGCTCGACCTTGGCGGAGGATACGACATGAGCGGCAAAGTGCCGTTCGAAGTCACGAAGGACGGCGACGAGATCTTCGAAGGATCGTTCCTGCACGAGGAAGGCTACGAACTCTACCGTGACGAGATCCTGGGCGACGAGAACGCACAGATCCTCAACGAAGGGGAGCGCAGCGGCAACGACTTCATCTTCTGGAAGACGACGGCCGACGACGCGACCGCATACGACTACGTCGTCAACGTCAAGGACAGCAGCACCGTCGTCCTGCTCGAAGGCACCGCGGGCGAAGAGGACGCGCAACAGGCGTTCGACCATCTGACGTTCACGAAGGAGTGACGCGCGGCCGTACGCGGCGTGAGTCCCCGGTGACACCTGCGTCGGCACGCCCGGCCGTACGATGGACGTTGCGCATACGGGCGACCGTATGCGCACGGAACGGCATCGGACAGCGGAAGGAACGCGGATGAAACGAATCGTCGCCGGCATCGTCGCCCATGTGGACGCAGGGAAGACGACACTGTCCGAAGCGCTGTTGTACGCGACCGGTACGACGCGCCGACTCGGTCGTGTCGACCACGGGGACGCGTTCCTCGACACGAACACGATCGAACGCGCACGCGGCATCACGATATTCACCGAACCCGCGATCATCCGCACGCACGACCTCGAACTCACGCTTCTTGACACCCCCGGACACGTCGATTTCTCCGCGGAAACCGAACGCACGCTCCAAGTGCTCGACTATGCCGTCCTCGTCGTATCCGCGGTCGACGGTGTCCAAGGACACACGCAGACGCTGTTCCGTCTGCTCACCCAGTACGACGTGCCGACGTTCGTCTTCGTCAACAAAACGGACGCGCCGACCGCAGACGTCGACGCCGTGCGCGCGCAGTTGCGGGAACGGTTGTCCGACGCGTGCATCGACTTCACACCGCGCGACGACGCGGACGATCCAACGACTGAGGACAGCGGTGACGACGACGGCGGCGGCGCTCGCGGACGCCGCGGCACGCCGCGCGCCGCGATGCTGCGCGACGACGCGCTCGAATCGATCGCAATGCAAAGCGAACGCGCGATGGACGACTATCTCGACCGTGGCACAATCGATGCGGACCTCATTCGTGAACTCATCGCGGCGCGCGACGTGATCCCCGTATACGTCGGTTCGGCGTTGCGGATGAACGGCATCGACGATTTCCTTGACGGATTCGATTGGTTCACGCGCGAGCCGCGGTATCCGGAGGAGTTCGGCGCGCGCGTGTTCAAGATATCGCACGATGCGCAAGGCAAACGCCTCAGTTGGATCAAAGTCACCGGCGGCGAGCTCAAAGCGAAGATGGTGCTCCCCATACGTACGGACGTCGGTGATGACAGTGGCGACGGTCGCACCGGAACCGCGGACGGCGAGAAGATCGACGAAGTGCGCAGCGTGTCCGGCGCGAAAAGCGTGACGACGGAGACCGCACCGTCGGGGACCGTATGCGCGGTGAGCGGACCGGAACACACATATCCGGGGGAGGGGTTCGGCATCGAAGCGGACGCGGGAACGCCGACGCTGCAACCAGTCCTCACGTATACGCTGCTGCCGCGTGGCCACGATGTGCACCGCTGCCTCCTCGCGCTGCGCGAACTCGAGGATGAGGAACCGCTCCTGCACGTCGTGTGGCAGGAACGAGTACAGGAAATCCATCTGCAGATCATGGGCACGGTGCAGCTCGAAATCGTCGAACAGCTCATGCGTGACCGTTTCGGACTCGATGTGGGATTCGGTGAGGGGCAGATCCTGTATAAGGAGACAATCGCGGCGCCCGTCGAAGGCGTCGGCCATTTCGAACCGCTCAGACACTACGCGGAAGTGCATCTGCTGCTCGAACCACTCAGTGAGGGCAGCGGTCTCGAATTCGTCAGCGACATGCGCGAAGAGGACCTCGACCGCAACTGGCAGCGTCTCATCCTCCAGCATCTGCGCGAACGTGAGCATCTCGGCGTGCTCGTCGGCGCACCGTTGACCGATATGCGCATCAGTCTCATCGCGGGACGCGGACACCTCAAGCACACCGAAGGCGGCGACTTCCGGCAGGCAACATACCGCGCGCTGCGGATGGGACTCATGGAGGCGCGCGCGGGTGTGCCGACCGACTGCACGCCGCTCGATATCGCGCGGCGTTACGCAGGCGACGCGCGTGATAACCGCGAAGATGACGGTGGCGTTGGCGTTGACGGCGGTGCCGATGACGGTGTTGACGTCGGCGCGCGCATACACGGCGCCGGCAACTGCAGGCTCCTCGAACCCTGGTACCGGTTCAGCCTTGAGCTGCCCGCGGACAATATCGGTCGTGCGATGAGCGACGTGCAGCGCATGGGCGGCGAATGCGGCGCGCCACGGATGGACGGCGACATGGCGGTGCTCGAAGGCGTAGCTCCAGTCAGCACGATGCGCGATTACGCGATCGATGTGAACATGTATGCACACGGACGCGGACGGCTCCAATTGATGTTCGACGGCTACCGCGCGTGCCATGACGCAGCCGACGTCGTCGCCGCAAGCGCCTACGATCCCGAATCCGACATCGAACACACACCGGATTCGGTATTCTGCGCGCACGGTGCCGGATATCCGGTCAAATGGTACAAAGTGCCCGAGTTCTGCCACGTCGCGATGCGCGGATGAGACCGGACGGGGTGGGAACGTAAGCGCGGGCGGGTACCGCAGATATCACGTATATGCCCACAGCGGTGCGCGGCACGGCGTGCGCCACGGTGCGGTGTAATGGAAGAGGCCCGCACAGGGCCGCAATGTGCGCGATTGTGCACACGATGGATGATAGAAAGGTCGTTGCGATGGTAGATGACAAGAAGCCCCACGAGACACTCAGGGAACGGTTCGACGATTTCAAGGAGGACGTCGACATCCACAAGGCCGAGCATCAGCAGAAGGACGCGTTGAAGGACGTGGACCGAGCGGCGAAACACGAAGTGAAATCCGACGTCGACCTCGACAAGGCGGCCGATGAGGCCGACAAGGCCGTCGAACGCGAGGAGAAAGCCCAGGAAGGCTGATTCCTACGGTCTTGCGGATTTGGGTTCCACGACAGCGGACCCCTCCCGAACGCGATATTGCGGTAGATACGACAACGGCTCCCATATGGGAGCCGTTGTTTTTGTGGAGCGGACAACGGGACTCGAACCCGCGGTCTCGACCTTGGCAAGGTCGCGCTTTACCAACTAAGCTATGTCCGCAAAGTCAACCGGAAACCGGTTTCGTGGGCGATACAAGATTCGAACTTGTGACCCCTTCCGTGTCAGGGAAGTGCGCTACCACTGCGCCAACCGCCCGGGCCGAGAAGTAAACTTACCTGAGGTTGGGTGGTTTGGCAAATCGGGTGGGTGACACGGCGTGTCGCGTGGTGTGGGTGGGATGGCCGCGACGTGCGGTGCCGCACTTTGTGGTGGCGCAGGTCGCGTGGTGCGTGTTTGCGTCGCGCGGTGCCGCATGTTGTGGTGCCGCGCGTCGCGCGGTGCCGCATGTTGTGGTGCCGCGCGTCGCGGAGGAGCCTCCAGCGTCGCGCCATGCCGCGGACCGTGGTGCCGCTGGTTGGATAGGGATCCGTTTGTGTTGTGCGGCAGCGCATGGTGGGATACCGCGCGACGCGATAGGTCACGTGTGTCGTGCGATGTCTCACAGCAGGGTATCGCTCGTTGCGGGGGTCCCTAGTGTCGCGCCATGCCTCAGACTGCGGCACCGCTCGTCGCGGATGGTCCGCCAGCGTCGTGCGTCGCCGCACAGTGGTGTACCGCTCGTCACGGGAGGGCTTCCAGCGTCGTGCGTTGCCGCGGATTGTGATGCTGCTGGTCGCGGAGGGGCTTCCGGTGTCGTGTGTTGTTGTGGGTTGTGGTGCTGTGTGTCGTTTGGGGGGTGGTGGGGGTGTGTTGGCTTGTGTTTGTTGGGTTTTGGGGGTGTGGGGTGGGGTGGCGACACGCCGGTGGGTTGCGTGGGTGGTGGGGGTTGGTGTAGGTTTTCTTCTTGCTGCCGCTCACGGCTTGCCGGGTTGTCCTGGTGGGTTTGGTGGGTGTGTGTGGTGGTTTGAGAACTCAATAGTGTGTACTGTACTACTTCATCATGCGACCATGTTGTTGGTTGTGTGGTGGTCTTTTGATTGCCAGT
>NZ_MVOH01000013.1 GCF_002286935.1 Bifidobacterium criceti
CGAGAGCACGAAATAATGCATGCGCCGGCGCACTCCCTTCCAGTACACGTCGCTCTGGCCGAAATCGGCCTGCGCCTCGCCAGGATGCCACGACAGGTCCAGAAAGCCGCGCTGGCGTTCAAGGCCGAACTCACGTTTGAGCTCGCGCACCTTGCGCGTCACGGTGGACAATGACACATCAGCGCCGCACTCATCAACCAGACGCCGGTGGATACGGGTCGCCGTATGACGCTGCTTCGACCACGTCCGCCGGTCCTCGGCCAACCAGCCCTCGATCAACGGCACCCACCGGTCGATCTTCGACGGCCGCTCACGCCTCACCGGCGGCCTGTCGGACAGGTCGACCTCCCTGAGGTACTTGCGCACCGTCGGCTCGCTGATACCCAGCTCGCGCGCAATCGCGGCGACGGACGCACCTTCCTTTCGCATGCAACGGATAGAGTGAATGACGGACATGCTGATCATTGCCTTTCCGGACCTTTCAACTGGAAGAAGTCAGACGCTCCCAGTCAAACAAGGCCCTGTAACAGTGGTCGGCATGCTCCCATGACCAAACCCGAAACTTTTACATGACTAAAACCGCAATCTCTAATTGAACACAAACAGACGGGCAGGTCCATGACGTGGTGCACCTCGACGGCATCCATCTGGGACGCAAGGCGGTCGTGCTCATCGCCTACGCCGGCGGCCACGTCATCGGCTGGTACGTCGCCCGGCGCGAGACCAGCGCCGCATGGATGAGCCTGATGGCCCGCATCGCCGAGCCCGTGGTCGTCGTATGCGACGGGGGCGGCGGCATCCGCAAGGCCCTCAGGCACGCATGGCCCGGTGCCCGCGTGCAACACTGCCTGTTCCACATCCGCCCCGACATCGGCGCGCTGCTGGGGCAGAAGCCCCGCTACGAGGCCCCACGGCAGCTGCTGCGCCTGGCCAAGGAGCTCACCCGCGTCAAGGACGGCGACGCCATGGCCGCCTGGCTGGGCGCCTACAACGCATGGGAGACGCGCCACAAGGACTTCCTCGAGCAGAAAAGCATCTGGGCCGACGGCAGCGAGAACGACCTGCACCAACGCCTCGCCAAGGCCCGCGACATGCTACGCCGGCGCATCCGCGAACAGGCCATGTTCACGTTCATGGACCCCGGACTGGGCGTCGCGACGCCCGTGCCGACCACCAACAACGCCATCGAATCAGTCAACGCGCGCATCCGCGAGATGCCCGGGAACCACCGCGGCCTGTGCTTGATCCGGCGCATCAAGGCCGTGTGCTGGTGGTGCCACCAGCACACCGAGCGCCCCGAAAGCGCCGCATGGCTCGCCCGCCACGCATGGCGCGACGAACAGATCGAACACCTCTACCGACAGGCATGGGAACACAGCGACGAAGGCAGACAGCAAGTCTTCGGCATCCCCGCCAGATACGGAACCGTCATCGACTGGAACGAATTCCACACCAGCACACCATGGAAGGACACCGACTAGCCAGACACACATTTTGGCCTATAACCCGAAAAAAAGATGTGCGGCTACCCGTTGTTGCCGGATGGCCGCACACCTACGACTCGCGGAAGAGGTCCGTTCGCGGCTTGTTCCTTGTGGGAACCGTGGACGATGACTTCGTTCCGTTGACGTTGTTCCGTCTTTTTTTCACGAACAAAATGAAGATTGTGTCATCACTTTGTTCGCTTGTCGCTGAATCACATGATGCCATATTGTGGCGTGCGTCACATGATTTGCTCACATATTGAACACACGTACCGCAATGATCGCGAGGATCGTCGCCACGATGCATATGCAGAATGCCCAATCGCGCATATGCATCCTGAGAGGATGCCACAGTGTGCGCCGCACTCCTTCCTGATAACAGCGGGCGTCGAGCGCGAGCGCGAGATTGTCGGCGTGACGTATTGCACCGGCGAATACGGGGATGACGATCGCGCACATCGCGCGCACGCGTTGCGGCAGCGTGCCGGATTCGATGGATCCGCCACGTGCCGCCTGCGCATCGCGGATCGAGACCGCTTCGGTGACGAGTGTCGGAAGGAAGCGCAGCGAAAGCGACAGTACGAGGCAGATCTCCTGCACGTGGATCCACCGTCGTAACGGATGCAGCATCCGTTCGAACGCGTTCGACATCGCTGTGGGTGCAGTGGTGAGCAGGACGACCGCACCGAGGATGATGACGAACGCAAATCGCAGCATGTACAGCAGCGCGATGTGTATGCCTCCTGTTGTGATCGCCCAACCACCGATATGCACCAAAGGGGTGCCGTCATGCACGACGGCGAGGTTCAATAGGCCGGTGACGGCGAACAGGATGAGGAACACACGCACCGAGGACAGCAGCCGTCGGAGACCGATGCGGCTTGCGCATGCGATGACGCCCGTGGCGATGCCTCCGATAAGGAGCTGTGGCCAGGATGACATTGCGAATGCCGAGAACATGAGCGCGAGGATGCCGAGCATCTTCGCACGGGGGTCGAGTGAGGCAATCCACGAATAGTGCGGATCGCTCATCGACATGGTCTCGTGTGCCGCGTCCTGCGGCCTGCAGCTGGTGTCGGCCAGACTGTTACCGGTAGCGCGCGTATCGCTATCGGTAGTATGCGTACTGCTGCGGGTGGCATTCGTGCTGTCGGCAGCGTTCATGTTGTTACCGGTGGTGGTCGCGCTACCGGTAACAACATGAACGCTGCTCTTTGCGGTTGGTGAGGATGTGCTACCGGTAGCGCGATTGGCATTCGTGGAGCTGTGTGTGGATGGATGGGCGCGGCCGGGGAAATCGACGATGCTGTCGGCGAGTGTGTGCGCCATCGCCAGGTCATGGGTGATCATGACAATCGTGACGCCTTGGTCATGCAGTCTGCGGATGATGCCACGAATACGTGTGCATGCCGTTTCATCGAGGGAGGCGGTTGGTTCATCCATGACGAGGACGTTTGGGTGGCATGCGAGCACGCCGGCAATGGCGACGAGTCGTTGCTGGCCGCCCGAAAGCGTGAACGGGTCGCGGTCCGCCAAGTGCCCGGCGCCTACAATGTGCAGCGCATCCTCCACGCGATGTTGTGTCTCCTCCTCGTCCAGTCCTTGATTGCGTGGCCCATACGCGACATCCTGGGCGACCGTCGGCGCGAAGAGCTGACGTTCCGGATGTTGCATGATGAAGCCGAGACTGCGCCGAAGGGTTGCACGTTCCTTTCTGTTCGCTTTCGTGAGCGTGACACCATCGACCGTGATCGTTCCTGAATCCGGTTTCAACAATGCGCACAGCAGTTTCGCGAACGTTGTTTTCCCTGACCCGTTCCTACCTACGATCGCCATCGTGGAGCCGCGTGCCACCCGTAACGAATAGTCGTCAAGTATAGGGGTGGCGTCCCCGGGGTAGGCGAAAGTCACATGATCGAATCTGACCGCATCCGGTAACGTCCCGCGCACTGTTGTGGACACGTTGGTCTGTGGTACCGGTGGTACGGTTGCATCCGGGGATGCTGCCGGTAGTGCATCGTCTACTTGCGCTGCCGGTAGTGCATCGTTTGGCGATGTTATCGGTAGCGCATTGTCGGGGCACACTGACGGCGTCATCGTGGATGGCGGGTGGGACGCGTCGTCGACCGGTTCGTCGGAGAGGATGCGCCCATGTTCCAGACGGATGATACGGGTCGCATGGGCGAGTTCCTCGGCGCTGTGCGTCACGATGATAATCGATGTGCCGCGCGACTGGATGTCGTCGAGTGCGGCAAGCACGTCGGCGCGGGCGTCCGGATCGAGCATCGCGGTCGGTTCGTCGAGGATAAGCAGACGCGAATGCATCGCGAGCATCCCCGCGATTGCCACCCGTTGCTGTTGGCCGCCCGACAGATTCGCGGGATTCGCGTCTGCGAACGTGGTCATGCCGACGGTGGCGAGTGCATCGTGCACACGTTCGCCAATCTGTGCACGCGGCGTCGCGAGATTCTCCGGGCCGAACGCGACGTCTTCGCAGACGACTGTCGTGACGATCTGGTCCTCGGGATTCTGGAACACGATGCCGATGTCGCGGCGCGCGCGGCGGTATGCATCCGCGCGCGCGCCTTCGGCGTCGTCGAACACCAGTTCGCCGGCGAGCTCGACAGTGCCGGAATCCGGCGCGGTAAGCCCCGCGGTCAGCAAAGCCAACGTCGACTTGCCTGAACCATTCGCGCCGACGAGCGCGATGCGCTCTCCTTCGCGAACGCAAAAGCCGATGCCGTCAAGCGCCCACGTCTCGCCACCGTCGTAACTGAAACGCACATCGCGCATCTCGACGATGGAATGTGCGGCGTCGCTCATGCCTGACCCCGGTTGAGGAGTGTGGAAACCGGCTTGTATATGAGGAATGTGATGACGCCGTTGAGCACGAATTTGATGATGTTGAACGGCAAGAGCACAGGCACGATGAGTGCCGCCACCTGTTGCATCGTCATATGCGCGTACATCGGTGTGATGACAAGGTTGGCAGCGAGCACGACGACGAGCGCGATGACGGAGCCGACAAGGATGCCGATGAACGCGGACATGCGCGAGCGACGGCGGCGGTAGATCAGCGCCGCCGGTACGGAAAGCGCGAGCGCGACGAGCACGGCCATGAGCGTTCCCCACGGATTCGTGAACAGATGGGGGAGGAAACCGAGGACGCTGACGATGGCGGCCGCCGACGGGCCGAACGCGAAGCCGGCGACGAGGCAGACGACGCCGGACGGGTCGTACTTGAGCCATGGCGCCGCGGGCATGAGCGGGAATTCGATGAAGCTGAGCGCCATCGCGAGCGCGACGAACAATGCGTACATCGCGATGCGCCGTGTCGACCATCGTCCGCGGTCACCTACACCGGTCGAATGCGCATTGTCGGGGCGGCGGTTGCGCAACGTCGAGGATGCCGGCGATCGATGCATGTCCGCGGTGGTGCTACCGGTAGTGTTTTCGTTTTCGTTATCGGTAGCGGTCGCGTTATCGGTTGCAGTAGTGGTGCTACCGGTGGTGGTGTGCGAAGCGGCATCGGAACCGCTGCCGTCAGCGGTGGGAGTGCCGCCTATACCAGTGACGCCTGTGGTGTCGTTTGTGCCGGTGGTGGCGTCGGAGGGTATGGTTGTGCCATTGGATGTGCTCATCGTGAGCTCCGTTTCTTTCGTCCGGACTATGACCGTTGGCTTCGGAATCCGACCGAGATCCACCGCTTGCGCGGGTTGCGGGCTTCGTCGTAGGCGCATCGTGTGCGCGACGCTACCGCCAGTAAGGAATTGCACCTTCCCTGAAACTTACGTTCCCATCTGTATACGATGGGCAGGATAAATCAGCATCCCGTACATGCCACACACAGACGCACAGTCGGCGATTGCAGGTCCGACATAGGGAAAACGATGGCAGCAAAAAACGCGGCATCACAAAGGTCTCGCGAATGGCCGCACAGGAACAATCGTTTTCAAAAAAGTCGTTCCAAAATGTGAATACTTTGCGAAACATGAATATTTAGCGGATGAACTACTATATCATGGTGATAGTGGCCGGCCATTCGACGGATGCATGGCGTATCCTGCGGCCGCCCCATGAAGGTAAAGCACAGGGTGATTCCTGGACATGGTAAGGAAGGTTGACGATGATTGATACCGCACAGGCGTTCGGCGTGGACATTGGAGGATCGGGCATCAAGGCCGCGCCGGTCAATCTTGAGAAGGGCGAGTTCGCGGAGCCGCGTCTGAAGATCCTCACACCGGAACATTCGACCCCGAAGGCCGTCGGAGACATCGTCCGCCAGCAGCTCGAGCATTTCGAAGTGCCCGAGGACGTCCCGGTCGGCATCGCGTTCCCGGCGCCGATCAAGCCCGGGCAGAAGCTTGATTACATGGCGAACCTCGACCAGTCCTGGATCGGTGTGGATGTCACAGAAGTCTTCTCCGAAGCGTGCGGTCGCCCCGTGACCGTCGTCAACGACGCGGACGCCGCGGGCGTCGCCGAGCAGCGTTTCGGCGCCGCCGCGGGCCAGGAAGGCCTCGTCATCGCGACGACGCTCGGCACCGGCATCGGCACCGCCCTCATCTACGACGGCGTGCTCATTCCGAACACCGAACTCGGCCACATCCAGCTGCCGAAGGGCAAGGGCGACGCCGAGAAGTACGCGGCGTCCTCGGTGCGCGAAAAGCTCGACATGGGCTACAAGAAGTGGGCGAAACGCCTCACGAAGTACTACAGCCTCATGGAACTGTATTTCAGCCCGCAGCTGTTCGTCGTCGGCGGTGGTGTGAGCCGTGTGTCGGAGAAGTTCCTTCCGTACATCGACATCAAGACGCCGATCGTCGCCGCGAAACTGCACAACGAGGCGGGCATCATTGGCGCCGCGTACCATGCGAGCACGCAGATGCACAAGAACGACTGAACCATCCGTGTGAACGGAAAACGGGCGGCCGCCGGTACGATGTTCCGGCGGCCGCCTTTGTCGTTGACGATGGTGGTGGCTGATGGTGTCGTGCGCGCATTGTGTGGAGTGTGGAATGAGGTGCGTGGATTCATTCAATGGTCGGGGAGAGAAAAGATGGGTGGGTCGATGAGGGAATGGAAGAGGAGGACGCGAGGGGGAAAGGGGGGCGGCACAGGAGTGGGGTCGTGGAAGCCGTCTTGTGCTGGCGAAGGTGTCGTGATGCGCGTAGATTGGTATCGTGCGTTTTTCCCACAGAGTAGACATCGACGAACCCAATCCGATCGCGAAGGCCGAAGCCGCGCTCAAAGCCCAGGGCGTGCGGCTGCGTGCGCTCAACGATTCGAATCCGACGAGGCATGGTCTTGCGCCGTCATCGTTACCGGAGGCATATGCCGCAGATCCGCGGGGGCAACGGTATGCGCGCGAGGCGATAGCCGCATACATCAACGCCTCCGTGAATGCTGCCGGTAGTGGTGCCATTACTGGCACCAGTGGCCATGATGACGTTACCGGTAGCGGAGATGTTACCAGTAACGGTGGTGGCGATGATATTAGCGGCGACGAGATGCTTACCGGCAGTAGTGGGATCGATGACAGTACCGGTGGTGATGGCGGCAACGCCAACGGTGGTGAGAGTGCAGCCCGTAACAATGCGGCCCATAGTGGTGACACTACCGGTAACGGTGCTGCCACCTGCAATCGTGCAACCGGTGACAGTAGCGGTGCGGCCTATAACGGTGCCCTAGGTGACGAGGGACCTACCAGTGGCATGGGTGCTGCCCGTAACAATGCCGCCCGTGATGGGGATGCTGCCTGCGGCAGTGCTGCCGGTAGCGGTGGGGCTGGGGCAGAGGCGACGGCGCAGGATGTGTATCTGCTCAGTTCCACATCGCAGGCCTATGCGTGGCTCATGAAACTGCTGTGTGACGCAGGGGATGCGATCCTCGCGCCGAAGCCGGGGTATCCGCTCATCGAATCGATCGCGCGCCTCGAATGCGTTAAGACACAGTGCTACCAGTTGCGTTTCGACGGATCGTGGTTCATCGACGTGCCGCAGATCGCACGCATGCTCGAAGAGGACACGGCGCGCCGCATACGCGCCCTCGTCGTCATCAACCCGAACAATCCAACCGGCTCCTACGTCAAACCATCGGAGCGTGAGGCGCTTGTCGAGTTGTGCATCCGGTACGGGATCGCGATCATCGCGGATGAGGTGTTCTTCGACTACCCGTTGGAGCCGTTCGCCGGCAACCGTAGGTTCTCGGGGGAGTCACGTGTGCTCACGTTCGCACTCGACGGGTTTTCGAAGACACTGGCGGCGCCGCATGCGAAGGTCGGTTGGATACGCGTGAGCGGCCCTGCGGCCGATGTGCGCGAGGCACGGCGCCGCCTTGACGTCATCGCCGACGATTTCCTGCCGATGAGCGAGTTCGTCGCGCGTGAAGTGCCCGGCATGCTGCGTGAGGCGCCACGCCAGCTCGCCGCCGTCGGCGAGCGCGTGCGCGCCAACCTCGCCGTGTTGCATCGGATGCTCGATGCCGACGTCCTTGGCGTCGTCGACGTCCTGCGCGCGGAGGGCGGTTGGAACGTGCTGTTGCGCTTCCCGGGCGTCATCGACGAGAACGACCTTGTGCTCTCGATGATCGATACCGCCCGTACGAGTGGGCAACCCGGTTATTTCTTTGACATGACGTCGAACGGGTATTTGGCGATCTCATTGCTGCCGGTAACGGGAATATTCGAGGAGCATGTGCGCATCGTGCTCGACGCCGTGCGTCAGCGGCTCGACAACCGCTGATATTTGCTGCGGATGAGTTGTGTGTAGAACGCGGCCGCATGCTCCGGGGAACCATCGAACACGACGCGTGTGTCGTCCATGACGAGTGTGCGTCGGATCATGTACTGTTCCTCGGTGACGAGGTCGACATCGTGCGTCGTGAACACGACCGGCTTGCCATAGCGGAACAGCCGTTGCGCGACGTGTGCGGAACTGATCTCGTCAAGTCCACGCGTCGGTTCGTCGGCGACGAGCATCGCGGGCAGATGGCAGCAAGCGACCGCCATCGCGAGTAGGTGCACACGTTCGCCGTCGAGTGCGTCGAGCTGCATATGCCGCACTTCGTTGAGGTCGAATTTCGTGAGCAGGTCGCCGATGCGCGCGGCGCGTTCGACGGGTGGCACATGGTGCCTGCCGAGATAGTCGTTGAGCGCGTCCTCGACCGATTTCGCACGTTGGAAGTGCGTACGCACATGGTCGAGGCTCACATAACCGATCGCCGATTCGATGACCGGCCGACCATCGCGCGTCGCGAGTGCACGCACGTCGCCGTCGACGATGTAGTCGACCGCGCCCGTCGTCGGTGACGTGCGCGCGCCAAGCATGCGGATGAGCGTCGATTTTCCCGCTCCGTTGAGCCCGATGACCGCGACGTTGCCGCCGTCGTGCGCGATGCGCAGGTCTGTCGGGGCGCAGCCGACCGCACCATCCTCATAGACGTAGCCTGCGTCATGCATCTCGATATCGACGGTCTCGGCCGGTGACCAGCGGTGGCGGGAGGGGAACAACGAATCGAAAACGCTCATACCGCCATTGTATCCACGCACCCTATCCGCTCTTGGCGCACGCCGCTCACAGCAGTGCGCACCAGGAACGCACACGGTGGAAGAGTGCGGGGTCGTTCGCGATGAGCATGTCGTCACGTCCGACGACGAACATCGACATGACGGCGACGACAATCGCGAAACACACGACGACCGTGACCAGGGCGCGTGTCCACGGCCACTTTCGCATCATGAGCGCAGTGACCGGTATCGCCGCAATCATGAACAACCATCCGAAATCGGCGATGTACCGCCATCCGAAGCCGCCGACGTACGCGTCGAAGACGACAAGTGCGAGCGCGAGCGTGAGTGCCATGGCAAGCGTGGGCCACCATGCGCCGAACCGACGGCGCACCGCCGGCCATGGGATCGCGAACGCGCATGCGGCGAGCGGCATGAGCGCGAACAGGCCTCCGACGCATGGTTCGGTGAACGACCAACGTGGCAGTGGTGTTGGCGACAGCGCGAGGAACGGGAACGTGTCCGTGAAGCGCAATGGGAGGAACAGGTAGTACAGGACCGTGAGCGGCATGTTCGCGGCGGGCGTGTGGAACGCCGTCATATCGGTCACGGTGAGCTGGTAGGCGTTGCCGAAATCGAACAACGAACCGAAACGCATATGGTTGTAGGCAAGGATGGGCACCGCCACGACGAGTGCGGGAACGCACAGCGCGGCGATGAGCCGGCCGGCGGACCGCGCGTCATGCGCGCGCACGCGGCGGACGGCGTCGGGCGCGAACAGCGGGATCGCGAACAGCGCGGTGCATGCGAACGTCGGGCGGCAGCCGAGCGTTGCGGCGATGCACAACGCGCCCCCTGCGGCGCGCGGCACCGACGTGACCGTCAATGCCCGTGGGCGCGGGCCGCCATCGGCACGCACGGCGCCGAGCCACAGCCACAGGCCGAGCGTCGCGAGCAGGAGCGCCGATGAGAACGGAATCGAATAGAAGTTCGTACGGAACCACAGATACGGCAGGTTCGCGCCGAGCATGGCCATGCAGCACAGCAGGATGACGGCGGCGAGCGACGTACGCGGGACGAGGCGGTCGATGAGGCGGATGACGAGCAGGCACATGACGACGCTCACGGCGCCCATGAGCCACAATTGCGCGCATGTCGCCGGCAGCATGATGCCACCGGGGATGAGCCACGACGTGACGGCGCGGAACGGCACGAACAGCAGGAGGGCGGGCAGGACGCCGAAATACGCATACCACCTTCCGTCATGGAACGCGTAATCCCAGTAGATGGGACTTGTACCGTCCGCGAGCAGACGTGAGCGTTCGGCGACGTCGTACGGGTTCGCCGCATGCGCGAGCGCATCGGGGACTGGAAGGTCGAGCGATGTACGGCCTGCGAGCAATGCGTCGGCGAGGTGGCCGTACTGGTCGAAGTCGAAGGTGTATCCGCCGTCCTCATGGAAGGCGAGCGGCTGCGCATAGGAGATGACCGCGACGCTGCGCGCGACGACGAACACGCCGAGCGCGCCGGCGGCGGCGGCGAATGCGAGGCGTTGGCGCCGGCTTGATGTGTCGAGCGTGACCGTCCACAACCCTGTTGCCGGCAGCAGCAGGATGATGAACGCGGCCGCCGCGAGCATCGTCGCGATGCGCGCCCAATCGACCGAGAACGGCACACGCACGTTCGCACGGAAGTTCTCGATCGGCACAAGCGTGCCGCGCGGCTCCTCGATCCATATGCGCACGAGACCGTGTGCGGGTGCCTTGAAGTACAGCGAGGACGGCGCCGACGGGCTTACGACCGCGGACACGCCCCCGGACGCGCCATCCATGGCGTTCACGCGCAGATGGACGGTCGAGACGACATCATCGCCGCGTGCACCCTCCAACGCCGCCGTGACATGCGCCGCCGACGTCGCGTCGGCGCGCCAGTAGGGGCTGCTGCCATCCGCGACCACTTCGACGTACGCGTGCGCGGGGTCGCGCACTTCGAGCAGACCCTGCGCGGTGCGCGTCACCCCCGGTCCGAGTGCGTTGTTCGCCGACGCCGAATCGGTCGACGCCCCGATCGAACGCCAATGCGCGAGATTGCACACGACGCATTCGACGATGAAGACGAGCGCGAGCGCGATGAGCACGGCGCGCGCGACGCGCAGCGGACGCGAACGGTTGACGCAGGATTTCACAGCCTTTATTCTAACGGCACCTTGGCTATCGGCGAGAACGTTGTACATTAGTTCCTATGGCACAACGGCATGGAGCGCGAGAACGGCGAGGGCGGAACGGGACACATCGGACACAGGAGCGCCGCCCGGGGGAGGCCGCCATTGCCGACACGCTCACACGCACGTCACGTGCGTTGCGCGCGGCGCTGCATTGGAGCGCCGACGCCACACCGGACACCTACCGTGTGGGCGCGTTCGCGCGCAGGCATGTGTTCGTCGATTTCCCGATGGAACGGCACAACGCCGACCCTGGATGGCTGCAGATCCCCGGTACGCGGACGTTCGCGCTTGGCTTGTTCGTCGATCGTTCCCATTTCATGCAGCTCGCGCTCGCCGACGACCGCGGGCGCGTGTTCGCGACGGGTGATCCGCACGCGGACCTGCAGCTGCTCGACCCTTCACTCATCTTCGACGTCGACAAGGCGCGCGCATTCGATGCCCCATTCGACAACGCGGACGGTGCGGACAACATCGACGGTGCCGATGGCGCGCGCGCACGTCGTGCACACCGCACACCCGCGGTGAAACGCGGACGGATCACGGCCATTACCGACGTATCCGACGACATCATCGTCGGACGGTGGTCGAAGGTGCGCGACTCCTATGCGCTCGAATCGACACGTGCGGTGCTCCCGGACGCGTTGCGCAGCGGATTGGGCTATCGTGACCTTGTGACGGTCGCGTTCTTCGCATGCTATCTGCAACCGCATATGCAAGGCCGTCTCATCCCCTTTGGCATCGGTGACCTTGCCAGGCGGCTGTCAAGGCAGGCGCCATTGAGCGCGATCCGCATGGCCGTGCGCGACGAGGAGGAGACAAGGATGCGTGGCATGCGTGTCTCCGGACTCGAGGAGTTCGCGACACGCCTCATGCGCGAGGCGGGCGCGTTCGACGACATACCGGGACTGCAGCCCGAGCATGGAGCGGAGCCGATGCATACGTTGCGTTCGCCGTATTCAGGCAACTATTTCCTGACATGGGATACGCCGATGCCGTTCGACGCCGCGCTCACCTCACTCAAGATCGAAGGCAACCTCAACCGTATCGCTGCGTTGCGCGCATGGCTCGACGCGAACGCGGCGCGCGGCGCGCAGCCAACCGAGGAGACCGCCTCCGCCGCCGAGGTCGCGTTCGTCGACCGCGCGTTCCTGCGCAATCCAGCGCTCGTCGCGTTCGACGGCGTGTGCGACGCGACGATGTTCGACGACGAAGGCTTCGGCGTCGTCAACGATTTCCCCGCGGTCGCGCAGGCGGTTGTGCATGCGCTCGCGGCGAGGTATCCCGATCCCGTATCCGGAGACGGTACGGTGACGCACAGTGAATGGATCGCGCGGCAGGCGATTGCGCGGCTCATCCGCACGATACGCCTGCCGTACCGGTTCGACTGCGACATGCGCATGGACATCGAACGTGGCGCGGCCGCGCTCGCGTTCACGACGGCCGGTCCCGCGCTCATGCCGCACAAGACATACGACGTCGAACATGGCGATTGGGAGACGTTGGACGACGCGCAGCGCGCGCGCATGAGCGCCCGCTACAACCTGCGCGTTGGCCTCATCATCGCGGCCCTCATGTTCGGCGTTGACGAACGGATCGACGAAGTCGCCATCCGCATCGATTCGATCGGTCTGGAGGAGGCGATCGCGGAACAGGACAACGTCATCCGTTCGACGATAAGCGACGCACTCAACGCGTTCGAACGACTCAGCGACATCGTCTACGACAGGCCCGGCGACAAATCCGATCCGAAGGACGGCGACCGCCACGGCAACCCGACACGCATCATCGCATCCGCGTCTCCACTCGACCCGACGCGCGCGGACGACGACGTGCTCGCGGATGGTGATATGGACACGGGCACTGCGCACGACGAGGACTTCGACGCGCTCATGCGCGGCGACGGCATCGACGAAGTGACGTTCGCGTTCGACGACATCCATCCCGAACCGCATCCGGCGGCGTTCGACGACGCTGCCGACGCGGACGATGCGGACGAGGAAGCACGCGCAAACGGCGATGGTATGCATACGGCGGCGCCATCCGTGGATGCAATCGAACGGCTCCGTCAAGGACCGACGATGCGTGCGATGACGACCGTCACGTTCAACCGTGGCCAGTTCCTCGCACGTCTCAACGACGTCGGCCTCGCCCGTCCAATCGACACGTACCGGATGTTCGACGCGGCGCTCGCGCTCGACGAGGAAGGCGCGCTCACACCCATCGAACCGGGATTCTCGATATCGGATGCACACTTCTCGCCCACGGGTGCACAGGACACGCCCGAAGAGCATGACAGGACGCTCGACCCAGGGGCTGCACGCGTGCTCGGAACCGACGACACGTTCGGACTCGCGATCCAACGTGACGACCTCATCAGCAACGCCGTATCCCATTTCCATGCACTCGCGTCGGACAACCACATCGCATCCGCCGAAAAAGCACAACGCGCGATGGCGCTCATCGAACGCATCGGCGACCCCGAACTGCTCAACCATGCGACCGACATCACATCGGCGCTCATCGACGGCAACGACACGCCCGACTTCACATCGACGCTCCTCAAGGAACTCGACGACGCGCGGCTCAAAGCGCGCGACCTCGTGTTCTCAGGACAGGCGAGGCAGGCAATCGACGGCATCAGCCAAGCCGTCGAGGCACTCGACGACGTCTACCGCGGCATCGACGGCGTGCCACGGTTCTTCAACTCATACGCCGACCGCATCGTCTACAACCGGCTGTTCGCACTACCTGACGAACGCACCGTGCTCATCCCGGACGCGCTCTTCTACGCACACCTCGAACTCGCGGACGCGCTCGCCCAGTTCGACGGCCCCGAAGCGGCGCTCGCCCATCTCAACGCGCTCGTCTCCTACGCACCATCCTATGCGCTCACGCACCTCAAACTCGCGATCCAGCTCGCACAGAACGAGGATTGGGATTCGGCGAAGGCGGCGTGCCTCAACGCGTTGCGCGTCTCGCTTGACCGTGGAGACGCGTCCTACGCCTACTACCGCCTCGCGCAGGCGGCGTGGATGCACGACGAATTCGATGTCGCGTACGCCGCATACATGCTCAGTGGGGCGATCGGCGGCGACGCGACACCGACGCGCATGAACGAGATGAACGAAGTCCAAGCGCGCGCGGCGTCGCAATGCATCCATCTGCCCGTCACGCTCGAGGACGCGACGCGCACACTCGACGCACACGACATTCCGGTATGGCCGCGCACCGAAGTCGCACCAATCGTGCTCGACGCTGCGCGCGTATGCGTCGACCGTGCGATGTTCGTGCCCGCGCGCACCCTCGCCGTCGCCGCGATGCGCCTCGTCGGCGACGAGAACGACGCCGTGCAGATGCAGTTCCTGCGCTCGCTGAGCGCGTAAGGTGACCGAGGCTCGGCGGCGCGGCGAGGGCGTATCGCCGATATATTAAGTAAGGACGTCGGCGGCACAGTGGTTTTTGGTACGGCAACAGCTGTGACGCCTGTGGCACAACGAGAAAGGTGCGGGACATGGATGCAGGTCGGCGGACGACGCAGGAGGCGGGCGCGAAGGACACAATCGGCACGGACGCGTGGATTGACGCGCTGAAGTACGCCGACAACGACGCGATGGAGCTCGACGACCTCGACGTCGACACGTTGACGGCCGAACAGGCGGCGCGGCTGTGGTCGAGGATCGCGGCATGGGCGGAGACCGACCAGATGGCCTACTATGTGGACGACGCGCCCGTCTCGTCCGATGCCGCCTACGACGCACGCCTGCGCTGCCTGCAGCGGCTTGAGGCCGCGTTCCCACAACTGGATTCGCCGCAGTCGCCGACAAGGCGCGTCGGAGGTACGTTCTCGAATGAGTTCGCGTCGGTCCGGCATCCGTCGCGCATGATGAGCCTCGACGATGTGTTCTCGTACGAGGAGCTGCGCGCATGGTACGACGGTGTGCGCAACGCGCTCGAATGGCCCGAAGGCAAGCCGTTGCCGATGACATGCGAGATCAAGATCGACGGCCTCGCGCTCAACCTCATCTACCGCAACGGCGTGCTCACCCAAGGGCTCACACGAGGCGACGGCGTGACTGGCGAGGACATCACGATGAACGTGCGCACATTCCAGACGATTCCCGCGACACTCGGCGGCCCGGAAGGCGACATCCCCGAACTCGTCGAGATCCGTGGCGAGGTGTTCATGCGCTGGGATGATTTCCACGCACTCAACGAACGCCAGGAGGACGAAGGCAAGACGCCGTTCGCCAACCCCCGCAACGCCGCGGCCGGTTCGCTGCGCCAGAAGGACCCGCGCATCACTGCGAGCCGCCATCTGAGCTTCTATGCGCATGGCCTCGGCGAACTCGTCTGGGGGCCAGGCAAGCCCGTTGACGTTGCCGACGAGGTGCACGACCAGTCCGAAGCGTACGAACTGTACCACCGCTGGGGTGTGCCGATCTCACCGCACACACGTGAAGTGACGAACTTCGATGAGATCATCGCGATGATCGAATATTACGGCGAGCACCGGTACGACATCGAGCATGCACTCGACGGCATCGTCGTCAAAGTCGATGACCTCGCATTGCAGCGCCGCCTCGGCGCGACGTCGCGCGCGCCACGTTGGGCGATTGCATACAAATATCCACCGGAGGAAGTGAACACGGAACTGCTCGACATCATCGTGCAGGTCGGACGGACCGGACGCGTCACCCCCGTCGCGATCCTCAAACCCGTCTACGTCGCCGGTTCGACCGTCTCACGCACGACACTGCACAACGGCTACGAAGTCAAACGCAAAGGCATCCTCATCGGCGACACCGTCGTCGTGCGCAAGGCCGGCGACGTCATCCCCGAACTCGTCGGGCCGGTCCTCGCGCGCCGTGAAGGGCGTGAAGACAAACTGCGCGAATTCCATATGCCGACGCATTGCCCATCATGTGGCACATTGTTGCGGCCGATGAAGGAAGGGGACAAGGACCTGCGTTGCCCGAACGCGCAATCATGCCCCGCGCAGCTGACGGAACGCATCATCAACCTCGCCTCGCGCAAGGCGTTCGACATCGAACACCTCGGCGAACAGAGCGCGATCGCGCTCACGAACCCGGAGGACAACCGGCCTGACACAGTCGAGGCGTACGCGCCCGGCATAACCGAACTGCGCGTCAAACCGGGCGATGAGACTGAGCCATACATCGCCCCCGAGGGGCTCGCATTGCCCGAGGCGCAGCGGCCTGTGCTCACGAGCGAGGCGGACGTGTTCGGCATCGACGCGCGCGCACTCAAGGATGTGCGCGTATGGCGTGAGGCGCCGATCATCGAAATCGGCGAACGCATCGACGAGAACGGCAAAAAGCACAAGGTGCGCAAACGCATCGGCGGCTCCGGACTGTGGCACCAAGTGCCGGCGTTCTGGACGGCGCCGACGAAGGCGAGCGACGCGAAACCGGTGCCGGGGGATGGCGTCGTCATCGCTGTCGACGAGCGCACAGGACGTGACATCTATGTGTGTCCCGCCGAGAACACGCGCAAGATGCTCGACGAAATCGACAAGGCGAAGCACACGGACCTCGACAGGGTACTCGTCGCGTTGTCGATACGGCGTCTCGGGCCGCCCACAGCACGGCTCATCGCGCAGCATTTCGGCACACTCGACGCGGTTGCCGACGCGAGCGTCGACGACCTTGTGCAGATTGACGGCATCGGCCCGGAAATCGCCGAATCGGTCGTCGCATGGTTCGCCGAGGCGAAAGACCCGACGAGCTGGCGTGGACGCGTGCTCGACGCGTGGAAGAAGGCCGGCGTCGGCATGGAAGCGGACCGGAGCGATCTGCCACAGACGCTCGCGGGACAGACCGTCGTCGTGACCGGATCGCTCGAAACCTACTCGCGTGACTCGGCGAAGGAGGCGATCATGGAACGCGGCGGACGCGCAGCCGGATCCGTGAGCACAAAGACGGACTGGGTCGTCGTCGGCGCGAACGCGGGGTCGAAGGCGACAAAGGCGGAGGAACTCGGCATCCCGATGATCGACGAGGCACAATTCGACGAACTGCTCGAAACAGGCACCGTCGTCGGCGTCGCCGCTGCGAACGCCAGCGAACGCAGTGTGTCTGCGGAAGCGTGACGCCGGTCCGCCTTGGCGACGTGTGATGTTGTGTTACCGGTAGCGGTGGCACTTGCACTGTACTGCCGGTAGCGGTACCGCTACCGGCAGCCACGATGTCAGTTCGTCGTTGGGCCGACGTTGTTCGTGTTCCCCTCGATGAGCGCGTGCGCGAGACGGACGAACGTCGCACCGAAATCGTCGTCGCGCAAGGTTCCGTCCTCATTGAGCACGGCGGGACGCCCCGATGTCTCTCCCGTCTCACGGATGCGCGGATCGAGCGGCAGCTGCGCGAGCATCGGGACGTCATAGCCGAGCGCGCGCGACAGCTGCGCGCTCACGCGTGCGCCGCCACCGGCGCCGAAGATCTCGAGACGTTCGCCTGCGTGGTCGAAATAGCTCATGTTCTCGACGACGCCGCGCACACGCATCGGCACCTGCAGTGCGACGAGCCCCGAACGGGCGGCGATGTCCGACGCGGACGGCTGCGGCGTCGTGATGACGACGAGTTCCGCATTCGGCAGCGCCTGCGCGACGGAGATCGCCATATCTCCCGTGCCGGGGGCGAGGTCGAGGATGAGGACATCCGGTTCGCCCCACCATACGTCCGCGAGGAATTGTTCGAGCGAACGTTGCAGACGCGGGCCTCGCCATAGGATCGCACGGTCGGAACCCGCGAACATGCCGATTGACATGAGTTTGACACCCCACGCCGTGACCGGCATGAGCATCCCGTTGAGATTCGTCGGCTGGCTGCGCGCGCCGAAGAGGCGGGGGAGGGAGAAACCATAGATGTCGGCGTCGATTGCCGCCGTGTCGTAGCCTAGCGCGGCAAAGGTCGCGGCAAGGTTCGCGGAAATGGAGGATTTGCCGACGCCACCCTTACCGGAGGCAATCGCGAAGACACGTGTCTTGATGCCGGGTTTGTTGAATGGGTTCTCGCGGCGCGCGGCCTTGAGGTCGTTCACAAGCGCGTGCAGCTTCTCGTCGGCCATCGTGCCGACGGTGATCTTCGGCGTGAGCCGTGCGTACGGGTAGCTTGCGACCGCTTGCTCTATCTGGGCGGCGATCTGCTCGGAAAGCGGACATCCCGGAACGGTCAGCTCGACATCGATGAGTACATCACAAGCATGTGCCGCATCGTCGGATGTGTTACGGGCGGCATCATCCTCGTTACAGGCAGCACTGTCGTCACTGGCAGCGCGTATGTTACCGGCGGCATCATCCTCGTTATTGGCAGTACCGCCATTACCGGTGGCGTGTGAGTGACCATTGGCAACGCTCATGTGGTTATCGGCAGCACTGCCGTCATAGGAACATCCCGCATTGGCGATGGTGCATCCCGTGCTACTGCCGGTAGCGTTGTTCTCCGCGCTACCGGTAATGGAAGGTCGAGCATCGTTGACGGCGTCGATATCTGGGGTGCCACCGGTAACGATTTCAGGAGTGCCACCGGTAACGATTTCTGAGGTGCCACCGATAGTGGTTGTAGGAATGACGGTGACGTTCGCGATCATGCCCAACTGCGTCACGGAACGGCCGAGTTCAGGATCGATGACGTGGTCCAGACGGTCCATAATGGCTTGTGTGATGGCGGTCGTCTCGTCGTTCATAGGGTGCCTTTCCGCGCGCAATGGGGAATCTCGTTCGAATGGTCGGATATCGAACAACGTCCCACTGTATTGCATGATCGCATGACGCGCCAGTGTTTCGGAAATTGGAAAGAAAAGGGAGGGGTACGTGGCGCATATGAAGAAGGGATGGGACGTGGTTCGAAAAGACCACATCCCATCCCTTGTCATCATGACCATGTGCCACCGGTAAGACGCATGTGCCACCGGTAAGGCATTGAACACATGTACTAGCGGCAAGATAATGAATATTCTTTATATATATACGATATCCATCTGAAATTATATTGCGTATTACTTGACGCGTCCGGATGCGAAATGGTCGAGCGCACCCGTCTTCGCGAGCGCACGGCACAACACCCAGCTCACGATGCCGGCGATAAGTGCACCCGATACGATGGACGTACCAAGATAGATGCTCGCACGCAATGCGCCCCATCCTGGATTCGTGAACCAGTAATACATGCCGCAGGCCACGCCGGACAACGCTCCGGACAGCATCGTGCTCATCAGGTTCCAAGTCTTGTATGCGAAGAGCGCGAAGCCGAGTTCCGCACCCAATCCCTGCATGATGCCGACGACGAGCGATCCACCGGCACCCCATTGGTTGCCGAGAAGGAGCTCAAGCATCGCCGCGATGGTCTCCGCGTACAACGCGGCACCGGGTTTGCGGATGATGATCGCCGCAAGTGGCCCCGCGAAGAGCCAGAACGCGTTGAGCAGACCTTCGAATCCTGGGGTGATGGATTCGAACAGCGTCAACGGCGCCGTGCAGAGGAAATCCCACATCCAGAAGATGACGCCGGATGCGGCGGCGATGGCCGTCGCGGTCACCACGTCGACGACGCGCCATCGGCGGGACATATGGATGGAAGATGACGCGATGGAAGTGGCATCGGTTTCGATGTTGGTCATAGGAGTGCCTTTCCTGTCATATGTGATGTTGGAAGGCACGGGGAAAGAGACGTCCGTGCGCCGGCATTATCCGGTTCACGTTCATGCGGTCGAAGCTCGCGCTTCCTCTCAGCCTGCTTGGCAAGCCCCCGTGTCCGCATCCAGTAAAGCAGGGGTACTACCCAAAACCTTTGGCTTCCATGTGTTTTTGCTACCGGTGGTATGTGTATGACGGGTACATGCACGCATATACCGATGCAGCCTGTAAGTGTATCGATGAAGCCTGTACGTTCACGACTTCTGTGACACCCATACAAACCATACTCACCGTATGCCCCGTATCGCTTATACCACCCGTAACGCTGTATCCGGTACGGGTTACGGGATGCGTCGGACGTTACAGGTGGTACGAATGTTACGGGATGCATCAGAACAGTGGATGGGTAACACAAAAAGTGGGGAACCGGTTGGTTCCCCACTTGGCTACTACCCATAAACTACAGGCACACGAATCCAGTAGTCGGCATCGAATCCGGAAAAGAGGATCAGATGTGGAAGTACAGCTCGTATTCGAGCGGCGTCGGCTGCAGGCGCGCCTGATCGATCTCGCCACGCTTGAGATCGATCCATGTCTCGATGAGATCCTCGGTGAAAACGTCACCGGCGGTCAGGAAGTCGTGGTCCTCCTCGAGCGCATCAAGCGCCTCGGCGAGCGAGCTCGGCACCTGCTTGATGCCGGCATGCTCCTCCGGAGGAAGCTCATAGAGGTCCTTGTCGACCGGCTCCGGCGGCTCGATGTGGTTGAGGATGCCGTCGAGGCCCGCCATGAGCTGCGCGGAGAACGCGAGGAACGGGTTGCACGATGGATCGGGGGCGCGGAACTCGATTCGCTTCGCGGCCGGCGACGTACCCGCGAGCGGGATGCGAATCGCGGCGGAGCGGTTGCGCGCGGAGTATACGAGGTTGACCGGGGCTTCGAAGCCCGGGACAAGACGGTGGTACGAATTGAGCGACGGGTTCGTGAACGCGAGCACCGAAGACGAATGCCTGATGAGGCCACCGATGTACCAGCGCGCCATGTCGGACAGGCCACCGTAGTTCTTCTCATCGTAGAACAGCGGCTTGCCGTCCTTCCACAGCGACTGGTGGCAGTGCATGCCGGTGCCGTTGTCGCCCGCGATCGGTTTCGGCATGAACGTCGCCGCCTTGCCGGCGAGTGCAGCCGTCTCATGGACGACATACTTGTACTTCATCAGGTCGTCACCCGCATGCTGCAGCGAGTTGAAACGGTAGTTGATCTCCTGCTGTCCCGCGCCGGCGACCTCGTGGTGCGCGCGTTCGAGCGTCAGGCCGACCTTCTGCAGGTTCGCGACCATGTCGTCGCGCAGGTCCTGCGTATGGTCGATCGGCGGGACCGGGAAGTAGCCGCGCTTGACGCGGTTCTTGAAACCGATGTTCGGAGTGCCGTCCTCTTCGACGTCGAGGCCGGAGTTCCAGGGGGCCTCAACGGAATCGACCTCGTAGAAGGAACCGCGCATGTCGTTACCGAAGCGGACCTTGTCGAAGATGAAGAATTCGGCTTCAGGCGCGAAGGAGGCGGTGTCGGCGATGCCAGTGGACTTCAGATAGGCTTCGGCCTTCGCCGCGACCTGACGCGGATCGCGCGAATACGGCTCGTCGGTCAGCGGGTCGACGATCGAGAACGCGACATTGAGCGTCTTGTGCTTGCGGAACGGATCGACGTAGGCCGTCGTGATGTCCGGGACAAGCTTCATATCGGACTCGTTGATGGCCTGGAAACCTTCGATCGAGGAGCCATCGAACGGCATGCCCTCGTCGAACGCGTCCTTGAGGAATTCGCTGGCAGGGACCGTGAAGTGCTGCTGAACACCAATCAGATCGGTGAAGCGAACGGAGACATATTCGATGCCTTCCTGATTGATCAGGGCCTCGGCGTCTGCCTTGGTTTCAAGTGTGGTCACGGGACCGCTCCTTTCAATAAGTGGCTTACGAGATATCAGCATAGGGCGCAGCGTTTCACTCGCTCGAAGGTTGAGTTACGAACATGTTTCGAGCTGGGCGAACAAAGCTGTGTCGGCGTCGATCCCCGTTGGAACGCCAACGATGCGCGTGGAAACGATCCCATCCCGACGACATCGCCGCGATGCGCACAATGTGGACATCGCGGCATGCGCAGACGTTTGCGGGTGCGGCTTGCGCGTAGTCGTGCTTACCGGTAGCCGTGTACGGGTAATCGTTGTATGGGTGTTCGTATCACGGGTGCCCGTATGTGATGAGCTCGTAGTCGAATGTACGGGTAGTCGTACCATCGACAGACATAGGTACAGGTAGTCGTATTACCGTCGGTCGTATCTACTGGTAGTCAGGCAATCCATGGACGTATCGCATGGCTGCGGGCCGCACGTATCTCTATGGGATGTACCCCCCTGTTTCTCTACGGGACGTATCTCTACGGGTGGCACATGGTTATCGGCGGTAGTGGATGCTGATGGAATATCCCTCGAATCTGGTCGCACGTGGGATATGGGACCATCCACCGGGAGCGGGAACGCACAGTGCGGAAACAAAAAAAGGACCGGAACAACCGGTCCTTTGATGAAATGGAGGGTCAGCGGCCACGCATCGCACGTTTGCTGACCTTCTGCATGCGCATCGGATCAATGCCCTTCGGGATGCCCATGCCGCTCTTGCGCTGCAACGTATGCAGACGCTCGTTGAGCGTGATGAGCTGGTCCTTGCTCATCATGAAACGGCGACGTTTCTTGACCATGCGCACAAGCTTGTTTGAGCTTGTGTTCGGGATGTACGTGCGCTTCTTGAGGATGACGTTGCGCAGGTCCTTGAGCCGGACCTGCTTGGGGCCGGTGCCGACGCAGATGCGGTAGATCGGAATCTGCGAACCCGCCGTCACACCTTTGATCTGCTTCTCCTGGCGGTCCATCGCGCGCATGACACGGCCATAATCGCCTTCACCGATCAGATAGATGCCTTGATAACCGGTGCCACGCCAGATCGCATCATGCGAGCGCGGGTCGACCCATACCGGCTCCTGCGGGAAATCGTAGCCCGCGCGCTTCATGTTGCCGAGGACGCTGATGGCGGCACCAGGCTGCCCTTCGAGCTGTTTGAAACCGACGGCGTCGGCGCGGCGTGTGAGCACGATCGTCGCGAGCAGCAGCCCGGTGACGGCTGCGAGGACCATCCAGCTGACCCAACCGAACCATCCCCAATGGAATACGAACCCACAGATCAGGCCGATCACCAGCGGAAGCGCGAAGACACCGCCGACGATCCACGGCAGCGCCTTGTCCTCTTTGTGCGTGAACTGGTAGATCTGCTTAATCTGGCTGAACATGCCACGCTTTTTCTTCTTCGGCTGTTCGTCCTTCGATGCCATGTGTCGCCTCTCTTACACTCTGCGAACGTTATCGGATGCGTGCTGTCGCAATGGTTCCATACTGTATCAGCTAACCATCCCCATGTATCGTCGCGTCTCGCGGAGGACAACGTGTGTGCCGCCGTCGGTTGTTACCGGACGCACCGCCGGTAACGGACGCGCCACCAATAACGGGGATGTGCGACCAGTAACGGATATGCCACCGCCAGCAGCAGACACGTACTACCGGTAAGCAGATACATGCTGCCGGTACGCATATGGTGGCACTTGGGCATCCGTCAACGTGTGTGCAACGGACGTCCGTCAGCCTTCAACAAGGTTTCCCCGACCATTTCACTGAACGTCGGATGGGGATGGATCACATTCGCCGCTTCGTGCAACGGGATGCGGTTGGCGATGATCTGCTGCGCCTCAGCGATCATGTCGCTCGCGTCGGGTGCCACGACGTGCACGCCGAGGACGTACTCGGTGCCATCACCGTCCGCGTCGCGTCCGCTGATGATCGAGAACGAACCACCGGTCGCGCTCATGATCATCCGTGGATTCGCCATGACCGGGAACACCGTCTCCTCGACATCCGCATACCGCGCGTCCGCTTGTGCCTCCCGTAGCGTGAGGCCGGCGGTCGCGAATTCCGGGGAGCTGAAGACGATGTTCGCGACCGTGTTCTCGTCGACTGGTTTGGTGTCGAGTCCCGCCACCGTCTCCGCGATGACGATCCCCTGCGCGAACGCGCGGTGCGCGAGCGCGTGGCCGGCGGTGATGTCGCCGAGTGCCCAGACATGGTCGATGTTCGTACGCCCATACGCGTCGACGACGACCATGCCCGCGTCGTCGAGCTGCACACCGCACGTGGAGAACCACGGTTCGTCCGTGTTTGGTGTACGTCCGATGGCGCCAAGCGCGATCTCCGCCTCGATCGTATGCCCGCTGTGCCCATCGTCCGCGCCATCCTCACTATCGAGTGTGTAGTGCACGACGGCGCCAAGGTTCTCACCTGTGTCGATGCGCTCGACGTGCGCTCCACGGATGATCGTGATACCGCGGCGTTTGAGTTCACGTGACAACGCGAGTGCGGCACGACGGTCGCTCTTCGAAAGTACATTGTCTTTGCGGATGAGCAGCGTCACATCACTACCGGCGGTATTCCAGATCGACGCGAACTCCAATGCGACGGCACCGGAACCGATGATGACGGCACTATGGGGGAATGTGTTGAGCGAAAGCGCCGTCGTCGAATCGATGAGCGCACCGTGGAATGGCGTGTCTGGAAGTTCACGGGGACGTGAACCGGTCGCGAGGACGACGTCGGTCGCGGTGATGTCGAGGTCGCCCGCGATGTCGTCGAAACCACCATTCGCAGCGAACATGCGCACATGTTCCTGGCCGTCGGCGGGGGTGACATGGACGTGGCGGTCGGCGGTGAGTTCGGCGTTTCCACGGTAGACGGTGATGCCGCGGAATGCGATGAGCCCCCGAAGGCTGCCGACAATCGTCGAGACGGTGCCTTCGCGGTAGTCGCGCAGCCGTCCGAAATCTATCTCCTCGAGTGTGGAGACGATGCCCATCCGCTTGCCGTTGTCGAGTGTGCCGATCGTACGGGTGGCGGTGATGAGCGCTTTCGAAGGGATGCAGCCGCGGTTGAGGCATGTGCCGCCGAGTGTCTCATCCCGTTCGATCATGACGACCGATTTTCCGAGTTCCGCCGCGCGCAAGGCGGTGGAATATCCGCCTGGGCCTGCGCCGATGATCGCGATATCGAATTGCAGTGCTGACAACGTTGCCTCCCGAAACTCCATGGTCGACCACACAGGGCCGCTATGACGGCAACCATTGTAGTGCACGGCGTGCGCGGACGGGGTCGCGCCCATAGGCGACAGGCGGCTGTTGAAGTTACCGGTAGCATGAAGTCGTTACGGGTGGTACGGATTCGTTATGGGTCTTGGATGTGTTACCGGTGGCAGATGTGTGTATGGGTAGCGCGGAGTTCTTATGGGTAGTTGATGCGATTATGGGTGGTCGATGAGGTTATGGGCAGACGACGCGTTACCGGTAGTGGAGAGAGTGGACTGCCATCGATGGCATTTCCGTTATAGATTGATAGAAAATCCATGTCCGAGGACAAAAGGTCGTGCCGCAGTGGTTACGGGAAGTGGGTGTAGGGGAGTTGGTTACGGGAGGTATGCGGGAACGGTCGATTACGGGAAGTGGACGATCGCAGAAAGTGAATATGAAGAAGGAGTTGCGGGTGAGGAGATATCTGCGTAGGCGCCCCCTGTAGGAAACGACAATGTCGGGTTCGATTGCTCGTGGTCGATATGGAAAGTGCCGATTGTGACGAAAGGGGAGCGCCACCTGTAACTAAAGGGACGTGCCACCGATAGCGATGCGCAGGATGCGCGTAATGATGAACAGGATGTACGATCCCATGCCAACGAAGTGGGAATGCGCCACCCGTAACCAACGTTCGATATGTGCCACCCGTAACGTACTCCCCGTAACGGAAAAAGGTGGGATATGAAAAGTCGGGATAACAAAAGGGTGGGAAGGAACAATCGTTCCTTCCCACCCTTTTTGTCGCTTTGTCGCAAAGATCACTTGGGCCAGTGGCCACGTTCCTTGTACCGTGGCTTCGGCAGACGCCAACGCCGCAGCTGGATCGCACGGCTCCATGCATAGGATCCCGTGCGCATGCCCTTCGCGACGGACTGTTCCCCGAATTTGGCGATGAGCAGTTTCTTGAGCTTGCGCCACATCACGACGACATCGATGACAATCGCGAACAGATACAGGTACAGGATCGTCATCAGAATCATCGTGATCTGGATGCTGTAGGGAATCTGCCTCGCGAACGCGGTGACGATGACTGACAGCAGCAGGATGACGAGTGCCACCGGAATGAAGAACTCGCCGATATTGAATCGCGCATCCACATAGTCGCGCACATAGACACGCCAGGGGAGACGCTCCGCTTTCGGCATGTTCTGCAGGTCGCCAGTACGCATCGCCTCATACTCCCGGTTCTCGCGTTCTCGCAGGCGCTGCTTCGCCGCCTTCCGCTGCACGGCGCTGTCCTTCGGCACGAGAGGTCGGATGTTCTGGGCCTGCGCGACCTTGCGCTTCGGCGTAGGCCGCCCCTTGCCGACCTGCCCGTCCTTGTTGTCCTGCGGGGCTTGCGTCCGCTGGGTCCGCTTCGCAGACTGTCCTTCATTGTCTGCGTCCTTTTTGTTCACTGCCATGAACCATGAGAATACGTGAAGATATCGACGCATTACGGGAGGGTGCTGCGTTGCGGCCGCTCCCGTAAAAGGAGGCTGCGGAGTTCGTGCAGGTTGTGCTTCCCGTAAGGATGTGCTGCCTGTAAGAAGGTGCTTCCCGTAAGGATGTGTTTCTTCGTAGGGAGGCACCGCCTGTAAGGATGTGCTTCCGGTAAGGGGAGGGACTTGCAGGTTGTGCATCCCGTAAGGGGCGGACGGCTTACGGGTCGTGCCTATACCTCCACACTCACATTCATGCCCCTTTGCGCTCATGCACTCACACACCCACATGCTTACGAGTGGTGCTTCCCGTACGGGTATCGCAGGGGTGCAGGGGCAGGCATCCGGTTGGGGCATACGGTGACGGTGGCGCCTACAATCGATACGGCACAACACCATATCCATCACTACGGTGGGGACATCCCCTCGATATGTACGTCGGTGACTACGTCATACGGTATGGGTGGTAGGCGATCGGAACGACGAAAGGAACGGCATGGAAATATCCGTACAGAAGATCCGCGAACGTGTGGCGGCGGAATGGACGAGCATCATGGACGTCGTGAGGACGAAGGTCACGCTCAAATCGGTGTCCGCGCAAGGCATCACAGGTCCCCATATGAAGGAATCGGCCGAATATGTCGCGCGCATCATGCGTGAGGTCGGCGTCGACGCGCGCGTCGTGCAGTCACACAATCCAGACGGCAGCGCGGGCGCCTGGGAGGTCATCGGCTCCCTCGAAACCAACCCGGATGCGCCGACCGTGCTTTTGTACGCGCATCACGATGTGCAACCCGTACCCGATGCGAGCGTATGGGACACCGATCCGTTCGAGGTCACCCAGCGGGGTGACCGCCTCTACGGACGCGGCACATGCGACGATACGGGTGGCATCGCTATCCACTACGGGGCTCTCAAGGCGCTCGGCGACGACCTCGGCGTTAACATCAAGATCTTCTTCGAAGGCGAGGAGGAGATGGGGTCGGCGAGCTTCATCCCGTTCATCGAGGAACATCACGACGAATTCGATTCCGACGTCATCATCGTCGCCGACTCGGGCAACTGGGCGCCCGATGTGCCATCGCTCACGACATCGCTGCGCGGCAATGCGACATGCGATGTGCACGTCAAGGTACTCGAACACCCGGTGCACTCCGGTCAGTATGGCGGCCCGGTGCTCGACGCGAACACGATCGCGGCGATGCTCATCGCGAAGATGTACGACAAGGATGGCGCGCTCGCGATTCCAGGCGTTGAAGGCGGCGAACCGATCGGTGGATTGGTGCGCGACGTTGACGAAACGGACATGCGCGCCGCAGCAGGTGTCGTCGACTCCTACAGGCTCGCGGGGACCGGATCGCTCGCCTCGCGGCTGTGGACGAAACCGAGCGCGACCGTTATCGGATTCGACGCGCATCCCGTAACGGGATCGTTCAACGTCATTAGTCCCGAGACTACGTTCCGTGTGAGCCTGCGCGTCTCGCCACTGCAGGATCCAAACGCCGCGATGAACGCGATGGTCGAGTTCTTTGAATCGAACGCGCCATTCGGCGCCGATGTGCACGTCACGCCGCTCGACGCTGGCATGGGATGGGCGATGGACCCCGCATGCACGGCGACGAAGGACGCGATGGACGCACTCGAGGAGGCGTTCGGTGTGCAACCGGTAAACAAGGGTGAGGGTGGGTCGATTCCGTTCATTCCGGAATTGCAGAAGATCTTCCCCGACGCGCAGGTGCTCGTCACAGGACCCGAAGATCCGATTTCGAACGCGCACAGCCCGAACGAATCGGTGAGTGTCTCAGGCCTTGAGAAGGACGTCGTCGCCGAAGCGCTGCTGCTTGATAAGCTTGGCAGGAAATGAAACCACGGATGACATGGATTACCACGGATAAGGGAGAAGAACATCATGTCCATCACCTCCATCATCGCCTCCCTCGGTCTGGTCTGCTCGCTGCAGGCGGTGCCAGCCGCCTCCATGCGGATCGACACGACGGGCGTCGCCGCGCCGGCAGCGGCTGCATCGACTCGCGACTGCAATGCGGTCATGCATTGGCTCGGCCTGTGCTGAGCGGCGGGACGCGCGCGCGATGACATCGAAACAGCGTGGGACAAGGCGCATCCAGCACCCATACACGGCTTTCTTCATTTTCGTGTTCTCGCTGTTGTTTGAGATGAATGTATGGGTGTACGCCGTGCCCGAGCCTCCGCCCGCTACCTTGGTGTGGCTGATGCTGGCCCAGGTCATCGTCGTAGGCTGCTATTGGTTTCCGGTAGGGGCGTCCGCCGCGGTATTGTTGCTCAATGGCGTCGGCGAATACGCCATCCCCGGCTATGGGCAGTTCACGGCCTACTTTCTGTTCCTCGCCGTGGTGCTGGTCAGTTATAGGACATCGACCAGAATCGCCGCGACCCTGTGGCTCGTGATGGTCGCATATACATGCATAGAGACGGGCGTAAAGCCGGGTTCCTTTTCCACCTATGGTTGCACGGCGTTCTGCATGGTGTATCTCATCATGGTCATCGTCGGACGGTTCCTGGCCTGGAACGACCGGCGCAACGTGCAGCTGCGCAGGACCGTGGAGCTCGAAGCCAAGGTCAGGCAGCTGGAATCGAACCAGTATCTGGCTGCCTATCTGCATGACGCCCTGTCACAGGAATTGGCGCTCATCGCCATGGAGGTGCAGTTGCGGAACGCAGATCCGAGCAAATCCGACGACGAACGGTGGGAACGTGTCGGGGAATACGCCGGCAACGCTTTGGGAGACCTGCGTGAGATCATCATGCAACTGCGCAATGATTCGATGTCGCTGCGGCTGTCCGACAGCCAGGACGAGGACATCGCCACGGTACTGAACAATCAGGGGAGGGCGGGTGACGAACTGCTGCACCAGCATGGATTCACCGGTGGCACCGACGTGGCGGTCATGTGCAACGCGGACGTCCACGACCGTGACATCAACGGACTGATCACGCTGATCTGCCACGAGATCTATACGAACATTCTCAAGCACGGCGACGCCGCGGGGCGATACCAGGTGCGCATGAAGGAGACTGCTACCCATGTGCACATCGTCTACGAGAACGACGTCGCCGAATCGGGCGCAGGAAAGATACAGGGAGGCAACGGCATCCGTGTCCTGCGCTCGCTCATCACGTCAATGGGCGGTACGTTCAGCTATGAACGGGCGGATGGCGTCTGGAAGGGGCTCGTCGACCTTCCGGTCGGCGGGGATGAGCACGTGCACTCGGCGCGCGCCGTCAATGCCCGTTCAGCAGCAGCCTGACGACGTTCTTGGGCTCGCATACTGCTCAAGCATCGTTGACGACTGAATGCGGAGCCTTATAGGCGGTACGTGCGAGTCTTCACCGGTGGCGCGGATCCTTATGGGTAGTGGTTGGACCCCTACGGGTAGCATAAATCCGAGCAACCGCTGCATGTGGCGCCGACCATGTAACAGGTAGCGGCGCGGATATGTCGCATCGCCCATCAGGCTGTGTCGGCAATGCACGTTGCTCGGCCGCACGGCATTGTGGGCATCGGTGGGCTACCGGTAGTTGACATCGGCGAAGCCGCCAGCGGACAGGTGATGCACGGACGCTACCGGTTGCGGCGCCGCAGCAGCAGGCGCATGAGGTCCTTCGTCGTCGGCAGGTTGAGTTTGTGGCGTATCGCGCGGATGTGGGTGCGCACCGTCGACGGTTTGACGCCGATCTGCGCGGCGATCTGTATCGGATCGTTGCCGTATTCGCCCATGAGGCGGTATACGGTGCGTTCGGTCGGCGTCAGCGCCTCCGGCGTGCCGTCGTCGGCCGTCGCATCCGGCTGGACGTCGCGTGCGAGCACGGCACGCCGCGCAGCGTCTGGTGTCAGATATCCCGGTTCGGCCCCGCCGCGCAGCAATCGGTCGATCATCGTCAGCAGCGTGCCGAGTTCCTCCTTGTGCACGAGCCCTTGGCCTCCCGCTTCTTTGAACCGCTCATCGTAGTAGGCTTTCGGGAAGCAGGTCATGCCGAGCACAGGCGTGCGTCCGTTGGTCCTGCGCAGCTTCGTGCACAGTTCTGGCCCCGATTCCTCGAACAGTTGCATATCCATCACGATGAGGTCCGCGGCGCCGAATTCCATGACGATGTTCGGCTCGGTGCCACGCAGCTGATGGATGATCGCCTGAGGATAGGCGGACCTGATGAACCCTGCGATACTGTCCGCGGCGCGCGGGTCATTGTCTACGATGATGAACTGCATATCGGCCTTCCGTCGGATGTGCCATGTGGCTGCGCATCATGCCACCCGTAACAATCATACGATGCTGAACATGACTATAGTCGGCGCGGTTATCGTTGATGCCATACGCTCGCCGCCACGCGCGGCGAAGCGGTGACTCCGTCCGCGGTCGCCGGCTCGCAATAGACTCATGGGCGACACGGGGGCTGGTACCTCATGCGCGAATCCGGGAGGATTGCGTCAATGTACCGGCTGAGAGAGGGCTCACCTCGACCGATTGAACGTGAATCCGGACAATGCCGGCGCACGGACGTCGAACATCTCCCGTGCCTGAACGGCCGTGGCGGATCCTCCGTCGCGGCATATGAGAACAGAAAGGCACATCATCATGTCTGCTTCAGTCATCGAAGCAAAACCGCAATTGAAATGGCGTGTCGTCGACATCGCCGTGGCGTCCGTCGTGGGCGTCGCATCCGCGCTGATCTATTGGGGCGTCGCGTTCTTCTCGGCTGCGCCGTGGGGTTTCCTCGAAGCGGTGGTACCGGGACTCGCCGGCGTCATCAATGGGCTGTGGCTGTTCGCCGGTCCGCTCGCCGCGGTCATCGTGCGCAAACCGGGGGCTGCGCTGTACGCGGAAGTCGTTGCCGGAGTGCTCGAAGCGCTCATGGGTAACGCATGGGGTGGGGTCGGAACCTTCATGATCGCCTTCGTACAAGGGTTGGGAGCCGAAACCGCCTTCGCGGTGTTCCTGTACCGCAAATGGAACCTCGCGACGGTGACGCTTTCCGGTGCGCTGAGCGGCGTGGGCTGCTGGGCGTATTCGTTCCTCACGAACCTGCAGGCGATCGATGTGGGCAAGACGTATGGCGTCGTCTACCTGCTCGCGACTGTCGTCTCAGGTGCGCTCATCGCAGGCGTCGCAATGTGGTACCTCTATATCGCGATCGCGAAGACGGGCGCACTCGACAACTTCGAATCGGGGCGACAGATTCGTCGTGTGAAGAGGATGAAGATGCCGTCCGACCGATGACACATCAACTGACACATCAACGCTACGGGAGGCGGCCTGTTGTGGGCAATTGCGCGCTTATTGGCGGTATCTTGTTCCAGAAGGCTGACGGTAACGGACGACATCCATTACGGGATGCAGACTGTTACGGGCGGCAGTGTCGGAACAGGGAATTATAGGAAATATAATAAAAAATAATCAACAATTACAATAATCACCATTAAAGGAAACGATTCCAAGTGCCCCAGGCAGTCGAACACACGCTCACGTCGGCACCGCATCCCGACGAACGCACGGATATTCAGGAACGCAATGGACGACGAGGCGGGCGACTGCGCCTGCATGATTGGGGATACCGCCACGCGTCGCGTGACCACTTCGCCGTCCGCGGACTCAACCTGACAATCGAAGCGGGTGAACGTGTACTGCTGCTCGGGGCATCGGGAATCGGCAAATCGACGATACTCGAAGGCGCCGCGGGGCTGCTCGGGGATGAGGACGCGGCGCACATCGCGGCAAACGATGGCGACACGCCGGTCATGGACGCCGATGGCGGCGTGACCGAAGGTGCCATCGACATCGACGGGACCGAAATCCATCGTGCGCGCGGCGCCGTCGGACTCGTGCTCCAGGATCCCGACGCGCAGGCGATCTTCCAAAGAATCGGGGACAACGTCGCGTTCGGACCGGAAAACCTCGATGTGCCGCGCCGTGAGATCTGGGAACGTGTCGATGCATCGCTTGCAGCCGTGGGGCTTGCGGGACTGCAGCTCGACCGTTCGGTCATGCATCTTTCAGGAGGTCAGATGCAGCGCCTTGCTCTCGCGGGCGCGCTCGCGATGGAACCGAAGGTGCTGCTGCTCGACGAGCCGACCGCGAACCTCGACCCCGACGGAGTCGTGCAGATCGTCGGTGCGGTACGGGATGTGCTTGAGCGTACCGGATGCACGATGGTGCTCGTCGAACACCGTGCAGACCGTTGGATCGACCTCATCGACCGCGTCGTCGTGCTCGGTTTGGAAACGCAGCAGGACGACGCGATCATCAACCAGAAGGGATACGACGAGGAGATTTCACGCGACGGTTTCCGCAACACCGTCGTCATCGCCGACGGCACACCGGATGAGGTCTTCACCGACGACACCCTTGATTTCGCACAACTCGGCATATGGGTGCCTGAACGTTACCGGCGGCAGTGTGACACAATCAACAGGATGCACGTCGATGGCGAACCGGAGTATGCGGCCGACGAAGGACGCGGCGACGTCATACTCAGTACCGATGACCTCGCGATAGGCAGAAACGGAGATGCGATCGCGGAACACATCGGCGTTTCGTTCCGCCCGGGGCAGATTACCGCGCTTGTGGGCGCGAATGGTGCGGGAAAATCCACATTGTCGCTCACATTGGCGGGATTGCTCGAACCGGTCATCGGACGTGTCGTGGCGGGGGACGAGCTCGTACAGGGAGCACATGGGGCGTGGCCGATCGACTGGAGTTCGACGGAACTCGCGTCGCGCATATCATATGTGTTCCAGAATCCGGAACATCAGTTCGCATGCTCAAGTGTGCTCGATGAAGTCATGCTCGGACCACTGCGCACCGGCGTCGATGAGCAGACGGCGCGTACATGTGCGCGGCGCCTGCTTGAACGATTCCACCTCGCGCAGTATGCGGATGTGAACCCATACACGCTTTCGGGAGGCGAAAAACGGCGCCTCACCGTGGCCGCCGCACTCGCCGCGGCGCCGAAGGTGCTCATCCTCGACGAACCGACGTTCGGACAGGACCGTCGCACGTGGATGCAGATCGTCGAACTCATCCTTGGATTGCGCGCCGACGGTGTCGGCATCATCGTCGTGACACACGACAGGGAGCTTGTGACCGCACTCGGTGCAAGGGTCGTCGAACTCGTCGCCGATCAGCGTGCGCGCGTTGGTGGCGGTACAGGCAGTGCGGATGATGATAGTGCGGGAAACGATGATGGTACGGGTAGCAGTGGCGATGGTACGCGGAGTAAGGGGGCCGCTACCGGCGTTGGTGTTGCCTCTGCTACTGACGTTGCTGCTACCGGTGGCAAGGATGCGCCGTCAAGAATCGATGAGGGGATGCACGGCGAGCAGACCGTGCACGTGAGCGCGGTCAACGAACGTGAGGACCGTATCAAACCCGCGAGCCGATCGCCGTATCTGGCTTCGCTCAATCCTGTGTTCCGTCTCGGCGGCGCGTTCCTCGCGTCGCTGCCGTTGCTGATCAGCTTGGATTGGGTTTCGGCGACGGTCGCGCTCGCAGCGGAATTCATCGTGCTCATGGTCATCGGATTCGCGCCGTGGCGTGTCATCAGGTCGACATGGCCGATCTTCATCGGCGCGCCGGGCTCCGCTCTCGCAGTGCTGCTTTACGGGAAGCAGGGCGGCGACACATGGTGGCAATGGGGGTGGATCGCCATCACCGACCGCTCGGCGCAGCTTGCGCTTGCGACGGCGTTGCGCATTCTCGCGATCGGCATACCGGCGATTATCGCGGTGCTCGGCATCGACGCCACGGACCTCGCCGATGGATTCAGTGAACTGTTGCACCTGCCGGACCGTTTCGTCTACGGGGGGTTGGCTGGCATGAGGCTGTTCTCCGTGCTTCAGGATGATTGGACGGCGCTCACGGCGTCGCGCCGCTCACGTGGCCTTGGCGACGACAATAAGGTCGCCGCCTTCTTCCCGCAGGCGTTCGCGCTGCTTGTGCTTTCGATCCGCAGATCCACGACGCTCGCGACGGCGATGCAGGCGCGCGGCTTCGGCGGCAGTTCCCCGCGTAGCCATGCGCGCATCAGCGAAGTGCACGATCGTGACTGGTGGTTCCTCGTCGCGTGCGCGGCGATACCGACGATCGCGCTCGTAAGCGCGGCGTTCGCGGGAACCTTCGCGTTCATGGGCAACTGATATCCGTTACCGGTGGCGCAACGCGCGTGGTGCCACCGGTAACGGTGAAGCCCGTACCGCCTCAGGTAACGGTCACGGTTGCGTTACCGGCAGCAGTGCGTCTGTACCTGTTCGTGCTGCCGGTAACAGTGTCATTCGTGTTGCCTGCAGCACTCACATTCGTACCACCTGTAGCGTTATGTTCACTACCATTCGTATTGCTTCTGCATCGTTTTACATCGTATTTTTCGGTAGCGGTCATGTTCATACTGCCGGTAGTGGTGGCTGAATTCCGCATATCGTGCGCATCGATGATGCTCAGCCCGCCTGCGGCTTGAGGTTGAAGACGGTGTCCGATGCCTGTGCGATTTGCGGACTGTGTGTGACGATGATGACGCAACGGTTCTCCTTGTGCGCCAAATCGGTGAAGATCCTCATGATGTCCGCCTGGGTGGCGTTGTCGAGATTGCCGGTCGGTTCGTCCGCGATGATGACACGTGGATCGTCGCTCAAGGCACGGGCGATCGCCACACGCTGCTGCTCACCGCCGGAAAGATGGAGGATGCGCTCGTTCGCATACCGTTCGGGAAGATGTACCTGACGGAGCAGATTAAGCGCGATTTCCTTCTTCGGACGTGGGAAGCGTTTACCGGAGGCATCCATCGTCAGTATGATGTTCTCAAGCACCGTGAGCTGCGGCAGTAGATTGAAACTCTGGAAAATGACACCGATATCATGACTGCGGTAGTCGTATCTGTCCATGGTCTTCAGGTCGCGACCGTCGAAGATGACGGCACCCTCGGTAGGTGTCGTCAGCCCGCTGATAAGCGAAAGCAGCGTGGTTTTTCCGGCACCTGACGGTCCGACAATCGATGCGACCTCCCCTGTGTGGAACGAAGTGCTGATATGGCTGAGCACATTCCTTCCACCTTTCGTATACGCATAGCTCACATCATCGAGTGTCAGAAGCGTCTTATGGGAAGTAGTCTCGGGGGTGGCGGAAACCTTGGTGGCAGAATCCTTATCGGTCATACCTCCCGTAACGGTGATGTTGTCCAGAATCGTTTGCTGTTTTGCCGTGTTCATTGTGCGTTCCTCTCTCGGTATTCGGAGTTTGATGTGAAGAAATCTTCCGGTCTGAGACGGATCCGATGTGGAGGGGGAAGCTGACGGCGGCAAAATGCTACCGGCAGCATTGGGTGACCACATCATGATTGGTCCGCCAGAATTTGCAGAGGTTCGTAGCGCATGACGAATATTGAGGCGACGAGTGCGGCCAGTAGAGTCAGGCCAAGTCCGATGAGCAGCATCCATCCAAGGGTCGCCCAATTGACGGTCGCATTGAGTTTTGTCATCAGCTGCGATGCATTGCACAATCCTTCGCGCATGCCGCCACATGGCCCGTTGCTTTCCTGAGGCTGCTCGTTGGCATTGCCACCCGTAACATCGTTACCCGTGTCACTGCCTCCCGTAGCGGAGTCGCCATCCGCGGAACCGGGGCGTTCACCCGGCACGCCTTGCATGTCTCGCCCGAACTGTTCACGTTGTTGGGCCTGTTGTGTCTGTTGCTCCTCCATTTGGGAGGAGAGAAGTGCGTTCGAAACCGGTACCGATGTCGCCGCTCCGACGCCCACGCCCACTGCAAGTCCGATGAGCGTCACAACGAGCAGCTCGACTGCGTATTGCGCGGCGACCTTGGCTTTCTTCACGCCGATCGCCGTCAGTACGCCAATCTCGTATTTGCGTTCGCGGATGTTGAAAATCGTCAACACGACAAGCACGACGGCGCCTACGACCAGTACGACGATAAGCAGCGTCTGCGCGAACCGCGAGAGGTTTTCAATCGGCACAAGGCTCGCTTCATACCGCTGCACATCCTCGGAAGACACTGTATATTCGTCGCCGAGCCCCGCGGATTTCACATCATGGACGAACTTGTCGTAGTTCGCTTTGCCGTCGAACACATAGGTGTAGCTGAGCGTAGCCGCCTGCGTCTCGCGTGTGTTCCCACGAGCATCGGTCACCTCGATTGTCTTATCGGAGGTAAGCCCGAGTTTGTTGAGCGTCGCGACCGATGCGTAGATCGCGTTCGCTGGATCGTTCGCGTTCGATGCCATCGGACCTCCCATCGGCATCTGCGCGTCGCTTGTGTTGCTGTAGACGCCGACGACCTTGAACGTGTACGTCGTGTCCTCATCGGATGCACTTGCGACCTTGAATGTATCGCCGACCTTGAGGTCGTTCGCGTCCGCGAGCGTGTCGGAGATGATGACATCGTTGTCGTCGGTGGCGTCATATTCGAAGACCTGGCCGCTGTCCATCGTGAATGCACCGTTCGGGGCGTTTGCGATGGCCTCGTCGGAAGAGAATCCAACGAGTGCGAAGTCGCCGGTCGTCATCCGCATGCCGCCTGCGTCCCCGGTAGGACCTCCCGCCATACCGTCTTCCGGCATTGGCGGGGAATCGTTGTCTTTTCCGTTACGTGCATCATTGGATTGTGCGTTACCGGTGGTTTCCGACGATTCGGACGACTGCTTGGAAGATGCGTCCTGTTTGATGACGCCGCCATTTGCATCGACTGCCTCGATGCCATCATCCGCGACGGCCGCGGACGCCGTTTCGATGTAATAGGACGATGAGACGCCGTATGACGTGCTGTCGTATCGTTCGTAGTCTTCGAGTGTGAGTGTCTTGTTGGCCATCAACTGGCGCATCGCATCCATGTCGGGCTTGCCGTTATTGGTGTCATTATTACGGGATGCATTCATGAGCGCGCCGCGGTCGAGTGATATCTGCGCCGATATCGTCGTGTTCGCAAGCGCGTTCGTTCGAGCGTTCTCTGCCGCCTGTACGATGGCGAGTCCTATCGTGGCCGCCGCGGTGATGATGGCGACGATGATGATCATGAGGGCATTGCGCCCTTTGTTCCTCACTATGTTTTCAGTGCGTTCCTGACGATGAACATGGTCATCCTTCGGGATCGTTGATTCGTTGTCTGTGGTATCGGCAGCTGCCGTATGCCGTCAGCGTAAGCAGTGAACGTTGGGTGGAGTGAGGAAAACGCTGAAGTGGTTCTGGATTGTTCTCGACAGGTTTCTGAAAGTTTTCTGTGAGTATATTGAATGAAGTTGTCTGCAGATGGGCATGGTTATGTGATGAGATGCTTCCGGTACGCTTCGATGATGGTGTACATCCAGTAAGCTCCGTAGAAGAGAATGCTGCGCGGTACATGTTGCCGCCCGTACGTTGTGCGATATGCCATTTGTAGGATACATGCGGTCCGTAAGATGTTGTGTCATCCGTGCGATGTGCTGCCCGTAAGGTTATTCCCGTAAGGTTTAAGGTTATTTGGTCGCGGGGTGCTGGGGCGGCGAGGCCCGTCGTGGGCGTGACGCGGGGCCGGCGCCCAAGAGTCTGACGTCGAAGGGACAGGTATCACGGTAGGGTGGCGGGTATGCCGATCGACAATCATGTAATGACGAATACGAAGGCCGAGCGTGTGCGCAGGCTTGTGGAGGCCACCACCCGTAAGCACAGGGAGAAGAACGGACGATTCCTCATTGAAGGTCCGCAGGCGGTGCGCGAGGCGCTCACCTGGCAGCCGGACATCGTGCGTGACCTGTATGTCACGGTGGATGGCGACGCCCCTGACGCCGCATTCGCGAACGCGACAGTGGGCTCGCTCGCTGGGCTTGCGATGGCGGAAGGCGTATACGTGCACAAAGCCACCCGTAACGTCATCGAACATGTGAGCAGGGACGCACAGGGTGTGCTCGCGATTGCCGACCTCGAACGTTGCCGCGAACGGCTAGTCGTACTCCCCGAAACACCGAGTCCGTTCATCGCCGCGTTCTGGCAGGTGCGCGACCCGGGCAACGCTGGCACCGTCATCCGCAGCGCCGATGCCGCCGGTTGCGATGCGGTCGTTTTCGTCGGCGACTGCGTCGATGTGTTCAATCCGAAGGTCATCCGGGCGACGACGGGATCGCTTTTCCACCTACCGGTGGCACATATGGATGAGGATGCGTTCTTCGCACTGTGCGACGCGCGCGAAGCGAGCGTCATCGCCGCGGACGTGTACGGGACCGAGGAAGTGCCACCCGTAAGCCTTCCCGACCTCATACGGCAGGGGGATGCGGTGGATGGCGCGAAGGCGGTCCTCTTCGGCAATGAGGCGCGCGGACTCGACGATGCACTGCTCGCGCGCGCCGACGTCATCTGCTCGATTCCGATCTACGGGAAAGCGGAGTCGCTCAATCTTGGCACAAGCGCCGCCGTCATGCTCATGACGCTCGCTATGTCGAGTCGTATTGAAAGAATGTGAAGTCGATAAAACGTTGGAATGACGCGATTTCGCGCCAGAAGACGCCTGTTGATGAAAGGTTACTCGTGGCAGGGAACACGCAATTCGATGCCGATGCGGTGCAGCAAGCCGTCGCCGAAGGCATCGCCGCAGTCGAACAAGCCTCCAGCATGGAGGAGCTCAAGGCCATTAAAAGCACATACGCCGGCGCACAATCGGCGATGACGCTCGCGAGCAAGGCCATCGGCTCGCTCGACAAGGACGAGAAGAAGGAAGCCGGCAAGCTCATGGGCAAGCTGCGCGCCGATTTCGGTCGCGCGTACGGTACGAAGGAGGCGCAGGTCAAGGCCGCCGAAGAGGCCGCGGAACTCGCCGCCGAGACCGTTGACATGACGCTGCCCGTAAGTCGTAAGCCACTCGGCGCACGCCACCCGTTGACCAAGCTCATGGAAGACATCGAAGACTTTTTCGTCGGCATGGGCTGGCAGATCTCCGATGGTCCGGAGGTCGAGACCGAATGGTTCGATTTCGACGCGCTCAACTTCGGACCCGACCATCCGGCGCGCCAGATGCAGGACACGTTCTATGTCAAAGGCAATCAGGCGAAGGACGCGGCGGGCTTCGTCGGCTCGAACATGATCCTGCGCACGCAGACGTCGTCCGACCAGGTTCGTGGCCTCATCTCGCATGGCGTCCCGCTGTACATCGCATGCCCAGGACGCGTGTTCCGCACCGATGAGCTTGACGCGACGCATACGCCGGTCTTCCATCAGGTCGAGGCGCTTGCCGTCGACAAGGACCTGACGATGGCCGACCTCAAAGGCGTCCTCGACAAGCTCGCCGTCGCGATGTTCGGCCCCGAGGCGAAGAGCCGGTTGCGACCGAGCTACTTCCCGTTCACCGAACCGAGCGCGGAAATCGACCTGTGGTTCCCGGACAAAAAGGGCGGACCGGGCTGGATCGAATGGGGCGGCTGCGGCATGGTCAATCCAAACGTGCTGCGCTCCGCCGGCATCGATCCGGACGATTACACCGGATTTGCATTCGGTGTCGGCGTGGAGCGCACATTGCTGCTGCGCCATGACATCAACGACATGCACGACCTCGTCGAAGGCGACGTGCGCTTCAGCGAACAGTTTGTGATGGGGAAGTGATACCCAATGCCAATGGTAGATATTGATTGGCTGCGCGACGACGTCGAGATCCCCGAGGGTCTCACCTACGAGCAGCTTGCGAAGGACCTCGTCCGCGTCGGACTCGAGGAGGAGGAGATCCACACGTCCCAGCTGACCGGGCCGATCGTCGTCGGCTACGTCGTTGACGCGACGCCCGAGCCGCAGAAGAACGGAAAGACGATCAACTGGTGCCATGTCGACGTCGGCGACGCGTACAACGATGTCGATGAGAACGGCAACAAAGTACCGCGAGGCATCGTGTGCGGCGCGCCGAATATGAAGGCGGGGGAGAAGGTCGTCGTGACGCTCCCCGGCGCCGTGCTGCCGGGCGACTTCAGGATCGAGCCGCGCAAGACCTACGGGCACATCTCCGATGGCATGTGCGCGTCGGAACGTGAACTCGGCCTCGGCGACAGTCATGACGGCATCATCCTGCTGCGCGACTACGGCTTCACCCCCGAGGAATACGAAGCACTCAAGCCGGGCGACGACGCGATGCACCTGCTGCACCTCGATCAGCCGATTCTTGAGATCAACGTGACCCCCGACCGTGGGTATGCGTTCTCCTACCGCGGCATCGCGCGCGAATTCCACAATTCCACGGGCGTCAAGTTCACCGATCCGGTCACCGCGCTCAACGAACGCGCACCGCACATCGAAGAGAACAGTGATGAGACGACATACGACATCGACGTCATCATCGACGACGACAACCCGATCCACGGTGTCGTCGGTTGCGACCGGTACTATGCTCGCGCTGTGCACGGATACAAGCCCGGCAGCAAGACGCCGAACTGGATGCGCCGCCGCCTCACTCGTGCAGGCATGCGCTCGCTTTCGCTCCCGGTGGATGTGACGAACTATGTCATGCTCGACCTCGGGCAGCCGATGCACGCCTACGACCTCGACAAGCTCGAGGCGCCGATCGTCGTGCGTCGCGCGAAGGAAGGCGAGAAGCTGACGACGCTCGACGGCAAGGAGCACGACCTCGATCCCGAGGACCTGCTCATCACCGATTCACCCAACGGGCAGCAGGGCTCGCGTATCCTCGGCATCGCCGGCGTCATGGGCGGCATGTACGGGGAAGTGACCGACGAGACGACGAACATCCTGCTCGAGGCCGCGCACTTCGACCCGATCACGATCGCACGTTCGGCGCGCAGGCACAAGATTCCATCGGAGGCGTCGCGACGCTTCGAACGCGGCGTCGACGACAAGCTGCAGCCGGCAGCCGGGCAGATGGCGGCCGAACTGCTTGAGAAGTACGGCGACGCGACGCCGTCGCTCACACCTCGGGACGTCGACAACACGCCGCGCCGCACGCCGATCGTCTTCAAGGCGAGCGAGGTCAAGCGTCTTGCCGGGCTCGACCTCGACCTCAACGAGATCAACGGCATCCTCACCGACATCGGATGCGCGGTCGGTGGCGGTGGCAACGGGGAGTTCACCGTGGCGCCACCGTCCTGGAGGCCCGACCTGACCGAGGCATGCGACCTCGTCGAGGAGATCGCGCGCATCTACGGGTATGACCAGATTCCCACACGTGTGCCGCACGCGCCCGTCGAAGGCCATGTGGGACTGACCGCCGACCAGAAGCGCAAGCGTGAGGTCGCGGATGAGCTCGCCGAATACGGACTCGTCGAAACGCTCAGCTACCCGTTCGTGGGACCCGCCGACTACAAGGCGTTCATGCTCGATGCGGACGAGGTCGAACCGGTGAGCGTGCAGATCGTGAACCCGCTCGCCGACGACAGGCCGAACCTGCGCCGCGATGTGCTCCTCACGCTCGCGCAGACCGTGCGCCGCAACATCCGCCGCGGCATCGAGAACGTCAGCTGCTATGAGATCGGCCACGTCTACCTCGCCGATCCGAACGCGCCGGCGATTCCCGCGTTACCGGGAGCAGTGCGTCCGACCGACGAACAGCTCGTCGCACTCGACGCCGGTCTGCCGAAGCAGCCGCTGCATGTGGCCGCGATCATGACGGGGCGCGCCGAGGACGACGGATGGCTTGGAGACAAGCGCGCCGTCGACTGGACCGACGCCGTCGAGGCTGCGCGCCGCGTCGTCTCCCGACTTGGCGCGGACATCGTCCTCGATCAGCCGAAGGCCGAGGATGTGCCGGCGCAGTGGCATCCGGGACGCGCCGCGCGCATCGTCGCGAACGGTGAGGAAATCGGTTTCGTCGGCGAACTGCATCCGAAGGTGGACGACGAACTCGGCTTCCCCCACCATACCGCGGCGTTCGAGATCGATTTGACCGCGCTGTTCGCGACACTCAGCGACAAGCCGGTGCAGGCCAAGCCGATCTCGACATTCCCGCCGGTCAAGCAGGACCTCGCGTTCACGATGCCCGATGCGGTCACAGCGCACGCCTTGGAGGAGACGATCCGACAGGCCGCCGGCGATGTGCTCGAATCGATTGAGCTGTTCGACGTGTATGAAGGAGACCAGCTCGGCGAAGGCAAGAAGTCGCTCGCATACGCGGTGACGTTCCGTGCGCTCGACCGTACACTCACAAGCGAGGACAGCGAGGCGATCCGCGCGAGGATCATCGAGCAGGCGGCGACGCTCGGCGCGCAGCTGCGCGCGTAACGCCATACGGGACATGGTTCGTGGCGCGTACGCTTACCGGTAGTGGATGCGCATGCGCCACGGACCCGTCGTATTCGAACGGATGAACACGTACGCCGCGGTCGTTGGTCGCTGTGGTCGTTGCGGTTGCCACGTTCATCATGGGGACTGCTGCTGTCACGGCGGTTGTGTTCGTTGTGGTTGCTGTGGTTATCGGTAGTAGCGCAAGCCACTGGCTTGCGGTTGCCACGATATCCGCGACGACCACGGCGTAACGGCGGCCATCGTCCGTACGTCGCCCACGTGCGCGTTTGTGTTACCGGTGGCACATCATGTGCGGTAGACATCGGCAGCGTCAGGACGAGACAGAACGAAGGACGTCGTAATCGACGACCGGTAAGGACATGAGATGAGCGAACCGAATCAGGACACGCCACAGACCCGTACTGGATACGAGACGGCCACACAAGCCGGTGTGAATAACGACGCCCAGAAAGCAGCAGAAGAACGCGGCAATACGGCACACGACGCCGCGCCGACACCCTTGGAATCGAAGGACAAAAGCGCCGCGGACATTCCGGAATCGGAAGTGTCACAAGCCATCCTCGAAACCGATATGCCTGTCGAAGGCCAGCCGAACGAGCTCGCCTACGGGGCGATGGACAACCAGTTCCCGAAGGACTACGACCCGTACCTTTTCGGACGTCCGGAGAATGGGGAAACGCACGAGCAAGTCGAACGGGATGCGCGCGATGAGGAGAACCGCATCGAACAACGCCGAGCGCAACGTCGGGCGGGCAACCCGATGAATATGCCCGTCATGGGTTACGGGAGGCAAATGGGTGCTTCCGGAATGCCGGGGATGGGCCAGAATGTCGATCCGAACGCCCCGTTCGGTGACCGGCGCAATTACGGTGCTGACAACAGGAAACTGCCGCGCTATGTGCAAGGCATCGATCTTGATGATCCGAACCAGAACGTGTATTACGGGAGGTGGGACACGAGCTCAATCATCGCGTTCGTACTGTCGATCCTCCTTCCAGTGCCGTTCCTGCCGGCGTTGCTCGGCGCTTTCGGGATGTACCGGACGAAACTGATGAGGATGAAAGGGTTTGGCTTCGCGTTGGCGGCCGTCATCATCAACATCATCTATTCGATTGCGGTGATCTGGATGATGATCAACGGCGTCTCCACGCAGGAGATGCTCAATGATGTGTTGCACATGCTTGGCCTGAACGGTTCCGTGGGCGGCACCGACGGTTCCTCCGCCACTCCTACGCCGACCGCCACCCCGAGTGATACCGCGACGCCCACGCCTACGGGTAGTGCATCCAATAATGATGGCGTGACATCGGCGATGGGCAGCTGAAGTGTTCCGGCTGCAGTGGCCAGGGAGGTCGTTCGTCAGGAATCGCCTATCCGTCGGGCGTCGGCATATGAGTGGCATAGACGTTACAGGCAGCAGGCCACCAGAACGGTATCGAAGCGAAGTGATATGTCTGCTGCAGCATATATCTTTCCTAAAACGAAAATGATTGATGACGGATGATGGCAGGGTGTACAGAGTGCCACCGGTAAGAAATCTGCAATCATGGGTTTGTATTTATTATTTAAAATTTGAAATAGTATAGTATATAATATTATTATATAGATTTGATTTCATGAGTGTCGAGGGGGGTCGTTCTCTGTCGCTGTGGGGGTGGGTAGTGTGAAGTCCTTGGAAATCCATGTTGGATTGTGGAACATTGTGGATAATCATGAAGTTGTCCACAATGGGACAATCATTTGTACGACGACACGCCGACGACACACCCTTCCGTACACATACCTCTGTTTGAGTGGACGCGGCGGAGTCTACTGCTCTACCGTCGAAGCATGGACAAGAACAAGAATAATAATAATAATATATCTGACAATATGGCAGATGAATATGAGAAGCGGTTGAGGGAAGGCCGCGTGCCCAACCTCATCCCCATGCGCTTGCAACTCATTGAGCGGCAGGCGCACGAATTCAGCGTCTGCCTTGACGCGCGGTCGAGAGTCGGCCGCGACCTGCTCTTCGGCGGCTTCACCGCGCTCCGACTGCAAGGTGTGCCGCTGCCGTTCACATTGCCGAAGTACGAGGACACCGTCGGCGGTGAACAGTTGAGCGTGCTTGCAAGCGCACGCAACGCGCGCACGCGTCTGCGCGGCGCACGGTTCTACCATATGAACATTCCGCTGGACACCATTCAGGTGATGCCAGGGGTGCATTGCGTGGGCGTCGTATGCGCATGGTTCATGCTCGCGCGGTTCCTGACGTTGGACGAGCTTGTCGTGCTCGGTGACAGCATCCTTATGCGTGACACGCTGCATGCAAAGGTGACGATCGACGATTTCGAGATATTTGTGACACGTATGGAGAGTCTGGGGAAGCTGCGCGCGTACGGCAGGAAACGGGCCCCGCGTGGCGTCGGCAAAGCGAGGCGAGCGATCGCCATGCTCAGGGAGAACATGGAATCGCCGCAGGAGGCGCGACTGTTCCTCGAACTGATCAAACGCGGCCTTCCGGAGCCGGGCATCAATGTGCCGGTGACGCTGTGCACGGGCGACGGTGCGCGCTTCGACCTGCTGCTCGACGGGGGCGTCGTATGCGAATACGACGGCGCGCACCATCTTGGGCAATTGGAAGAGGACAGGATACGTCGTGCGAACATCGAGCGTTCGGGGTACCTGTATGTGCAGGTGACGCGTGCGGACATGGCAACGCCCGACGCGCGTGCGTGGATGGCGCGCAGGGTCGCGCATGCGTTGGAGGAGCGCACTGGCGTGTCGTATGTCACCGATGGGGTGATTCCGCTTGAGGCAATCGCCGACGAGGCTTTGCGTGCGATGGTGCCGCGATGGAGATGTGTCGCGTGAGCGGGGATGGTGGTGTGTGGCGTGCCGCGAACGGGGGTGTCGCATATGCGCCGAATACGTATGGGGGTCAGGGGTGTGATGTCGGGAAGTCGGCGGTGTCGGGGAAGTCGGAAATTTCAGGAGAGGAGTGGATGCGTTGTTGGGGGCTTGCATCGCTGCGGATGGGATTGCGTTGTGTGGTGTTATGGTTGGCATATGGTGAACGATGTCTGTGCGGGGATGACTTGACGCGTCTTGGTATGGGCGATGGAGGAGGCTATGGGTAGTGGAGTCACGCCTCGGTGGAGTCGAGGGGGCAAGGACATCGGGGGAGAAGGTAAGGGCGACGCTAAAGGTTGCGTTGATGGAGGGGGCGACGCAATCGTTGCTGCCGTTCCACGTCGTACGAGAACATTCCTTGGAAGCTGCCAACGTTGTGATTCTGTCAACGTGTATTACTGCATAATTATGCAATGTACTGTATAAAGTGTATGCTCGTATGCATAAACGATACCGGTCATGCCGACACGGCTTCGCATACTGCTACCTGTAGGTCGCGAACGTACGCACACTCATGATCTGATGGTCTGGTGATGCGCGACGTGTGGTCGATTTGTGTGGATATGTGCTGCCGCCCGTAACGACATGCCGTCGGTAGTGCGTTGTATGTCAATGCCTGTGCAGACTGCCGCCTGTAAGCATATGCTCCTTGTGGGCGCGCATGGCGGAGGCATGGCGGCACGTGTCCAACGGTTACCGGTGGTAGGATCCGGTTTCCGGACGGAACGGCTATAGATGGCATACGCATGTCAGGAAGGAAGGCGACGGGAATGGCGAAATACACCGTAGCGGTTGCAGGCGCGACCGGATATGCGGGAGGGGAGGCGCTGCGCATCCTCGCCACGCATCCCGACTTCGAGGTGACGACCGTTGCGGGATATTCGTCGGTCGGGGAGAGGCTCGGCGCCTATCAACCGCATATCCCCCAACTGGCGGATATGACGATCGTCGACACCACCGCGGATGAACTCAACGGACATGATGTCATCATCCTGGCGTTGCCCCATGGCGCTTCAGGTGCATTGGCCGCGCAACTGGACGCATCGGCCACCGTCGTCGACCTCGGTGCGGACCATCGTCTCGAACGGCAGCAGGCGTGGGATGAATACTATGGCGGCGCGTTCTACGAACATTGGACGTACGGCATGCCGGAGCTCATCCTCGGCAAAGACGCCAACGGGGAGTACCTGCGGCAGCGTGACGTCATCCGCGGAACAGTGCAGTCCGTAATCGAGGCCGATGGCGCGCAGGACATGCCGCCCGTAGGCAAATTGGTGACAGGAGGAACGAAACGGATCGCGGGACCTGGTTGCAACGTCACCGCCACGACGCTTGCGTTGCAGCCTGCGATAGCCGAGAATCTTGTCGTGCCACACACCATCGTTGCCGATCTGGCCGTCGGATACTCAGGGGCGGGCAAAAGCCTCAAACGGACGAATCTGCTCGCCTCGGAGGCCCTCAATTCCGCAGTGCCGTATTCGGTAGGCGGCACACACCGCCACATTCCGGAGATACTCCAGAACTTCGCACATGCGGCAGGTCTTGACGCGACCGCAGCCAATGAATTCACGCTCGCGTTCACGCCAATGCTCGTGCCGATGTCCCGGGGAATCCTCGCATCGGTGAGCGCAAAGCTCACCGACAAGGCGATGGACATGAGCGACGATGACATACGGGAGGTATGGGCGCATGCATATGCGGGGCAGCAGTTCATCACGGTGCTACCCGAAGGAGTGATGCCGGCGACACAGAACGTGCTCGGCTCGAACACGGCGCATCTGCAGGTCGCGGTCGATCGACGAAGCCGGACACTGCACGCGTTCGCGGCAATCGACAACCTCAATCGAGGAACCGCGGGGCAGGCGGTGGAATCGCTCAACCTCGCATTCGGACTCAACGAAGCAACAGGACTCAGCAAGATTGGAGTGGCACCATGAGTGTAACGTTCGCAAAAGGTTTCACGGCGGCGGGGGTGGTTGCGGGCATCTCCGCCACCGCCGGTAAGAAGGATCTCGCACTCGTCGTGAACAACGGGCCGCTCAAGGCGGGCGCCGGCGTCTTCACGACGAACCGGTTCTGCGCCGCGCCCGTGCAGTGGTCGCGTGACGTGGTCAAGGACGGCACGGTCGACGCGGTCATCCTCAATTCAGGTGGCGCCAACGCCTGCACCGGCGTCGAAGGATACGAGCAGTCGGTGAAGACCGCCGAAACGGTCGGCGAACTGCTTGGATGTGACGCTCATGACGTGGCGGTGTGTTCGACCGGACTCATCGGAGAGCTGCTACCGTTAGACAATGTGCTCGCGGGAGCGAGGGAAGCATACGCTGCGCTCGACGACACTGTGAGCAGTGGTGAGGACGCGTCCCAGGCGATCATGACGACGGACACGAAACCAAAGACCGTGACAAGGTTGGGGTCCAACGGATTCCGTATCGGTGGCATGGTCAAGGGATCCGGCATGATCGCGCCGCAGCTCGCGACGATGCTGTGCGTCATCACGACGGACGCCGTCGTCTCCGCGCAACAGCTACAGGCGGCACTGAGCGCCGCCGTGGACACGTCATTCAACAGGATAGACGTCGACGGATGCATGTCGACAAACGATACGGTCATATTGATGGCCTCCGGTGCATCCGGTATCGAACCGGATCCGGACGAGTTCAACGGCATCGTCGCCAATTGTTGTGCCGCGCTCGCACGTCAGATCATCGGAGATGGCGAAGGTTCGAGCCATGACATCAAGATCACCGTGAATGGTGCGACCGATGAGGACGCCGCACTTGCGTGCGGACGGGCGGTGGCCGCGTCCAACCTGCTCAAATGCGCGATCAGCGGCAACGATCCCAACTGGGGGCGCATCGTGAGCTCGCTTGGCACTGTGCCGGTGGATGTCGCACCGTACGATCCTGATCAGGTGACCGTCGACGTCAACGGGGTGCGTGTATGCGACGGCGGCAAGCCGGGGCATGACCGCAGCGAAGTGGATATGACGCCACGTGAGATCGATATCGTCATCGACCTCAACTCGGGCGATGCCACGGCGACAGTCTGGACGGACGATCTCACGCATGAATACGTGCACATCAATGCCGATTACGAGAGCTGAAGCTGCCACATGTAGCTGTGTGACGCGGTGTTGTGTGACGCGGTGTTGTGTGACGCGGTGTTGTGTGACGCGGTGTTGTGTGACGCGGTGTTGTGTGACGCGGTGTTGTGTGACGCGGTGTTGTGTGACGCGGTGTTGTGTGACGCGGTGTTGTGTGACGCGGTGTTGTGTGGTTATGGGTGGTATGCACCACCCATAACCACAGGTATCACGAATCCGCTACCGGTAGCAGAACATGGTCTCCCTCAACGAAATCGAAATGGTGACCGATGATGGTGGTCGACTGCGACAATGGAGATGGTACTGGTGGTATGGCGTTGCTTTTGCAAGTCATAGGCAGTGCCACCGGTAACCAATTACGAGTGGTGTTTTTCCGGTAGCGAATAACAGCAGAACAACAGGTGGTACTTCCGGTAGCACAACAGGCATGTGAAATGCCGCTTGCGACGGACGGTATCGAGCGGTGCCACCGGTAATGAATACGGATGATAGGAAACGGACAACCGTAAGGAACGGAATCGGAAAACGGAACATGACGAAACCATTGAAAGGTCCAGGATTCCACTTGGACGTACACACCGATCTACGGCCGGACCAGAAAGCCGAAGTGCTCATCGAAGCGCTGCCCTGGCTCGAGGAATTCTACGGGAAGACAGTCGTCATCAAATACGGTGGCAACGCGATGGTCGACGACCATCTCAAAAGCTGCTTCGCCGACGACATGGTGTTCCTGCGACAGGTCGGATTGCATCCCGTGGTCGTGCATGGCGGCGGTCCGCAGATCTCGCAGATGCTCAAGGCGCTTGGCATCCATTCGGAATTCAAAGGCGGCCTGCGCGTCACGACGCCTGAGGCGATGGATGTCGTGCGCATGGTGCTTACGGGAAAAGTGTCACGTGAACTCGTCGGACTCATCAACGCCCATGGACCGTACGCGGTGGGATTGTCCGGGGAGGATGGCGCGCTCTTCTCGGCGACGCAACGTAAGCCGGTCATCGATGGGACGCCGACGGATATCGGCCTTGTCGGGGATGTGATCGGCGTTGACGCATCCGCCGTCGTCGACCTCATCCGTTCGGGACGCATACCGGTGGTATCCTCTGTCGCCCCCAATGAGGACGACGCTACAGAGGTGCTCAACGTGAATGCGGACTCCGCGGCCGCCGCGCTTGCGACCGCCTTGGGGGCGCACAAACTCATCATCCTCACGGACGTCGATGGGCTCTACGCCGACTGGCCGAACCGTGATTCGCTTATCGGACGCATTGGTGCCGAAGACCTGCGCGATATGCTGCCGCAGCTCGAAAGCGGTATGCGCCCGAAGATGGAGGCTTGCATCCGTGCGATCGACGGAGGTGTGCAGCAGGCGCATATCATCGACGGGCGCAAGCCGCACTCGATACTCAACGAGGTGTTCACCAGCGCCGGCATCGGCACGATGGTCGAACCAGGCGAGGGATTGGAAATGAGGAACGCATATGGACAATGAATACAGTGGATATGGGAGGGATGACGTGAACGACATCAATAATATGAACGACGGCGACCAGCAGGTGCACTCTGCCGCCGGTAACGATCGTGGCCATGGTGGTGCCACCGCTAGCGGCGACGCATTGCCGGAGGACCATCGGCTCCTCGACGAATACAACGATGTGCACATGCATGTCTTCGGCACGCCGCTGCGTGTCCTCGACCATGGGCAGGGCGTGCATGTATGGGACGTCGATGGCAACAAATACCTTGATTTCCTCGCGGGAATCGCCGTCAATTCGATTGGATACGCGCATCCGAAGTGGATCGAAGCGGTCGCCGCGCAAGCCGCACAGGTCGCACATGTGAGCAACTACTTCGCGACACGTCCGCAGATCCATCTTGCGCAGAAGCTCATCGCGCTCGCAGGCGCCCCAGAAGGTTCGCATGTCTACTTCGGAAACTCGGGTGCCGAGGCGAACGAGGCGGCGCTCAAGATGGCGAAGCTGTACGGGGCACAGCGGTGCGCGGAGCTCGGCACTGACAAGCCGTACCGCATCATCGCGCTCACCCATGGATTCCATGGACGTACGATGGGAGCTCTTTCCGCCACGTGGAAACCGGCGATTCGCGAACCGTTCGAGCCGCTCGTGCCGAACATCGAGTTTGTGGAAGCGAATGACATCGAGGCGATGAAGGCCGCATTCGACGCGACCGGTAAAGGACCCATCACCGCCGTCATCATGGAGCTCATCCAAGGGGAGGCTGGTGTACTGCCGCTTGACGCCCAATACATCCGCGATGTGCGCGCGCTGTGCGATGAGCATCGCGCGCTCATGATCGTGGACGAAGTGCAGACGGGCATCGGTCGCACGGGCTCATGGTTCGCGTTCCAACGTGAGGACCTCGGGGGCGTCACCCCGAACATCGTCACGTTCGCCAAGGGTGTCGCTGGAGGATTCCCCATGGGTGGCATGATCAGTTTCGGTGAGGGACTGTCGTCGCTCTTCTCTCCGGGAACCCACGGTTCGACCTTCGCAGGCAACCCGTTGGCTGCAGCCGCCGCGCTTGCGACGATCGGTGTGATCGAGGACGAGGGTCTTGTGCAACGCGCCGAAGTACGCGGCGAACAGCTGCGCACCGATCTGCGTGCCACCGATAACCCATTGTTCGCGCAGGTGCGTGGCCGCGGCCTGCTCAATGCGATCGTGCTCAAACGTCCGTGCGCCCATGCCGCCGTGGACTGGGCGCTCGAACATGGCCTCATCATCAACGCGTGTGCGCCCGACGTCATCCGTCTTGCGCCTCCGCTCATCGTCAGTGAGCAGGACGTGAACGAAGCCGTGGCGATCCTCGCGATGCTACCCGAAGACCTTCCCGAGGACTGAGCGGCGACGCCACGGAAGACGCCGCCCGTGACATAGGTCGGTAATGTGCTGCCGGTAGTGTGACGTCTATCGCATACCACCTGCAGCGCATATCGCCTGTAACAGGCAGTGGCGTCACAGGGCGTGGGGCCCCGATAAGCGGATGGGAAGGTGCTTCCAGCCAGTACAGAGGTGCCTCCGGTAAACCGGTAGGGTGCCATCGGCGGGGAACGGACTGTTGTTCGCAGTCGTGACGCCTCGGATGGGACATAATCAAAACACCATAATCGCAACACAACGCGTGACGCGCGGCGGAACGCGACACAACACACAACACGCAACCCATAACACAACCAACGAACAGAAGGAGGTCGCCATGGGACAGCTTCGTCACATGCTGCGCGACGACGACGTCAACCACGAGGAACAGAAGCAGATTCTTGAACTCGGTATGAAATTCCGCGAAAACCGCTTCTACCATCGTCCGTTCGAAGGGCCACAGGGTGTCGCCGTGCTCTTCGACAAGCCGAGCACGCGCACGCGTTCGAGTTTCTCGATCGGTGTGGCGGAACTTGGCGGCTATCCGCTTGTCATCGACAAATCCGGATCGCAGCTCGGACGCGGCGAACCGATCAGTGACACGACCGAAGTGCTCACGCGCATGGCGTACGCACTTGTGTGGCGTACATTCGAGCAATCGCGCATCGAGGAGATGGCGAGCGTCGCTACGGTACCGGTGGTCAACGCGCTCACCGACGAATTCCACCCATGCCAGGTGCTCGCCGACTTCCTCACGATCGCGCAGTTCAAAGGTGGTGTCGACGCGCTTGCGGGCATGACGATCGCCTACCTCGGCGACGCGGCGAACAACATGGCCAATTCCTATCTGCTCGCGGGTGCCGTCGCAGGCATGCACGTGCGCGTTTCGGGGCCGAACGGATTCCTTCCCGATGACGCCATCGTGCAGGATGCGGAGGCGATCGCCGCCACTACGGGTGGCAGCATCCTCGTGACGACGGATCCGAAGGAGGCGATGCGCGATGCGGACTGCGTCTTCACCGACACGTGGGTGTCGATGGGTGAGGAGAACCAGTACGCCGTGCGCTCGAAGCCGTTCTGGCAGTACCAGGTCAATGCGGACCTCATGGCGCTCGCGAAGCCGGACGCGTTGTTCCAGCACTGCCTGCCCGCCTACCGTGGCAAAGAGGTGACCGCCGAGGTCATCGACGGACCGCAATCCGTCGTCTGGGATGAGGCCGAGAACCGTCTGCATGCGCAGAAGGCGCTTCTGACATGGCTCATCGGCAAGCAGCGCGGCGACGAGAGCCTGCTCGTCTGATGACCGATCCGACCATGCCGCTCCAACGCCCCGCAAGCCGCGCCGCACGTCTCAACGCGATCGAACAGGCGCTCGTCGACCATGTGGTCACGTCACAGTCGCAGCTCTCCGCAATCCTCGCGAATCAGGGGATCGAAGTGACCCAGGCGACGCTCAGCCGCGACCTTGACGAAATGAACGCGACGAAAACACGGATGCCGGATGGCACCGTGGCGTATACGATCGACGACCAGGCGCCGACATCATCCACCGACTGCGACAGCGACGAGCGCGCGCAGCAGCAGATGACGCGGATTCTGTCCGGGCTCGTCACATCGGTCGCCGCCGCCCGTAACCTCATCGTCGTGCACACGTCGTCGGGAGCGGCACAATATGTCGCGAGCGTCATCGACAAACATACGATCGGTGGCGTTCTCGGGACGATTGCGGGTGACGACACCGTACTCGTCATATGTGTGAACGATGCGATGGCGGAACGTCGCTCCGCGTGGCTGTTGGAAGTCGCCTCGACGCAGAATTGATGGATGCGCTACCGGTAGTGAGCGTGAGTGGCTGTGGGTTCTGTGATTCTGGCAATCGATGTTACCGGTAGCACGATGTTCGACTTGTAAATCGATACGCTACCGGTCGCACATCCGTCATCGGAACGCGGACATCGAATGCATATTTATACAGAGCACTGTATATACTTATGAATATCTGAACAGAAAGGTCAAGTCATGAGCGAACAGAATCGCATTGTGCTGGCGTATTCCGGTGGTCTCGACACCTCGGTCGCCATCCCGTATCTCAAGGACCGCACGGGCAAGGACGTCGTCGCCGTCTCCCTCGATGTCGGACAGGGCGGCGAAAGCCTTGAGACAATCAAGGAACGCGCGCTCGCGTGCGGTGCCGTCGAAGCCTATGTCGTCGACGCGCGCGACGAATTCGCGAACGAATACTGCATGCAGGCGCTCAAGGCAAACGCGATGTACGAGGGCGTGTATCCACTCGTCTCCGCGATCTCGCGTCCGCTCATCACGAAGCACCTTGTGCGCGCCGCCCATCAGTTCGGTGCTGACACGATCGCGCACGGTTGCACCGGCAAAGGCAACGATCAGGTGCGTTTCGAGGTCTCGATCCAGTCGATCGACCCGGAACTCAAGGCAATCAGCCCGATTCGTGACCTTTCGCTCACGCGTGACGTGGAGATCGCGTACGCGAACGACCACAAACTGCCGATTGTGCAGACGGAGAAGAGCCCGTTCTCAATCGACCAGAACGTCTGGGGACGCGCCATCGAGACCGGTTTCCTTGAGGACCCATGGAATGCGCCGACGAAGGACTGCTACTCGTACACCGACGATCCGGACTTCCCGCCGGTCGAGGATGAGGTCGTCATCGAATTCAAGCAGGGTGTGCCGGTCAAGCTCGACGGTCGTGACGTCACGCCGCTGCAGGCAATCGAGGAGATGAACCGCCGAGCCGGCGCGCAGGGCATCGGCCGCGTCGACCTCATCGAGGACCGCCTCGTCGGCATCAAGTCCCGCGAACTGTATGAGGCGCCAGGTGCGATCGCGCTCATCACCGCGCATGAGGAGCTTGAGAACATGTGCCTCGAACGCGAACAGCACCGCATCAAGCGTGACATCGACAAGCGTTGGGCCGAACTCGTCTACGACGCGCAGTGGTTCTCGCCGGCCGTCAAGTCGCTCAACGCGTTCATCAACGACACGCAGCAGTACGTCTCGGGTGAGATCCGCATGGTCATGCACGGCGGCCGCGCCGTCGTCGTCGGACGCCGTTCCGCGGAATCGCTCTACGATTACAACCTCGCCACCTACGATTCGGGTGACACCTTCGACCAGAACGCGTCGAACGGCTTCATCGAGATCTACGGGCTGCCGACGAAGGTCGCCGCGGCGCGCGACGTGAAGTTCGGCAACGGCATCGAGGTCCCGGACAACGACGTCGAGTGACATCCGCTTACGGGATGCACCTATCCGCGCGACGCATATGAGGGGAGAGGCCGCTGGGAACCGCGGTCTCTCCCTTTCGTCGTCTTAGTGTGTGGTTACGGGTCGCAGTGTCCGTGCAGCGCGCGGCCGCGAGTTGCGAGTGCTTTGCGAGCCCGCTGACGCTCTTCCGGTTCACTGGTGCTTATGGGCAGCATCGAATATGTGCGGATTGTCGATATCATCCCCTTCTCTTCATCGTGTTGCGGAATGTTGTGTTACGGGATGCAATCATCGGTCGTGATGGGCATTGAGCGGTGGCGCCACCCATAGCATGTCGCATACAGAATGCCACCCGTACCATCATTGTGCGCAGGATGCATCGTCCGTAAGTGTTGGATGTGCCACCCGTAAGACGACGGTGGATGGTTTTCGACGAACGACGGTAGGATGGGCAGTGGTAACCGGAAACATATGTGCAATCGGCATCCCGTACGACATCATTCGTATGCGCACGACACGTGTCACCATGGTCGCCGCGCGCGGATGGACGACGGTGGACGGATATGTAGATACGGAAAACAGCACTACCGATAACAGACACGGATACATAGGAAGGCCACCGCTACCCGTAGCGGTGGGCGAAGGAGACAAAGACAACATGATCGATGAACAGATCATCGGAACCGCTGGTGTCGAGATGACGGAAACACGACAGGCGCAACCGGCCGAAGAACACCTCGCGCTGTGGGGAGGACGGTTCTCGTCGGGGCCGTCACCGGAACTCGCGCTGCTGAGCAAGTCCACACAATTCGACTGGCGACTCGCCGACGATGACATCGCCGGTTCGCGCGCTCACGCACGCGCACTCGGGCGCGCAGGCCTGCTCACCCCCGACGAACTGCAGCGTATGGAATCCGCCCTCGACGAACTGCAGCGCCGTGTGGACAGCGGTGTGTTCGCGCCGATCGAGGACGACGAGGACGAGGCAACCGCGCTCGAACGTGGACTCATCGGCATCGCCGGGGACGAACTCGGCGGCAAGTTGCGCGCGGGACGTTCCCGCAACGACCAGATCGCGACACTCATCCGCATGTGGTTGCGTCGTCACGCGCGTGTTGTCGCGAACCAGGTGCTTGCGCTCGCGGACGCGTTGTGCGAGCAGGCGAAGGCCGCAGGCCGTACCGTCATGCCGGGGCGTACACATATGCAGCATGCGCAGCCGGTGCTTCTCGCGCATCAGCTCATGGCGCACGTGTGGCCGTTGCTGCGCGACGTCGAACGCTTCATTGATTGGGATAGTCGCATCGATGCGAGCCCTTACGGTTCCGGCGCGCTCGCTGGCAACACGCTCGGCCTGGAGCCGACGGCCGTCGCGCGTGAGCTTGGCTTCACCAAAGTCACCGAAAATTCCATCGATGGAACATCAAGCCGCGATCTCGTCGCCGAATACTCGTTCATCGCGGCGATGGTCGGCGTCGACATCTCACGTATCGCTGAGGAAATCATCATCTGGAACAGTCAGGAATTCGATTTCGTCACACTCGACGACGCGTATTCGACCGGTTCATCGATCATGCCGCAGAAGAAGAACCCCGACATCGCGGAACTCGCGCGTGGCAAGGCTGGACGTCTCATCGGTGATCTGACGGGGCTGCTCGCGACGCTCAAGGGACTGCCGACGGCGTATGCGCGCGACCTGCAGGAGGACAAGGAAGCGGTCTTCGACCAGACCGATACGCTCGAAGTGCTGTTGCCGGCGTTCACAGGTATGGTGCGCACGATGAAGTTCAATGCGGAACGTCTCGAACAGGAGGCGCCCACTGGTTTCGCATTGGCGACCGACATCGCCGAATGGCTCGTCAAGAACGGTGTCCCGTTCCGCCATGCGCATGAGCTTTCCGGTGCGTGCGTCAAGGTCGCCGAGAGCCGCCATGAGGAGCTGTGGGATCTGTCGGATGATGATTTCATTGAGATCTTCCGTGATTTCGTGGCACCTGAGCAAGCGGTCAAAGTGCGCGAGGTGCTTTCGACAGAGGGCTCCGTCTCCGCCCGCGCCGGTAAGGGTGGCACCGCGCCGACACGTGTTCGTGAACAGATCATGTCTGCGAAGTCGCAGATCGAGCGTCTGCACAACACGTTCCAGACGAAGAGCGATGGCATCGCGTTCAAGGCGGCCGGCTCCCTAGAGAAGAAGCAGTGACGGGGACAGGCGGCGAACAGGTTCTGGACTGATCCGGGCTGCTCTGGACTGACGTTACGGGAGGCATGATGGGGCGCTTCGCATCACGGGGCACCCCATCCTCCGCGCATCGGCAAGGCACCGCCCATGGCCGTTTCTGTTTCTCTGTATGTTCCTGCCATTTTGTTTGTCGTGCGCATTCCGCCTCTGTATCATGACGGATTCATCCACCTCCACATCCATCCACATCCTCTTCCATCTCCACCATTGTTACGGGTAGCACCCTTCGCTTACAGGTAGCGCCACCTATCGCTTACGGGTGGTATCGCCTAATGTCTATGTCGATCGCTTACGGGTTGTCACCTATCGCTTTGCCTACGGGTGGCGTCACCTGCTTATCTCTTACGGGTGGCAATGCGCGCAGACGTTGCAGACGATGACGTTGAAGGATGAAACGATGGAATCGGCCATATGTGGGATCTATCGTTACGGGCAGCAATGGGATCGTGGATGTGTCGGGAACAAAGGCAGAAAGGGAATGGATATGCTGAGCCGTGAGCGCATCGATGCGATCGTGCATCGTTACGGGCGGGACATCCTCGAACATGAGCATATGGAGATCGCCAAACGAAGCATGCAGCACGGCGATATCACGACGTTCGAACATTCGTTACGGGTGGCACGGCTGAGCGTGCGGATCGCCGACCGTCTGCGATTATGGAACCATGTGAACCTCCGTGCCCTTGTACGGGCGGCGTTGTTGCATGACTATTTCCTCTACGATTGGCATGACGCCGATGACGGGGCGCACCGGCTGCATGGGTTCCGACATCCATATACGGCTGAACGCAACGCGCGCGGCGATTTTGAAATCGATGCCATCGTGTCGAACAGCATCCGCACACACATGTTTCCCCTCACCCCGATTCCACCGAAATATCTTGAGGGATTCATTGTGAACATCGCCGATACGTTGAGTGCCATACAGGAGACGTTCGCGTCACGATTGTCACGTAAGGACGAGCGCAAGCCGCGCCCGTGACCATCGCTACCCGTAACGGGACGCAGGCCGTGGGAAGAGGGCGTAACCCAATACCACCCGTAACGTTTGTGATGGTTGCAGTGGCGTGATGTGTACCACCGGTAACACAGATGCATGATGTGCCACCATCGGCATGGAGCGGTGGAAGATGATGCGAACGGCGCAGTGGGGAGAAGGGGAAAACATGGCATGACAAGAGACCGGATGGTGTCGCCGAGGTGTGACACACTGACAATGTTTGCTCCGCGCCGAACGCCTGCGGGGCACGTACGCGAAAACTTCACAAGGAGATGTTTGGCATGGCTCACGTCATCGATTTCAAGGAAGCCGGATTCGATTCCGTGCTCGATGAATTGCAATGGCGCGGGTTGATCTCGCAATCCACCGACAGGGATCGACTCGCCGAGACATTGAACGGGGAGCCGATCCACTATTATTGCGGTTTTGATCCGACCGCACCGTCACTGCACATCGGCAACCTTGTGCAGCTCATCATCATGCGCCATCTGCAAGAGGCGGGGCACCATCCAATCGCGCTCGTCGGAGGCGCCACCGGTCTCATCGGCGATCCGCGACAGTCGGGCGAACGCATCCTCAACCCGAAGGACGTCGTCGAGCAGTGGTGCGAACGCCTGCGCATCCAAATCGGCGACATCCTCGTGCAGGAAGGCGACAATCCGGTGACCTTCGTGTCCAACTACGATTGGACCGCGACGATGAACGTGCTTGATTTCCTACGTGACGTCGGCAAGAACTTCCGTGTCGGCACGATGCTCTCGAAGGACATCGTCGCGCGTAGGCTCAATTCCGAGGAAGGCATCTCCTTCACCGAATTCAGCTACCAAGTGCTCCAGGGCAATGATTTCCTGCATCTGTATGATCACTTCGACTGCGTCCTCGAGCTTGGCGGCTCCGACCAGTGGGGCAACCTCACGTCCGGACTCGACCTCATCCACAAGGTGCGCGGTGTCAATGTGAACGTCATGGCGAGCCCGATCATCACCGATGCCACCGGTAAGAAATTCGGCAAGTCCGAAGGCAACGCCGTGTGGCTCGACGGCACGATGCTCAGCCCGTACAAGTTCTACCAGTTCTGGGTCAACCGTCCCGACGCCGAAATGGAAAGCCTGCTCAAGGCGTTCACGTTCCTGCCGAAGAGCGAGATCGAACGGCTCATCGAATCGACCGAGACGAATCCGGGTGCTCGTGAAGCTCAGCGCACGCTCGCCTGGGAGGTCACGAGTCTTGTGCATGGCGAGGATGCGACGCGTCAGGCGATTGAAGCTTCCACAGCACTCTTCGGACGTGGCGGTGATGTGACGGCAATCGACGAGGCTGTGCTCGAAGCCGCGCTCGAAGGACTCAAAGTCGAGGATGAACAAGGCGCGAAGACCTTCGCGAAAGCCGCATCCGGTGACCGTGTGAGTGAGGCTGGTGTCAAGGCTGGCCTGTTCAAATCAATCTCCGAAGCGAGGAAGACGATCAAATCGGGCGGTGTATACCTCAACAACGTGCGCGTCGAGGATGAGGAGCAGCTGCTCGACGGCGACGATTTCCTTCAGGGGAGGTTCGCGATCCTGCGCCGTGGCAAGAAGGCGCTCGGCGTCGTCGAACTTGGCTGACCCGGCGGCACGCACAAGCCACCGATACAGGGCAGGGTGAATGCGATGTGATGTGTGCAACCTGTACGAGGGCAACACCACAGTCGCTGCCCGTAAGCAAATGGGTGGTGTTGCCCGTAAGCGAATGGAGGATGCCGCCCGTAGGCAACAGGCAGCAAATGGATGGTGCCACCCGTAACATGGGCAGCTCCATACGGATGACGCTTTTGCACACTTAGAGCCGAAACACGAGGCCGCGGCCGCGTATTGGCTACACTAGAAGGCAATGACGAACGGGGCGGGCGCAATGCCCGCCTCTTGATTGAAAAAGGTACGAACATGGCAGACGAACGCGGATCACAGCATCATTCCCAGGGCGGCAACCGCCGCTACGGATCGGGCAACGGCGGCCAGCGCCGCAATTCCGGCGGTGGATTCCGTTCCCGCGACGGCAAGCGTGGCTCGAACTTCCACCGCGGCAACCAGGGTGGAAGTGGCAGGAACTTCAACCGTCGCGCGAATGGTGGCGGAAGGAACAACGATTTCCGCCGCGACGGTGAGGGCGGCGAGTTCCGTCGTGATGGTGACGGCCAGCAGCGCCGTTTCCACCGCAATGGCGGCAGCGGCAATGGCTACCGTTCCGGCAACCGTTTCCATGGACGTGACGACGAGCGTGGTGGAAATCGCCGCAATTTCCGTCACAACGATGGGGAACGTCGTGACTTCCGTCGTGATGGTGAACGCGGTGGGCAGCGTCGTGATTTCCGTCGTGACGATGGCGAGCGTCGCAATTTCCGTCATAATGATGGGGAGCGTCGTGATTTCCGTCGTGACGATGGCGAACGTCGCAATTTCCGTCACAACGATGGCGACCGCCGTGACTTCCATCATGACGATAACGACCGCCGTGACTTCCGCGGACGTGATGGACAGCGCGGCCATGACGGCGGCCGTCATGACGACCGCAGGCGCAACGACCGTAGCAACGACCGACGCAACCCGCGTTACAACGACGAGGGGCGCGCCGCGCATCATGACCGCAAGCGCGCGGAATATATGTCGCATTCGCGCAGGAATTCGGACGGCACTGTCAGCTTCCCGTCGCAGAACCCGTACACGGACCGCAGGCCGGGCGAACCGGTCATGCCGAAGGGCCTCGAATGGAGCATGCTGAGCAAGGACGAGCGCGAACGTCTGCGCGGCCTTGCGAAGGAACACGCCGAGAACATCGGCCTGCACATCCTCGCCGCATACACGCTCGAAGCGAACGACCCGCAGGCCGCGCTCGCGCATGCGAAGTGGGCGGCCAAGCAGGCCTCGCGCGTCGACATCGCCCGCGAGACACTCGCAATGGTCGCGTACCGCCAAGGCGACTACAAGCTTGCGTTGCGCGAGTTCCAGACCGCGTTCCGCATGAACGGCTACCTCGATTACCTGCCGTTCATGGCCGATTGCGAGCGTGGACTTGACAAGCCGAAGAAGGCCATCGAAATCGCGTTGTCGGACAACGCGAAGCGCCTCACCGGCGAAGCGAAGGCCGAGATGTTCCTCGTCTACGCCGGCGCGCTCAACGACATGGGCATGACGAACCAAGCGATCGAGGTCGTCTCGAAACTCGTACATGCCAAGGGTCTCGCGGGCGAATACCGCATGCGCGCCGCGCAGGCGGAACAGTACTTCCTGTCCGAGGCGGGACGCGACGACGAAGCCGTCGCACTCGACGAACTCATCGACGATCTCGAGGCGCGCTATGCGGACGTCGACGAGGAAGAGACAAGCGACGATTTCGTCGTCGACTACGACGTCGAGGACCTCCCCGAGGACCTGCAGGCGAAGCTTGGCGTGACACCGGACGACGCACAGTACGCACCGCTTGACGACGAGGATGGTGTCAATATGGACGACGAGACGCGCATCCCCGAGGAGGAGCAGCGCGCGGGTGCGGAAATGGACATCGATCCCGCGCAAATGCAGGAGCGCAACAGCCGCCGTGACGAGGAAGGTGTGATGGGCGACCCCGATCTCACCGACGCCGAGGACGACGCGAACGAGGAGGACGTCGAAGTCGGCGATTACGAAGAGCAGCTCAAGAGCGAAACGGAGTGACGACAGCGTGCTGAAATCAACGGACACACCGCTCTCGCGACGTTACCGTCTTGCACTGCTCGACCTTGACGGCGTCGTGTATTATGGCAAACAACCGGTCGCGTACGCGGCGGACAGCATCCGTGCGGCCGAACGTCTTGGCATGACAATCGAATACACGACGAACAATTCGTCGCGCATGCAGGAGACGGTCGCCGAGCAGCTGCGCGGTTTCGGACTCGACGTCGCGGCTTGGCAGGTGATCACGTCGTCCGTCGTCGCCGCGCGCATGGTCGCGCGGCACGTGGGCGCGGGAGCGGACGTGTTCGTTGTCGGTGCGGACCATCTGCGCGACGAAGTGCGCAAGGCCGGACTCGCGATCGTCGAACGCGGTGTCGACGGGGCGGGTGCCGCGCCGCAGGCGGTCATCCAGGGATGGTATCCGCAGATGACATGGCAGCAGCTCGCCGAAGCGTCGTTCGCGGTCGAACGTGGCGCGAAGTATTTTGTGACGAACCGTGATCTGACGATTCCACGTGAGCATGGCGTCGCACCGGGATGCGGGTCGATGATCCAGTCGGTCATCAACGCGACGGGCGTCGAACCGCTTGGATCGGCCGGCAAACCACAATCGGCGATGTATGACGAGGCGCGCATGCTCGCGGCGCACGACGGCGAGGACATGGTCTCCATCGAAGGCAGCCTCGCGATCGGCGACAGGCTCGACACGGACATCGAAGCCGGCAACCGCGGCGGATACGATTCGCTTCTCGTGCTTACGGGCGTCACCGATCCTGACCTGCTCATCCGCGCGCCGAAGGAGCTGCGGCCGACATATGTCGCACTTGACCTGCGTGGCCTCAACGAGGCTCAGCCCGCGGTCGTCCGCGACGGGGACGTGTCCGCACCCGCTGGCGATGCGCGCGGTGACGTATACGTGTGCCGTGGCGCGAAGGCGTGGTTCGCCGATGACGCGCTCGTCGTCGACGATACGACGAGCGTCGACGCGCTGCGTGCGGCGTGCACGCTTGGATGGCGGCTGCGCGACGATGGCATTGACCTTGACACCATCGCGTTGCCGGACTTCGATTTCACCAATGCCGCAGGAGCGTGAGGTGGCGCGCAGCGAACGTCTCGATGTCATGATGACGATGCGTGCGTTGGCGCCTTCGCGCGCGAAGGCACGCCGACTCGTCGACGACGGCCACGTGTATGTGGATGGGGCGCGCGCGGCGAAGGCGTCGATGAAAGTGGATGATGGCGCGCGCATTGACGTGCGCGGCGCCGATGACTACGTCTCGCGCGGCGCATACAAACTGCTTGGTGCATTCGATGTGTTCTCCGCTTACGGGCTGCAACCGCCGCAGGACCTTGACTGCCTTGACATCGGCGCGTCGACGGGTGGGTTCTGCGACGTGCTGTTGCGTGGGGGAGCGCGGCATGTCGTCGCGCTCGACGTCGGCCACGGGCAGCTTGACAAGCGTATCGCCGACGACGCGCGCATCATCGAGATGAGCGGTGTCAACATCCGCGATGTCGGCGTGCACGATCTTCCTTACCGGCCGCAGATGGTCGTCTCGGATGTCTCATTCATCTCACTCACATACGTCGTACCGGTCGTGGCGCGTATCGCCGCACCCGGTGCGCATATCGTGCTGCTCGTCAAACCACAGTTCGAAGTGGGACGTGACGGGCTCGGCAAACATGGCGTCGTCACCGATCCTGACAAGCGCGAGGCCGCGTTGCGTAAAATCGAGGACTGTGTGCACGCTTACGGGATGCATGTTGTCGCGGCCTCACCCTCGCCGATCGAAGGCACCCACGGCAACGCCGAATACCTGTTGTATGCGCGCGCGTAGCGTCATGCGTGCGTTGTGGCGTCACGCGCGCGTTGTGCGTCATGCTTACGGGCAGCAGTGTGCAGTGTGCTTTGTGCTTACGGGCAGTGGTGTGCGTCCATGCTGTTATGGGTAACATCCTCTGTTGTGTTAGGGGTCGTACGTAGGAACCGCACTGTGTCCGCTACGGGTGGTGGTGTTTTGGATACTCAAAATCGTGCGGATTGTGTTATCCGTTGCGGGGCGTATGACCTTGCCCACATCATCGTAGTGGTCGGCGGCGTTATCGGCAGCACTTCCTGCTGCCGATAACGCCGCCGACCACTACGCGGAATCCATCATGACGATTCGCGCACGTCACTCACCCGTATCACTTCATATGATGAACTCATATGAGGAAAGATGACTGCTCATATCCGGCTCTTCTCAAGTTAGTGTGTAAGGGCCGTGCTTCATCATTGCTTGTGTGATAGAAAAATTGAATGAGGAAACACGGCCTGAACCCGAGTTTATCGTGTTCGACCCCCAACGTTTCCTTGGTTTGGATGAGATGGGTCTTCGTGTGCTCTCGTGGCGGCGTCTTGGCAGGCCGGACGGCCCGGGATTAAGGCAGATCAGGTGCGAGCCGGACTCGCACGACGCACGCTGGTGCCCCTCGTGCGGCGCGTATGCCAGGGTGCGTTCGTCGTGGCTGCGCACGCTGGCGCATGTGCCCTACGGCGACGACGCGGTGCATCTGCTGGTGCGCGTGCGCCGCTACGAGTGCGTGCCGTGCTCACGCTCGTGGAGCGATGATCTTGAGGCGGTGGGCGCCGGCAGGGGCGTGTTGAGCGTGCCGGCGGTGATGTGGGCGCTGCGGCGCGTGTGCCTGGACTCGATGACTGTCTCGGCGTGCGCCAGGCTGCTTCATGTGGCATGGGCGGTGGTCGACCGGGCGGTGCGCGAGCAGGGCATGCTGCTGCTCGAGCAGGCCGACCGGTTCTCCTCGGTGCGCGCGATCGGCGTGGACGAGCACGTGTGGCGCCACGGCGCGTTCGGAGACCGGTACGTG
>NZ_MVOH01000014.1 GCF_002286935.1 Bifidobacterium criceti
CATGTCCAGCAGTCTTGCCGGCCTGCCGTCGCAACGCGGGGTCAGGTCGACGATCACGGTCACGTACCGGTCTCCGAACGCGCCGTGGCGCCACACGTGCTCGTCCACGCCGATCGCGCGCACCGAGGAGAACCGGTCGGCCTGCTCGAGCAGCAGCATGCCCTGCTCGCGCACCGCCCGGTCGACCACCGCCCATGCCACATGAAGCAGCCTGGCGCACGCCGAGACAGTCATCGAGTCCAGGCACACGCGCCGCAGCGCCCACATCACCGCCGGCACGCTCAACACGCCCCTGCCGGCGCCCACCGCCTCAAGATCATCGCTCCACGAGCGTGAGCACGGCACGCACTCGTAGCGGCGCACGCGCACCAGCAGATGCACCGCGTCGTCGCCGTAGGGCACATGCGCCAGCGTGCGCAGCCACGACGAACGCACCCTGGCATACGCGCCGCACGAGGGGCACCAGCGTGCGTCGTGCGAGTCCGGCTCGCACCTGATCTGCCTTAATCCCGGGCCGTCCGGCCTGCCAAGACGCCGCCACGAGAGCACACGAAGACCCATCTCATCCAAACCAAGGAAACGTTGGGGGTCGAACACGATAAACTCGGGTTCAGGCCGTGTTTCCTCATTCAATTTTTCTATCACACAAGCAATGATGAAGCACGGCCCTTACACACTAACTTGAGAAGAGCCATTAAAGCTTCGGATTACTGTGTATCGGGACGATATCCGATTATTGACCAAGGACAAAATGCGATAGCAGGATATACAGATGACGCGACGGGCATATATGAAAATGTTCCTGCCATTGTCTTCGGAGACCATACGGGTGTGTTCAAATATGTGACACAGCCGTTCTTCATCGGCGCAGATGGCACAAAAGTGCTCGAGACTAAAGACCCAACAACAGAACAGCGATACCTATACCACGCGCTACGCTTTGTTGATCTTCCGGACGGAGGTTACAGCAGGCACTATAAATGGCTCAAGGAAGTTGCAATACGCGTTCCAGATACTGTATTGCAGCGACGCATTGCCAACCGATTGGATGAGATTGAGCGTCTTCAACGTATCGCGCAGGATATGCTGGAGAAATACGACGAGCTCATCCAATCCCGCTTCGTTGAGATGTTTGGCAGTTCGGATCAAGAGATGGTAACGCTCGGTGAGTGTTGCATGCTCCAGAGTGGTAAAACGCCTTCAAAAAGGAATGCTGATTTCTGGGAGCATGGCACTATCCCTTGGTTTAGTCCGAAGGATATGAAGCATCCTCATCTGACTGATTCGCAGGACCACATCACAGAAAAGGCAATTACTGACGCGTCCATGACTGTATTCACCGAGCCCACGGTGGTCGTTGTAGTACGAGGTATGATTCTTGCCCATGATGTGCCCATTGCCGTGTTGAGTGGTCCACACGTTACAATTAATCAAGATATGAAGGCACTTATCCCCAAAGATGCAATGGACCCGACATTCTTGGCGGAAGCGGTGCGCAATCAGGAACAGCTATTGCTGGCTGAAACGACCCAGTCTGCGCATGGCACATACAAACTGGATGCTCAGGTTCTTGTGCAAATTCCAATTCCACACGTCCAATTGCCATCACAGCAGCGTTTCGCTGCCTTCGTCGAGCAAGTGAACCAGATGAAGGATGCGACAACAAGAACACTTGAGCAACTGCAGATGCTGTACGACAGTCTCGCACAGCAATATTTCGCCATCTGAACCAGACCAGACGATGTTTTGTCCGGTTATCCAAGTCGCGAAACCATACCCACCACCACACGGAGGAAAGCACATGTCCACGAACTTCACCGGCAACTTTGGATTCCTTCTTGAGTATCCGGATTATGAGGCCTTCGCCAAACCATGCATGGAGGCGGAGCGCGCCATGGGATTCTCATACAATACGGTCGTCGAAAACTCACGCAAGGCACTCGAACAGGTGGTGAAATGGATATACGCGACCGAGCAGTTTGGGGACATCTCGGTGCAGCGTGGTGTGCCGATGTTGGGTGATCTGCTCAAAGGACCGGAGTTCGTTCGGCTCATGGGGCAAGACGAAGTCAATAAACTGCGTAGCGACATCGTGACACCAGGCAACAAAAGCATGCACAAGAACACGCAGTACGGGAAAGATGAGGCGCTGCAGTCGTTGCTTCGCCTCTTCTCGTTCGTCGAAGGTGTGGATCGGCTGTACAACGAGGACTTCGTCAAGCGTTCGTTCGACGCCCGGAAGATTCCGATCGTGATGGCCCGTGCGCTGCAACGGCAGAAAGCGTCGGAAGCCGCAGAGCGGGAACGCCAGCGTGAAGAGGAGATGTCACAGAAGGAAATGGAAATCGCCGAGATCCGCCGTCAGCTGGAATCGGTGCGTGCGGAACTCGTCGAGACTCGCAAGACACGTCCCGTCGAGTCGACGATGGCGTCCTTCGATATCTCCGAAGCGAAGACGCGGAGCATCTACATCGATTACGAACTTCGTCTGGCCGGATGGACACTCGGGGAGGATGCGCTCACCGAAGTGCCTGTGCCGGATATGGAAGGCCATGCCGGGCAACATGGACGCATTGACTATCTGCTCAATGGCCCGGATGGCAAGCCCCTTGCGATTATTGAGGCGAAGAAGACCTCACGTGACGCCCGTGATGGCGAGCATCAGGCGAAGCTGTACGCGGATTGCCTTGAGCGGCAATACGGGTACAGGCCGTTCGTGTTCCTGTCGAACGGGTTTGAGATCTGGCTCGCCGATGATCATTTCGGCCCGTCGCACCGTGTTGGTGGATTCTACTCCCCCAATGACCTGGGCCGTCGTTTCCGGCAAAGCAGGGACTGGAACAATCCAGCGCTCGTACCAGTGAACAAGCAGATCGCTGGCCGCGACTATCAGCTGGAAGCCATCAAGGCGGTGTGCGACAACATCGATGCCAGGCATGCGCGCAGTCTGCTCGTCATGGCGACCGGCACCGGCAAGACGCGCGTCTCCGCGGCACTCGTCGACGTATTCTCCCGCGCGGGACTCGTGACGAATGTGCTGTTCCTGGCAGACCGTGTCGAGCTTGTCCGGCAGGCGAAAAGCTCCTTCGGTGAATATCTGAAGGACCAGTCGCTGTGCAACCTGTGCGATGACAAGTCCGGCGCGGCCGACTCCCGCATCGTGTTCTCGACCTACCAGACGATGATCAACGCGATCGACGCGCTGCAGCACCCTGACGGCAGCGCACTGTTCGGCGTGGCCCATTTCGACCTGATCATCATCGACGAGGCGCACCGCTCGATCTTCAACAAGTACGGCGAGATCTTCCGCTATTTCGACGGCCTCATGGTCGGACTCACCGCAACCCCGGCGAAGGATGTGGACCGCAATACCTTTGAGTTCTTCCATGTGAAGGAAGGCGAACCCACGTTCGAATACGAGTATGCGCAAGCACTCGCAGCAAAGTATCTGGTGCCGTTCTACTCAATCGAAGGCAGCACGAAATTCATCGATGAAGGCATCACATACGATGAATTGTCCGACGAGGACAAACAACGCTACGAGGAGGACTTCGGCTCCGTTCCCGCAGACGACGATGAGGAACGCGAACAGCGCGATCTGCCGAAGCACATCAACGCGTCGGAACTCAACACGTTCGTCATGAACGAGGACACCGTGGACGAGGTGCTCCTCGATCTGATGGAGAACGGCATCCGAACAGCGGGTGGCGAACGGCTCGGCAAGACGATCATTTTCGCGCAGACGCAGGCGCATGCTCGTTTCATCGAGGAACGCTTCGGCATACTCTACCCGAAGGAATCCGCAGACGGGTGGATGAAGGTCATCGTGCATAGCGAAAGCTACGCGAACAATGCGATCGACGAATTCAAGACCAAGCCGTTGCCCATCATCGCCGTCTCGGTCGATATGCTCGACACGGGCGTGGATGTACCCGAAGTGGTCAATCTCGTGTTCTTCAAGAAAGTGCGTTCGAAAATCAAGTTCTGGCAGATGATCGGACGTGGCACGCGAACCTGCGAGGGCCTCGACTGCGTCGATGGCGTGGACGGTGAATACGTGGACAAGCGCCGCTTCTACATCTTCGATTATTGTGGCAATATGCGGTTCTTCGGACAGAATCCGGAAGGCATCCCGGCTTCCGTCCCTGTCTCGCTCAGTGAACGCATTTTCCGTCAGCAAGTGCATCTCATCGAATCATTGCAGTCATCGGCAAGCACATCCGACGACAAGCTCATGCAATGGCGGGACGAGCTTGTGCGCGATGCCCAAGCACAAATCGCATCGATCGATACGAACACATTCATTGCGCGACTGCACCGCGCCGCCATCGTACGATTCAGCGACGAACATGCGTTCGACCATCTCGACGACAAGGATGTGCAGATCCTTGACAAGGAGATCGCACCCTTCGCCCATTATGGCGACGATGACATCCACGCGTTGCGCTTCGACTCGATGATGTATGAGTTCATGGCATTGCGCGTGGGCGGCGGGAAGACCCAGGCCTATGTCAACCGGCTGACCGACGTCGCCTCGCAACTGGACGACCATATGACGACCCCCCAAGTGCGTGAACACCAGCAGACAATCAAACTCATCACAAGCGACCCTGCGTTCATCAAGCATGTCGACGCACATGGGCTTGAAGATGTACGCGAAGAGCTTCGCGGCCTCATCCGGTTCATCTCGGATTCGAAAGAGGAGCGGGAAAAGGCAATCGTGTTCACCGCATTGCAGGACGAGGTGCGTTCGCGCGTGGAAGGCGAGGCATTCGACCAATTGGTGCAGGTCGATGCGCTCGCGGCCTACAAGACTGATGTCACGGACTACATCGACAAGCACCGCGAGGAAGGCGCGATCGGCATGATCGCACATAATGAGCCTGTTCCGATGCCTGAATGGAGCGAACTCGAGAACGCGTTGATGAAGACGATTGGTTCCGAGGAGCAGTACGCACAGGCGTATGGTGACAACCCAGTGGGACTGACAGTACGCAAGACGACCGGCGTGGACCATGCGGCGGTGCGTCGGGCATTCGCTGATTTCCTTGACGCCAATGAGCTGACGGACCCCCAAAGGGAGTTCATGGAATTCCTGATCGACCAAATCGCCAAGAACGGGTACATCAAGGAAGCGGGTGAATTGTTCGAACCTCCATTCGACCGCCCACAGACGATGGACAAGCTGTTCTCCGAAGACCAACAGCGCACCATCATCGCTTGCGTCAAGCGCATCAAGCACAACGCGGAGGGACCAGCCAAGTAGCCCACAATCCCCTCATGCGACATGCGTCATAATCAGTACGGCCTCAGGACGATAATGTGCCATCGGATGCCGCCCTTGCCTGTCTGCTGCGCCGACATCGTCATCATGCCCCGCTTGGTCTGCCTGTCGACCTGCACACGCCCGGCATCCTGAAACAGGTTGTGTTCATCTTCGGTGCATGCCGGGCCGTATTCGATGCCGCCGCCGGCATGCGCCCGAAACACGATGCGCATCCTGCCGCTGTCCCCCATCGCATACGCCAAAGCCGTATAGCCTCCGTCCGGAAGGAAGTCAGCGAATCGCCTCGTGACCGCCTGCCGCGACACCCGGCATACCCTGCGGGTGCCACGGCTCTGGTCCGATTTGAAGAAATCCGCGACGTTCTTTGCGGTGAATGCACGGAGCATCCTGCAATGCTTACGCATATACGCATCCGGAAGCAATGAGAGCGACGCGAACCTATTGCACGCCCCCTCCTCGAAACGTTTGTTGTAATTCGTCGAGCTGATCGACATAAGCGTTTCGGCGAGGTCATCGTCGGTCTGTTGCAGATAATGGCCCAGTTCATGCAGTATCGTGAAATACCGGCGCATCGAATACCGGGTCCGGTCGTTGCTCATCCGTTTGCGCTCGTCCCTGCGCTCTTTCTTCCTGTATTGGACCTGTATCCTATGGACGTGGCGGCTATCGAAGGAGGGACTGAACAACCCGAGCAGATCATTGAGCGAGGAACGGTCCTCACCGTCGTTCTCATAGAACACATACGCATCATCACGTAGCTGGCTGTCCACCAACGAATCGACAAAGCGGATGGACACATCGCCACGCCAATGCTTGGCAAGCATATCCGGATCCGTGATGCAATCCTCTTCGAATTCAGGATGCAGTGTACGGGCGAGCTCGATCATGCGCCTCGCCTGCTCGTCCACTGCGCGGTGAAATGCGGCGTTGGGATCCGTCATCGTATCACTGTCCGTGCTTCATCGATTCGATGGCTTTAAGGAACGCGCCGTTCACTGCGGCGGCATCGTGGCCGGATGTTCGGGCGGCGAGATCGAATGCCGCCGTGCGGGCGAGTTCCAAACGAACGTCATTGCCATCAAGATCCATATCATCGAGGGCTTGGTGCCAGCGGGGCTGTTCGGCCGCAATCAGATACTCATCGGGAATGGCCTCTTGCGCTTGGGGCGGAGTGGATGCGAAACCGGCCTTTTCCATCTTCTTGGCCTGTGACGCCGTAAGACGCATGCCATGGTTCATGATCGCGTTGCGTTGCACAGCGCTCAGTCCAAGGACATCCTTCAACGCCTGCGCATACGCTTTGCGCTCATCGGAGACACCGAATGTGATGGCTGCTTCCTGATGCAGTGGCGGCAGATGCTTGCCAATCGTCCACCAATGCTGGAACAGCCGCGCCCGAGCGGATGCCTGGGCGTATGCTGTGAGGAAATCGTCCGGATTCTCCGCCCGGTGCACCCGTTGGTCCAGATCAGGCTCGTTGTGTGCGATGGCCTGTACGACCGTGGGTTCGAAATCGCCAAGTGGCACATCCAATACACGGATGGGGATCGGAATCGCCAACGAGGGCCATGCGACCATCGGCATACCCAACGGCGTTGTTTCGATGACAAGCCCGTCCGACGTCTGCTCAATGGGGGCATTGGACATCGGGATGATGTGCGCGATGCGCGGATCGCACTCATCAATGTCTACAATCATCAGGAACTCGGTGCGGTCCTGCTCTTCGGCGATCCATAACTGACCGGCGTGTGGCCCTGCCTCAATCGCCTGACGACGGTAATCGGGATTGGTGACGTCGAGCATCTCCTGAGGTATCTGCGCAGGTGTTCGTTCGTTCATGAGCGGTCCTCCTTCATCGATTCACGCAATTCGGATTCGAGCTGCTCGATAATCTCATCCTTACTCGTTGTCCGCATACGTCTGCAACGTATTTCGATTGCAAGTCCCCTCAGCATGTGCGGCGGCAGCGCATGGACATCAATCAAGTCCTGTGCCTCCTCGGGTAATTCGGCGCGGATGATCCCGATCAACGCCCGCTGCTCACGAGTCCCCATCTCCTGGCTCTCGTAGAAGCCCAACGCGTCGGCGGGGTCTGTCGAATCCGGATACCCTGTAGGAACATGCCGCCCATATGCGCTCATTTCGACGTCAGTGCGCATCGTACCATCCTCAAACTCCAGTGATTCCATGTGCATGTCAACCTGATGGTCAGGGGCGAGATAGGGATGGTCGATGAGCATCACCTCGACGATCTCGGAAAGCGTCATCGACCCTTCGGCCGCGGTGAGCACGGCCAAAAGCCATGCGTCCAGCTGTGACATCCTTCCTTTTGCCCCATTTTTCCCAATCGTATACCTCGGCCCCCGTTGCTGATACAACATGCCGGTTTTGGGATCATATTCAAGGGCAAGGGCGGCACGTTTCCTGTCCACGTCCCTCACCTCTTCCTCGGTAGGCCACGAGACCGTGACCTTGGCGCCGGCTTCGGCCAGTGCTCCCTTCGTCTTCGTCGTCCGTGCAGTGGGCGCGCCCAGCACGTGCCACGCATTCACGTGTTCACTACGTTCGGGAGCATTGCACGCGGCCTTGATGTACTCAAAGACCGGCTCGCCGGATTCCACAGACGTGCACCGTTGCAATCTGGCTTCGACGCGCGCGCGAAGGCGTCCGAAATCCGTGTTCTGGGCGAATTCCTTGCCGAAGAAATCATGAACGGGTTTATAGGAGCGGATACGGAACTGATGGTCGCTGTGGGAACTGAGATACAACTTGATGAATGCGGGACGCAATCCGATCGCCTTGCGTTTCTTGTCATACAGCATATGCATCGTGCAGAACTCATTCGCCCAGTACTCACCCATCTGGTCGGCGCCACAACCATCCGTGTCATCCTGGTATGCAAACATGGCTTGCAAATCCGGGTAGAACACAATCCTGCTGTTGCAGGTCTTCCCCAAGACGCCGATAGTCTTCGGGCCCGGCTTCCTCAAGTCACGGATTTCCTCGCCGATCCGGTAACTGCCATCATCGGGCGTTTCAGGTGCTTCGAACCATTCCGCGGCCCACCCTCTCGGATGTTGTGCGGGATCCCATGTCGTTTTCGCCTGTTTGTTCGGCATCACTCCCCCTTTCGCTATCCTTCTGCGGCATGTCTGATTCTAGCGAGTCGACGCACGAACGGACAACCCTCACCGTCACCAACCGGACAATATGTCCGTTACACCGACTGTTTTGGCGACAGGTCGCAAGTTTTATCCGGTTCATAGCTATACCACCGCAACGAATCGTGCACAACAGGAAAGGATTGATGGGTCATGAACAATGCATACAACGACATCGATGGTCATGGCGAAGGGTTCATCTGGGTCGGGGACACAAGCCGACCTGATGCAGTCGAACAGGTACAGCGTTCGTTCAATGAGCAGCTCGCGCATGCGGCCGAGCAATTCCGTATCACTGGCTTCAAGGATTTTTCAACACTCGAATGCAACAAGTATGGTTGGCCTTCCGCGTTCCTGCTGTTGCGTCGCGACTGGCATGATTCGCGCATGCGGATACAACACGACACACTCAAGGAGATCGCGTTCAATATGGCCGCACTGCGCTCCCTCACCCCGGTCAATTCGGTGAGCACCGGCGATTTCGTCGTGCGTTTCCTTGATGAAGGCGGCTTGGATGAGCACCGTATATTGACGAACGTCCAACGCACCAACGTGCTGCATAGGCATGGTTTCCTCACCGACGACTACAACAAGCGGGAAGGCTGCGCGCTCGCCCTCAATTGTGTACGTACCGGATTCACATTGGCGCTGCCAAGTGAGAGCGTCGTGGTATGGAAAACCGATGACAATGGATTGATCATCGACCTCGGCATCTATGACGCGGTGTCACTGCGCATGCAGATGCGAGCCTACCCGCAGCTCTTCGACAAGGGCTCCATGCTCTCGGACGATGATATGGAACGCGATATCACCGATTGTCTCAATGTACTCAATTTGATTCGCGATGCGCATCTCAATCCACAGGAGGTACCGCAGGAACAACTGCTATTTCTGCCGCCACACGCACTGAACAAACGATACGAACCACAACAATATTGACGGACCTGTCTTCGTCCATTGACCTATATTTCATATTTCATCACAACAATGCATCAGATAAGGAGTCATCATGATATCGCTAAACGTGACCTGTGTGGACACACATGCACTCACCATCACGCCCGACAATACGCAAACACAGGATGATGGTGATTTCATCGACACCATCGGTCCGCTGTTCGACAATGACGACGGACCCCACGACGAATCATGCAATTATCTGTACGGTACGTGCGATGATGTAGCCACATTCTCGATCACCAACATCGACTTCGATGGCATGGCCAACACACGGTTCTACTGCCCCAAGCATTTCCTATTGTGCCTGCACTTCATCATCGACGCGACGACAAGCGACAACTGGTTCTCCCAATTGGACACCCAGGAAGAGCGAGCCGCGGCGTTCCGCACATACTATGCCAGCGCGCAACGCATCCGTGGGTAATCGGCGATGCCCGCATGCCGCACTATGCTATGCTCATTGCGCGGCATCGGCACCACAGAACGCCACAGATACTTCATGCGATGATGCGCCATGACCGCTGGCAGGAGGAAGCATATGCGCTATTTCACTTCCGACACGCATTTCGGTCATCCCCTCGTCTCCGCATTGCGCGGGTATATCAAGGACGGTGATGTACGCTCGCGGTATCTGGGGATCTGGCGTGATGAAGGACGCGACAATGCCCAAACATGGCTCAGCCAGTATGTGCGCGATCATAAGACCGCGTTCCGCCGCATAGCGGATGTCGACGCGCATGACAATGCCGTCATCGCACATATCAATGGCACGGTGGGTGCTGATGATGAGCTGTGGATACTCGGCGATGTCTCATTCCGTTGTTCGGCCGACCACACGATACGGCGGTTGCGTGAAATCGACTGCCGCCATCTGCATATGGTCATCGGCAACCATGATTTCAACTTCGAAGACCGGACGAAGGACGGCATATACAGCAGCGTGTTCGAGACGATCGATGCGTGCGCGCAGATCATGATGCCGTTGCCGGTGTTGTCCGGCGACAGCATCACAGGCGACATCGCGGAGCAACCGGTGACACTTTCGCATTTCCCGCGGCGCAGCGCCGTAGAGGCGGTACGCGAAGGCGCCACCGTAACGAATGACCAGGCTCCGAACGCCGCCGATTTCGTCGACGAGGCACCGGCGACGGATGGCTGGCTCCTGTACGGCCATACGCATCAGGGCGTCCCCGATGGCACCGATGCGCGTAGCGTCAACGTCGGACTCGACGCGTGGGACATGCATCCCGTATCCGAACGCGAGATCATTGACTGGTTCACGAAAGCCAATGCGTAACGATCAACGTACAGCAACGCTCACGTGTGATTCGGGTATCCGCATGTGTACGTGTGAGGCAAAAACAGTTGTAGCCTGCGCATGGGCCACTGCACCAATACAAAAAGCGCATGCCGTACATCCGATTGGATGCCGGCATGCGCTTTCCTTTACTGTCCAGATGGAGCAAAGGTTAGGTTTGGTCAGTCGCGACGTAGATTGGTGAATGTCTCCACACTCGCCGATGGCACGGCGTTTTCCTGCATTTTCGCCTGTTCCATGTTGGACAGTGCCTCATCGACCTTGCGGCGGATTTCGCTGTCCGCCATGCCATTATGGCGTTTCATTTCCTGCCGCTCCTCATAGGTCGGGCCCGGGTCAGCCGCCACGCCATGCGCACAGGCGAGACCAATGAGGCATATGATGCCGCTGAGTATGATCATCAGCCAGTTGTGGCGGTAGGTGAGCATGAGCCATGCGGCCGGGCCGACGATGAACGGGGACATGGCGATGGTGATCAGGATCGGGTGTTTGGAGTTGGTCTTGCTGCCGATAGCGCCGGCGATTGTGCAGATGATGTAGGTGACGGCGAACAGGGCGACGAGCAGGCCGATGCCTGCGAGCATGCCATTGAAGCCATTGAGGCCGAACGTGTTCTGTGAGGTGTCGCATACGGCTTCGTCCCAAGCGTTGAGGCCTGTGCACTTGTAGCGTCCGGTTTCGTCGGTCGGCATGAGGATGTTGCCGATGAATTGGATGCCCGTGATTGCGCCGACGCCTGCGACTGCGAAGATGATGATGCCGCCGACGATGGCGATGGCGATCAGTGTGAGGACTATTTGTCCGATTTGTTCGAGCAGTTTCATGTTGGGTTCCCCTCCCTCTCAATTTCTATAAACATATAACTATATCATATAAAGCAACACACAGCGTAGATGCTCATATCCCATTCATAAAGAATTATTTCAGTATGCAGGACCGGCGCTGTAGCGTCTGTCGTGAAATAAAGATGAATCGAATAATCCTGTGACCACGAATAACTTGTGTGGCATTGGCCTACAAAAAAGGGGAACCATCGCTCCCCCAATCGACTCATGCTGTCATCTCACAGCTGTGCACGGCGCAACGCATGCAAGGAGACCATCGCGGACACGGCGAGCGACGCGACGCCAATCGCGACACCCGCGCCATACAATGCCCACGCCGGTATCGACGCGATCGTCCGCAGCAACCCTTCGGGGCCCATGTCGATCGACACCGCGAGCACGACGAGCGTGAACACGACCGCGAGCACACATACGCGCGCGACCTGCGCACGGTCGCGGAAGACGATGTTCACCGGGATCTCGACCGACACGGTGAGCGCCGTCAGGAACGCCGCGCATGCGACGACCATCACCGACTGCGCGAACGTCTGCCGGTGCACGGCCGCGCTGACCGATTGCAGCGCGATGGCGAACAGAATGGATGGGGCAGTCGAAACGAGGTACTTCTCCGCGACGTACTCCCCTTTGCCGAACGGCAACGCGAACAACGCGCGCCGTATCGGCGCGCTCATGTCATTGCGCACCATCGCGCCGCACACCGTCGCGAACAGCATCGGCATGAGCAACACGCCCGTGACGTACATGTCCGAAACGACATAGCACACGCACAGCACGACCATCACGGCGAGGAACACACGATTCTTGCCCATTGCGATGACATCCCGCTCGAACAACCCTTTCATGACCTGCTCCTTTCGTTACGTGCGCCGTGAGCACCGGCCGCAGCGATGATCGTGACCAATTCGTCGATGTCGCCGCGCACGACCGCGACGCCGGGCATATTCTCCTCGACATACCGCCGCGCGTCGGTGAGCGCACGGACACCGCCGTGCACATGCGCGCTCGCGAGGATGTGCGTGCCGTCGAGCGTTTTCGCCTGCTCGTCGGTGAGCATGAGGACCGCGTAGTCGTCGCGCAGCCGGTCGATTGTCTCATGCAGCAGGATGCGGCCGCGGTCGATGAGGTAGAAGTCGTCACACAACGTCTCGATGTCCTTCGAATTGTGCGAACTGATGAGGATCGAGCGGCCCGGTGTCTCCATGTAGGCGCGCAGCACGTCGAGCAGTTCGCTGCGTGCGACGACGTCGAGACCGGCGGTCGGCTCGTCGAGGATGAGCACGTCGGGCCTGTGGCTCATCGCGATGATTGTCTTGAACTTCGCCGCCATACCGGTCGAGAACTCCTCCATCTTCCTGTCCTTCGGCAGGCCGAACCGCGCAAGCAGCGCGTCGCAGCACGCGGTGTCGAAGTCCGGATAGAACGCCTGCATCTGACGGATGACGTCGGCGCCCGTGAACGCCACGTCGAACGACGAATCCGCGAGGACGGCGCCCACGCGTCGTTTGACGGCGTTCGGCAGTCCGGTGACGTCCGCGCCAAGCAGTGTGCCGTTGCCACTGTCCGGTGTCGTGAGTCCGAGGATGATGCGGAACGTCGTCGTCTTTCCCGATCCGTTGACGCCGACGAGTGCGGTGATCGTGTCCTGCGGCACATGCATCGTCACATCGAGCGTGAAATCGTCGTACCGTTTCGTGACATCGTCGAGCATGATCACATCGTTCGTCATCGCGTTGCTCCTTCCGTGTGTGCACCGCTGTCCGCACTGTCTTCGGTGTCGTCGAGCAGCATCGTGACAAGTTCCCTGATCTCCGCGTCGCCCAGCCGCAATCGGCGCGCCTTCGCGATCGCCTGGGCGAATTCCTCTTCGACCTGGCGGTTGAGTTCCTCGGCGACGATGTTCGGTGAGACGTCGGCGACGAACGTGCCTTTGCCCTGCGCGGTGACGACGAGTCCCTCCTGTTCGAGCACGTCGTACGCCTTCTTCGCGGTGAGCGCCGAGATCGCGCACTGCCGCGCGAGGCCGCGCACCGACGGCAGCGGGTCGCCCGCCTTGAGTTCGCCTTGCTTGATGAGCGCGCGTATGCGGTCGACGATCTGTTCGTAGATCGGCGTCATCGATGTCGGATTGATGATGATGTCCATGATCTCCTCATCGTGTGTGCTTCGTGTCCTTGTGCGATACCGACGTTTCATCCACGATGTCCGAACGTGGTATATAACACTATACAACAGTGAGATACAGTATATAACTTTCGACGACGAACCGAGGGCGTTTGCGGTTTCGGCGTGTCGTCCAACCGCTCAAAACACTGGGCAAAATCGCCAGTGCCCTAGGCAAACGTGTACACGTCAGCATCAGCTGACCTCATGCCCTCGGACTGGACGACGCACGTCTGCAGGACACGAACGCAGATTTGTTCATCGGCACCGCACTCGGTGGCACCGCGCGACGACGGGAGCCCACATCCGTCCATCGTTGCCACATGCAGCGAGATCGTGCGACGCAAACAGGTGCCGCAAAGTCCAGCGGCAGCGCATATCGCGGTATCGCACGTCGCGCAGGGGTGATGCAGCGTCGCGTCATGCAGCATCCTGCGGCACCGCGCGACGCTCGCGATATCTCCGAGGGCAGTCCCCTGAAACCGATCCGCCACCGCAGGGAACGCGAGAGGCCCCCGGAATGCATCCGGGGGCCTCTCGCTGTATCTGTGGGTGATGTAGGAATCGAACCTACGACCCCTTCCGTGTGAAGGAAGTGCGCTAGCCGCTGCGCCAATCACCCGTATTCGGTTATATGCGCCGATTGCTCGGCTCGTGGGCGATACAAGATTCGAACTTGTGACCCCTTCCGTGTCAGGGAAGTGCGCTACCACTGCGCCAACCGCCCGGTCGGCTCGGATGATCGCTCATCCATGCGAGGTGGGTACGAGAGTCGAACTCGTCTATACGGCTTTGCAGGCCGCTGCCTAACCGCTTGGCTAACCCACCAACAAGGTCTGCACATTGTGGACCTTAGAGCGGACAACGGGACTCGAACCCGCGGTCTCGACCTTGGCAAGGTCGCGCTTTACCAACTAAGCTATGTCCGCATGTGCCGTCCAGAAGGGCCTTCGCCGCTGTCTGAGCACGATTGACTACCTTAAACGACACGGACGTCATTCGCAACACGTCGGCGTGTCGCACATGGCGCGACCACAGTGCGGACGTGGCGCATATGCGCCCGTTGGGGCAATCTATGCTGTGAAAACCAACATTCATGCCGAGCTGTTTGTACACAGTGTCAGCCCGGGGCTAATCTTCACAATTCCGGAACAAACCGGGGATTAGAGTAAGAACCATGTACGGACAGAGAACCAGAGCGAAATACATCATGGTCGCGGCATTCGACGGTTGGAACGACGCCGGGCAAAGCGCGACGAACGTTATCCGCCATCTGGTCTCCAAGTTCCATGCGCTTGAGGTCGGCCACATCAGCCGGGACGGCTACTACGACTATCAGACCGCACGCCCGATGCAATGCGTCATCCAGGGCACGCGGCGCATCCTGTGGCCGCAGACCGCGTTCTACGACATCACGATAAACGAATCGCTGCACATCCTCGCACAGCTCGGACCGGAACCGAACTACCAGTGGATGGAATACTGCAAGGAAAGCCTGCATTTTGCACGCCAATATGATGTGGACAGCATCATCACGCTCGGATCGATGTTCGCCGAATGCCCGCATACGAGGCCGCTGCCGATGGACATGAGCATCGGCGGCGAACAGACGGATCCGGACAACGAATACAACGGCCCGATCGGCATCCCCCACGTGCTCGATGTAGCGGCGATCGAAGAGGGGTACGAGACGAAGGCGATTTGGGTGTCGCTGCCCCAGTACTTCGGGTCAGACCCATGCCCCCAGGCCACATTGCAGCTCCTCGAGACGCTCTCCGACATCATCGGCGTCAGACTCGACCCCAAGGAGATCGCGGAGCGAGCGGAACAGTGGCGCGCGCACTGCGACATCATGGTGCGCAGCAACGCCGACCTCGCGCAGTATGTGGACCAGCTCGAGCATGACGCGGACATGCGCCAACATGCGAAAGACATCGCATCCTCCGGAACGCCCGCGGTCGAACAGCTCGTCCAGGAAGCGGAGGCCTATCTGCGTGACCAGCAGATCTGAAACAACGTCATTGTGTGTATATGGTTCGGCGCCCACGGAATCGAAATTCCGTGGGCGCCGAACCATATACACACGAAGATGTCAGCGTGTCACGCGTTGCCTCCAAGCGGCGCACCCTCAAGCGGCTGCAGGACGCCGGTGAGCAGCAGCACCGCGACGACGACCGCAAGCACGATGCGGTAGATCGCGAACGCCTTGTACGAGAACGTCGAAACGAACTTGAGGAAACCGATGATGACGATGTAGCCGACGACGAACGCGACGACGGTCGCCGCGATCGTCGCGCCCCACCCCGGGAACATCGGATCGGCGGCCGCTCCCCCATGGATCGCCTTGTACGCCTCGAGGATGCCGGCGCCGAACACGGCGGGGATCGCCATGAGGAACGCGCAGCGCACGGCGGCCTCGCGCGTGTAGCCCATCGCGCGGCCGAACGTGATCGTGCCACCCGAACGGGAGACGCCCGGGATGAGGGCGAGCATCTGGCCGATGCCATACAGGACCGAATCCTTCGTCGTCATGTCGTCGATCGTCTTCGCCTGCGGCGCACGATCATCGACGATCCACAGGATGATGCCGAAGATGAGCAGCATCGCCGCGGTGATCCACAGGTTGCGCAACGTGCTTTCGATCGCGTCCTGGAACAAGAGGCCTGCGACGACGATCGGGATCGTCGCGATGATGATGTACCAGCCGAGTCGCGCGTCCTTGTTGCCCGCGCCCATGCGGTGCCGCCAATCGGAGCCGTGCTTGCCCGCAAGGCACAGGCACCAGTTCTTGAGGATGTTCCAGATGTCATGGCGGAAATACAACAGGACGGCGAGCTCGGTGCCGATCTGGATGATCGCCGTGAACGCCGCACCCGGATCCTGCCCAAGCATGAGATCGCCGATGATGCGGATATGCGCGCTTGACGAGACCGGCAGATACTCGGTCAACGCCTGCACAAGTCCGAGGAAGATGGCCTGAAAGAAGTTCATGAACCCTCGTTGAGATAGATGGATAATCGGATAGACTTCATGTTCACTGTACCGCGACCCATTCCATCACACCCACATGTGCACCGGCGGCGTAGGGACAGTCCATCCACACGACCCATACCGGACATGCACGATGCCCCACGCACGGACGGCCGTTTTGCGCCGAACGCGCATACCACCACCGTCCTACGATGGGAGAGGACAGCGCCACCACGGCGCGCATGACCAACCTACAACCATCCCTCAGCAGGAAGGAGCCTCGACGATGACTTCGGTATACAGGAAAAGCAGGGCGTTCGCACCCAAAGGGTTCTTCGAATGCGAAGGCAAAGGCCTTGAATGGCTCGGCGCGGCGCAACCCGAAGGCGGACCACGCGTCGTCAAGGTGTTCGACTGGGGCGACGACCACCTCGACATCGAACGTGTGGCCCCCTGCCCAGCGACGCCCGACGCCGCCTACCGCTTCGGCGCGGCGCTCGCGCATATGCACGACGCCGGCGCACCGTACTTCGGCTCCGCGCCGGACGGCTACGACGGCACATGCTACTTCGGTCCCTTGCAGGACCCGGTGCCGATGGACACCGGCACATGGACCGATCCGGCCACCTACCTCGCCGAAGGACGCCTGCGCCCGATGGTGCAGCTCGGCATCGAACGCGGCACACTGCGCGCGTCGGACATGAACCTGACGAACGACGTCATCGACGCACTGCCCGAACTCCTCGGACGCGCCGCCACGGACAAGCCCGCACGCGTGCACGGCGACCTGTGGAGCGGCAACGTCATGTGGACAGGCGACAGCGGACACGTCGAAGCCGTCCTCATCGACCCCGCCGCACACGGCGGCCACCGCGAGGAGGACCTCGCGATGCTCCACCTGTTCGGCATGTCCTATCTGAGCGACATCACAGCCGGATACCAATCCGTCCACCCGCTCAAAGCCGGCTACGAGGAACGTACAACACTCTGGCAGCTCTACCCGATCGCCGGACACTGCGTGTTCTTCGGCGGCGGCTACGTCAGCGAATACCGGCAGGTGTGCCGGTCACTGCTCGGCTGACGACGGCCGGCTCCAGCCGAACTCAGCTGAACGCGTCCTTGATCTTGCTGAAGAACCCCTTCTTCTGTGACGGGACCGGCTTCGAGCCCTGCGCATCGACGGAACGCTCACCGTCCTTGCGTAGCTGGCCGAATTCGTCGATGAGCTTGCGCTCGCGGTCGTTGAGCTTCGTCGGAATCTGCACGTCGATATGCACGACGAGGTCGCCGCGCGAGCCGTCGCCGTCGAGGTGCGTCACGCCGAGACCTTTGAGTTCGATCGACTGTCCCGGTTGGCATCCGTCGGGAATCTCGAGCGTCTGCGCGCCATCGAATGTGTCGATCGACGTTTCGCGGCCGAGCACGGCCCATGTCATCGGCACCGTGATCCAGCAATGCAGGTCGTCGCCGTCACGCGTGTACTGGCGGTCGCGGCGTACACGGATGTCGACGTAGAGGTCGCCTTCCTCGCCGCCGCATTCGCCGACCTCACCCTGATGGGCAAGGCGGATGCGCATGCGGTCGGCGACGCCCGCCGGGACGGGGACGCCGATCGTACGGCGTGTGGGGACGCGGCCATGGCCGTGGCACACCGTGCACGGATGCTCGATGATCGTGCCATGCCCCTCGCACCGTTCGCACGGCGCGGACGTCATCATCTGGCCGAGCATCGTGCGCACGACCTTCTGGACGTGTCCGGTGCCATGGCATTGCGGGCACGTGACAGGCGGCTTGCGGTCCTCGGAACCGGTCCCCTCGCAATGCTCGCATACACCGAACGTGCTGTATTCGAGGTCCTGTGTGCCGCCGAACACGGCCGTCTTGAGCGAAATCGCGAGGGACGCGAGCGTGTCGCGGCCCGGCTGTGTGCGTGGGACCGGCCCTTCCCCGCCCCCGCCGAACGCGCCGGTGAAGAACTGGCTGAAGATGTCGCCCATGTCGAACGCACCTGACCCGCCGAAGCCCGCGCCGCCGCCGTTCGGGCCGTTCGGGTCGACGCCCGCGTCGTACATCCTGCGCTTGTCCGGGTCGGAGAGCACCTCGTAGGCGCTGTTGACCTCCTTGAACTTGTCCTCGTATTCGGGTCCGGCGATGTCGGGATGGTATTTGCGGCTCATCTTGCGGTACGCCCGCTTGATCTCCTCTTCGGTAGCCGTGCGTTCCACGCCAAGCGTTTCGTAGTAGTCAGCCACTGCCAGGTTCCTTTTCTGTTGCTGTTGCGGTTCTTCCGGTTGATCTGCGGGTATGGTCCCGTGTCACGAGGCCATGCTGGTCTTCGACGTCCCGGTGTTGCCCAGGAACGTCGTCAGGTATTTCGCCACGGCGCGCACCGACGCCATCGTGGCCGCATAGTTCATATGCGTCGGTCCGATCGAACCGACGAACGCGATCGGCTCATGCATGCCGTCCGTTGGCGTGTCAACGCCGTCAGACGACTCGCTCGCACCGTATCCGCTTGTGACGACGGCCGCGTGGATGAGGCCGGGCGTGTTCGTCTCCGATCCGATCGCCACGCCGACGCCACGGACGTCCGGCGTCTCGCTGAGTTCGGTCATCAGATGCATGAGGACGGCGCGTTCCTCGAGCGCGTCGAACAATGGGGCGAGGTCCTGCGCGCTCGCCTGCTGGTGCGCGAGTGTCGAGACGCCCGACATGAACAGTTCATGAGTCCGTTCCTCGTCGGCCATCGATTCGAAGGCCTGGGCGAGCATATCGGGCAGTTCACGAACATCCTGCAGGTCGTCGCCGTACCGCAGCGTGCGGATGTGCGCCGCGGCGGCGCGCAGCGTCATCGACCCGCACCGTTCGTTCACGGTGTCGCTCAGCGACCGCAGATGGTCGCGCGACGGCAGCTGCGCGACCGAAAGCACATGCTGTGCGACACGCCCTGTGTCGGTGACGACGACCGCGAGGATCGAATTGGCGGAGACGGGCACGAGTTCGAGGTGCCACAGCCGTGATTTGCTCAGCGAAGGCGATGCGACGACCGCGACCTGGCCGGTGAAACGCGACAGCAGATGCGCGGCGCGCTGCAGTGTGTCCTGCAGGTTGACCGAATCGTCAAGGAACGTGTGGATCGCGCGTCGTTGCGTCTCGCTGAGCGGGACGACGGTCGCAAGTGTGTCGACGAAATAGCGGTAGCCGCGCTCGGTCGGCACACGTCCCGCAGACGTGTGCGGCTGGACGAGGTAGCCTTCCTCCTCGAGCGCGGACATGTCCTTGCGGATCGTGGCCGAGCTCACATGAAGGTCGTGGCGTGCGATGAGCGCCGCGGAACCCACGGGTTCCTGTGTGCGGATGTAATCCTCGACGACGGCGCGCAGTACCTGCATGCGACGTGTCTGGGTCATGGTCGCTCAAGCCTCCTGAACTTGGTTGCGCGTAATCGTGCATGCGCGCATCGGGGCGCACGTGCACAGCACTCATTCCATTGTATGAGCACTCTTGGTCATCGAGTGCTAGTTTTGACTCATAGAAGAAGGCGCTTGCCCTGCGCAGGCTCGTGAGGCACCATGGCACACGATACGGCCCCGTATATATACAGCACTGTGACGAACACGCCAAACCCCGCGGTTTAAGTCGGTTACGGCGGCTAGTATGTAAGGGCAATGTGAAGGGCATGCGAAAGACCGGCACAATGCCGACCTTTCGCACGCCCGAAGTATTGGAAGGAAAGTAGATCACCTATGACCGATAACACCTGGTCTGAACTGGACGAGCGCGCCATCAAGATGGCGAAGGCCCTCTCCGCCGATGCGGTGCAGAAGGCGGGCCACGGCCATCCGGGCTCCCCGATTTCGCTGGCCCCGATCGCCTACACGCTCTATCAGCGCTTCATCAAGCAGGATCCGAACGACCCGAACTGGGCCGGCCGCGACCGCTTCATCCTCTCGGGTGGCCACGCCTCGCTCACCCAGTACGTGCAGCTGTACTTCTCCGGCTACGGACTGACGCTCGATGACCTCAAGTACTTCCGCGGCGGCGCGGACACCCGTACGCCGGGACATCCGGAATACGGCCTGACCCCGGGCATCGAGATGACGACCGGCCCGCTCGGCCAGGGCGTCGCCTCCGCCGTCGGTTTCGCGTACGGCCAGCGCTACGAGCGCGGCCTGCTCGACCCGGACGCCCCGGAGGGCACCTCGCCGTTCGACCACAAGGTGTGGGTCATCTGCGGCGAAGGCGACATCGAGGAAGGCGTCTCCGGCGAAGCCTCCTCGCTCGCCGGCAATGAGCAGCTCGGCAACCTCTTCGTCATCTTCGACGCGAACCATATCCAGATCGAAGGCGAAACGAAGATCTCGCTCGACGAGGACGTCATCGCGCGTTACAAGGCCTACGGCTGGTACACCGACGAGTTCAGCTTCATCCAGCCCGACGGCTCCTACAAGGAAGACATCGAAGGCCTGACGAAGGTCCTCGAGAAGGCCGAGCAGGTCACCGACCGCCCGCACTTCATCAAGGTCGACACGCTCATCGCATGGCCGACCCCGGGCAAGACGAACGATCCGTCGTCGCACGGCTCCGCCCTCGGCGACGAGGCCGTCGCCGGCCTCAAGAAGGCCCTCGGCCTCGACCCGGAGAAGACCTTCGAGGTCGACGAAGAGGCGCTTGCCCACGCCCGCAAGGTCGCCGAGCGCGGCCTCGAGGCACACAAGGAATGGGACGAGGCTTTCGACAAGTGGGCCGCGGCGAACCCGGACAAGGCTGCGCTGTACAACCGCATCAAGAACGGCGAGCTCCCGGAGGAGTTCGACAAGGCGATCGACGACCTCGAGGCCGGTTTCGAAGCCGGTTCGAAGGTCGCGACCCGCAAGGCCTCCGGCGCCGTCCTCAACGCGATTGCGCCGATCATGCCGGAACTGTGGGGCGGCTCCGCCGACCTCGGTGGCTCGAACAACACGAACATCAAGGGCGCTGCTTCCTTCGCCCCGGCCGATGACGCCACGACCCAGTGGCCGGACTGCTCGCCGTACGGACGCCAGCTGCACTTCGGCGTGCGCGAGTTCGCGATGGGCTGCATCACGAACGGCATCCTGCTCGGTTCGGACACCCGTCCGTTCTCCGGCACGTTCTTCCAGTTCGCCGACTACATGCGCGCCGCGGTCCGCCTGTCGGCCCTCATGGAGATCCCGAACCTCTACATCTGGAGCCATGACTCCGTCGCCCTCGGCGAGGACGGCCCGACCCACCAGCCGATCGAGCACCTGAGCTCCTTCCGCGACATCCCGCAGCTCGAAGTCGTTCGTCCTGCCGATGAGTGGGAGACGGCCGAGGCCTACCGTTACTTCTTCGAGAAGAAGAACACGCTGCCGACCGCGATGGTCCTCACCCGCCAGGGTGTCCCGACGCTCGTCGAGACCGCCGAGAAGGCCAAGGAAGGCGTGCGCAAGGGCGCCTATGTGCTCTACGGCGAGGAAGGCGAGCCGGATGTGATCATCATGGCTTCCGGCTCCGAGGTCCAGTGGGCCCTCGAAGGCGCGAAGCAGCTCGCGTCCGAAGGCATCAAGGCCCGCGTCATCTCGATGGTCTCGATGGAATGGTTCGAGGAGCAGGACGACGAATACAAGGAGGAGATCCTCCCGAAGAGTGTCAAGGCCCGCGTCTCGATCGAAGCCGGCTCCGCGATGTCCTGGTACAAGTACCTCGGCACCTATGGCAAGGCGATCGCGATCGACCAGTTCGGCCTGCAGGGTGACGGCGCCCAGAACATGATCGATTTGGGCATCACCGCCGAGCACGTCGTCGAAGCCGCGAAGGCCTCGATCGAAGAAGCCCGCTGATTCATCCATGAGGGGATGTCGTCCGGCATCCCCTCCCCTTTGTGCCTATACTGATAGGCGAATGATTTTCCCCAACAACAATTAGGAGAAGCAATATGACTGCATCTACTCAGGCAATTTCCGACGCCGGCGTTTCGATCTGGCTGGACGATCTGTCCCGCACCCGCATCGAATCGGGCAACCTCGAAGAGCTCATCAAGAACGACAATGTGGTCGGTGTCACGACCAACCCGTCGATCTTCCAGAAGGCCCTGAGCCAGGTCGGCCCGTACGACGCGCAGCTCAAGGAGCTCGGCAAGGTCGATGTCGAGACCGCGATCCGCGAGCTCACGACGACCGACGTGCGCAATGCCTGCGATATCTTCAAGCCGGTCGCCGAGGCTTCCGACTACGTCAACGGCCGTGTCTCGATCGAGGTCGACCCGCGCCTCGCGCATGAGACCGAAGCCACCGAGAAGCAGGCCGAGGAACTCTGGGCCAAGGTCGACCGCAAGAACGCGATGATCAAGATCCCGGCGACCCTCGAAGGCCTCCCGGCGATCACCGCGACGCTCGCGAAGGGCATCTCCGTCAACGTCACGCTCATCTTCTCGCTCGAGCGCTACGAGCAGGTCATCGACGCCTTCATCGAGGGCATCGCCCAGGCCGCCGAGAACGGCCATGACCTTGAGCACATCGCTTCGGTCGCTTCGTTCTTCGTCTCCCGCGTGGACACCGCGGTCGACAAGCAGCTCGAGGAGATCGGCTCGCTCGAGGCCAAGGGCCTCCTGGGCAAGGCCGCCGTCGCGAACGCGCGCCTCGCGTATGAGCTCTTCGAGAAGAAGTTCGCCGAGGATCCGCGTTGGGCCGACCTCGAAGCCAAGGGTGCGAAGAAGCAGCGTCCGCTGTGGGCCTCCACCGGCACGAAGAACGCCGCCTACTCCGACGTCAAGTACGTCGACGAGCTCGTCGCGAAGGACGTCGTCAACACGATGCCTGAGAAGACGCTCATCGCCGTCGCCGACCACGGTGACGCGACGATCGGCATCACCGGCAACTATGACGAAGCGCACGACATCATGAACGACCTCGCCGAAGTCGGCGTCAACTTCAAGGATGTCACCGACAAGCTCGAGGCCGACGGCGTCGCCGCCTTCATCAAGTCCTGGGATTCGGTCCTCACCGACGTCCAGTCCGGCATCGACCGCGTCAACGCCTGAGATCATCCGGATTCCCTGAATCCGGACCGATAGCGTATATGGGGATGCCCCGGCACCTGTGCCGGGGCATCCCCATATTGCATATGTAGGAACATGGTTGGTTGGGTTTCCGGTCAGGCGTCGCGCAGCGTTTCGAGGAACCCCTCGATGCGCGCGCACGCCTCTTTGATCTGTTCCATGCTCGTCGCATAGGAGATGCGCACGAAACCTTCGCCGGACTCGCCGAATGCGGTGCCCGGCACGACCGCGACCTTCTGTTCCTCGAGGAGGCGTACACAGAATTCATCCGACATCAGTCCCGACGATGTGATGTTCGCGAAGACATAGAAGGTGCCTTTCGGAACGTTCGTCGTCAATCCCATCCGGTTGAGCCGCGCGCAGATGAGGTTGCGGCGCGCCTCGTATTCGCCGCGCATCGCTGCGATGTCCGGCATGCCGTGTTCGAGCGCCTCGATCGCCGCGTATTGCGCGGAGGTGGGCGCCGACATGATGACGAACTGGTGCACTTTCGTCAGCTGCGCGCTCAACTCCGGATTGGCGAGCAGGTAGCCGAGGCGCCAACCGGTCATCGCGAACGCCTTCGAGAACCCGTTGATGACGAGCACCTGGTCACGGATCTCGTCGAAATGCGCGGGAGAGCAGAACTCCCCGTCGAACACGAGTTCCGAATAGATCTCGTCGGATATGACGTAGATGCCGGATGCTTTGAGGATCGGCACGAGGCGCGCGTAGTCCTCACGGGTCATCACACCGCCCGTCGGGTTCGACGGGAAGTTGACGATGACGGCTTTCGTCCGCTCGGTGATCGCCTGTTCGAGGTCTTCGGGGAGCAGTTTGAAATCGTGTGCCTGCGTGAGCGGGATGCGCACGGGTACACCGCCCGCCATCAGGATCGCTGGTTCATAGGCGACGTAGTTCGGGTCGAGCACGATGACCTCATCCCCCGGTTCGATGATCGTGCGGCAGCACAGGTCGACCGCCTCCGATCCGCCGACTGTCACGAGGATCTCGGATTCGGGGTCGTAATCGATGCCGTAGCGGTTGCGGTAGTAGTTCGCGATCTGCCGGCGCAATGCGATCAGGCCGCGGTTCGCCGTGTAGTGTGTGTGCCCTTCCGCGAAGGATTCGACGGCCTTCGCGCTGATGTGCCAGGGCGTGTCGAAATCCGGTTCGCCGACGCCGAGCGAGATGACGCCTTCCATCGCGTTCGCGAGGTCGAAGTATTTGCGGATGCCGCTCGGCTTGAGCCGTTCGATTGTGCTGTTGATCGGTTTCATCAGTAGCTCACCACCAATCGCCCTTCGCCCGGCGTCGTGCGCCCGGCGCCTGTGAGCACTCCGGATTGCTTGTATTGTTTGAGCACGAACAGTGTCTTCGTGCTTTGCACGTTCTCCATGACGGCGATGCGGTCGGCGACGAACTGGCACACTTCGAACATCGTCCTGCCCTGTACAAGGCATATGAAGTCGTTGTCTCCGGTGATCAGGTACAGCGAATCGATCTCCGGGTATTTCGCGAGCAACGCCGCGGTGTGGTCGTAGCCTTTGTCCTTCATCGGCGAGACGTCGACTTCGATGAACGCCATGATGCGTTCGTCGCGCAGCACTTTGTTGTAATTGATGACCGTATGGTATCCGCAGATGATTCGCTCGTCCTCCATGCGCCGCACGGCGTCACGCACGGCGTCCGCGTCCTCGTTGAGGATGTCCGCGAGGTCCTGCGCGTTGAGCCGTGCGTCGTTCTCGAGCAGTTCGAGGATCGATTGGTCGCGTCCGCTGATGTTCGGTTCCGTCATATCCACCTGTCCTTCGCTGTCCCGTGCATCGTCATCGTGGTGTCACTGTCGATAGTAGCCGAAGAAGTCCGTCATTTTCTCGACGGCGCCTTTGAGCACTTCGACGCGCGGCAGGTAGACGACGCGGAAATGGTCGGGGTCCTTCCAATTGAAGCCGGTGCCTTGCACGATGAGCAGTTTCTCGTCGTGCAGCAGGTCGAGCGCGAACTGTTCGTCGTCGTGGATGTTGAATTTCCTCACGTCGATCTTCGGGAAGATGTAGAACGCGGCCTTCGGTTTGACGGCGGTGATGCCGTCGATCGAGTTGAGCGCCTCGTAGATGTATTCGCGCTGCTCGTAGAGGCGGCCGCCGGGAACAAGGTAGTCGTTGACGCTCTGGTGTCCGCCGAGTGCCGTCTGCACGATCGACTGCGCCGGTACATTCGAGCAGATGCGCATGTTCGTGAGCATGTCGATGCCTTCGATATAGTCCTTCGCGATCGCCTTGTTGCCCGACAGGACCATCCATCCGATGCGGTATCCGGCGATCATATGCGATTTCGACAGGCCGCTGTAGGTGACGCAGAACAGGTCGGGCGCGAGCGACGCGATCGACGTGTGCTCGAGGCCGTCCATGACGAGACGGTCGTAGATTTCGTCGGAGAAGATCATCAGCTGGTGTTCGCGCGCGAGGTCGACGATCTGTTCGAGGACTTCCTTCGGATAGAGCGCGCCCGTTGGATTGTTCGGGTTGATGATGACGATTGCCTTCGTGCGATCGGTGATCTTCGCGCGCATGTCGTCGATGTCCGGATACCATTCCGACTGTTCGTCGCAGATGTAGTGCACCGGTTTGCCGCCGGCGAGTGTGACACATGCGGTCCACAACGGGTAGTCGGGCGCCGGGAGAAGCACTTCGTCGCCGTTGTCGAGCAGCGCGCTCATGCTCAGGTTGATCAGTTCGCTCACGCCGTTGCCGGTGTACACGTCCTCGACGCCGACGTTCGGCAGATGCTTGAGCTGCGCGTACTGCATGATCGCCTTGCGCGCCGAGAACAGGCCCTTCGATGCCGAGTAGCCTTCCGTGTCGGTGAGCTGCTGCGCCATGTCGTAGACGACTTCGTCGGGTGTACGGAAACCGAACGGTGCCGGATTGCCGATGTTGAGCTTCATGACGTGCATGCCCGCCGCCTCCATGCGCGCGGCCTCGTTGACGACTGGTCCGCGTACATCGTAGAGGACGTTGTCGAGCTTATGCGATTTTGTGAACGTCCTGCGTGAACGGACGGTCGGCTGTCCTTCCGTCACACTCGACGGCACGTCGGTGAACGACGGGTCCTGTACGCTGTTGTCGAATTGCGGTTCCATGACGTGCTCCTGTCCTGTGGATGGCTGCTGCGGATGATGACGGTCTGTCGCGGACGATTGTTGTGCAATCGTCGAAGAATGTTCAATATTGGCCGCGACTGCATTGTTGTTCAATGTTGATGGCGTCGCATGTTCCGCATCACTATGCTCAATATTGATGTGTTCAATGCCCTGTTGTTCAACATTATGGTCATTAGTTTGTTCAATATAGTATGCACTATTACGTTCAATGTTGTGTTCAACCCCGCGTGCACGAGTATGTTCAACGTTCCTTTGCGCCATATGGATGGAATCGTTTCGTGCGGCAATCTTCTGCACATCGTCGAAGGTCGCCGGACACTCGTCGAACGGCACGCGCTCCCCTGCGAGCCACCGTGCGTCGACGCGGAGCACGGCGGCGAGGAAGCATTCGATCTCCGGACGTGGTTTCGTCTTCCCGTTGACGTATTGGCTCACATGGCTGCGTCCGAGCTTGACGCCGTGTTCTTCGGCCGCTTTGACGAAATCGCTCTGCCGTATGTTGCGCAGGTCCATCGCCTGGTTGAGGCGTTGCGTGAAGAGATCGGCCAAGTCCAGCTCCCGTCCTCGGATGTTCAAAACAACAACTGGGAACCAGTCTACCACGCGTTGAACACAACACACAGAACATTGAACATTATCGACGATATGATGCCGTTAGCGACGACATACGCAATCGCAGCTCAAGCATTGTTCAAAGTTTACATCTGATTCCTGATTGTTCAATATGAATACTGTATATTCAACGACACTCGTCTATGTTCAATTTACAACAATTTCTGTTCAATCCATTGGGCGACGCCATCGTCGTTGTTCGACGGGCAGACTTCGTCCGCTATTTTGAGTACGTCGGGATTCGCGTTCGCGACGGCGACACCGGTACCGCTTATCCGCATCATGTCGATGTCGACGATGTCATCGCCGAACGCCGTGACATCGGACAGGTCGGCGCCCCACCGTCCGCACAATGTCCGTGTCGCCTGTTCCTTGTTCGCGTCGGGTGCCATGAGCATCCAGAGGCGTCCTTCCGAGACGTGCACGTCGAAATCATCAGGGATGAGCGCCGCGAGCGACTTCGTCTGGTCAGGGCGCGGGAACGCGATGATCTTGTCGGCGGTCCCCTCGGGTACGTCGCGGAAATCGGTGTAGGTCCACGTCTGCGTCGTCCAGTATTTCGATACGTCGAACGTCGTGTACCGCACGTCGTCCATGACGATGCCGATCTCAAGGTCGGGGATGACATTGAGGATCGCACGGCAGACGTCGCATGCGCGCGACGAGGTGAAGCCGACCTTGAGCAACGTGTCCGCACGCGGCGGCTTCCTGCCAGTGAGCATCTCGATGTCGGAATGCGCGGGGTCGAAATCGATGAGCGCCCCGTTCAAATAGATGCACGCATCGGCGCGCAGACGGCGTACGATGTCATGTCCGGTGCTCACGGGACGTGCCGTCGCGACGGCGAACGGGATGCCCTCGTTGTGCAGACGGTCGACGGCGCGCTGGGTGCGCATCGTGAAGTCACGGTCCTCGAAGCGCGCGGCGTCATGCAGCAATGTGCCGTCAAGGTCGACGATGACGATCGGTGTTGTGGAAGGCACGGCCACTCCCCTACTGTTGTGTCCTGTACTGTTGGTGTTCGGTTGATGTTGGTGTTGGCATCCGTACGGTAACCGTCGCTGTGCGGATGCGGATATGCAGCGATCCCATGGCCTTCGCGGCCATGGGATCGGCAACGTCATTTCCCTGCGTTGGGATGCGTCATGCGGTCGGGACGAACTTCGCGATGAGCCCGAGCGCGACGACGATCGCGACCCAGACGAGGGCGATGATGACCGTCCAACGGTTCAGGTTCTTCTCCGCGACACCCGATGAGCCGGCGTTCTGCGTCAGACCGCCGCCGAACATATCGGACAGGCCGCCGCCCTTGCCCTTGTGCATAAGGATGAGCAGGGTGAGCAGCAGGCTGAGCGCGACGAGCACAATCTGCAGAATCAGCTTGACAACTGCAATACCGGACACTGGTGAACCTCCAAAACTTTTCAATTGCTTGTACCACCATAGCGCATGGTGGAGAACAAAACGACGGGTAATCTCAAAGACCTTGTGAAGATGTCGTCTTGAGCGTGAGCATGCAGATCTTCGTCAGTTCGTCGACGTCGAGCGCGGCGCCGCCGATGAGGAAACCGTCGACGTCGGGTTCGCTGATGAGTTCGACGGCGTTCTTCGACGTGACCGACCCTCCGTACAGGACGCGTACCGTCTGTGCGACATGCTCGTCGAAGGTCTGCGACAGGTGCGCGCGGAACGCCTCGGCGGCGTCCTGGGCGCTCTGCGGCGTCGCGACCATGCCGGTTCCGATCGCCCAGACGGGTTCGTACGCGATGATGAGTTTTGCGGCCTCCTCATCGGACAGGTCCCGTGTCACATCATGAACCTGCCCGACCGCGAAGTCGAGTTCGATGCCTTTGCGGCGTTCCTCGAGGCTTTCGCCGACGCACAGAATCGGCTGCATGCCTGCGGCGAGGACCGCGCGCACCTGGTCGACGATGTTCGCGTCGTCCTCGGGGTGGTATTTGCGCCGTTCGGAGTGTCCGACGATGACATAGCTGCAGCCGAGGCGTGCGAGCATGTCCGCGGAGACGTCACCGGTGAACGCGCCCTGCGATGTGACGGAGACGGTCTGCGCGCCGTAGCGGATCTTGAGGTTGTCCGCGTCGACGAGCACCTGGACGCTGCGCAGCGACGTGAACGTCGGGAAGAGCGCCACTTCGCACTTCGGGAAGTCGAACCGTTTCGATTTGAGGTTCTTCGCGAACCGTTCGACAAAGGACGTCGCCTCGAGATGGTCGAAGTTCATCTTCCAGTTGCCGGCAACCATCGGCACACGTGCTGATGCCATATCGTTCCCCTCGGACGTGATGAAGGCTTGATGATTCAAGCGCAAGGCGCGCACCGCCGTGCTTGCCGGACGGTGCGCGCCGCGCGTGGGCCGCATCGGTCGCGCCAGTGGCGCTCCGATGTCAGTCGAGGACCTTGAGGCCCGGGAGTTCCTTGCCTTCGAGGAATTCGAGGGAGGCGCCGCCACCGGTCGAGATGTGCGAGAAACCGTCCTCCGGGAAGCCGAGGTTGCGCACCGCGGCCGCCGAATCGCCACCGCCGACGATCGTGAACGCGCCGTTCGCGGTCGCGTCGACAAGCGCCTGGGCGACGGCGCGTGTGCCCGCCGCGAACTGCGGGATCTCGAACACGCCCATCGGTCCGTTCCAGACGACGGTCTTGGAATCGACGATCTTGTCGTGGAAGAGCTTGCAGGATTCCGGTCCGATGTCGAGGCCCATCATGTCGGACGGGATCTGGTCGGCCGGGACGACCTTCGGGTCGATCGGGGTGTCGCCCGCCGGGAAGCCCTTGTTGACAACGATGTCGACCGGCAGCACAAGTTCGACGCCGTTCTTCTCGGCCGTCTCGATGTAGCCCTTGACCTTGTCGATCTGGTCCTCTTCGAGGAGCGACGTGCCGACCTCATAGCCCTTGGCCTTGAGGAACGTGAACACCATGCCGCCGCCGATGACGAGACGGTCGGCCTTGTCGAGCAGGTTCTCGATGACGCCGAGCTTGTCGGAGACCTTCGAACCGCCGAGCACGACGGTGAACGGACGCTCGGGGTTCTCGGTCGCCTTCGAAAGCGCCTTGACTTCCTTCTCGACGAGCAGGCCCGCGGCGGCCGGCAGGTCGGCGGCGACATCGTAGTTGGAGCCCTGTGCGCGGTGCACGACGCCGAAGCCGTCGGAGACGAAGACGTCGCCGAGCGCGGCGATCTTCTTCGCGTACGCGGCGCGTTCGGCCTCGTCCTTGCTCGTCTCCTCGGGGTTGAAGCGGACGTTCTCGAGCAGGACGACGTCGCCGTCGTTCATCGCGGCGACCTTCTCCTGGGCGTCCGGGCCGTATGTGTCCTTCGCGAGGACGACCGGGCAGCCGAGCAGTTCGCTCAGGCGTGCGGCGACCGGGGCGAGGGAGAGCTCCGGGACGACCTTGCCCTTCGGGCGGCCGAGGTGCGCCATCAGGATGACCTTCGCGCCGTCCTTGCGCAGTTCCTCGATCGTCGGCAGGGCGGCCTTGATACGACCGTCGTCGGTGATGGTCGTGCCATCGAGCGGCACATTGAAATCAGCGCGGACGAGGACGCGCTTGCCCTTGAGATCTCCAAGATCCTTGAGTGTCTTCATATGGATTATCCTTTCTCGCCGCCGGTGTTGGCGCCGAACGGCTGCATGATCCGCCAGTTACGCATCATAGCGTCAAAAACGAACAAGCGCGGCATTCGCCGAGAGCGGCAACGCCACGCCCGTCCAACAATCATCGAAGGGCCCGGCACGATGCGGGTCCGGAAAACCGGGAGCCGGTCAGTCAGTCCGCGGCGCCCTGGGTCTTGGCGACCTTGTCAGCGAGCTGCAGCAGACGGCGGATGCGTCCCGCGACCGCGTCCTTCGTGATCGGCGGGTCGGCGAGGCGGCCGAGCTCCTCAAGGCTCGCGTCGTCGTGGTCGAGGCGCAGCTGGCCCGCGGCGCGCAGGTTCTCCGGGATGTCGTCGCCGAGAATGTCGAACGCGCGGCGCACCTTCTCACATGCTTCGGCGGCGGCTTTCGCGCTGCGGCGCATGTTCGCGTCGTCGAAGTTCGCGAGGCGGTTCGCCTTGCCGCGCGCCTCGCCGTCGGAGCGTTTGCCGGTCCACTCGCGCGCCGCATGCGGCGCGCCCATGAGGATGAGCATGCGTTCGATCGCGTCGGGGTCCTTGAGCGTGACGCGGCGCGAGCTGCGCAGCTGACGCGGCTTTGCGCTTATGCCAAGGCGGCGTGCGGCGCTCGTGAGCGCCAACGCGGTCTCATCGGTCGGGCAGATGATTTCGAGGTAGCTCGCCTTGCCCGGGTCGGACAGGCCACCATGCGCGAGGAACGCGCCACGCCATATAGCCTTGACCTGTGCGATGTTGCCGGACGTGAGCTCTTGCGGCAGTCCCATGACGGCTTGGCGTTTGTGGCGGTCAAGCAGTCCCGTTTGCAACGCGAGGGCGACGCCGCCGCGTTCGACGATCACCATGTAGCGGCGTACCGGTCCTGCGGGCGTCTGGCGCTCGACGGCGGTGAGCATCGCATCATGGCCGTACAGGTTCTTGATCGCCCGTTGGAGCCATTGCGCGGCATCGATCGTATCGAACTGCGCCTGGACGATGATGGTTCGGTCGCTTTTGCGAAGGCCGCCTCCGAAACGGAGCATGGACGTCACTTGTGCCTTCTGTGCGAGGACCATCTCCCCGTCGATTTCGGACAGCTCACGTTTGACTTCATCGAGAAGAGCCAAAGGATCCTCCTGTTGTATTGATCGTGATCGATACGGCGTGTCGCGAGTGACTACCGAGATTCCGTGATACCGAAGGTCTTGGACATCTGCGGATGTGGACGCTCATTTGACAAACCGTTGGAATTATGCTTATTTGTCCGCGTGTCGCACCCGCGCGATCAGGATTGGCGGCGGTCGAGTTCGCGTGCGGACACGCTCACGTTGAGGCCGTGTGCGCGCAGCCGGTCGGCAAGCGCCTCGCTCATCGCGACCGACCTGTGCTGGCCGCCTGTGCAGCCGATCGCGATCGTCACATAATGCTTGTCCTCCTGCGCGTAGCCGTTGACGGCGGTCTCGATCGCCTTCTCGTACGCGTCGAGGAAGTCGGACGCCCCCGTGCTGCGCAGCACGTAGTCGCTCACCGGCTTGTCCTTGCCGTTGAGCTCGCGCAGTTCGGGCACCCAGTACGGGTTCGGCAGGAAACGCACGTCGGCGACGAAGTCGGCGTCAATCGGGATGCCGTATTTGAAACCGAAGCTGAAGATGTGCACCGAGACGGTCGTCGGCCCCGATCCCATGAGCGCATTGTACAGTTTCGTCGACAGTTGGTGGATGCTCAAATGGGATGTGTCGATGACGATGTCGGCGCGTTCCTCGAGGTTCTCGAGCATCTCGCGTTCCTCGCGGATGCCGTCGATGAGCCTGCCGTTGCGTTGCAACGGGTGCGGGCGGCGCACCGATTCGAAGCGTTTGATGAGCACTTCGTCGTCGGCGTCGAGGAAGAGGATGCGTGTCTTGACGCCGAGGTCGTCGAGATGGCTCAGCATCGCGGACAGGTCGGCGAAGTAGTCGCGCGAACGCACGTCGATGACGGCGGCGAGCTTGTGCACGCCGCTCTGCGACGCGGTCATCATGTCGACCATCGGCACCATGAGCTGGGGTGGCATGTTGTCGACGACATACCAGCCCATGTCCTCGATGCTGTGCGCGGCATGCGAACGGCCTGCGCCGCTCATGCCGGTGATGAGGATGACCTCGAACCCTTCCGCGGGGCTGCCGACGTATCCCCCAGGCTTGCCGTCCGCTTCCCGCTGCGCCTCGTTCGTCTGGCTCACAACGCCTCCTCCAATGCTGCCCTCATGGCCGTTTCGAGTGCTTCGTGCGTGGCCTGCGCCCCGACTTGGTCGAATGCGTCGTCGTGCGCGCGCCCCGTCATCAGGAGCACTTGGGCCACCGCTTGATACAGTAGCATCTCCTCTCCGCCGAGCGTGATCCCTCCCAGACGTGACCACGCGCGCATGAGCGCGGTCGGCCTGGGATCGTAGACGACGTCAAGCAGCATGCCATGCACACGGGCATCGGCCGCGTCGAGCCGGGCGGCGACGTCGTCCGCGCCATGGCCGGGAATCGTCGAGATGGCGATGCCGGCCGTTTCGAGCCGCACGATCGTGCCGTCGGACGCGAGCGGCAGCATCGACACCTGGATGCCGTGGCGTGCGCCGAGTTCGGCGAGGCCGGGGTTGCGTTCGGGGTGGCGTGCGGCGACGGTGACGTCGCGTATGCCCATCATGATGCATGCGGCAAGCGCCGATGTCGCCGTGTTGCCATTGCCGAGGATGACGGCGTCGTCGATGTGCGGCGCCGTCTCGCCCCTCGCGTGCGCGAACGCGCGTGCGATGCCGTAGACATCCGTGTTGTACAGCTTGACGCCGCCGTCGGAGAACACGGCCGTGTTCGCGACGCCGAGTTCACGCGCCCACAGGTTCGCGGGGTGCCCGTATGGCTGGATTGTGCGTTTGAGCGGCATCGTCAGGCTCAGTCCCGCCCATGTCCCGTCGAGCGTCGCGAGGAATGGCGCGAGGTCGTCCTCCCCCGCCTCGACGCGCCCGTAGGTCCATCCGTCGAGGCCGAGCGCGCGGTATGCGGCTTCGTGCAGCACGGGCGAGAGCGAATGCGCGATCGGTTTGCCGAGGACCGCGCACCGTCGTGATCCGCGCGTCCCGCCTTGTGGTACCTGTGCCATAACACCTCCTGACAGGCTGTGCGTCGCCGCGGGGCGCCGCACAGCCTTATCGTCGTCTTCTTGTGACATCTGCTTTGTGCGTCCAGCGTACCGAACATGTGCGTCTTGCGCCGGTGCACCGTCCGGCCGGTGGCCCGTCAGGCGTCCGTGGCCACATCCCGTTCGGCGGCTGTCTCCGTTGCCGTCCGCGCATCTGTCGTGGCCATGCCATTGCCTGTGCCCGTGCCGTCGGCATGGAGCGCCGACCAGATCCGTTGCGCCTTCGCATGGCCGATGCCTTTGACCTCCTCAAGCTCTTCGACGCTCGCTTTGCGCATCGCGCGCACCGACCCGAAATGCGCAAGGAGGCGTTTTTGGAACGCGGGGCCGACGCCTGGGATCTCGTCGAGCGCGGAACGCAACGCGCCTTTGCGGCGCGTCTGGCGGTGGTAGATGATCGCGAAGCGGTGCGATTCGTCACGCACCCGTTGCAGCAGGTACATGCCTTCTGATGAGCGTTTGAGGATGATCGGATAGTCGTCGTCTGGCACCCACACTTCTTCGAGGCGTTTCGCGAGCCCGCACACGGCGACGTCGGTCACGCCGCTGTCAGCGAGGGCCTTCGCGGCCGCCATGACCTGCGGTTTGCCGCCGTCGACGACGACGAGGTTCGGTTTGTAGGCGAACCGGTGGCGCTCCGTGCGCTGTTGCACGGCGTCCGCATCCCCCGCCTGTGCGGCACGGCGTTCGTTGTCGATGCTGTCACCGCTGTCACCGGCGATGTTGCCATGGCGGAACCGCCTCGTGAGCGTCTCATACAACGCCGAAAGGTCGTCGAGCGCGCCGGAGCCGTCGTCGCCGCGGATCGCGAAGCGCCGGTACTCCGATTTCTTCGCGACGCCGTCCTCGAACACGACCATCGACGCGACCTGGTAGGCGCCGCCGACCGTGTTCGAGATGTCGTAGCATTCGATGCGCAGCGGCGCCTCGTCGAGGCCGAGCGCGGCGGCGACGTCGTTCATTGCTTTCGTGCGCGCGCCGATGTCGCTTATGCGGCTCATCTTGCTGCGTTGGAGCGCCTGGCGCGCGTTCTCGTCGGCGCGGTCGAGCAGTTGCCGTTTCGTGCCGCGTTGCGGCACGTCGATCGAGACGGTTCCCCCGCGCAGGCCGGAAAGCCATTGTTCGAGCTCGGCCTTGCGCGCCGGTTCGATCGGCACGAGGATCTGGCGCGGCACGGGCGCGATCGGCGCGAGCAGGTCGGCGCGGCCCGTCTGTTCACGCCGTTCGTTGCGTGCGCGCGTCGCCTGGGCGCGCGCGGCCGCATCGGTCGCGCGGAATCGCTGCGACGCGGCGACAGCGTTGCGTTCCTCGTTGACGACGACGTTCGACGCGCGCTCCTCGCCGACGAGGTCGGCGTAGACGCGCACGAGCAGGTCGGCGATGATCTCGCCGTCCTCGATGCGTTCGGTGCGTTCGACGCTCCAGTTGCGTTCGCCGCGGATCGTGCCCGCACGTACGAAGAACGCGTGCACGGACGCTTCGAGTTCGTCGGTGTCGAAACCGAAAACATCGGCGTCGGTGTCTTGGTCGAGCACGACCGAGTTCTGTTCGACGACGGTCGACAGCATCTGGATGTCGTCACGCAATCTCGCGGCGCGTTCGAAGTCGAGGTCGGCGCTCGCCTCCTTCATCTGCGCGGTGAGCTGTGCGATGTAGCTGCGGCCGATGCGTCCGGTGAGCACGCCGACGAGCTGTTCGCACATGCGCCGGTGTTCCTTCGCGCCGATCCTGCCGACGCATGGCGCCGAGCATTTGCCGATCGAGGCGAGCAGGCATGGCCGTCCCGTCAGATGCGCCTTGCGGAACACCGACGGCGTGCATGTGCGCACGGGGAAGGCGCGCAGCAGCCGGTCGAGGCTTTTGCGCAGGTCCCATACCTTCGCGTACGGCCCGAAGTAGCGTGTGTCGCGGCGTTTGCGGCTGCGCGTGACCCATACGCGGGGGTATTCCTCACCGACCGAGACCGCGAGGTACGGGTAGGTCTTGTCGTCGCGGAACACGACGTTGAACCGTGGGTCGAATTCCTTGATCCACGTGTATTCGAGCGTGAGCGCCTCGAGTTCGGTGCCGACGACGGTCCATTCGAGCGACCGTGCGGTGAGTACCATCGTCTGGGTGCGCGGGTGCAGCTGGTGCAGTGGTTGGAAGTAATTCGTCAGGCGGTTGCGCAGGTTCTTCGCCTTGCCGACGTAGATGACCTGCCCGTCGCCGTCGCGCCATTTGTAGACGCCGGGCTGGGCGGGGATGTCCGAGGTCTTCGGGCGGAACAGGTCGCGGCTGTCGCCGAGCAGCGGCGCGCCGTTCGCGTTGACGCCCGCGCCGCCCTGCCCGATCGGCGCGGGCGCGGCGAGGCTGCGCGCGATCGCGTCCCATGTGCCCGGCGCGTGCCGTTCGAATATACTCACGGTGTCTCCCTGTGCGTGCGTTTCCTCATCGTTCCAAGACCGTTGCGCCGTTCAGCCGAGCAGCGGTTCGAGGAACCTGCCGGTCCACGACGCGTCGCATGTCACGATGTGTTCGGGTGTGCCTTCGGCGACGATCGTGCCGCCGCCTTCGCCGCCTTCGGGGCCGAGGTCGATGATCCAGTCGCTGGATTTGACGACGTCGAGGTTGTGTTCGATGACGATGACGGTGTTGCCTTTGTCGACGAGGCCCTGGAGCACGACGAGGAGCTTGTTGACGTCCTCGAAGTGCAGGCCCGTCGTCGGCTCGTCGAGGATGTACACGGTCTTGCCGGTGGAGCGCCGCTGCAGTTCGGTCGCGAGCTTGACGCGCTGCGATTCGCCGCCCGAAAGCGTCGTGGCGGGCTGGCCAAGGCGGATGTAGCCGAGGCCGACCTGCACGAGCGTGTCGAGGTAGCGTGCGATCGACGGGTACGCCTTGAAGAACTCGGCCGCCTCGCTTATCGGCATGTCGAGCACGTCGGCGACCGACTTGCCGTTGTACTTCACTTCGAGCGTCTCGCGGTTGTAGCGTTTGCCATGGCATTCCTCGCAGTCGACGTAGACATCCGGCAGGAAGTTCATCTCGATCTTCAACGTGCCGTCGCCGTGGCAGGCTTCGCAGCGGCCACCCTTGACGTTGAACGAGAAGCGTCCCGGACCGTAGCCGCGCACCTGCGCCTCGGGCGTCTTCGCGAACAGCGCGCGGATCTTGTCCCAGACGCCCGTGTAGGTCGCCGGGTTGGACCTCGGGGTGCGTCCAATCGGGTTCTGGTCGACGTGGATGACCTTGTCGCATTGGTCGACGCCTTCGACACGGGTGTGCTTGCCGGGCACGATCCTCGCGCCGTTGAGCCTGTCGGCGAGCACCGGGTAGAGGATCTGGTTGACGAGCGTCGACTTGCCCGAACCGGAGACGCCGGTGACGCATGTCATGACGCCGAGCGGGAAGTCGACGGTGAGGTCCTTGAGATTGTTCTCGCGGGCGCCGACGACACGCAGCCTGCGGCCCTTCTTCGCCTTGCGTCGCTTCTTCGGCGTCTCGATGCGTCTGCGGCCGGCGATGTAGTCGCCGGTGATCGAGCGTTTCGCGTCGACGAGATGGTCGGCGGGGCCCGAGTAGACGACTTCGCCGCCGTGTTCGCCGGCACCGGGGCCGATGTCGACGAGCCAGTCGGCGCTGCGGATCGTGTCCTCGTCGTGTTCGACGACGATGAGCGTGTTGCCGAGGTCGCGCAGATGGTGGAGCGTGTCGATGAGGCGCGTGTTGTCGCGCTGGTGCAGGCCGATCGATGGTTCGTCGAGCACGTACATGACGCCGACGAGGCCAGACCCGATCTGCGTCGCGAGGCGGATGCGCTGCGCTTCGCCGCCCGAGAGCGTCTTCGCGGCGCGTGAAAGCGTCAGGTAGTTGAGGCCGACGTCGTTGAGGAAGCCGAGACGCGCCCGGATCTCCTTGACGACTTCGCCGGCGATGTGCGCGGCGGCGCCGGAGAGCTTGAGCCCGTTGATCCATGCGAGGCTGCGCTCGGCGGACATGTCGCACACGTCGGCGATCGACTTGCCGTCGACGGTCACGGCGAGCACCTCGGGCTTGAGGCGTTTGCCGTGGCATACGGCGCATGGCACCTCACGCATGTACGACTCGTAGTACTGTTTGCGCTGTTCGGAATCGGTCTCCTCATGGCGGCGCATGAGCGAACGCACGACGCCTTCGAAACCGGTCGAGTATTCGCGCATGCGCCCCCAACGGTTGCGGTAGGAGACGGTGACTTTGAAGTCCTTGCCGTACATGATCGCCTGCCGTACCTCCTCGGGCAGGTCCTTCCAAGGCGTGTCGAGGTCGAAGCCGAGTTCCGAGGCGAGACCCTCGAGCACATGGCGGTAGTAGTCACCCGAGCTTTTCGTCATCATCCACGGTTCGATCGCGCCCTCGTTGAGCGTCTTGTCCGGGTCGGGCACGACGAGTTCGGGGTCGATCGCGAGGCTGAAGCCCAGACCCGTGCATTCGGGGCATGCGCCGTAGGGGGCGTTGAACGAGAACGTGCGCGGCTCGATCTCGTCGAGTTCGAGCGTGTGCCCGTTCGGGCACGCCATGTGCTCGGAGAACGGTACACGGCGCGACGGGTCGTCCTCGTCCCGGTCGACGAAATCGGCGACCATGAGGCCCTTCGCGAGCCTGAGCGCCGTCTCGACGGAGTCGGTGAGGCGTTGACGGATGCCGTCCTTGACGACGAGACGGTCGACGACGACCTCGATCGTGTGCTTCTTCTGCTTCGTCAACGTGATGTCGTCGGACAATTGGCGCATCTCGCCGTCGATGAGCGCACGCGCATAGCCGTCACCGCGCAACAGCTCGAGTAGGTCCCCGAACTCGCCTTTGCGGCCGCGCACGACGGGCGCGAGGATCTGGAACCTGGTGCGCTCCGGTTCGCCGAGGAGCCTGTCGACCATCTGCTGCGGCGTCTGCGCGCTCACCTCGGCGCCGCACACCGGGCAATGCGGCACGCCGGTGCGCGCGAACAGCAGGCGCAGGTAGTCGTAGACCTCGGTGATCGTGCCGACCGTCGAACGTGGGTTGCGGTTCGTCGTCTTCTGGTCGATCGACACGGCGGGGCTCAGGCCCTCGATGAAATCGACGTCCGGCTTGTCCATCTGGCCGAGGAACTGGCGCGCGTACGCGGACAGCGACTCGACATAGCGCCGCTGGCCCTCGGCGAACAACGTGTCGAACGCCATCGACGACTTGCCCGACCCGGACAGGCCCGTGAAGACGACCATGCGGTTGCGCGGGAACTCGAGGTCCGCGTTCTTGAGGTTGTGCTCACGCGCGCCCTGGATGACGATCTTGAGATCGTTCGGCAGATGGCCGATGTCCGCGATGAGCGAACCATGCTCCTCGCGCAACGGCGCTTTCGCAAGCTCGCGGCTCAGAAAGGAATCGCTCGACATCACACGTTCGAGGACGACGTTCGTACCCTGTGCTGCACGTTCGGCTGCCAATGTTCCTCCATACCTTGACGTGTCCGTAACAACCACGACAAGGATACCGCATCGAAACGAAAAAATCGAACACCTGTTCGAAACCTTCGCATGTGCATGCCACACACCCGACACTGACGCCCCGGTTGTTTACCCCTTGTTTTACCCCGCAGGGGAAAACGTCGCGGCCCTACGCACACAAACCCCGTTTTCCTCTACTGTGGGAGACAGGCCGGGACACATCCGGCAGTACCGAGCGCAAAGGAGAGACGATGACGCACGACACAGACGTACAGGACGACGGGAAGGCGAAAGTCACACGCGACATCGAAATGATCGTCGCCTGGGTCTCCTTCCTCGCGCTCATCATCGTCATGGCGCTCGCGCAATGCGGCGTGCTGGTCCACATCGACATGGACGACGAACGCCAACGCGTCTACTCATGGTTCGCCGCCGAACGCTACGTGCAACTCATCTGGGTGCCCGTCTACCTGCTGCTCGCGATCTGGCTCATACGCATCGGCAACGGCCGCAAGCACGCACGCAAGCTCGGACACACCCGCTTCACGCTCATCGGCGTGCTGTTCATCGCCACATGCCTCGTCGGCATCGGCTGGGTATTCGCATGGGCGTTCAAGAACTACCCGAGCGCCGTGCCGCTCATCGGCATCCAGACGCTCCTCGTCTGGGCCCTGTGGTTCTTCTCGCGCCGTGAGGACGGCAGCTTCTGGGGCTGGGCGCCATTCTCGCTGTGGGGCGCATGGCTCGTCGTCGAAACGGTCACCGACCTCGCACGCGCCGTCACCTACTACGTCTCGAAGGACGGACCGATTGCGGCGGGTGGACAGTCGGCCGCGACGATCGCGCTCGCGCTCATCCTGTTCGCGCTCGCGTGCTTCGCACGCTTCAGGTTCGACGACTGGCTCTTCGGCCTCGTCGTGCTGTGGTCGATGGTGGGCGTCGCGATGCGCCTCATGGATGTCTCGAAATTCACGGCCGTCGTCGTCATCGCGCTTGCCGCCGTATGCGCCGTGTTCATGTACATCCCATGGAAGCGCGTCTCTGGGCGTCTCGACGCGATCGAGCCGCGCAAGCCGCAGCCGACGCCGGAGCAGCGCAAGGCGGCGCAGGAGACGTCGACGCCGCACGTCGAGGACTATGACGGCGGCACCCACGAGGAGGCGCTGCGATGAGCGGCCGGAGCGGCGCCAGCACGCAATGGACACGTGTCGAGCACGGGTTCGGCCCATTGTTCGACGCCCGTTCGCGTGTCCTGTTCCTTGGCACGATGGCGAGTCCGAAATCACGTGAGGCCGGATTCTTCTACATGCATCCGCGCAACCGGTTCTGGCCGATCATGGATGCGCTCTTCGCCGATCCGCACGACCCGGATGACAAGGTCGGCGCGACGCGTGCGACACGGCGCGCGTTTGCGCTGCGGCATCGCTTCGCGCTCTGGGACACGGTCGAATCCTGCGAGATACTTGGCGCGTCCGACGCGTCGATCAGGAACGTCGTGCCGAGCGACCTGACGCCGATCATCCGCGGTTCGCAGATCAGGCACATCTACCCATGCGGCACGAAGGCGATGCAATTGTACGAACGCCTGTGCCGTCCGCTGCTGCTCGGCGACGGCATCGACCTTCCGGTGACGGCGTTGCCGTCGACATCACCCGCCTATGCGTCGAAGACGCTCGCCGACCTCATCGGCATCTACCGCTCGCGCATCGACATGTCCGATTTCGTCTGACGGCCGCGGCGGCCGCGCACAGGGGCGGCCGCCGCCGGGACAGTGACGTCCCGGCAGCGTTCATGGCCGCGTTTATGATGGTTTTCCGGCAACGAACAGTGCTCATATGAAGACGGAGACGCATGGCAATCGAAGTACAGGGACTGGAGATCCAGATCGGCGCGCGCACGCTGCTCAATCCGACGAGCTTCCATGTCGCGAGGGGAGACAAGATCGGCCTCGTCGGCCGTAACGGCGCCGGCAAGACGACGCTCACACGCACGATCGTCGGCGAACTGCTGCCGACGGCGGGCACCGTGCGTGTCAGCGGCAAACTCGGCTACCTGCCGCAGGACACGCATGCCGACGATCCCGAACAGTCCGCGCTCGACCGCATGATGAGCGCGCGTGACATCGCCTCGATCATCAGACGCATCCGCAAGGCGGAGAAGGAGATGACCGACCCCGACCCGGACGTCATGACGAAGGCGATGAACCGCTACGACAAGGCGATGCAGGATTTCGAGAAGGCCGGCGGCTATGCGGCGCAATCGGAGGCGCAGGCGATGGCGGCGAGCCTCGGCCTGCCACAGGACGTCATGGACCGCCCGCTCGGTACCCTGTCCGGCGGCCAGCGCCGCCGCATCGAACTCGCGCGCATCCTGTTCTCGGATGCGGACACGCTCATCCTCGACGAGCCGACGAACCACCTCGACGCCGATTCGATCGAATGGCTGCGTGACTTCCTCAAGAAATACGAAGGCGGTTTCCTCGTCATCTCCCACTCGGTCGAACTGCTCGACGAGGTCGTCAACAAAGTGTGGCATCTCGACGCGCAGCTCGCGCAGATTGACATGTACTCCCTCGGCTACAAGGCGTATCTGCACCAGCGCGCCGTCGACGAGGAGCGCCGCCGCCGCGAACGCGAAGTCGCAGAGAAGAAGGCCGAACGCCTCATGCAGCAGGGCATCCGCCTGCATGCGAAAGCGACGAAGGCCGTCGCCGCGCAGAACATGATGCGCCGCGCCGAGAAACTGCTCAGCGAGACGAGCGGCGAGCAGAAGAAGGAGAAGGTCGCGGACATCCGCTTCCCGGAACCAGCGCCATGCGGACGCACGCCGATCATGGCGAAGGACATTTCCAAGGCGTACGGATCGAACATCGTGTTCGCCGGCGTCGACCTCGCGATCGACAAGGGCTCACGCGTCGTCATCCTTGGATACAACGGCGCCGGCAAGACGACGACGCTGCGTCTGCTCGCCCACCTCGACGAGCCGGACACCGGCACAGTCGAATACGGACATGGCGCGAAGATCGGCTATTTCGCCCAGGAGCATGACACGCTCGAACTCGATATGACGGTCCTCGAGAACCTCCAGCATGTCGCCCCCGAACTCACCGACACGCAGGCGCGTTCGATCCTCGGCTCGTTCCTGTTCTCCGGTGATGACGCGTTCAAACCGGCGCGTGTGCTCTCTGGCGGTGAGAAGACACGTCTCGCGCTCGCGACGCTCGTCACGTCGCGTGCGAACGTGCTGCTGCTCGACGAGCCGACGAACAACCTCGACCCCGCGTCGCGCGCCGAGATCCTCAAGGCGATCTCGAAATACGAGGGCGCGATCGTGCTCGTCACGCACGACGAGGGCGCCGTCGAGGCGTTGCGCCCCGAACGGGTGCTGCTCATGCCGGATGGTGACGAGGACCTGTGGAACGATTCCTACCTTGAGCTCGTAGCCGAGGAGTGACGCCGCACACCGGACTCCGGCTTCCGCGCCGCGGCATGCCCAGGCCCCTCCCACCGTACGGTGGGAGGGGCCTGGGCATGCCGCGGCGCGGAAGCCGGAGTCCAACTTGGCAATACGGTTTGCGCCGGGCTGTGGCCGTCTGGGGGTCACTCGTCGTCGTCCGGGTCCTCGAACTGTGCGGGGCCGTGCGCCTTCGCCGGGTTGTAGATGTCCGGTTCGACGTAGATCTCCCAGTTGAACCATGGCATCGCCGAACGCACGGAGTCCTCGATCTTGTTGACGGTGTCGACGTCGTAGTCGCGGTCGAGTTTCGACGTCTGCACTTTGAGGCACAGCAGGATGTTGTCCTCGGACATGTGCACGGTTTGCATGTTGATGAGTTCCTCGACGCCTTCTGTGCCTTCGACGGCGTCGATGATGCGCGACTGCGTCAGGTCGCTCGCCGATTCGCCGATGAGCAGCGAACCGACCTTGTATGCGAGCAGGAGCGACCCGATGATGAGGACGACACCGACGCCGAGGCCGCCGAGCGCGTCGTAGAGTTCGTCATTGCACACGATCGCGGCGCCGATGCCGAGGAACGCGAACGCGAGGCCGATGAGCGCGAGTGTGTCCTCCATGATGACCGAGGCGAGGTCGGCTGATTTCGTCACGCGCCAGAACCGGTAGATGCCCATATGCGGCATGCCGGTGTGTTCCATGCGTTCGTTGGCTTCCTTGATGCTTTGGTGCAGGCCGTAGCCTTCGAGGCATGCGCTGATGATGACGACGATGAGCGCGACGACGAGTTCGCCGCGGTTCGCGGCGCGTGCCGCCGGGTTTGCGCATACGTCGATGACCTTCTTGATCGCTTCGCTTGACGAGAAGAAGCCGCCGACGAAGAACAGCAGTGTCGCGACGACGAATGACGCGAGGTATTTGACACGGTACCAGCCGAACGGATGCACGGTGTTGTACCGGTGTTTCGAGAATCTGCCGCCTGCAAGGAGCACGATCTCGTTCGAGCAGTCCGCGATCGAGTGGACGGATTCGGACAGCATCGACGACGACCTGGTGAACGCGAATGCGGCGAGTTTCGCGAGGGCGACGCCGATGTTCGCGGCGAGGGCCGCCTTGACGGCCGCGCCTTCGTGTTTGCGTTCGCGTCGCACGTCCGCGTTCGCCTTCGGTGGGATCGTGCGCACCGCCGCGCGTTGCGCTTCGCCGGCGTCGGGTGTCGCGCCTGTGGATGCCATGGGTGTGGTTCCTTCCTTATTCCTTCATTCCTGTCGTGTGCGGTTCAATCCTTGACGACGTCGCGTATGCATGCGATTGCGTTGAGTGCGCGCGGATAGCCGATGTAGGGCAGGCATTGCGAGATGACGGCGATGAGGTAATGCGTGTCGCGTCCCAAGTGCAGGTTGCCGCGGATGTGTGCCCTGACCTGCGCGTCGCAACCGCCTTGGGCGATGAGGATGCACAATGTGACCATCTCGCGTTGTGCGAGGGTCAGGCCGCCGCGCGTGTAGTAGTCGCCGAAGCAGTTGTCGGTGAGCCATACGTTGATGTGCTTCGTGTCGTCGGGGCCTTTGCGGTGGAAGTCCTGCATCGCGTCGCCGAAAATCGCCGTCTCGACCTGGGCGCCTTTCGCGAGCCTGTCGTCCGCGGTGACGGTCGCCTGTGGCGCGAGCGGCAGTTGCACATTGCGCGCGTTGAGGAAATCGTTGAGTTTCTTCAGATACGGCAGGGAGTGCGCGAATCCGGCGAATGCGGTCGCCTGGTAGATGACCTCCTTGAGCTGGACCGATGTGACGCCCGCCTGGTAGACGACCGGCAGCATCATATCGAACGCGTCCATGCCTTGCGCGCCGATGATCGCGGCGATGACGGCGAGGCAACGGTCGGTCTCGTCGAGTGCGTCGTCGTTCGCTTCGGGCTCGTGCACGACCTCGTCGTAGGCGAACCGTGAGAACAGTTCAATGAATTCCGGATCGGTCTCGCTCAACGTGCGGTCGTCATTCCAGAAATGGTTCATTTTCCTATGCAGTTCCTCGAACATCGATAACCTTCCATCCATTGTGCTCATGTCGCTCATGGTCTCGCCCGCGCCTGAACACTAAGGGTGGATGGTGGGATGTTCGCGCACAGATCAAGACTCCGATGACCGTGTAATACGACAGAATATTGCATGGTGCCCATGACGAGCCTTTCCTGTGCGGCCGGCTCGTCATGGGCACCGTTGTTCGAATGCCGTGGGCGGCGCGGATCGCCGCCCACGGCCGCATGTCACTTCTCCTGCAGCTTGTTGCTCGACGCGTCGAAGTCGGAGACGGGTGTTGCGACGATCGTCGGATCGTCATACGTGGACATGTAGTACGTCTGCGTCTTCGCCGAATAGCCGCTCGTGAAGACGGTCTTCTCGAACTGGCCGTCGGCCATCGCGCTCATGCCCTCGACCATCGCGGCGCTCGAAAGGGTCTTGAACAGGCGCGTGACGTTGTCCTTCTCCCCCTCCTTGTTCGGATAGTGCGCGTTCGCATAGGCGACGCGCACGAAGCGGGACATCGAATTCGGGTCGCCCGGCAGGCCATGCGAGCTCAGTCCGGCACCCCACGGCTTGAGTTCCGCATTGCCCCACTTGACGGGCTTGACCATCGCCGGATCGCAGTTGATGTAGTTGATGAGATTGGCGCGATGCACCGGGAACTCCGGCTGGTTCGTCATGACATCGATGTCGTTGTCATAGACATGCATGCCGCTCTCCGTGTATTCGACGACGATGCTGCGCGTCGCGTCGGCGATGATCCAGTGGAGCATCGCAACCGGATACTTGTCGTTGATCGGCTTGCCGACGATCGTCACGTTCTTGAGCGCCTCCTGCACCTCGTCGACGCTCGTGAAGCAACGCGCGACCCACAGCGGGAACTCATACGCGGCGACATTCGTCGTCAGGTTGACGGCATCCGGCGCGTACTGCGCATAGCCCGGGAAATTCAGGCCGGCGACTGCGAGGCCCGCATCATTCGCGCAATCGAAATACAACGGGGTGTCATCGGAAATGATGCCGACGCCGATGACGGCATGGTTGCGGTCCTCGGCGTTGAACGCAGGCTGATAGTCGTAGTCGGCCGGCGTGTAGACGATCTTCTCGCCATAATCGAACGACCAGTCGAGGTTGCGTCCGAAGAACAGGTTGCCGTCGCCGTCGACGAAGCGGACTGCAGTGCACATGATGATGTTCCTTTCGTATACGGCAAGACCATCGTCCCACCGTGGGTTTCGCATGGGCGGCGTAACGCGTCACCGGAACCGGCCCAAGTCCGGACATGCCATATAGCCGCCATTGTAGGAAGCCACGGCATGCACCGGCCACGGTTATCGTTGACAGAGGAAGCGCCGCCGCATTCGCCGACGGTGTGCTTAAGCTCACACACCCGGCCTTCAGACGATGGCGTAACGGCCGCACGGACCCACACGCGGCGGTACTACAGTGGACAACGTATCCGGTTGCCGTACACGACGTGCGCTGATGGATCCGGCCACGCCCCACGGCATGACGCGAAAGGACGACCGATGAACGATTCCGGCACGACGACAACGGGCCCGACGCCACACACCGACGATGCGGACATCGACGAGGACCTGCGCGTCGACACCCTACTGTCCTCCGCATTCGACACGGCGACCATCCGCGCACTCGAACGCCCCCTGCTCGACGATGGCGTCCCCCTCATGCGCATCGCCGCCGGAGCCGCCGCGAAACACATCCTCGACGTCATCGCCGACGAGGAATGGGACCCCGCCACGTTGCGAGTCTGTGTGCTCGCCGGCGCCGGCGACAATGGCGGCGACGGACTCTACTGCGGCGCGGCGCTCGCGGCCGAAGGGTTCAATGTGACCGCGATTGCCGTAGGCCGTGCGCTGCACGACGCCGCATTCGACGCGTTCCGCCGTTCCGGTGGCCATGTCTTCACACTCGACCCGAACGCGCGCATCCCCGGGGCGCCTTCCGGCATGTCGTCGGGAGAGGCTGGGCAGCGCCTTGAACAGGCAGTGCAGTTCGTGTCCCGCGCGCACATCATCATCGACGCGATGACCGGCATCGGCGTCGAAGGCGCCTTGCGCGGCATCCCCGCGGCGATCGCGGCCGCCGTCGGCGCGCAGGATGGCGCGCCACGGCGCATCGCGTTGCCCGACGACGAACTTGACATCGAATTCCCCTTCGTCGTCGCGATCGACACCCCATCGGGCATCGGCGTCAATGACGGCACACTGCCCGGCCCGTACATCCCCGCCGACATGACGATGATGTTCGGCGCGCTCAAGCCATGCGCGGTGCTGCCGCCCGCCTCCTACGCATGCGGACGCATCACGCTCGTCGACTTCGGCTTCGACGTGGACGACACCGACGTCGAACCGGCCGTCGAAGTCGCCGACCGCGCCTTCGCGCAATCGGCGATCCGCATACCGAACATCGAGGACGCGAAATACGACCGTGGGGTGACCGGGCTCATCACCGGATCGGTCCACTACCCCGGCGCCGCCGTGCTCTCCACGGCGGCGGCCGCGCGCTCGAACATCGGCATGGTCCGCTACCTCGGCCCCGAACGCGCACAGAACCTCGTCCTCAACGCATTGCCCGAAGCCGTCATCGGCAAAGGCCACGTCCAATCCTGGGTCGTCGGCTGCGGCGTGCCCGACGGCACGCACGGCGACGCCGACGACATGCAACGCGCCGCGATCGCGGCGTTGCTGCACCACTACGCGCTCGACGACGCCGACGACATGGATGAGGAAGCGGCGCTCACGATGCCGCCGATCGTCGTCGACGCCGGCGCACTCGACCTGCTGCCCGCCCACGTCCCCGCGCAGGTCGTCCTCACACCGCACGCGGGCGAGATGGCCGCATTGCTCACCCGCCTCGGCCATGACCGCACCGCACAGGACGTCAATGGCCATCCGCTCGAAAGCGCGGCGCTCGCCTGCGAACTCACCGGCGCGACGGTGCTGCTCAAAGGCGCGATGACGGTCATCGTCGGCCCAGACGGCACCGGGGCGACACGCACGCTCGTGTGCGGGCGCGCACCAGCGTTCCTTGCAACGGCTGGCGCCGGCGATGTCCTCGCCGGCATCACCGGCGCGATGCTCGCCCAACAGGCGGACGCGATTATCACCGACCCGTCGCTCACCGCCGAGGTCGTCGCCGGCGCCGCCTACGTCCACGGCCTCGCCGCGGCGCTCGCCTCGCACAGCGACCAACGGTTCTGGAACGAACCGGTGTTGTTCTCGGATGGCGCGTCGAAGGCGCATACCGTCGAATCGGTCGGCCATCCGATCGTCGCGTCGGACGTCATCGACGCGTTGCCGGACGCGTTCGACATGCTCAACGCGACGGCGCGCTACGAGTGACCCACGGATAACCCTTGACAACAAGCAACCATCATCCACAAAGGAGCCAATATGACATTGCTGCAACACGACCTCACCGATTTCACCGCGGATGCATACCAGAACAACGAGATCAAGCAGGTGCGCAAGGACGACCTGCTCGGCCACTGGTCCGTCCTCTTCTTCTATCCTGCCGACTTCTCGTTCGTATGCCCGACCGAGCTCGAGGACCTCGCCGACCATTACGACGAGTTCAAGCAGGCCGGATGCGAGATCTACTCGGTCTCGTGCGACACACAATGGACGCACAAGGCATGGCATGACGCGAACGAGAAGATCGGCAAGATCACGTTCCCGATGATCGCCGACCCGACCGCGCTCCTCGCTCGCGACCTCGACACCTACAACGAGAAGACCGGCCTCGCCGAACGCGGCGACTTCATCATCGACCCGGAAGGCCGTGTCGTCGCCTATGAGGTCATCTCATCGAACGTCGGCCGTGACGCCGCCGAGATCCTGCGCCGCGTCAAGGCGTCGCAATTCGTCTACGAGCACACCGACCAGGTGTGCCCCGCCAAGTGGGAGCCCGGTGAGGACACGATCAAGCCGAGCCTCGACCTCGTCGGTGAACTGTGATGCCGATTCCACAGGACGATTTCCATGACGCCGTCGTCATCGGCGGCGGCCCCGCCGGGCTCACGGCGGCGATGTACCTCGCACGTGCCCGCTACCGCACCTTGCTCGTCGAGAAGGACGATTTCGGCGGCCAGATCACGATCACGGACGACGTCGTCAACTATCCGGGCGTCCTCACGACGAACGGCAGGAAACTGACGGCGGTGATGCGCCGGCAGGCGCAGGATTTCGGCGCCGAACTGCGCGTCGCCGACGTGACGGGCATCGATGTGCTCGACGACGGCGTCAAAGTCGTGCACACGACGCGCGGCGACGTGCGCACGTTCGCCGTCGTGCTCGCGATGGGCGCATCCCCGCGCAAGGTCGGCTTCGCCGGCGAACGCGAATACGCGGGACGCGGCGTCGCCTACTGCGCGACATGCGACGGCGAGTTCTTCACCGGACGCGACGTCCTCGTCGTCGGCGGCGGTTTCGCGGCGGCCGAGGAATCGGTGTTCCTCACACGCTATGCGCGCAAGGTCACCGTGCTCGTACGCGAGGACGATTTCACCTGTGACGCGTCGGTCGCCGCGCACACGAAGGCCAATCCGAAGATCGACATCATGTACGGCACCGAACTCAAAGGCGTCGAAGCGGGCGAACGCGGCCTCGTCGCCGCGACGCTGCGCGACGCGCACACCGGCGAACGGCGCCGTTGGCAGCCCGATGACGACGGCACGTTCGGCGTGTTCGTCTTCGCCGGCTATGTGCCCCAGACGTCGATCGTCGACGGCGTCGTGCCGCTCGATGACCACGGCTATGTGCTGTGCGACCCGATGACGCTCGAAACGACGGTCCCCGGCATCTACGCGGCCGGTGACCTGCGCGTCAAGGACCTGCGTCAGGTCGTCACGGCGACGGCCGACGGCGCGATCGCCGCCGTGCACGCCGAACAGTATGCGGCCGAGGCGAGCAAACGCACCGGCATCGTCCCGAAACGACCGACCGACACCGTCTACGAACGCGACGCGCGCGACGCGCGCACGTCCGCCCCGGCGCAGACGTCGATCGCCCCCGTGTCGAACGACGTCGAGGACACACCTGCCGCGTCCGTCCATGCGATCTTCGACGACGACGTGCGCGCACAGCTCACGATGGTGTTCTCGCGCATGGCGCGCCCGGTCACGCTGCAGCTGCAGCTCGACGACACCCCGTTGAGCGTCGAACTCGACGCGTTCATCGACGAGCTCGTCTCGCTTTCGGACGGCAAACTCGGGAAGGTCGCCGACCACGTCGGCCGTATCGACGAGCACGGACGTGGTGCGTTCGACGCGTCGCAGCCGCTGCCGTTCGCAGCCCCCGTCGTGAGCGTCCTCGTACGCAACGACGACGGCGAACTCATCCCGACCGGCATCTCGTTCCACGGTGTGCCGAGCGGTCACGAATTCAACTCGTTCGTGCTCGGCATCTACAACGCGGCAGGCCCCGGTCAGCCCTTGACCGACGACGAACGGGCGCGCATCGAGGAGATCCACGAGCCGGTCGACATCATGCTGCTCGTCTCGCTCACATGCACGATGTGTCCGGAAACGGTGCGCGCGGCGCAACGCATCGCCGCGCTCAACCCGAACGTGCGCGCGGAGGCGTATGACATCGCGCACTATCCGGAACTCAAGGAACGCTACGACGTCATGAGCGTGCCCTGCATCGTGCTCACACGTGCCGGTGAACGGCATATCGATTTCGGCAGGAAAAGCGTCGCGCAGATGCTCGACCTCATCGAACAACAGCACTGACGGAAGCACGATACACACCAAGGTTACGGCGTGGGCGGAGGTCTGGCACACAGACCTCCGCCCACGCCGTTCGCGTTTGTTACCCCGATATTTCGAGATGTGCACATAACACGTCCACGGCAACAGCCGTGCAGTACACTGACGAAGGCGCGGCTCGGCATACGCCCGCGCCGGCCACAACATGGCACAGCCCTGCGGATCCTGAAACGAGGTAGCGATGAGCGTTGAACGTCCGATAACCGATGCCGTCTTCGATTTCTGCGGCGTACTCGTCGACTGGCAGTCCCATTGCGCGCTCGACGGCCACGTGGACGCCGCCCTCGTCGCACGCATATGCGCGCCCGACGACCCCTATGGCTTCTTCCGCTACGAGGACCTCATGGACGGCGGCATGCGCCTCGACGACGTGCTGCCGATCGTCGAACGCGATCACGGCGCGGACATCGCCGCGATCTACCGCTATTACATCGAACACTACGGCGATGCGCTGCCGGCCACGGTCGACGGGATGCCGCAGCTGCTCAAGGACCTCAAACATGCGAGCGTACACGTGTGGGGGTTGACGAACTGGGCGGATGAGACGTTCCACTTCGCGTTCGAACGCTTCCCCGAACTCGCCGAACTCCTTGAGGGGACGGTCGTCTCGGGCACCGAGCGCCTGCACAAGCCACAGGAGGCGATCTACCGCCTCGCCGAGGAACGCTTCTCGCTCGAGCCCGAGACGACCGTGTTCGTCGACGACACGGCGAAGAACATCGCGGGCGCGCAGGCGCTCGGATGGCACGGCATCCACTTCACCGACGCGGCATCCACGCGCGCCGCGTTACGCGCGCTAGGCGCCGCGATCTGACGAATCCATCCAAAGACAACACCGGTATTGCAGAAGAGCACAGGAACACAACAGAAAGGAACGGCATCGCCATGGCCACGTTGCTGCAGCTCAAATACATCGTCAAAATCGTCGAATGCGGATCGATGAACGAGGCGTCGCACGCGTTGTACATCTCGCAGCCCGCGTTGAGCTCGTCGGTCAAGGAACTCGAGAACGAACTCGGCATCGAGATCTTCACCCGCTCGTCGCAAGGCATCGCGCTCACCGTCGACGGCGCCGAGTTCCTCACGTACGCACGTCAGGTGCTCGACCAGGTCTCACTGATGGAGGAACGCTACAAGAACGCGAAACCACGCAAGCAATTGTGCTCGGTCTCGACGCAGCATTACATGTTCGCGGTCGAGGCGTTCGTCGAGATGATCGAATCGATCAGATCGGACGAATACGAATTCACGATCCGCGAGACCCGGACGCGCGACATCATCAACCAGGTCGCGAACATGCGTTCGGACATCGGCATCCTGTACCTGTCCGACTTCAACAAGCAGGTCATCGGCAAGCTGCTGCGCGAGAAGCACCTCGACTTCCATCCGCTGTTCCGCGCGCCGCTGCACGTGTTCATCGCGCGCACGAACCCGCTCGCGATGAAGAAGAAAGTCACGATGGAGGACCTCAAGCCGTTCCCGTTCATCCAATACGAGCAGGGCGAGGAAGGCAGCTTCTACTTCGCCGAGGAGGCGGTGTGGCCCGACCACTCCCCCAAACAGATCAACGTGACCGACCGCGCGACGATCCTCAACTTCATCATCGGTCTCAACGGGTACACGGTGTGCACCGGCATCGACAACGGCGACCTCAACAATGAGAAGATCGTGACGGTGCCGCTTGAGACCGACGAGACGATGCTCCTCGGATGGATTTCGCACGAGCGCGCGAAACTCACGACGCCCGCGCAGGTGTACCTCGACAAGCTCAAGGAGGTCATCGCCTCCCACGGCTACGACATCATCGAACAGTGACGTGTGATGTGTGGTGTGTGCGCCTGCACATCACAACTCGTAGATGTGTGCGTGATTTCGATTTGTGAGCCCGTGCCGTGTGTGCTGCGCATCCCCTATGAGCGACACACACGGCGAATGTCACACAACCAACCAATGCCGCACGATTCGCGCACATTTACACACGGTAGCGCTCATATGCGCACATGTACTTTCTCGCATGAGCGCGCGTAGGCGTGCCCCCGGGGCCACCATTCGCGATATCCTCCGTATCTGCGATTTATGACCCCGGGATTGACGTACATGCACCCCGTCAGATCATCGTACGCCCACGGTATGCCGATTCGAACGCGTCGCGCAGCGTATGCGAATAATCTTTCCTCTTGTTGCGACATCCGCGCATCCGGCTAAGGCAAGCATCGACCTTTCCGCTAGGTGCTTTACTTGCTGTGGTCAGGTTGGTGCTGTGTGCGGTGGTTTGGGAAGTGATACTTACTATCCGTAAGTACCTGTATATTTGTATGATACAATGGTCTCATGCAAGACATCGACATCTTCTCGAAGGACTGCCCCACGCGCTTCAACCTCTCGGTCATCAGCGGCAAATGGGGCCTGCTCATCATCCTCGCGCTCGACGACCATCCGCTGCGGTTCAGCGAGCTCGTGCACACGATCGGTGGCATAAGCGAACGCATGGCGTCGCAGACACTCAAGTACCTCGAACGGTGCGGCGTTGTGCGCAGGCACGTCGTGCAGCACGCGAAGCCGCCGCAGGTGTACTATGAGCTCACGTCGCTCGGGCGGCAGTTCGTCGCTCCCCTCTCCCAGCTCGTCGAAATCGCGAACCGCAACGTCGACGCGCTCGTCTACCACCACGACTGACGCACGTCCCGGCACAACAACCACAGGAGGTCATATGTTCGGAGCGATCATCGGTGACATCGTCGGTTCGAAATACGAGTTCGCGCCAATCAAGACGAAGGATTTCCCGCTGTTCTCCGAGGGCTGCAGCTTCACCGACGACACGGTCATGACGTGCGCGGTCGCCGAGGGCATCATGAACGGCGGCGGCACCGACGATTTCATCGACGCGTTCAAGAAATACGGGCGCATGTATCCGGACGCCGGATATGGCGGACGGTTCATGCGCTGGCTGTTCTCGGACACGCGCGAGCCGATCGGCAGTTTCGGCAACGGCGCGGCGATGCGCGTCGCGCCATGCGCATGGATGATGGATTGCGGATTCATGATGCGCACCGGGCTCATGCCGATCGCGGGACGCGAGCTCGCCGAACGGTCGATCGCCGTCACGCACGACCATCCCGAGGGCATCAAAGGCGGCATGGCGGTCGCCGACGCGATCTTCCTCGCACGATACTGGTTCGGCGGCTGCCACGGCGAATTCGAGAAGGGCGTCGCCGACGACCCTGCCGAATGCAAACGCCGCATCCGCGACTACATCAACCACGCGTACGGGTACAACCTGAGTCTGCCGCTCGACAGGATCCGCCCCACCTACCGTTTTGACGTGACGTGCCAGGGTTCCGTCCCCGAGGCGATCCGCTGTTTCCTGGAGAGTGAGGATTTCGAGGATGCAATCCGCAACGCCGCCTCGCTCGGCGGCGACAGCGACACGCAGGCCGCGATCGCCGCGAGCATCGCACAGGCGGCCTATGGCATCCCCGATGACATCGCCGCCGAGGCGCTCTCCTACCTGCCGACGCCATTGCGCGACGTGCTCGAACGTTGGGACGACTTCTACCGCGAGCGCGACGTGCCGCCGTTATTTGTTGTGCATCGTCCGTTGGGAAGATGAGGTGTGTGTTATGGTGCCGAACATGGATGATATGAATTATGAATGAGGAGTCGAACGCGGTGAGCTTGGAAGCGATTGCGGAGGGCGACGTGTTCCTTGATGGTGGTGGTACCGGTCGTTTTCAGGATGCGCCGTCGTTGATTGCCGCGGCTCTTGGCTGACTGGTTTCTACGGCGTCACCGTTCTTTGGCGCGGAAGACGACGAGTGGGGGTGGTTTCTTTGTGTTTTGGCTATGTCTCCGATGGCGGCTTGGAGTAGTACGGGATCGTTGAGTTCTATTACTGCGTTGAGGTATTCGGCGATGCCTTCTTCGTCTTCGAGATACTCGGTTATGTCCCATGCCGTGGTGTTCAGTGCCATGCCATGCTCCTCGATATCGTGTGTGCGCGGTTTGCTCGGTTCGGCACAACGTCCATGTTCATGTGTCGATGCGGGTAATGTGGCGTAACGCTTTGTTGCGGTAGGTGAGGTCGTCGCGTGAGGTGAAGCCGAGCCGTTCCCAGAAGGTGTTGCCGGCGGTGTTCTTTGTGAAGACGACGAGGGTGACGTTGATGATGCCTTCGTTCGCGAGCGCGTGCAGTGTCGCGTTGACGAGTGCGGTGCCGATGCCTTGGTTGCGGTGGTTGGGGTGGACGGCGGTGTGGTAGACGGTGCCGCGTCTGCCGTCGTGTCCTGCGAGGATGGCTCCGTCGATGGTGCCGTCGCTGGTTTCGTGGACGAAGCTGGTGGCGGGGTTGCGCTGGAGGTATCTGGTGATGCCTTGGCGTGAGTCGTCGATCGTGTTGAGTCCCATGCCGGTGCAGGACATCCAACATGTGTGGACGGCGTCGTAGTCGTCGGGTGTCATGATGCGGTTTGGTGGGTGTGGTGTGGGTGCTGTGTGCTTTGTCTGGGTTATCGTGCAAGGAACGGCATGCCTCATTCGTCTACTTCGACACTATGCGCTCTGGCTTCTTCGCTGGGTGTTCCGCTGCCCGCAGCGGGGACGATGATGGGGGTGTCCGTATTCATCAAGTCCTGTGATGTTCGCATTGTAGTCGGCGAGCCATTGCATGACTCTCCTGTCCCCTTGCACGTGCCATAGGCCCATCAGATCGTTGAACGTGCGTCGCTCCGGGTCTTGGGTAGGTATGATCAATGCACGCGCCGTTCCATGGCCCAGCAGCACCCGGTTGGCGACGAGAAGCGCCGTGCGTTTGTTGCCGTCACCGAAGGGCTGCATTCTGGCGAGTCAGGCGAACACTTCGGAAGCGTCACGAAGGTTACCGTCACCGTTCCTCGCCGCGGCCAGAACTGATTCCATCTTCTCCTCATCGGGCGGTTCGGGGATGTAATCACCTGCCGATGTCCTCACCATGCTGTTGCGTTCCGTGCGCAACACGCCTGGTTCAATCGCCGCGGTCCGGCTCAGCTTCGCATTGACATCTTGCACGAAATCCACGTCCAGTGGGGATGAAGCGTGCAGAGCATACAACGAAGCGTCCTTGAGGTCCTCCAGCAGTGCGAGGTCGGCACGCGATTCAATCACGTTCGGGTTGTTTGTGCGCAGGAACTCCTTCGTGGCGGCATAGGTCGCGGACAGATTGTCGAAGGTGTGGCCCATGGAGTACAGCAGCCCTCGCCAATTGTCTCGTATTCAACCCCATGGTTTTGCCTCCATTTGTCGAAACATGCCTGCCAGCGGTGCCCGCCATGCCTTGCATCCATGGATGCTCCACCCGTCGTCCTCCCAGTCGACGGTCCGCACACATCATCCCATCATATCTTCGTGACTACTGCAGGAAGATATGCGTTTAATCAAGCTAGTTGCCCAATACCCGCAGATGCAGATCTATTCAAGCAAACAGCAGTGGGCATCCCCCCAATACGGCACGAGTGCGGTTGGGAAGGGGCAAAACCCCGGAGGCATGGCACATGGGCCAGAGGCTGTTCCGGAGCATCCGATGGACAGTGTATCAGCATCGCTGTATGGCCGCAATATGATTGTTGGTTCGCGGGCGCAGCCAGCGTTATCTCCGTTATTGCCTGCATGATGATTCATGGCACACTTGTTCTCGTGCTTGCGATCCGTTCCTGATACCTCCTTGCCTGTACAACTCTGATAGGCTTACGTTTGCATGTAGCGTAAGGATCGAGGAGGGATTCCATGCTGACTGAGGCGCAGTTTGAATCAGAGTTGATTCATTATCTGGAGACGGTGGGTAATATCAAGCAGTGGGAGTACAGACCGGATATCAAGACTACGGAACAGCTGTGGCAGAATTTTCGCGAGATCTTGGAGCGTAATAATCAGGAGGCGCTCCGTGGGCGCCCGCTGACTGATGGTGAGTTCGCTCAGGTTCAGCGCGAAATATGTGATTTGAAGACGCCGTATGATGCGGGGCGTTTCCTGTATGGATTCAATGGTCGTTCTACTGTGTCAGTGATGCGTGATGAAGCGCGTGATGCTGAAGCACCGTCGATGATTTTGACGATTTTTAAACAGGATGAGGTTGGTGCCGGTAATACGACGTATCAGGTTGTCAATCAGATTCGTCGTGAGCATGTGCAGGCTGGCATGCAGGATCGTCGTTTTGACACGACGTTGTTGATCAACGGTCTGCCCATCATCCATATCGAGGAGAAGGCAGACAGGCATGATGCGTATGAGGGTTTGAATCAGATCCGCCAGTACATTGATGAGGGATTGTTCGGGGACATTTATTCCACTACCCAGATTCTGATTGGCATGACGCCGCAGGATACGAGGTATATGGCGAATACTGATTCGCGGAGTTTTAACACTGATTTCGCTTTCCACTGGCAGACCGAGTCGGACAACAAGACCGTGTGGCAGTGGCGCGAGTTCTGCGACAAGATGCTTTCCATCCCAATGGTTCACTATATGGCTACGAAGTATATGATTCTTGACGGGGCTCGTGATCATAAGCAGCTGATGGTCATGCGCCCGTATCAGGTGTATGCCACGCGCCGTGTCATCGAACGTCTGCGCGCACATGAATTCGGTATGGATCCGCTTGAAGTGGGATATGTGTGGCATACGACCGGATCGGGTAAGACGGTGAGCAGTTTCAAGACCGCTTGGCTTGCTTCCCGCCTTCCCAACGTGGACAAGGTGGTGTTCCTTGTCGACCGTCGCGCGTTGACATCGCAGACCTATGACAATTATGCCGCGTATGATCCGGACACTGATGATGACAACAATGGCGGCGTCATTTCGGATACGCGCAATACGGGTGATTTGAGAAGGCGCATGAGGAGTTCCCGTACCGAGAACAACATCATCGTCACCTCGATCCAGAAAATGGGTCGCCTTGCGAAGACGATGGATGGCGTCATCGATGATCACAACGTGGTCTTCATTGTCGACGAGGCGCACCGTTCCACAAATGGCGAGCTACTCCCGCTGATCAAACAGCGGTTCCCTCGCTCCGCCTGGGTCGGTTACACTGGCACCCCTGTTTTCGATAAGGATCTGACCCACAAGGCATTCGGCGATCTCATCCATGCCTATACGATTCGCGAAGCGATTGCCGACAGGAATGTGCTTGGCTTCCAAGTGGATTTTGAGCACACGCTCAGCGAGGATGAGATCAAGGAAAAACTCCTCCCCGACCTGCTGCGTATCAAGAACCCAACGCTCACCGATCCGGAGATCGAAATGCGCATAGCGAGCATGACCGGCGAGGAAGTGGACTCACTGGTGGATAGCGGCATCTACGACTGTAACGAACAACATGTGCAAGCCGTCGTGGAGGATGTCATATCGCATTGGGACAGCCGATCGGTGAATGGCAAGTACAGTGCCATCTTCACCACACATGTCGGCGCAGGCAAACCTTCCGCACCGATGGCGTTGATGTACTTCGACGCATTCCAGCACGCCAATGCCAAACTGATGGAGCAAGGCAAACAACCGCTGAACATTGCGGTGACGTTCTCGATGGACACGAGCAACTCCGACATGCAGTTCAGTAAGAACGCAGGGCTGAAGGAAGCGATCCGCATATACAATGCTGCGTTCGGCACACAGTTCGGCGCGGACACCGTCGAAGAGTATTTCAATGATGTCACGGATAGGCTCTCGGGCAAGGCCGAAGGTCCCAAACTGGATATCGTCATCGTCATCGACCAGCTGCTGACCGGCTTCGATTCGAAGATCGTCAACACGTTATACGTGGACCGCGTGCTTTCCGGGGCGAACCTGATCCAGGCATACTCACGCACCAACCGCGTCTACGACATGCAGACCAAACCATTCGGCCATATCGTCAATTACCGTTGGCCGCTCATGTCGAAGCGACTCATGGACGCGGCGCTCAAAGTATACGCGAATCCTGATTCCGCCCTTGTCCAAGGTGACTTGGGCGGGGAGAAACAGCAAGAAGAACGTGGCTTGGACGGCGTATTGACCATTCCCTTCCGCGAGCGCGTCGAACAGACAGGCAAGATCGTCGACACTTTGCGCGATCTCACCGACGATTTCACCCAAATTCCTCCCAGCGAAGCACAACAGGAGCATGCTGCGGAACTGCTACACGACTACAACAATGAAATCGCCGCACTGAAACAGTACACCGATTACGACCCCTCCCATCCTGAGCAACTGCTCAACCAGCTCCGTCTCAGTGACGACAACCACGAATGGCTGCTCACCTCACTGCGCTATGGCCTGCAAAGGATCGCCGTCGATTACGCCGACTCGTACATAGACACTTCCGATTTGAATTTTGAAGCCGAACATGTGGCCGACGTCAAGGTCAACTATGACTATATCGAGGAACTGGTGGCCAAACTGCTCAATCAGGTTCATGATCACGAACCTGAAGCGGATAAGACATTCGACGACCTGCAGCATGCCACCGACCGCTTGCCTGACCGGCACCATGCGGAACAAATCATGCGCACCGCACAAGATGCGATGGATGGCAATCTGGATGCGCAACACTATCCTGTCGAACCTTCCGACGTCAGTGGCATCGTACGCTCGCATATGGAGAATTCACGGCGCCACGCCGTGCTCAAATTCCGTGAGGAATGGGGGCTCGTCGATATCATCACAGCCACCCAGCTCATCAATACGATGCTCAACCGCCACGTCATAGGCAAGGATGACTTGGACATAGGAGAAGACATGTCCACATTGCTTACCGCAGCGGTCAAGAACAGGTTCTACCAAACCGACGCGAAGCGGATAGAGATCCGTCAGCTCTCTCCCATCCAATACAAGCGGGAGCTGCGCAAGGCCCTGCGCGAATTCACCGATCAGATCATCGCCGATTTCGGCTGATGCCTTATCACCATCACACAGACGCACATCATATTTTTTATAGTTATAGTAACGAGGAGTATCCATGGCACCGACCACACACAACAACGCACGTGAGCTCACGTCCCAGCTTTGGGCGATGGCGAATGACCTTCGTGGAAAGATGGACGCCAGCGAATACCGTGATTACATTCTCGGTTTCATCTTCTACCGGTATCTTTCCAAACGGCAGGAACGGTATTTGGCGGACTCCGGCCTACTCGAGTTCACCGACACTGAAAACAGTTCGAACCCACAGGACGTCAATAATGCATTTGCACGCCAAGTAGCGTTGGACGGCATCGAGGATTGGCGTGAGGATCTCGCTTTGCAAAACGGGTACGCCATCGACCCCGAATACACGTGGACAACGATCATCAATAAAGTGCAATCCCAGAGCATCAGGCCCGAGGACTACCAGAATCTGTTCTCTCGATTCAAAGACAATGCCCTGTTGAACACCAATGCGACCAACGATTTCAAAGACGTGTTCGACAATATCAACCTCTCGGATTCCAGTCTGGGCAATTCCGTTGCGGCACGTGCCAAAGCATTGTCGCAACTGGTCGAACGCATCGACAGCATCGACTTCCACGACGAGTCCGGGCATGACATCCTCGGCGACGTATACGAGTACCTCATCGCTGAATTCGCCGGCGCCAGCGGCAAGAAAGCAGGCGAATTCTACACGCCACACGAAGTGTCCCGCGTGTTGGCGAAACTCGTCACCTACGTCTCCCCCGACTCCAGCGAGGAAGCCAAAGAAGTCATCGAACACGCAAGCCGACCATTCATGGTCTACGATCCGACGATGGGATCCGGCTCCCTACTGCTCACCGTGCAGCATGAACTCAAAACCGAAACCGACAACCCTGACACTGCACGTGTGCACTTCTTCGGCCAGGAAATCAACCGGACCACCTACAACCTCGCGCGCATGAACCTGATGATGCACGACGTGAAATACCAGTACATGGACCTCCGCTGTGCCGATACACTGGAATCGGACTGGCCCAATGGCATGGACGAGAACGGCATCGATCATCCTGAATTCTTCGACGCAGTTGTGGCAAACCCTCCTTATTCGCTCAAATGGGACAATGCCGAATCCAAACTGAAGGACCCACGATTCAAGGACTACGGCAAACTGGCCCCAAAGTCGAAAGCAGACTACGCATTCGTTGAACATGGTATCTACCATTTGAAGCCAAGCGGTCGCATGGCGATTGTATTGCCTCACGGTGTCCTCTTCCGAGGTGCAGCCGAAGGAACAATCCGCAAAGCGATCATCGACAAGAACTACCTTGATGCCGTCATCGGACTCCCCTCAAACCTCTTTTACTCCACCGGCATCCCCACCGTCATCCTCGTGTTCCGAAAAGACCGCAAGACCAACGATGTGCTCTTCATCGACGCCTCGCAGCATTTTGAGAAAGACAAGAAGCAAAACCGCCTGCGCGAGGAAGACATCGATCTGATTCTCGAGACCTACAAGAATCGTCAGGATGTCGACAAGCTCGCGCACGTCGCCACCCTTGATGAAATCAAAGACAACGACTACAACCTCAACATTCCCCGATACGTCGACACGTTTGAGGAAGAGGAGCCAATCGATCTGGATGACGTCAACCGTCAGCTCGCGGAAGTCGACGAGGAAATCGCCCGTTTGGAGAAGGAACTCGAAGCCATGCTTGCAGAGTTGGTCCCAACCGATCAGAACGATGAAGACGATGAGTGATTACACAACAAACGGGAAAGGACAGAACACGATGGGCAAGAAACTACAGCCAAAACTCCGCTTCAGAGGCTTCACTGACGCTTGGGAGCAGCGCAAGCTCGGCGACATACTGTCGTATGAGCAACCTTATGAGTACATCGTTTCCAGTGACGATTATTCACCTGTCGCGCGCACGCCTGTGTTGACCGCGGGAAAAACTTTGATATTGGGATATACCAACGAGGCAGATGGTGTTAAGGCAGCGACCAAAGACTCTCCTGTAATCATATTTGATGACTTTACCGCATCGAGCCATATAATTGACTATTCGTTCAAAGTCAAGAGTTCGGCGATGAAGATATTGTCTCTACGTGATTCTGAAAATGACCTGTACTGCATCTACTATGCCCTGACAAGAATCATCCGTCCGTCCGCGTCACATGAGCGGCAATGGATCTCAAAATATGCTAGGGCGACAGTGACTGTTCCCTCCAAGGATGAGCAGCAGGTCATCGGCGACTTCCTTCGCAAACTTGATCGACTTATCGCTGCCGAAAAGCGTAAACTCGACCTCTGGAAGAAGAAGAAGACAGCCCTTCTCCGCCAAATCTTTGAGCAGAAGCTGAGATTCAAGGGATACAGTGATTTCTGGGAACAGCATAAACTAGGTAGTCTTGGCAACTCTTATTCGGGTCTATCTGGGAAAAATAAAGCAGATTTCGGGCATGGGCTTGCTTCATATATTACATATATGAACGTATTTCAAAATTCTATCGCTGATATTGATGGCAATGGTCAAATCGAGATTGACTCTAAGCAACATGCGGTGCAGTACGGTGATGCGCTTTTTACTATCTCTTCGGAAAAGCCTGAAGAGGTTGGTATGTCATCTGTATGGCTTGGAAATCAGAAAAATGTCTATTTGAACAGTTTCTGTTTCGGGTACAGGCAGAATGGCGCATTTGATGCACTGTATTTGGCATACATGCTTCGATCAGAGGCCGTTCGAAGCCAAATGAGAATGCTCGCACAAGGCATCTCTAGATTCAATATATCACAACATAAAGTAATGGATATCAATGTTACGATTCCATCTATTTCTGAACAGCAAAAGATTGGTTCCTTCTGCAGAGGATTAGACCAGCTCATCTCCGCCGAGATGAAAAAGATCGATTTGCTGATGCTCAAGAAGAAAGCCCTTCTGCAGCAGATGTTCGTCTGAATACATATGTTCCTTTCTGTCTCGCAACAGGTGCGAGACAGAAAGGAACATATGTACCGAAAACAACTCCTGACCCGTTATTTCGCCGAATGGGTCAATACCTACAAACGTGGTGCCGTGGCGGATATAACGTTAAGCAAGTATCTGATGACCTTGCGTCATCTTGAAGAACTTGCACCGAGTGTGACTTTGGGCGATTTGAATCGCATGGAATATCAGCGCATCCTCAACGACTTTGCTAGGAATCATGAGCGGCAAACGGTCATGGATTTCCATCATCAGGTCAAGGCAGCCATCATGGATGCTGTTGACGAAGGGGTCTTGCGTCGAGATCCAACTCGCAAGGCAGTCGTCAAGGGCAAGCAGTCCCGTGAAAAACGTCCCAAGTATCTCAATCAGTTCGAGCTACGCACGATGCTTACAGCACTGCAACTTGACGATGAGCATCCCAATGACTATCTGCTTCTTTTGGTCGCCAAGACCGGATTGCGTTTCGGGGAGGCCTTAGGGTTGACTCCCAGTGACATCGATTTCCAAACGCAGCAGATCAATGTTGAGAAGACCTGGAACTACAAAGATCCGAAAGGCGGCTTTGCCCCTACAAAGAACCGTTCCTCTCAGCGGAAAGTGCGTATGGACTGGTCGCTTTGTATGCATCTCAAGCATCTCTGCGACGGTCGCGACCCCAGCAAGCCTCTATTTGTCACTGAGGGGAAACGCATCTTCAACGCAACAGTGAACGACCGACTTTCTGCCGTCTGCAAGCAGTGCGACATTCCTGCGATCACTGTTCATGGGCTGCGTCATACGCACGCGTCATTGCTTCTTTATGCGGGGGTGTCGGTGGCATCCGTGGCCAAGAGACTTGGCCACGCCAACATGACGACAACGCAGATGACCTATTTGCACATCATCAAAGAGTTGGAAGCCAAGGACACCGATAGGATTATGCAGTTCCTGAGCACGTTGTAGATTCGAGTTCTGGCTGAGGGTTCTCAGCGAATTGAGAGCCCTCAGCGATCATACGAACATATCTCGGAGAAGAGCCTTCCTCTTCTTTTCCAGTAATCGTATTTTTTGATTAGTTTCATCCAGTATTGAATCAAATAATGAGAATAACTCTCCTATCCTATATTGCTCGTCTATAGAAGGAGTAATGATGCTTGTGTTCTCTATATTCTTTTTCGAAAGACTAGGTAATCCTGTGGACTCATTCTTCGATTTCCAATTGATATTTTGAAATACCGCAAACAAGAAGTTGAGATCATAACCATTTCGGGGCAGCGCGTAGAAAAGAGTATCTACCGTCCAGAAAGGTGCATGAAGAACATATGGTTTGTCGATAGTACCTTTACGCCCGATTCCTATTGCATCACGATTGGAAAGTGCTTTCGACACACTGGTCATGTATCCCCCCGTCCCGTAAACGGGTATGTTGCCCTTTGACAGATGTTTATAGTCCTTCCCGCTGCAAACACAAATCGCATCGTCAAGTTTTAACTGAATCCAAGAATCACAAAATCCCATAAACCGCATTTTTCCATTAAGTATTCGTTGAAGCAGTAATCTTTTCTTCATTTCTATAAGTTGGAGTTTACGCTTTTCGGCAGCGATGATGGAGTCGAGCAGCCTGAACAAGGCGCCAATCTTCTCCTGCTCATCTCTCTCTGGAAGCTGGACATCAAGTCTGGAAAAGTCATCAAAGACAAATTCATTCATCAAGGTGCCTGCTTTAGTGGAACAGATGAGCAGACGCCTCATGTCTCTCTCGTTCTGCAATAAGTACTTCCAGAAGGATATGACGCAAGGTTCTTTCGGCCTTATTGATTGGAAACGGGAGGACATCAATCCATCGCCAATATCGTTAATGACCAACTGTCCAAAAGGGTGAGAGCGATGTCGATTGCCTTCAAAGGCTATGTCCCCTCGACGTAGAATTTTGTAACTACTCAAAGATGAGTGCGCTGCTCCGTTTCCGCGTGGATTGAAACGCATTGAGGCCACCGAGATGGTTGTTCCAAAGGATAACTCCTGATTTGCATTCCGCTCGTTCGCTTGAACAAATAGGCCACCTAGTCTACGATGCTCCCAAGCGTTAATATCATGACAGCGACCCTGCTCTACCAATCAGCAATATCGTGCTGGCCATCACAGGTTACGCACGGCTCCAACGAACAATGGCAGTCGGTCGCGCGTCATAAGTGCATACATGAATGGACGATCCACGGTGAAGGTGATCTCACGGCCCCATTGTGGCGCTGCACCTGCCACGGCGATGCCTGTATACGCGGCTGCTCGCACCCCATGCTCGTTGACTTCGATGTGCGTATTCTGCACGATATCACTGATAGCGAGCGCTCCTTCGCATATACTGGAGAAATCTGCATGTGTGGGATCGAATGCATCGGTAACGCCCAATGATTGCAGGATGGTGATGATGGTTCTTCCGTTGATGGTGCTGTCGATTTCGAACCGGGGCAATGTTACTTTTGCGGTGACGGTGTTGGCATAGATGGGCATGCTTGCAGGGTTTTTGCGTGCGGCGAGTTTGGCTTTGAGCCTGTCCATGCCGGTGAGTTCCTGCTTGTCTTCCTGTGGGATGGTCTCCGCCAGTTCTGTGCTGAACGCTCAGCGCAGCGCTACGGGGTCGTGTACCAGCGTCTCGAGGGTCCCTGAATCGGGCAGGACTATGCGCAGCTCGCTGTCATCATCGAATGGGATATCCACGCGTTCCCATCCGAAGGTCTCATCGCATAGATAGGAGACGTCCTCACACCGTTGGTGCATGAATGGCACCGTCGCATCTCCGTGGTCTCCATGGAATACCGCAGGCTCGGTGTCGTTGAGTTCAAACGGGGTTTTCCAGCGGCTGTCTGCGAATACGGTGCTGATGATGGACAACAGTTCGGTTCCATTGCACTCGATGGCTGGTTGCAGCAATCCTTTGGTATGTTTGCTGATCCAGGAACTGATGCTTTTGCCGGCATTGGGATCTGAGAAATCGATGATGTTGACTTCCGCCGCAAACGCATGCCGCACATCATCGATGAATGATGTGCGAGGAGTCAATGTGGCGCTGATCCACACGGAATCATGCACGGATATCACGGATTTGACGCCCGGTCGCCGTTGGTTGATCGACTCGACAAGTGTGCGATATTCGTTCCCACTCAGTCCGTGGATGCCGAGTGCGTCCGTCAGCTGCTCCAGGGTACGACCTTGCGCTCCTTGTGCAACCAATGCCAATGCGAGCCACAGTGAGATAGGCGATACATTCACGTTCCCCCTGCCATCCGCTACTGTTGCGAGCATGTCTGACGCCGAGCGGTAGACGAAACCGGCGCGGTCGCCTGGCTCACCGTCAAGCCCCTTGAGTACGTCGAAGAGTGCGGTATCGGCTTCCATTGTTCTCCCCCATGGTTTAGTGATGGCAAAAGCCCGCACGACTCGTTCCCCAATAGAGCGATGAGCCGTACGGGCCATGATGAACGTATGTCAGTATTGCGGGCTGTCCGTTCACGCCCCGTACCGCGTCAGATACTCCTCGGCGGCTTTCGCGATCTCGTCTGTCACATACGGGGTGCCGTCCTCATTCGGCAGTTCGCGGCCGGCGGCGAAGATTTCCTTGACGTTCGCGATCGCGAACACGGGGAATCCGAATTCGCGTTGCACGTCCTGCACGGCGGACAGGTCGGAGTCCTTCGTCTTCTCCATGCGGTCGACGGACAGGACGAGTCCGACGATGTTGACGTCGGCCTGCGCCTTGAGCTTGGGAACGACCTCGCGCACGGCGGTGCCGGCGGTCATCACGTCGTCGACGAGGAGCACGTTCATGCCGTCCTCGAGTGGTTTGCCGACCATCGTGCCGCCGTCGCCGTGGTCCTTCTTCTCTTTGCGGTCGAAGGTGTAGCCGACGGTCACACCGTAGTTGAGTTCGAGCGCGATCGACGTGGCGACGGCGAGCGGGATGCCTTTGTACGCGGGGCCGAAGATCGTGTCGATGCGGATCGGCATCTGTTCGTTGTCGATCTCGGTCTGGATCTTCTCCGCGTAGAACGCGCCGAGTGTCGCGATCTTCCCGCCGTCGTCGAAGGCGCCCGCGTTGATGAAGTACGGTGATTGGCGGCCCGACTTCAACGTGAAGTCACCGAATTTGAGCGCGTTCGATTCGAGCAGGAACTTCGTGAATCGATGGTCGAGGGATTCGAACATCGTGTCTCCTTCCTTGGGATGGGTCATGCGTGCGCTGTGCGCGTGCGGGTGGCTGGCGTTCAGCGCCACGTGTCGCCCTTCGCGAGTTTTTCGTTCAGTGCGGGACGCGAGTCGAGCAGTTCCTCGAGTTCGCGCGCGACGCGGATCGGCGCGGTCGGATCGTAGAGCGCCGCTCCCCCGACCTCGACGGCGTTCGCGCCCGCATACAGGTATTCGAGCGCCTTCTCGCCCGAGTCGATGCCGCCGATGCCGATGATCGGAATGTCAGGCAATGCCGCGCGCACACGCCACACGCATGCGAGGCCGACCGGGAACACGCACGGGCCGGACACGCCACCGGTGCGGTTCGCGATGATCGGCTCGCCGGTGCGGATATCGATGCGCATGCCGACAAGCGTGTTGATCATGCTCAGGCAGTCGGCGCCACCTTCGGCCGCGGCCCTCGCGATCGCGGCGATGTCGGTCACGTTCGGTGTGAGCTTGACGATCATCGGCTTGTCCGTCATCGGACGCAGCCGGTCCATCAGGCGGCCCAACGCGACCGGGTCGGTGCCGACGGACATGCCGCCATGCGTCACGTTCGGGCAGCTCACGTTGATCTCGAGCATGTCCGCGTCGGAAGCGGCGAGCTTCTCGACGACCTCGGCGTAGTCGTCGTCGCAATGGCCGGCGACGTTCGCGACGACGGTCGCGCCAAGCCCCTTGAGGATCGGCAGGTCATGCTCGAGGTAATGGTCGACGCCCGGGTTCTGCAGGCCGACGGCGTTGACGGTGCCGGCGGGGCTCTCCGCCGTGCGTACGCCCGGATTGCCGAGCCACGGCACCGGCGAGACGCCCTTCGTCGTGACCGCGCCCAGCTGGGCGACGTCATAGAACCGGCCGCACGCGTCCACATTGAAGGTCCCCGAGGCGGTGCCGACCGGGTTCTTCCACGGCACGCCGGCCACGACGGTGCCGTGCCGCCATTCGTGCGGGGCGTACAGATTCGTCGGGGTTTCGTTGAGTTCCTGTTCGATGTTCACGTTGTCCTCGCTCACTTGTTGTCCCATCCCAGCTCGTGTGCGGTGAAGACCGGTCCGGCCTCGCACACCTTCTCACGTCCGTCGCGCGTGTCGATCGTGCACGCGACGCATGTGCCGTAGCCGCATCCCATGCGCTGTTCCATGCACAATTGCGCGTCGACGCCGCGCTTCGCCGCCCATTCGGCGACGGCCTTCATCATCGGCGTCGGACCGCACGACAGGATGATGAGCCCACGGCCGCGCTCCTGCAGTTCGGGCCACAGGCGTTCGAGCAGCGTGAGCACATTGCCTTCCGACTCGTCGATGCTGTGCACCTCGTCCGCGTACTTCGCCGCGTACACGTCGGCGAAATGCGCGTCACGGTAGCCGAGCACGGCGGTCGTGTGGCAGTCGGCGCGTTCGCTGAGCGCCTGCGCGGCCTCCAAAAGCGGCGGAATGCCGAGTCCCCCGCCGACGAGCAGATAGTCGGCGTCGGCGCCGATATTGAACGGCTTGCCCAAGGGCCCGAGCACGTCCACATGGTCGCCGGCCTTGAGCGCGGCGAATTCCTCGGTGCCGTAGCCGACGACGGCGAAGATGAGGCTCACGTCGTCGCCGTCCACGTCGCTCACGCCGAAGGGGCGTGGCATCAGGTGCTGCGGGTTGCTCGAATACAGGTTGACGAACTGTCCGGGCTTGACATTCGCGGCGATGAACTCGTCACGGAACGTGAAGCGGACGACGCCCGGCGTGAGCTCGCGCACGTCGGTGACGTCCACGGTGCGCCGCGTGGGCATGCGGCCGGCCTGTTCGGCCTGTTCCACGGTGTGGGTGAACGCTGTGGTTGGCATGGGTCTCCTTGCTTGTTCTTCTGCTCTTCGTAAGGTGTTCGGTTGTCGTGGACGCGCTGGGCTTCAGGCGAGCGCGACGCGCAGTTGGTCGCGCATGTCCTCGGCCGCGGCGCGCGCGTTCGCGGCGACGAGGTCGAGCGCGGTCTGCGCTTCGAGGGTCTCGCTGTAGCGGGGGTCGTCGCGCCATGCGCCGATGATGCCGCGTGACGAGTTGACGATCGCGCCCGAGCCGTCGCGGTCGAACATGCCGGCGACGGATTGTGCGGTGCCTCCCTGCGCGCCGTAGCCGGGCACAAGGAAGAACGTGTGCGGCATGCGCGCGCGCAATGCCGCGCCTTCCTCGGGGTGGGTCGCGCCGACGACGGCACCGGTGCGCGCATAGCCGAACCGTCCGATCGTGTCCGCGCCCCATTGTTCGACGAGGTCGGCGACGTGTTCGTAGACGCGTGCGCCGTCCGCGAGTTCGAGTTCCTGGATCTGCGCACTCGATGGGTTGGAGGTGCGCACGAGGATGAACAGGTCGCGGTCGGTTTCGCCGGCTGCCGCGGTGAAGGGTTCGATGCCGTCGGATCCGAGGTACGGGTTGATGGTGATCGCGTCCTCGTGCCATACGTCGGCGCCGTCGAAGCCGCTCAGGTGTTTCGCGTAGGCGGCCGCCGTCGATCCGATGTCGCCGCGTTTGACGTCGCCGATGACGTACAGCCCTTGTTCGCGCGCGTACTGGCACGTCATCGTATAGCAGTCGACGCCCGCCGGGCCGAGCGCCTCGTACATCGCGATCTGTGGTTTGACGGCGGGGACGATGTCGGCGACCGCGTCGATGATCGCGCGGTTGTATTCGAAGTACGCGGCGGCCGCGCCGGTCGCGGCGAGGTTGTCGTCATCGTCTTCGACGTATTCGTCAGCTTCGATATGGTATGCGTCCATGACCTGGACGGGGACGAGCGCGGGTGTCGGGTCGAGTCCGACGACGCTTGGGTTCTGTTTGTCTTCGATGGCTTCGATGAGGCGGTCCATCCTGCTCCTTTGTGCCTACTGGTGCGTATATGCGGGTATGGGGGTGCGCCCTCAGCCGATCGCGTCGATGCGGCTGAACACGATCCGTGAACCGATGATCGTCGCGTACGGCCGTCCGGTGACGTCCCATCCGTCGAACGGGGTGTTGCGCGCGTTCGACGCGAACTCGTCCGCGTGCACCGTCCACTCGTCATCGAGTCCGAGGATGACGAGGTCGTTCGATTCGGGGTGTTCGGTCGTGCCAAGGTCGAGTGTGCGTTGCGTCGCGCACCGTGAACTCGTGTTGAGCAGTCCCGCGATGTCGGTCGCGTGCCGTCCCATGAGGGACGCCGGGTTGAGCGACATGAGTTCGATGAGGCGCGTGTCACTGATGTAACCACCGTCGACGAGGACCTTATGGCAGACGCCGAACGCGCATTCAAGGCCGATGATGCCGTTCGGCGCCTCAAGGAAGCCGAGGCGTTTCTCATCGAGCGTGTGCGGCGCGTGGTCGGTCGCGATCATATCCACCGTCCCGTCGGCGATCGCGGCGATCGTCGCCTGGCGGTCGCGCTCGCTCCTCAACGGCGGGTTCATCTTCGCGAGCGTGCCGTATTCGAGAAGCGCCTCGTCGTTGAGCGCGAGGTAATGCGGCGCCGTCTCGCAAGTGACCGGCAACCCCTCGGCCTTCGCGCGGCGGATCGCGTCGAAGCTGATCGCCGTGCTCACATGCTGGAAATGCACATGCACGCCCTTTTCGCGCACCAAATCGATGTCGCGTTGCACAATCGCGAGTTCCGTGTCCTCGGGGATGCCGGGCACCCCAAGTTGCTCGGATACGGGACCCTCATTGACGGCGCCCGTATCGTGGTGTTCGCAATGCTCGATGAGATACAGGCCCGTGTCCTTGACGTTGCGGAACACATCGCGCAGCACAGGCGTCGGCACGGCGGAACCGTCGTCGCTCATCGCCGTGACCGGATGCGCGATCTGTTCGGCGTCCTTCTCATCGTCACGGCCCGGCATGTACCACACCCAGTCGGACGGATCGGACGGCACCGCACCCGCGCGGCCCTTCGTCGCGCACACACACAGCTCATAGCGCACCGGCAGCGTCACATCGTGGATCCGCTCATAATGCTGCAGATAGTCGATGACGTTGTCGCAACCGGCGGCGATGAGCTCGTTCGCGCCCGGCTCCCCCGGCTCAACCGTGCACCCGTCCATCGCGGGCACCGTGTTCGGCATGATGAGCACATTCGTGTACCCACCGGACGCGGCCGCGCGGCAACCGGAGACCATCGACTCCTTGTACGTCTGGCCGGGATCGCGGAAATGCACGTGCGGGTCCTCAAGACCCGGCGCAACCGTGAGCCGTGACGCGTCAAACGTCACATCACGCGTATCATCGGGCACGACCAGATCGATGCGTTCGCCCGTGTCCCACACACGGATGTCCTTGAACGTGACCGCCATCAGAACTCCGCCTCCTCATCGCAATACCGGCACCGGTACACGTCACCGTCGGTACGGTCGAGATAGAACATCTGGTCGATGCCCGGCTCCGTCGTCGTCACACAGCGCGGATTGACACACGTGATGACGTTGACGACACGTTCGGGCAACGTCGGCGTCTTCTTGTCGACGATGCGACCACCATGGATGACGTCGACGGTCGCCGAACGCGCGACAAGCCCAAGCACATCCAAATCGATCGCCGTGTCCGCATCCTCGATCTTGATGATGTCCTTCGTGCCATACCGGCGCGAATCGGTGTTCATGATGAGCGCGAGCTTCGTCGACGCCGGATCGATGCGCAGATACTCAAGCACCTTGAGCGCCGTGCCCGCGGGCACATGGTCGATGATGATGCCATCCTGGATGCTCGTGACCTCCATCAGGCCGCCACCTCCTTGTTCACATAAGCGTCGAACCCGGGCAGTTCGTCACCCAGGACCGAACTTTCGAGCGCCATGCGCATGAGCATGCCGTTCCTGACCTGTTCGAAATACGCGGCGCGCGGATCGTCGTCGACGTCCTTCGCGATCTCGTTGACGCGCGGCAGCGGATGCAGGACCGCCATCGTCGGCTTCGCGCGCCTGAGCTTCGCCTCGTCGAGGATGTACGTGTCACGCAGGCGCAGATAGTCGTCCTCGTTGAAGAAGCGTTCCTTCTGCACACGCGTCATATACAACGCGTCGAGGTCGCCGATGACCTCGCTCAGGTCGGAGACCTCGACATACGAGCAGTCCTTCGTCGCGTTGATGCGGTTGAGCACATACTGCGGCGTACGCAGCTCCTTCGGCGAGATGAGCACGAACCGCACATTGCCGAAACGGCACAGCGTCTCGATGAGCGAATGCACGGTGCGCCCGAACGTCAGATCCCCGCACAGGCCGATCGTCAGGTCGTTGACGCGTCCGAACCGCGAGCGCAGCGTCGCGAGGTCGGCGAGGGTCTGGGTGGGGTGCATGTGGCCGCCGTCGCCTGCGTTGATGACGGGGACGGACGCGGCGGATGCGGCGACGAGCGCCGCGCCTTCCTTCGGGTGGCGGATCGCGACGACGTCGACGTAGTTGGAGACGGTCTTGAGGGTGTCGCTTATCGATTCGCCTTTCGTGACCGAGGCGAGTTGGGCGCCCGCGAAGCCGATGACCTTGCCGCCGAGGCGCAGCATCGCCGTCTCGAAGCTCAGGCGTGTGCGCGTGCTCGGTTCGTAGAAGAGGGTGGCGAGCACCCTGCCGTCGCATGTGTGCGCCACGTCCTTGCGGTGCGTGTCGATGTAGCGTGCCTTGTCGAGCAGTTCGTTGATCTGTGCGATGGACAGGTCGTCCAATGTGATGACGCTCGTGCCGACGATCGAACGCGCGTGTGCGTCGTGTGCTTCGCTAGCCAATGACTCACCTTTCTACCCATGTCTGAAGGTGGTCACCGAAGTGACCTCTCCAACTATAACCGCACCCGCCTATTGGGGGCCGCCGCGCGTGTGCGCGTGCGGGCCGTTGTCTCACGATGCGGGAAACGCGGAGTGTGGCGGGGCGTGCAGTGGCGTGCAGTGGCACCTGCCCGTCGGCGTCCGTCCATCTGGCGGCGGTGTGGGCGCTCACGCTTCGACGCCGTAGAAGAGGCGCTCGCACACGTCGCGGCTGCGGCGCATCTGCGCGAGGATGTCGTTCTCGAAGGTCTGTCCGTGGTTCGCGTCGTAGCCGAGGTAGACGGCGATGCCGCCGAGCGAGTACATGTCGGTCGGCAGGATGTCGGCCTGGTTCGCGCGTCCGCTCCACAGGTAGTTGCCGTTGCGCGCGTCGGTGCACATCTGCCACGCCTCGCCGAGCGTGGCCGCGTCGTCGCCGCCGATGAAGCCGGCGGATGCGAGTTCGCCGAGCGCCGCGGTCGTCGAGTTGACACGCAAGGCCTTGTCATCGTGCGCGTGCTGCAGTTGCAGCAGTTGGACGGTCCATTCGACGTCGCTCAGGCCGCCTTTGCCGAGTTTGAGGTGGCGTTCGCGGCGCACGCCGCGCGGCAGGCGTTCGGCTTCCATGCGGGCCTTGAGTTTGCGGATCTCGCCGATCTCGTCGTCGGTCAGCGGCCGGTCCGGGTAGCGGCGCGGGTCGGCGATGTTCGTCAGGAAGTCGTGCGCGAGCGCCATGTCGCCCGCGGCGGCGCGTGCGCGCAGCAGGGCCTGGCGTTCCCATGTGCTCGACCAGGAGCGGTAGTATTCCTCGCAGGACGCGTAGGAGCGCACGAGGGGTCCGTTCTTGCCTTCGGGGCGCAGGTCCATGTCGAGTTCGATCTTCGGTTCAAGGCTGAGGGGGCCTTGCACGAGCATGCGCAGCTGTTCCTGGACTTTTCGCGCGAAGCGGTTCGCGGTCTGGTCGTCGGCGCCGGCGGCGGGACGGTAGATGATGATGATGTCCGCGTCGGAGCTGAAGTTGACTTCGCGTCCCCCGTAGCGGCCCATCGCGATGATGGCGAGTGTCGCGGGCGCCTCGTCGAGGCCGTCGGCGCGCAGTTGTGCGTTGATGGACCAGGTGAGCGCGGCGTCGAGGATCGCGTCGTAGACGTCGGTCATGCCTTCGAGCATCTCCGGGCCCCAGACGACATCGCTCATCCAGCCGAGGCCTATGCGTTCGATCTCGTGGCGGCGCAACGCGCGCAACGCGGTCGCGGCCTCTTTCGGCGCGTCGGTGTGGCGGTCGATGATCGCCGCGCATTGCGTGTCGAGGCTTGTACGGCTGCGGGCGTGCAGTTTCGCGTCGTCGCCGAGCCATGTGATCGATTCCGAGGATTTGCCGAGCGCGTCGCCGAGGTAGCGTGAGTTGGACAGGACGTGGCACAGGCGTTGCGCGGCGGAGGGCGAGTCGCGCAGGAAGCCGAGGTATTCGTGCTCGCCGCCGAAGCGTTCCTCGAGCGTACGCCAGTACAGCAGGCCCATGTCGGGGTTCTGGCCTTCGCCGAGCCAGCGCAGCACGGCGGGCAGCAGGATGCGGTTGATCTTCGCGGCGCGTGTCACGCCGTCGGTCAGGGCGCGGATGTGGCGCACGGCGGCCTGCGGGTCGGCGAAACCGATCGCCTCGTAGCGTTCGAGCGTCGCCTGCTCGCTCAATGCGACCGTCTCATCGGGGCTTGTCGCGGCGATTGGCAGCATCGGACGGTAGTAGATGTCGTTGTGCAGGCGGCGCACTTCGCGCCGTGTCTCGTCGTAGCGTTCGACGAGCTGTTCGGGCAGCATATGGAACGCGCGCGCGAGACGGTGCATTTCGGGGCTCTGGTTGAGTTCGTCCGCGTCGATCGCGCGTTTGCGCTCAAGGCCGCCGACACTGCCCGCGCCAAGGTCCGGGAACAGGTGCGTGCGTTTGAGCATCCACATCTGCTGGCGGTGCTCGAGGACACGTTCGAAACGGTAGTCCCAACTCAACGTCTTCGCCTGGGCGCGCGAGACGTAGCCGCCGTCGGAAAGCGCCTGGAGCGCGTCAAGCGTCGAACGCACACGCAGCGACTCGTCGGTGCGCCCGTGCACAAGCTGCAGCATCTGCACGGTGAACTCGACGTCGCGCAGGCCGCCGCGGCCGAGTTTGATCTCACGGTCCTTGAGCGGCGCGGCGATGAGGTCCTCGACACGTTCGCGCATGCGCTGGCAGTCGTTGACGAAATTCTCACGTTTCGCCGCGCTCCACACGAACTTCGCGGCCATCGCCTCATATGCGGCGCCCAGTTCACGGTCGCCGGCGACGGCGCGCGCCTTGAGGAGCGCCTGGAACTCCCAGTTCTGCGCCCACTGCACATAGTAGGCCTCATGCGCGTCGAGGCGGCGCACGAGCGCGCCGTCCTTGCCTTCGGGACGCAACGCGCCGTCGATCTGCCACAACGGCTGTTCACATGCGCCGGAGACGACGGATTGGCACACGCGTTGCAGCATCGTGCCGATCTTCGTGCCGATGCGCGTCAACACCGTGTTGTCGGTCCCCTCGTCGGCCGGTTCGACGACGTAGATGAGGTCGACGTCGGAGACATAGTTGAGTTCGCGGGCACCAAGCTTGCCCATGCCGATGATCGCGAAGCGCACATGGCCGCTGCCCTCGACCTCGCGGCGCGCGATCGCGAGCGCCCCTTCGAGCGCCGCGTCGGCGAGGTCGGACAGTTCGCGGCTGACCGTCGTCTGGATATCGATCGGGTCGCCTGCGCTCACGTCCTGCGCCATGATCGCGGCGAGTTGTTCACGGTAGTCGGCGCGCAACGCGTCCGTCGCCTCGGCGAGTGGCTTGCCGGCCACCGGCGCGGCGCCATCCTTGGCGCCGACGGCGTCGAGGATGCGTTTGCGGCGTTCGTCGCGCGTGACGACGGCGGTGTCGCGTGGCGGTGTGAGCGCGGCGGCGACGAGCGCGGGACGGAACCGCATGAGCGTGCCCATCGCGTTCGAGGCGCCGAGCACGTCGATGAGGCGCGCCATCTGCGCGCCGTCGGTAACGATGTCCGAGAGCGGCTCGCCACGGTCCTTGAACGAACGGTCAATGTCGACGAGGTTCGCGAGCGCCGTGTCCGGGTCGTCGCATTCGGCGAGCTGTCCGAGGAGTGTGGCGACATGCGTCTCGTCGCCGTCGGGGCCGAGTAGGTCGGCGATGAGCTGTTTCGCCTTGCCGATCTGTTGGAGCCCGGCGTGGATGACGTCGCGTGTGGGGATGTTCATCGGTGTGCGTTGGTCCATGTATCCAATCTACGCGCGGCAGATGACGCGCCGGGCACCCGTCCCATGGCCGGTTTCAGGCGAAGAACGGTTTCGTGTTCGCCCATATGCGCCTTGTGACGCATGGGCGGTTCATCGTGTACAGGTGGATGCCGTCGACGCCGCGCGCGACGAGGTCGCTGATCTGCTCGGACGCGTAGATGATGCCGGCTTCCTTGAGGCTTGCCGGGTCCTGACCCCATGCGTCGAGCATGACGTTGAGGCGTTCGGGGATCTTGGATCCGCACATGCCGGCCATGTGCCGTACGGAGCGGCCGTTGACGACGGGCATGATGCCCGCCTCGATCGGCACGTCGATGCCGGCGGCGCGCGCCTTGTCGCGGAAGCGCAGGAAATCCTCGTCGTCGTAGAACAGTTGGGAGATGAGATGGGTGACGCCCGCGTCGACCTTGCGTTTGAGGTTGTCGATGTCCTCGTCGAGGCTCGCCGCCTGCGGGTGTTTCTCCGGATAGCAGGCGCCGTAGATCTTCATGTCGGGGCGGCGCTCGCGGATGAACGCGGCGAGGTCGGACGCATAGTGGAACACGTGCGCCGGTTCGCGTTCGGGGTTGCGGTCGCCGCGCAGCGCGAGGATGCCGGAGACCTTCGCCTGGTCGAACAGGTCGAGCGCCTCCTCGGCGGCCTCCTCGTCGAGGTATTGGGCGGTCAGGTGCGCGACGGCGGGGATGCCGTATTCGGCGCGCACCGTGTTCGCGATGCGCGCGGTCGCGGTGCGGTCGACCGATTTGCCGGTGCCGTACGTCACGGAAATGAATGCGGGCTGGAGGCCCTGCAGGCCGTCGAGCGTGTCGTAGATCGTGCCGACGGGCGCGGTGCGTTTCGGCGGGAAGATCTCAAGGGAGAAGATGGGCATGATGGTCGTCCTTGCAACAGATTCGTGTCGTGTGCGGCCGTCCGTGCGGATGCGGACGGCCGCGCGTGGGCGACCGGCCCGCCCGCGTCGTCGGCGGGCCGGTCATGGGGATGGTGGTGGCGTCACAGGCGCGAGCGCACCGCGGCGGCGGCTTCGACCATGTGTTCGAGGCTCGGCCACGTTTCGGCGTCGCCACGGGTCTTCAGGCCGCAGTCGGGGTTGATCCACACCTTCTCGACGTCCATCTTGCCGATGATCTCGCCGATGCGTTCCTCGATCTCCTGTTCGGACGGGATGCGCGGCGAATGGATGTCGTAGACGCCCGGGCCCGCCTCGGTCTCGAATTGGGCGTCGTGGATCGCGTCGAGCACGACGAGGTCGCCACGCGACGCCTCGAACGAGATGACATCGGCGTCCATCGCATCGATGTCGCGGATGATGTCGTTGAACTCGGAATAGCACATGTGCGTGTGGATCTGCGTCGTCGGCTCGACCGCGGCATGCACGAGGCGGAACGCGGGGATGGCCCAGTCGAGGTACTGCGTATGCCAGTCGGAGCGGCGCAGCGGCAGCTTCTCGCGCAACGCGGCCTCGTCGATCTGGATGATGCGGATGCCGGCGTTCTGCAGGTCGACGACCTCGTCGCGGATCGCGAGCGCGAGCTGGCGTGTCTGCTCCTCGTTCGAGATGTCCTCGCGCGGCCACGACCAGTTGAGGATCGTGACCGGGCCGGTGAGCATGCCCTTCATCGGCTTGTCGGTCTTCGACTGCGCGTAGGCGCTCCACGCGACCGTGATCGGTTCGGCGCGCGAGACGTCCGACCAGACGATCGGCGGTTTGACGCAGCGCGTGCCGTAGGACTGCACCCATGCGTTCTTCGTGAACAGGAAGCCGTTGAGATGCTGGCCGAAGTATTCGACCATGTCGTTGCGTTCGAATTCGCCGTGGACGAGCACGTCGAGGCCGATCTGCTCCTGTTTGCGGATCACGTCGTCGATGCGCGCCTTGATGAACGCGTCGTAGTCGTCCCTGCTGATCTCACCTTTGCGCAGGCGTGCGCGTTCGGCGCGGATCTCCTTCGTCTGCGGGAACGAACCGATCGTCGTCGTCGGTAGGAGCGGCAGGCCGAGCGCCTTGCTCTGCAGCTTCTGGCGTTCGGCGCGCGCCGGCTGGCGTACGAAGTCGTCGTCGGTCAATGCGGCGAGGCGCGCGGCGACCGCCTCGTCACGCGCGACACGGCTGCCGTCGAACAGCAGCTGGTTCGCCTTGAGCGTCCCGGATGCCTTTTTCGCGTCCTCGTCGAGGTCGACGAGGTCCGCGATCTCGCGCACTTCGTCGAGCTTCTCGACGGCGAACGCGAAATGCTTGAGCACGTCGTCGCCGAGTGCCTCCTCACCCTTCGTGCTGAACGGCACATGCAGGAGCGAACAGGCGGATGCGACGGCGACACGGTCGGTGACCTGGCGCAATGCGTCGACGAGGCCGATGCTCGTCGCATAGTCGTTGCGCCAGATGTTGCGTCCGTTGACGACGCCGGCGAACAGCGTCGTGCGTTCGGCCACACCATGGCGGGCGACGGCTTCGAGGTTCGCGTCGCGGCCCTCGACGAGGTCGAGGCCGACACCGTCGAACTCGAGGAGCTTGACCGTCTCGTAGACGTCGGCGATGTTGCCGAAATACGTGTTGAGCAGCACACGGACACGGTCGCCGCGCGCCGGCAGGATGCGCGTGTAGAGCGCCTTGAACAGGCGCACGTCCTCGTCGTCCTTGTCGAGCACGAGGTAGGGTTCATCGAACTGCACCCATGAGGCGCCAAGGTCGGCGAAACGGCGGACGACTTCGGCGTACACGCCGGCGACGGCGTCGATGAGGCCCGCATCGATGGACAGCTCGCGCGCCTGTGAGTCACGCGACAGCTTGAGGAACGTGTACGGGCCGATGAGCACCGGCTTCGTGTCGATGCCGAGCGCCTTCGCCTCCTCGTACTCGTCGAACGGCTTCGTGCCGTTGAGCCGCACTTCGGTCGCGTCGTCGAACTCGGGGACGAGGTAATGGTAGTTCGTCGTGAACCACTTCTTCATCGGCAGCGCCGTCACGTCGCCGCGTTCGCCCTGATAGCCGCGCGCCATCGCGAAAAGCGTCTCCTCGGGATGCTCGAACGAGAGCCTGCGGTAGCGGGCCGGGATCACGTTGAGCAGGATCGCCGTGTCGAGCATCTGGTCGTAGAGGCTGAAATCGTTGCTCGGGATCAGGTCGATGCCGGCGGCCTGCTCGATCCTCCAATGCTCGGCGCGCAGCTCACGGCCGACATGGCGCACGTCATCAAGGGATGCGGCGCCCTTCCAATACGCTTCGATGATCTTCTTGAGCTCACGGTTCCTGCCGATGCGCGGGAAACCGGAAATGGACGTGAGAACGCTCATGGGTGCCTCCAAACGTGGTCATGGCTTGCTTCATGCAACGTGCATCACGCTACCAAACAAACCCGCGCGCCGCTCCCCACATCTTGGGAAAACCCGCCCCGGTGGCATACCAGTTATTGAGACATCGTTATAACCGCAGCTTATACCCACGGCCGGCAAGACCGGCACAAGCTATGGCAGGGGCACCTGCGCCCTATTCGAAGTCCTTCGGGCCCAGCACGGCGATGAGGTCGGCCTCATGCGTGCCCCACTTCCTGAACGGCGCGTCCGAACCGAACACGGCGACACACGCGGTCGACATGCCGAGCTTGAGCAGGTCGATCATGCCCGGGTCGGACTGCGGGCCGGCAAGCCACTGGCACGCCATCGACACGGTCGGCTCATGGCCGAGGACGAGCAACGTGCGCCGCTTGTCCTTGCACGAGGCAAGCGCGTCGAAGACCGACTGCATGCCGCTTTCATACAACGACTTCGTATAGTCGACCTTCGGCCCATCACCGAACACCTTGAGCATGCGCTCGCACGTCTGGCGCGCGCGCACCGCGTTCGAACAGTCGATCTGGTCGGGCACGAGGCCCATCGCCTTGAGCCCCTTCGCGACGCGCTTGGCCTGCTTGAGTCCCTTGTCGAGCAGTTCGCGGTCGAAATCCCCCTTCGCGTTGAACGGCTCCGTCTTCGCGTGCCTCATGACGAGCAGCACATACTTGTAGCCCTTCGCCTGCTTCGCTGCCTTCTTGACGTTCATCGGCGCCCTTTCGTCCGTCCGTTGCCCGGGAGGGGCATTGCAGATGCCAGTATACTGTGCGGCCGCGCCGCCGGCCGCCTATTCGCCTTCGGCGTCGCCGATCGCGCGCAGCTGCGCGTCGAGGTCACGCAGCACCTTGCGCAACTTGCGGTCGGAGATGTCACGCAGTTCAAGCTCGTCGAACGCCGCCTCACGCTCCTCGGGGCTCAACGCGTCGATGTCGCTCGTCGTGTCCTTCGCGGCGCGGTCGCGTTTGCGCAGCGCCTCGAAGCCTTCGGCCATCGCGCGCGAGACGACGAGGAAACCGGTGTGCCCGATCATCTGGTGGTCGGGGCGCACGGCGAGGCCCTGCGCCTTCCAATTGCGCTCCAACGTCTCCTGGACCTGCGGTTCGGTCCAACGCCCCGACGCGCGCAACGCCTCGACGAGACGGCTCATCTGCGTCGTCGTCGTGATGTAACACGTGAGCACACCGCCCGGCGCGATGACGCGCGCGGCCTGTTCGAGCCGGTTCCACGGGTCGAGCATGTCAAGCACGATACGGTCGAAATACCCGGCCTCGAGGTCCGCGGCGACCGAGTCGAAATCCCCCGTCATCAACGTCCAATTGTCCGGATGGGCCCCGTAATACAGGTCGACGTTCGCGCGCGCGACCCTCGCGAATTCACCCCGCAGCTCGATCGTCACGAGTTCGCCCCCGCCGCCGCACGCCTCAAGCAGATGCAGACTCATCGCACCCGACCCCGCGCCCGATTCGAGCACACGATGGCCGCGGCGGATGTCACCAAGCTCGATGACCTGCGCCGTGTCCTTCGGATACATGATCTGCGCGCCGCGCGGCATCGACAGCACATAGTCGGCAAGTCGCGGGCGCATGACGGCGAATCGCCACCCGCCGATCGCACGCGTGCCCTTCCACGGCTTGTTGCGGTCGCGTTCGGGATGCTCGGCGTTGACCTGCGCCTCACGTTTCGCCGTCACGCTCGTGACGATGACGCCTTCGCTCCTGCCGATGACGTCGTCATGCAGGATGAGGCCATGCGCCGTCTGCGTCGCCCCTCCCGGCGTGAGCTGGTCGGTGATCTTATTCGACTTCCTGTCGGTGAACTGGACCTTCTCCCCCGCTACGAACGGACCACGGCGCATACGGCGGCTCCTTTCCCGGAAAAAACAGGCCGCCTCCTTTCGGCGCGCCCTTGGATGTTGACAACCATTGCCCAGCGTACACGACGCCTGGGGCCTGCGGACGCAAGGCCGCCTGAGTCAGCGCGCGTACGCGCTCCAACGGCCCCCGTCATGGTGCACATGCAGGTCGAGGCCGAAGAGCGAGGAAAGCCGCTCCCCAGTGAACCCGTGGTCGAGGTCGCCCGCATAGACGACCGTGCCGGGCATCGGTTCACGTCCCGCGACATGGTCCGCGAGCGCGTCCGCCTCGCTGCCGCGCACCCTACCGAGGATCGCGACATGGTCGAATCCTTCCGGGATCTCCTCGAGGCGATGCGTGACGACGATGACGGTGCGTGCGGCGTCATCGGTGCCGATCCTGCTCAACGCGCGCAGCGTCGTCTCGCGGCCGCCCAGGTCGAGGCCCGTCGTCGGCTCGTCAAGGATGAGCAGTTCGGAGCGCGCCATGAGTGAACGGCATATCATGACGCGTGTGCGCTCGCCTTCGGACAGGTTGCCAATCGACTTGCCGATGAGGTATTCGATGCCGAACTCGCGCATGAGGGCGCGCGCGTGCGCGTACTCGTCGGGCGTGTACGTGTCGCGCCAACGTCCCGTGACGGCCTTGAGCGCCGTGACGACGGCGTCGAGAGGATCCTCGTCGCCCGGCACAGCGCGCAGCAGCTCCGCCGAGCTCAACCCGATGAGATGGCGGTAGGAGAAGACGTCCACCTTGCCAAGCCTGCGGCCTAGGATGTGCACGTCGCCCGACGACGGGAAAACGCGCGTCGCCATCATCTGCACAAGCGTCGATTTGCCGATGCCGTTGGGGCCGAACAGCACCCATTTCTCGCCACGTGGGATCGTCAGGTTCACGTCGGTGAGGATCGTGCGCCCATATCTGCGGAACTCAACGTCGCGCAGCACGACGGCCGCGTCATCGTCCCCGTGCGCGTATGTGCGCGTGTATGCGGCGGTCGTGTCGTCACCCATCGTTCCTCCTGTCGGTGTCATCCATCATCGTATGCACCCACGCTAGCGCACCCATGCACCACCGTCGCGGCGTGTCCCGGGATGCGGTCCGGCGGCGCGAGCCGCGCATACCACCTCGGCACGGGCGGCGCGCGCACGGTTCGCTCATGACGGCAAAACTTCGCCTTACCGCGTATTTCCCGTCTCCCCACGCGATGTGCACTAGCGTGGGAACCATGAGTGAAACAACCATGGTACGCCTGACCAAAGGCGAGACAGCACCGAACTTCGAGCTCGAATCCGACGAATACAAGCATTACGCGCTCGCCGACTTCAAGCACAAGAACATCGTGCTCTACTTCTATCCGAAAGCCGGATCGTCGATCTGCACGCTCGAGGCGAGGGATTTCCAGAAGAACCTCGAACGCTTCGCGAACGAAGGGTACACCGTCATCGGCGTCTCCCCCGACGACGTGAAGGAACTGCAGGAGTTCCGCGAGAACAACGACCTCGGCTTCGTGCTGCTGTCCGATCCGGAATACACCGCGCACAAGCTGTACGGCGCCGCGAAGGAACACGTCAAGGATGGCGAGAAGACCTATGAGACCGTCCGTTCGACCTTCGTCATCGACGGCGACGGCAAGATCGTGCTCGCGAGCTACGACGTCGACATCAACGGCCAGATCGAGGCACTCCTCGACGAGATCGAGAAGAACAAGTGATCCGATAGGCCGATGAAGCGCGTCGGGGTCTTCCCCCCGCGCACCCATACGGAACAAGGCCCCGGCGCCGCATCCGCTCCGTCCATACGGACGGCGGATGCGGCGCCGGGGCCTTTCGCATCGGCTGATCGCGTCACACGGCGGTGCCGTTCTGGTCGAGGTTCGGATTGTTCTTCGGGTCGCCCGCCGTGAAGAACAGGCTCAGCACGCCCGCGGCGAAGCACGCGGACACGGTGATGATCGACCACAGCGGATGCTGGGGCAGCCACATGACGACGAAGAACATGATCGCGGAGACGACGATGACGACCCAGCTCGCGACGCGGAACCACTGGCGCACCGAATGGGGCGCGCGGATGACCTGCGGCGGGTCGAAATCGTTCGGATCGGTGTCCATCGCGACCTCTTCGGCGTGTTCGAGCTCGCTGCTCGTCGGCTTCCACGGGCCGGTCTTGCCTTCCTTGAGACGGCGGGACTTCTCCTGAAGCTGGTATTCGTCGATCATGCCCGAGCGGCCGCGACCCTGCGTCGCGTCATACTGCTCCGGCACGCCGCCCTTGTTCCTGGCGCGGCGTTCCGCACGGTTTGCCATGGCGACTCCTTTCCTCTACAACGTTGTCACCGCCTCTACTGTACTGCATGGCACGGCGGTCCCCGCACGTTCCGCCACCGGGCGCAACAGATGGGTTCATGATTCCCCTGCACACGAAGGCGCCGCACACCATGATGGTGTGCGGCGCCCAGTGGAAGCGCTGTCCCCGCGCTCAGCGGCGCGGCAGCGACATCGGCCGCTGCGAGGCGACGATCGGCGCAGGCAGCTCGGTCGGCTCGCCGGTCAGATAGGCGTCGACGGCGGCCGCGCACGAACGGCCTTCGGCGATCGCCCAGACGACGAGGCTCTGGCCGCGTCCCGCGTCACCGCACGAGAACACACCATCCTGCGACGTCTGGAACGCGTCGTCGCGCGCGACGTTGCCGCGCTCGTCAAGACGCACCGGCAGCTGCTCGCCGAGCGTCGACGTGTCCGGATGCAGGAAGCCGACCGAGATGAGCACAAGGTCGGCCGGGATGACGCGTTCGGTGCCCGGCTGGCGCGTGAACGGGCCGTTCTCGCCCGGCGCGACCGACACGACCTTGAGGCCGGTGACGTGTCCTTGGCCGTCGGCGACGAAGCCTTCCGCCTGCGCCGACTGCTCATAGGTGATCTTCGTGCCGTCCTCCTCGCCGACGAAGTTGACGGAATCCGTGTTGTACACGTATTCGCCGCCCTCCTCCATCGACGACGTCTTCTGGTAGAGGCGCGCGAACGTCGGCCACGGCTGGTTGTCGGGGCGTGCCGACGGCTCCTTCGGCATGATCTGCAGGACCGTGACGTCCTTCGCGCCCTGGCGGATCGACGTGCCGAGGCAGTCGGAGCCGGTGTCGCCGCCGCCGATGATGACGACGTGCTTGTCCTTCGCCGTGATGCCATGGACGGGTTCCTTGCCGTAGACGCGGCGCGTCGCGTCCGGCAGGAAGTCCATCGCGAAATGGATGCCGTCAAGCTCACGGCCGGGGATGTTCATGTCACGCGGCACCGTCGAACCGATCGCGACGACGACCGCGTCGTACCGCGAACGCAGGTCGTCCCATGAGATGTCCTTGCCGATCTCGACGTTCGTGCGGAACCGTGTGCCCTCGGCTTCCATCTGCTCGACACGGCGGTCGAGGATGCGCTTGTCGAGCTTGAAGTTCGGAATGCCGTAGCGCATGAGGCCGCCGACCTCGTCGTCGCGTTCATAGACGACGACGGTATGGCCGGCGCGCGTGAGCTGCTGCGCGCAGGCAAGGCCCGCAGGGCCCGAACCGACGACGGCGACCGTCTGCGAGCTGAGGCGTTCGGGCGGCAACGGCTTGACGTAGTCGAGCTCCCACGCCTGGTCGATGATCGTCACCTCGTCGTTCTTGATCATCGTCGGCGGCTGGTGGATGCCGAGCACGCACGCCGATTCACACAGCGCCGGGCAGATGCGTCCGGTGACCTCCGGGAAGTTGTTCGTCATCGACAGGCGGTTGTACGCCTCCTCCCACTTGCCCTGGCGCACAAGGTCGTTCCATTCGGGGATGAGGTTGCCCAGCGGGCAGCCGGACATGCAGAACGGCGTGCCGCAGTCCATGCAGCGCGCTGCCTGCTCCCTGGTCCAATCCTGCAGGCCGCTTTCGGCATGCACGTCGAACCAGTCGTTGATGCGTTCGGCGACGGGGCGTTCGGCCAGTTCCCTGCGGGTACGGACCTTCAGGAATCCACGTGGATCTGCCATGTCAGCGCGCTCCTTCCATAACCTGCTCGTACGTCCGCTCCCAGACGCCGGGCTCATTGAAATCGATATTGTCGGTCTCCGCCTGCCGCATCGCGTCCGTCATCGCGACGAACTGCTTCGGGACCATGTGCGTGAAGCGGCCGCGCGCCATCGCCCAATCGGCGAGGAGGTCCTCGGCGAACTTCGAACCGGTCAGGCGCACATGGGCCTCGACGAGGTCTCGTACATGCGTCGCGTGTTCGTCGTCGAGCGCCTCGAAGAGCAGCGCGCCGGCGGCGGATTGCGGATTGACCTTGTCCATGTCGAGGTCGAGCACGTAGACGTGGCCGCCCGAGAAGCCCGCGCCGAGGTTGCGGCCGGTGGAACCGAGGATGACGACCTCGCCGCCGGTCATGTACTCGCAGCCGTGGTCGCCGACGCCTTCGACGACGAACGACGCACCGCCATTGCGCACGCCGAAGCGTTCGCCCGCGCGGCCCGCGACGAACATCGTGCCACTCGTCGCGCCGAAGCCGAGGACATTGCCGGCGATGACGTTCGTATGCGGGTCGAAGGTGACGTCCTTCGGCGCGGCGATCGTGATGCGGCCGCCCGAAAGGCCCTTGCCCGCGTAGTCGTTGACCTCGCCGACGATGTGCAATGTCTCGCCGCGCGGGATGAACGCGCCGATCGACTGGCCACCCGTGCCCGTGAGGTTCAGTTCGACCGTGTCATCCGGCAGGCCTTCCTCGCCGTAGCGCTTCGTGATCTCGTAGCCGAGCATCGTGCCGAGCGTGCGGTTGACGTTGCGGATGCCCATCGCGATCTCGACATGCTCGCCGCGTTCGAGCGCCGGTTCGGCGCGCGCGATGAGCTCGTTGTCGATCGCCTTGTCGAGCTCATGGTTCTGCTCGATCGTCTTGTGCAGGATCGTGCCCGGGACCGGGCCAGGCTGCATGAGCACATTCGAAAGGTCGACGCCTTCGGACTTCCAGCGCCTGATCGCCTCGTTCTGGTCGAGGCATTCGACGTGGCCGACGGCCTCCTCGAGCGTGCGGAAGCCGAGTTCGGCGAGCAGTTCGCGCACCTCTTCGGCGATGAACATCATGAAGTTGATGACATGCTCGGGCTTGCCGGTGTAGCGTGCGCGCAGCTCCGGGTCCTGCGTCGCGATGCCCTGCGGGCATGTGTTCTTCTGGCATGCGCGCATCATGACGCAGCCTTCGACCATGAGCGCCGTCGTCGCGAAGCCGAACTCCTCGGCGCCGAGCAGCGCGGCGACGACGACGTCGCGGCCGGTCTTGAGCTCGCCGTCGCACTGGACGGTGATACGCGAACGCAGGCCGTTGAGCACAAGCGTCTGCTGCGTCTCGGACAGGCCGATCTCCCACGGCGTGCCCGCATGGCGGATCGCGTTGAGCGGGGCCGCGCCCGTGCCGCCGTCGTAGCCGGAGATGAGCACGACGTCCGCATGGCATTTCGCGACGCCCGCGGCGATTGTGCCGACACCGAACTCGGAGACGAGCTTGACATGGATGCGCGCCTTCGGATTCGACATCTTCGCGTCGTTGATGAGCTGCTTGAGGTCCTCGATCGAATAGATGTCATGGTGCGGCGGCGGCGAGATGAGCTCGACGCCCGGCGTCGCATGGCGGACCTTCGCGATCCACGGCGGAACTTTCGCGCCCGGCAGATGGCCGCCCTCGCCCGGCTTCGCGCCTTGGGCGAGCTTGATCTGCAGGTCGGTCGCATGGACGAGGTAGTCGCTCGTCACGCCGAAGCGCGCCGACGCGATCTGCTTGATCTTGCTGCACAGCATCGGGTCGTTGAGTCGTTCGGTCGACTCGCCGCCCTCACCGGAGTTCGAACGCGCGCCGATCGAGTTCATCGCGATCGCGAGTGTCTCATGCGCCTCCTTCGAGATCGAGCCGTAGCTCATCGCACCCGTCGAGAACCGCTTGACGATCTCGCTCGCCGGTTCGACCTCGTCGATGTCGATCGGTGTGCGCGTATGGTTGAACTTCATCAGGCCGCGCAGCGTCATGATCCTGTTCGACGTGTCGTTGATGTGCGCGGAGTACTGCTTGAACATCCCGTAATCGCCGCGCTGCGTCGACTGCTGGAGCAGGAAGATCGCCTCCGGGTCGTTGAGGTGCTCCTCACCCGTGCGGCGCCACTTGTATTCGCCGCCAGTGCGCAACGTGCGGTGCGGCGTCGCGGTCCATTGGTTCGGATAGGCCACGCGGTGGCGGATCGCGACCTCCTCGGCGAGGTCGTCGAGGCCACAGCCGCCGACGCGCGAGACAGTGCCGGTGAAGTAGTCGTCGATGACCTGCTGGTTCAGGCCGACGGCTTCGAACAACTGCGCGCCACGGTAGCTCATGATCGTCGAGACGCCCATCTTGCTCATGATCTTGAGCACGCCCGTCGACAGCGCGTTCTTGAGGTTCGTCACGGCCGTCTCGGCGTCCACGTCAAGGAAGCCGGTGCGCGCGAGCTCCTCGACCGATTCGAACGCGAGGTACGGGTTGACGCACGCCGCGCCATACGCGATGAGCAGCGCGACATGGTGGATCTCACGCACATCGCCCGCCTCGACGACCATCGAGATCTGCGTACGCGTCTTGCGGCGCAGCAGGTGGTGCTGCACGGCGGACGTGAGCAGGGGCGACGGGATCGGCGCCATCATATGGTTCGAATCGCGGTCCGACAGGATCAGGAAGTTACGCCCGTCCTCGATCGCCGCGTCGACCTCGTCGAAGATCTCCTCAAGGCGCGCCTTGAGCGCCTCGCCGCCACCCGTCACCTGGTACAGGCCCTTGATGACGACGGGCTCGTAGTAGCCGTCGAGCTGGCGGGCGCGGTCGACGTTCTTGAGCTGCGCCATCTCGTCGGAGTCGATGACCGGCTGTTCGATGAGGATCTTCTTCGCATGCGTCGCGCAATCCTCAAGCAGGTTCGGTTCGGGGCCGATCGCCGATTCGATCGACGTGACGATCTTCTCACGTTCCCAGTCGAGAGGCGGGTTCGTGACCTGCGCGAACTTCTGCGTGAAATAGTCGAAGAGCATGCGGCTGCGGCCGGAGAGCACCGACATCGGGATGTCGTTGCCCATCGAGCCGAGCGGTTCCTTGCCGGTGTCGGCCATCGGCTTGAGCACCATCTTGAGCTCTTCCTGCGTGTATCCGAACGCACGCTGGCGGCGGTGCACCGACAGGTCGGAATAGGCCACATGTTCGCGCTGCGGCAGGTCGGCCATGCTCACGGTGTTGCCTTCGACCCACTCGCGGTACGGATGCTGCGTGGCGAGTTCGTGCTTGATCTCGTCGTCCTCGATGATGCGGCCGGCCGCCGTGTCGATGAGGAACATCCTGCCCGGTTCGAGGCGCCCCTTCGCGACGATGTGCCCGTCGGCGACCTGCGGCAGGACGCCCGCTTCGGATGCGAGCACGACGTAGCCGTCGTCGCTCACCTGCCAACGTCCCGGGCGGAAGCCGTTGCGGTCGAGCAGCGCGCCGACCTGCACACCGTCGGTGAACACGAGGTCGGCGGGGCCGTCCCACGGTTCGATGAGCGCGTTGTTGTACTCGTAGAACGCGCGCACATCGGGGTCGAGCTCGGTGTTCTTCTCCCACGCCGGCGGCACCATCATCAAGATCGCGTGCGGCAGCGAACGGCCGGCGAGGTTGAGCAGCTCGAGGACCTCGTCGAACGTGCCCGAATCGGAATAGCCGGGCGTCAGGATCGGCAGCAGGTCGTCCATGTCACCGAGCAGCTCGGACTTGAGGCGGCCCTGACGCGCCGAGAACCAGTTGCGGTTGCCCTGGATCGTGTTGATCTCGCCGTTGTGCGCGATGAGGCGGAACGGCTGCGCGAGCGGCCACGACGGGAACGTGTTCGTCGAGAAGCGCGAATGCACGATCGCGACCGTCGTCTTCATGCGTTCGTCGGACAGGTCCGGGAAGAACGGCTTGAGCTGCATCGTCGTGAGCATGCCCTTATACGTGAGCGTGCGTGCGGACAGCGACGCGAAGTAGATGCCGACCTCATGCTCGGCGCGCTTGCGCACGCGGTAGACGCGGCGGTCGAGGTCGATGCCGGAGAGCTCTCGTTCGGGGTCGGCGAGCACGAGCGTCTTGAACGACGGCATGCTTGCGAGCGCCTGCAGTCCAAGCCCGTTCGGGTCGGTCGGCACGACGCGCCATGCGAGGACCTCGAGGCCTTCCTCGGCGGCGATCGCCGCGATGCGCTGCTCCTGCTGGCCCGAGATGGCGATGTCACGGTCGAGGAACGCGATGCCGGCCGCGTAGTGCAGCGGTTCGGGCAGTTCGGCGTCGATTGTCGCGCGCATGAACTCGTCCGGCATCGCCATGAGGATGCCGGCGCCGTCGCCCGTATTCTCCTCGGCGCCGACGGCGCCTCGGTGGTTCAGGTTCACGAGTACCTCAATGGCGTCGTCGACGATTTTGCGTTCCGGCTTGCGATTGAGGGTGGTGACCATGCCTACGCCGCAGGCGTCATGCTCGGAATTGGGATCGTACATGCCTTCCGGGCGATGAATCGTCAAATCAAGCGGGGTTCCAAACGTCACCGCAATCACCTCTCTAGTCACAGGGAAAGCCCATCCCCTACTGAAGTTCCAGTTGCAGGCTACCAGTGCGCGACGGGTCGGCATGGTCCGGTGACCACATCGCGAATCGTGCGCCCGCCCTCACGTGTGCGTTGCGCGCGGGGCGGCGGCAATCCAGCCTTTCGCATTCTATGAGGTCGATTATTTCGGAAGTATGACGACATCGCCGCGTCCGTGGAAAAAAATCACATAGTGAGACGGCGGCGTGTCCGTCTGTGGCGGCGCGCGTCGCGGCGCGCGCCGCTACGGCAGCTCGTCGAAGATACGCTCGATGACGGCGTCGTTGAGCAGACGTCCGCGCCGTGTCGCGACGAGCCGCGCGCCGCCTGCGGCGTGCACGCGCGTCGCGAGCCCCTCATGTTCGAGTTCGCGTACGACGGCGCCGAGGTCGCGTGCGGTGAGGCGTTCGATCTCGTCGATGTCGAGCCCTTCGCGCAGGCGTACACCGAGCATGACGCGCTCCTCGAGGTCCTCGTGTGCGGAGACGACCTCATGGCCGCCCCATGGCACGTCGCCTTGTGCGATCCGCTGCGCCCACGCGCGCGGATGGAGCACATCCCATGCGCGCAGCGAACGCGCGCCGTCCGTACCGGACGCGGCGGGCAGCGTGTAGTGGCTGTGCGCGCCGGGACCGACGCCCGCCCAGTCGGCGTTCCTCCAGTAGCCGAGGTTGTGCCGGCTCTCATGGCCGGGGACGGCCCAGTTCGAAATCTCGTACCATTCGAGGCCCGCGGCGCGGCACATGTCGTCGACGATCTCGTATTTCGCGGCTTCGTCGTCGTCATCGGGGCGCGACAGCCTGCCGGCCGCGATGAGACGTCCCATCTTCGTGTGTGGTTCGACGGTGAGCGCGTAGGCGGACAGGTGGTCGACGCCGAGGCCGAGCGCGGTTTCGACGCTCGTACGCCAATCGTCGAGGCTTTCGCCTGGCGCGCCATAGATGAGATCGACGCTCGCGCGCAGCCCGGCGGCGCGCGCGGCGGCGACACCGTCGGCGACGTTCGCGGGCGTATGCGTGCGGTCGAGCGTGCGCAGCACATGCGGCACCGCGGACTGCATGCCGAACGAGATGCGTGTGAAACCACCGTCGGCGAGCGCTCGGATCGCATCGGCGTCGACGGTGTCGGGGTTCGCCTCGGTCGTGACCTCGGCGCCCTCCTCGATGCCCCATAGGCCGCGCACCGCATCAAGGATCGTGACGAGGTCCTTGACGGGCAGGACCGTCGGCGTACCGCCACCGAAGAAGACCGTCGAGACGGCCGGCTCGTCGATGCCCTGTTCACGTTGCCACCGCCGCAGCAGGCGCATCTCCTCGACCGCCGCCGCCGCATAGCCGGCGCGCGACGCGCCACCGCCCAGATCGTGTGCGGTGTAGGTGTTGAAATCGCAATAGCCGCAGCGGCGCAGGCAGAACGGGACGTGGATGTAGACCTCGTAGCTCAACGCACACCTCCGCCGCAGCCATCGCGACACAGGCGGAACGGGACGTGGATGCAGACCTCGTATCGCATCGCGCGGCGCTCAGCCTTCGGTCTTCTGGGCGGCGCGGATCTTGTCCTTCGTGTCGCGGTCGCTGCCGGTCTCGCCCGTCGACAATGCGGCTACGAACGCCTCCTGCGGCACCTCGACATGGCCGAGCATCTTCATGCGCTTCTTGCCGGCCTTCTGCTTCTCAAGCAGTTTGCGCTTGCGTGTGATGTCGCCGCCGTAGCATTTTGCGAGCACGTCCTTGCGCAATGCGCGGATGTTCTCACGGGCGATGATGCGCGAGCCGATCGCCGCCTGGATCGGGATCTCGAACTGCTGGCGCGGGATGAGCTCGCGCAGCTTCTTCGTCATCATGACGCCGTAGCTGTACGCCTTGTCACGGTGCACGATCGCCGAGAACGCGTCTACCTTGTCGCCCTGGATGAGGATGTCGACCTTGACGAGATCGGCCGCCTGCTCGCCGTCCTCATGGTAGTCGAGTGACGCGTAGCCCTTCGTGCGGCTCTTGAGCTGGTCGAAGAAGTCGAAGACGATCTCGGCGAGCGGGATGCGGTAATGCATCTCGACGCGGTCGGTCGAGATGTACTCCATCGTGCCCATGACGCCGCGGTGGTCCTGGCACAGTTCCATGACGGCGCCGATGAACTCCTTCGGCGTGATGATGTCGGCCGCGACGACCGGTTCGACGATCCGTTTGATCTTGCCTTCGGGGAATTCGCTCGGGTTCGTCACCCGGTGCACGGTGCCGTCCTCGCTCGTCACCTCGTACGGCACGTTCGGCGCCGTCGAGATCAGGTCAAGGCCGAATTCACGGCTGAGGCGCTCGGAGACTATCTCCATGTGCAACAGGCCGAGGAAGCCGCAGCGGAAGCCGAAACCGAGCGCGACCGACGTCTCCGGCTCATAGACGAGCGCCGCGTCGTTGAGTTTGAGTTTGTCGAGCGCCTCGCGCAGCTCGGGGAACTGCGCGTTGTCGATCGGGAACAGGCCCGCGTACACCATCGGCTGCGGGTCGCGGTACCCGGCGAGCGGCTCGTGCGCCGGATGCGCGGCCGATGTGATCGTGTCGCCGACCTTCGACTGGCTCACATCCTTCGCGCCGGTGATGACGTAGCCGACCTCGCCCGCGCCGAGCGCGCGCGTCGGCATCATGTCCGGACTGATGACACCGATCTCGATCGGATCGTACGTTGTGCCGACGCCCATCATATGCAGCTTCTCACGCGAACGCAGCTCGCCGTCGACCATGCGGATGTAGGTGACGATGCCACGGTACGAGTCGTAGACGGAATCGAAGATGAGCGCACGTGCGTCGGCGTCCGGATCACCGCTCGGCGCGGGCACGTCGACGACGATGCGGTCGAGCAGGTCGCGCACGCCTTCGCCCGTCTTGCCGGACACGCGCAACACGTCGGAGGGGTCGCATCCGATGAGGCCCGCGATCTCCTCGGCGTGCTTGTCCGTCTCGGCGCTCGGCAGGTCGATCTTGTTGAGCACCGGGATGATCGTCAGGTCATGGTCGATCGCCATGTACAGGTTGCTGAGCGTCTGCGCCTCGATGCCCTGCGTCGCGTCGACGAGCAGCACGGCGCCCTCGCATGCGGCGAGCGCGCGCGAGACCTCGTACGTGAAGTCGACATGGCCGGGGGTGTCGATCATGCCAAGCGTGTACTCCTGGCCGTCGTATGTCCACGGCACGCGCACGGCCTGCGATTTGATCGTGATGCCACGTTCCTGCTCGATGTCCATGCGGTCGAGGAACCGGTCGCGCATCTCACGTTCGGGCACGATGCCGCTGAGCTGAAGGATACGGTCCGCGACGGTCGACTTGCCGTGGTCGATATGCGCGATGATGCAGAAATTGCGGATCAACGACTGATCGGTGAAACCGGGCTGATTATGATGCTGGCTCACGCCACCCTCCTGTTGTACGAGTTCGCGACCATTCTAGCGGCAACGCGCGGCAAACGGGAACGTGCGCCGATGGTGTCCTTTATCCGCGGTGCGTGGTAGTATGCCTTTTCGTATGTCCTTATAGAAACCGTTGTTTGGAGAATACATAGTGGCAAACATCAAGTCGCAGAAGAAGCGCGTCCTCACAAACGAGAAGGCGCACAAGCGCAACGTCGCGGTCAAGTCCGCGATCAAGACCGCGATCCGTCACACCCGCGAAGCCATCGCCTCGGGCGACAAGGCCGCGGCTGAGGCGGCGTTCCAGATCGCTGGCCGCAAGCTCGATCAGGCGGCCAGCAAGGGCGTCATCCACAAGAACCAGGCCGCGAACCGCAAGTCCGGTTTGGCGCTGCAGATCAACGCGATGTGATCTGATCCACGCTTGACGAATGGGCCCGGATGGCGATGCCACCCGGGCCCATTCGTATGTGCGCGTACATGTCACTGCCGTGGGTCGTCCGCACCACCATGCATATCCGTTTCCCGATGCGCCTCGGCCATCTGCGCATCCCCCGATTCCATTGCGGCGCCGTCCTGTGTGGTTGGCGGCTGTGGCACGTTCTGTACGGTCACGTCGCCGACACGGTGGTGGACCCGGCGCACAAGGAGCACATGCGGCAGATGCGCCTTCGCGCGCGGCACCGCGGTCGGCAGCTGCCAGTTGAACCGCACCGACCCCAGACGCAACAGCACGACGATCGCGATGATTGCGACGTCGAGCGTCATCTCGACCTGGTCGTTGATGAATCCGCGCGCATGCCACCGCCATACGGGCACGGTGAGCATGCTGCCGATGACGGCGGGCACGATGTACCAGTGGCGGTCGCGGATGACCATCGGCACCTCGTTGAGCAGGATGTCACGGATCATGCCGCCGCCCATCGCCGTGAATGTGCCGAGGAACACGGCCGTCATGCCGCTTGTGTTGTAGACGAGGCCCTTGCTTGTGCCATTGACGGCGAAGAGGCCGAGCGCGAGCGCGTCGATTGTGAGCATCGACCATTTGAGCTTGTCGACCTCCGGATGGATGACCGCAACCGTGCATCCGGCGAGGAGCGCCGTGATCACGGAGACGCGGTCGGATATGCATACGGGCGGCACCGCGCCGAGCAGGATGTCACGGATCATGCCGCCGCCGAGCGCCGTGAGCCATGCGGTGATGATGATCGTGAAGACATCGTAGCCTTTGCGGATCGCCGCGAGCCCGCCTGCCATGCCACAGCAGAAGATAGCGAGGTATTCGACGCCAAGGAAGAACGGCGAGTTCTGCAACGCGACTTCCATCGACCGCTCCTTTTCGAACGTGTGCGTATCTGCGCCGGCGGACGGGTTGGGCCGCCGCGGCCCCGACCATTGTACGCGCCGTGGCCTGTCGGATATGCCTGGCGCGTATGCGAACGGGGCGGACGCCGTGAAGCCGGCGGCCGCCCCGTCACTACGATTCAATGTGGCCGCCCCAGGGTGCGGGCGGCGTGTCCGGTGCGCTCAGCACACCTTCCACATCCAGTTGTGCGGATCCTCGATCTCGCCGAGCTGGATGCCGAGCAGCTGGTTGCGGATCGCCATCGTCAGCTCGCCGGGTTCGCCGTCGCCGACGGTGACGTCGAACTTCTCGGACTTGAAGCGTCCGATCGGCGTGACGATTGCGGCGGTGCCGCACGCGAACACCTCGGTGACCTCGCCGGACTTGATGTCCTCGAGCAGCTTCTCGAGCACGATCATCGTCTCGACGACGTCATGGCCGTCGTCCTCGAGCAGCTGGATGATCGAGCGGCGCGTGACGCCCGGCAGGATGCTGCCGGTCAGGCTCGGCGTCTCGACATGGCCGTCCTTGTACACGACCATCATGTTCATGCCGCCGAGCTCCTCGAGATAGGTCTTCGTGGCCGCGTCGACGAAGCACACCTGCTCGCAGCCTTCGGCGATGCCGCGGTACTCGCCGAGGAGCGATGCCGCATAGTTGCCGCCGCACTTGGCGAAACCGGTGCCGCCGGGGCCGGTGCGGAACCATTTGTCCTCGACCCAGATGCTCACCGGCTTGACGCCACCCGCGAAGTACGGGCCGGACGGCGACGCGATGACGCAGTATTCGACCTCTTCCGGCGCACGCACGCCGAGGAACGCCTCGGACGCGAAGATGAACGGGCGCAGGTACAGCGTGTATTCACGGCGTGCGGGAACCCACTTGACGTCCTTCTCGACGAGTGCGGCGCACGATCCGAGGAAGTCCTCGATCGAGACCTCGGGCAGGTACAGGCGCTTCGCCGAGTTCTGCATGCGTTCCGCGTTCGCGTCCGGACGGAAGAGCCATGTCGAGCCATCGGCGTGGCGGTATGCCTTGAGGCCTTCGAAGACCTCCTGCGCGTAATGCAGCACCGAGGCGCCCGGGTCGAGCTTGAGCGGCGCGTACGGTTCGATGCGGCGGTCGGACCAGCCTTCGCCCTTCGTCCAGGTCATATGGGCCATGCTGTCCGAGAAGACCTGACCGAACGCCGGCTTGTCGATGAGCTCCTCGCGCTTCGCGTCCGACGCCGGGTTCGGGTTCGGCAGGACGGTGAAGCGTTCGGCGAGGGAATCGAGATACGCTGGATCGTGATGGGATTCATTGGTCATGATGATGCTTCTTTGAGAAATCGGATGAAATCGTAGTGGTTGGCCATGGGCGCTTTTGGCGCCGACTTGGTTCATACTCTTGCACAACCCCATGTCCAACGCGGGCGGGGCGTTCACATACTGACATGCCATATGGAACCGCGCCGACAAGCGCGTGGCCGGTGCGAACCGTTGGCGTTGCACCGCTGGCCGGCTCCCATCGGTTGCCGGTGGCATGGCGCTCCCTACGCGCTCGGCGGATGGAAGGGAGGCATTGTCCGCGAGGATGCCTATGTTGCCTAGATTGCCGGTTTCCCGCACATGCGCCGCATATGGCAGGATGCCCACCCCCAGCGACGGGGGCGGGCATCCTGATGATGACGTTGTGGCGGCCTATGCCATGACGGCGCGGCGGCCGATGGGTCAGGCGGCCGGGTTTGATTCGTCAATCGCCGGGACGTTCTCTTCCTCGGCTTCGGTGGCCTCAGGCTCGGCGGCCTCCTCCGGCACCTCGACGGTGACGACGGACTCGTCGAGGTTCTCCATGTCGAGCTCGACGCCCTCAGGCAGCGCGAGGTCCTTGAGGAAGACCTTGTCGCCGTCGGCGAGGCCATCGACGGAGACGACGATCTTCTCCGGCAGGTTGCTGACGTCGGCGCGGACCTTGAGCTCCTGGATGTCGACGAACGCGATGGCGGCGCCCTTCGGCGTGCCCTCGACGAAGACCGGGACCTCGACGTCGATCTTCTCGCCGGCCTTGACCTCGTAGAAGTCGATGTGCTCGACGATGCGCTTGACCGGGTTGCGCTGGACGTCCTTGACGACCGCGAGTTTGCTGTCGTCGCCGTACTTGACGGTGATGAGGGCATTCGTGTGGCGCAGCGCGAGCGTCGTCTCCTTCATCGGGAGCTTGACGTAGACCGGCTGCTCGCCGCCGGCGTAGATCGTCGCCGGGATCTGCTGCGCGACGCGCATGCGGCGCGACGGGCCCTTGCCGAACTCGGTGCGCAGTTCGCCTTCAAGAACGATGGTGGTGTTTGCCATGATGTGTTTCTCCTTGTTTTTGTCTTCGACGCATCAACGAGCCGAAGGCGCCAAGGAGCGTCTTCGTGCCGAGTCGATCACGGAAACGCGCGTCATGCGCTTCCCTCGCCAAAGCAACGTTTCGAATATAGTCGCACGGCTGGACAAGCCTCCGCCCGTTTCCCATGCGATAGGTGCGCGCCATCGCCTGCCGCACCCATGTACAATGTGCAGCAGTCATGGAATCCGGCCGCCAAGGCCGGGGAATCGAGGATTGTTCGACCATGTCATCGTCATCAGCGAACCGTATCATCACAGCCGTCGCGGGCGCCGGGGCCGCCGTCGCGGCGGCGACCGTCACCGGCGCGGGCGTCGCGCTTGTACGCATCGCGCTCGACACGACGTATCCGAAATCGATCTTCGCACGCAAACGCCTTGATCATTTCGCCGACTACGACGACGCCGGCGACCATGTGTCTGAGGAATCGCGCCGCTGGTTCGAGCAGACGCGGCAGCCCGTCGTCATTCGCAGCTACGACCATCTCAAGCTGCACGCGTGGCGTTTCGATCCGGATACGGCCAAACCGGCGCCGCACCACTATGCGGTATGCGTGCACGGCTACTCCGGCGATCCGGAAGAAATGGCGCCATGGGCGCAACATTACGCAGCGATGGGATACACGGTGTTCACGCCCGCGCTGCGCGCGCACGAATTGAGCGAAGGGCGCTATGTGACGATGGGCGCGATCGAGAGCAGGGACGTCAAACAATGGGTCAATTTCATCGTCTCGAACGATCCGCAGGCGAAGATCGTGCTGCACGGCAATTCGATGGGCGCCGCAAGCGTGCTGTTCGCCGGCGCCAACCCATGCCATGCGCCGAACATCAAGGCGATCGTCAGCGACAGCGCGTTCACGGCGGGAGCCTCGCAGCTCGCGCATAGCATGGCGGACGCGTTGCATGTGCCACGCGCGCTCACGAGGCCGTCGATCGCGTTCGCGAACCTGCTGCTCAAACGTGCGGCCGCCGCGTCGCTCGCCGACGCCGATGTGCTCGCCGCCGTGCGCCATCTGACGGTGCCGACATTGTTCATCCAAGGGGATGCGGACACAATCGTCGACCCGTCGAGCGCCCGCACACTCTATGAGGCGTGCGCAAGCAACGACTGCGAGCTGCTTGTCGTCGACGGCGCCCCCCATGTCGCATCGCTCATGACCGACCCGCAGCTGTACTGGTCGACGGTCGACCGCTTCCTGCACGGCGTGCCGGGACTTGACTGAGCCCATCGCCACATGTACATATGCGGGGAGGCCCGGCACCATTGGCGCCGGGCCTCCCCGCATATAAGGACGGTGTCCGGACGGTGCCGTCCGGACACCGAGCATCAGTCGAGCAGCTCCTTGACGGCCGCGATGACGGCCTGCAGGCTCGCCTTCGCGTCCCCGAAGAGCATCTGCGTGTTGTCCTCGAAGTACAGCTCGTTCTCGATGCCCGCGTAGCCACGGCCGCGGCCACGCTTCATGACGACGACATTCTGCGACTTGTCGACGTCGAGAATCGGCATGCCGGAGACCGGGGTGCCCGGTTTGCGGGCCGCCGGGTTCGTCACGTCGTTCGCGCCGACGACAAGCGAGACGTTCGCGCTCGGGAACTGCGGGTTGATGTCGTCGAGGTCGACGAGCTCGTCATACGGCACATTCGCCTCGGCGAGCAAGACGTTCATATGGCCGGGCATACGCCCAGCGACCGGGTGGATCGCGTATTCGACCTCGACGCCATGCTCCTTGAGCAGTTCGCCAAGGTCGGCGAGCTCTCGCTGCGCCTGCGCCTGGGCAAGGCCGAAGCCGGGGACGAAGATGACCTTGTCCGCGTAGACGAGCTGGACGGCGAGGTCGTCGGGTGACGTCTCCTTCATCGTGCCCTCCGGACCGTCCGCGGCACCGCCTGCGGCGGTCGCGCCGCCGAAGCCGCCTGCGAGGACGGACATGAGCGGACGGTTCATCGCCTTCGACATGAGCACGGACAGCGTCACGCCCGCGGCGCCGACGAGCGCGCCGGCGACGATGAGCGCCACATTGTCGATCGCGAGGCCGGACATCGCGACCGCGGTGCCGGTGCACGCATTGAGCACGGAGATGACGACCGGCATGTCCGCGCCGCCGATCGGGATGACGAACACGAGGCCGTAGCACAGCGCGAACACGGTCGTCAGGACCGACCACATCACACGGTGTTCGGGCTGCACGCACAGCATGACGAACGCGGCGATCGTGAGCACGATGAACAGGATGTTCCACACGCTCTTGCCGGGCAGCGTGAGCTTCTTGACCCACTTGATGCCCTGGAGCTTGCCTGCGGCGACAAGCGAACCGGTGAACGTGACCGCGCCGATCATGACGCCCAGGCCGGCCGTGATGAGCACGACGAGGCTCGGGCTGCCATCGCCGGCGAGGATGTCATTGAGCGCGACGAGAGCCGCCGCGCCGCCGCCGACGGTGTTGAACACCGAGACGAGCTGCGGCATGTCGGTCATCTTGACCTTCTTCGCCGAGACGACGCCGGCGACCGCGCCGATGACGATGCCCGCGACGAGCAGGATGAGCGCGGTCTTCGAGAAGTTGCCGTCGATGAACAGTTTGATGAACGCCATCGCGACGGCGATGACCATGCCTGCCGCAGACACGAAGTTGCCCTTGCGCGCGGTCTTCGGCGAGTTCATGTAGTGCAGGCCCATGACGAAGAGCACAGCGGCGAGCACATAGACGCACCACGCGACGATGTCGACCGTGGAAGCGGGAACCCAATTGTCGTAGATCACTTGTTGTCCCCCTTCTTCGCCTCGGACTTGTCGGACTTGAACATCTCAAGCATGCGGTCGGTGACGACATAGCCGCCGACGACGTTCATCGTGCCGAGGACGGCCGCGAGGAAGATGAACACATAGGACAATGTGCTCGTCGCATGTGCGGCAACGATGACGACGCCGACGATGACGATGCCGTGGATCGAGTTGGCGCCCGACATGAGCGGCGTGTGCAGCGTCGCCGGGACCTTGCCGATCACTTCGATGCCGATGAGCAGCGCGAGCACGAACAATGTGAGCGCGATCACCAGATTGGGCATGATGGTTTCCATGTCACTCCCCCTTCGTTTCCTGGGCCGGCTTGTTGCCGGCGACGACCATGGCCTGGTCGATCTCGTCGGACGGGTCGACGGCGAGCGCGCCGTCCTTGATGAAATGCACGAGGATGTCGGCGACGTTGCGACTCAGCAGGTTCGACGCGGTCGTGCTGACCTCGCTCGCGAGGTACGGCGCGCCGATGATCGTCACGCCACCTTCGGTCGTCTGTGTGCCGACTGCGGAGCCTTCGACGTTGCCGCCGAGCTCGCTCGCGGCGCAGTCGACGACGACGGCGCCGCGGTGCAGCCCGTCTACACCCCGCTTCGTCAGCAGGACCGGGGGCTTGCGCCCCGGGACCTTCGCGGTCGTGATGATGATGTCGAATCCGGCGGCCTTGTCGTCGACGGCCGCCTGCTGCTGTGCCTGCTCCTCGGGCGTGAGCGCACGCGCATAGCCGCCTTCGCCCTGACCCTTCGAGAAATCGAGGCCGAGGTCGAGGAACTTCGCACCGAGCGACTCGACCTCGCCCTGCGAGGCCGGGCGCACGTCGTATGCGGTCACGACGGCACCGAGGCGCTTCGCCGTGCCGATCGCCTGGAGGCCGGCGATGCCGGCGCCGAGGATGAGGACCTTGGCCGGGCGAATCGTGCCGGCGGCCGTCGTCATCATCGGGAGGAACGAGCCATAGGCGTTCGCGGCGACAAGCGCGGCCTTGTAGCCCATGACGGAGTTCTGCGACGTCATCTCGTCCATCGACTGCGCTGCGCTCAGCTGGCGCGGCAGGCGCTCGATCGCGACGGCGGTCACGCCGTGCCTGTCGAGCTGTTCGATGTAGTCGGCGTCGGTGAACGAGCCGAGCATGCCGATGACCCATGTGCCGGGCCTGAGGTTGGCGATGAGTCGCTCATCGGGGCGGTCGACGAAGCCGAGCGCGTCCGCCTTGGACACGATCGTCGCGGCGTCGGTCACCTGCGCGCCGGCCTTCGCGTAATCCTCGTCCGTGTAGTCGGAAGCCTCGCCGGCTCCTGCTTCGATCAGGCAGACGACGCCTGATTTGCGCAACCGTGCGACGATGTCCGGCGTCAGCGCGACGCGGGACTCGTGCTCCGACGTCTCGTTGAAGACGCCGAAGGTCACGGTTCCTTCTGGTAGTTCGGCCATGTGAACCCTTTCTATGCATCCCGCCCAGCGCGGGATGGTGAACATACAGCGTTATAGTGTAACGAATCATCGGTCCCGCACCCCCATGCGTCCATCTTTCGAATAGTCGCACACGATTTTGCCGAACGGGAAGTTTTGCCGGCGAACCCCCGAAAAATGCGCCTGGCTACGCAAGCGTAGGGTGACGCGCCCCCCAAAAACGGCTACACTGCAAAGGAATAGTGTATTTTCGCGGGTAAGGAGCAACCACATGTCCATCTTCAAGTCCGTCAAGGACCGCGCGTCCGACCTCACGCAGCGGGCGCTGCATTTGGGGGGTGACTTCTCGCATCCGATAAGCGGCGACGGCGACACACCCGACTACGTCGATCCGCAGGCCGAACTGCAGCACCACGACTATGAGAACCTCCCCCATGTCGATTTCTGGGGACCCGACCGTCCGACAACGACGTTCATCGACGCCGATTCCGGTTTCATCACCGCGAGCACAGAAGGCAACGGCCCACTGCCGGATACCTTCAACGTCTACCGCATCTATGAGGACCGCGCGAGCCGCATGGGCGACGAGCCGCTCTACACCTACAAGCTCAACGGCAAATGGGTCTCGAAGACGGCGAACGAGACGCTCGAGGACATCCGCGCCGTCGCGAAGGGCCTCATCCACATGGGCTTCAAGAAGGGCGAAGGCTGCGCGTTCATGTGCCACACGTCCTACGATTGGGACGTCTTTGACGCCGCCGTGCTCGCCGTCGGCGGCGTGCTCGCGACCGTCTATGACACCGATTCCGCCGAGCAGATCCGCAACATCGTCAACAACGCCGACGCGACGCTCCTCGTCGTCGAGACGAAGGACATGCTCAAGAAGACCGAGCTCGCGAAGCAGGACTGCCCGACGCTCAAGAACATCATGTGCCTCGAGAACGGCGCGCTCGACGAGCTCAAGGCCTACGGCAAACGTGTGAGCGACCGCCAGCTCGACGAGCGCATCGCTTCGGTCAGGCTGCACGACCTGTGCTCGATCGTCTATACGTCCGGTTCCACGTCGGCGCCGAAGGGCGTCGAGATGACGCATGCGCACTATTGCGCGACGGCGACGAACCTGCCCGAGTACATGCCCGGCCTGCTGCACGACAAGAGGCACCGTGTGCTGCTGTTCCTGCCGCAGGCGCATTCGTTCGCGCGCGCGATCAACTACATCTGCGTCGCGAGCAATATCCACATCTACATCGCGAACGGCATCAAGACACTCACCGGCGACCTCAAGGTCGCACGCCCGCACATCATGATCGTCGTGCCGCGTGTGCTTGAGAAGGTGTACAACGCCGCGTCGCAGAAGGCCGGCAACGGGCCGAAGGGCCGCGTGTTCGCCGCGTCCGTCGTCGCCGCGCAGAAGTACATGCAGGAGCTGAGCGAACGCGGCAAGGCGAGCCGCTTCGCGACGATGCGCCGCAACGCGTTCGACCCGCTCGTCTACTCGCAGATCCGCGACGTGCTCGGCGGTTGCGCGAAGTGGATCGTCACCGGCGGCGCGCCACTCGACCCCGAGCTCATGGCGTTCTTCCGTGGTGCCGGCGTGCCGGTCTATGAGGGCTATGGCCTGACCGAGACGACCGCGCCGTGCGCGTTCAACCCGATTGGCGTGCCCTACCATCAGGGTTCCGTCGGCATCCCGTTCCCCGGCTTCGAGGTGCGCATCGGCGACGGCAACGAGATCCAGGTCAAGGGCACGGCCGTCTTCCCGCGCTACCACAAGAACGAGGAGCAGACGCAGTTGTCGTTCACCGACGACGGCTGGTATGCGACGGGCGACCTGGGTCGCCTCGACGATGACGGCTTCCTGTACATCATCGGACGCAAGAAGGACCTCATCATCACGGCGGGCGGCAAAAACGTCTCGCCGGGCCCGATGGAGGAGGTCATCCAGCGTTGCCCGCTCGTCTCGCAGGCGCTCGTGCTCGGTGACAAGCGTCCGTTCATCTCGGCGCTCATCACGCTCGACCCCGACGCGTTGCGCGCATGGCTCGCGTCGAAGGGCCTCGACACGGACATGCCGATGGAGGACGCCGCGGTGAACCCGGCCGTGCGCGCCGAGGTGCAGAAGTGGGTCGACCAGGCCAACGAGGGCGTATCGCGGGCCGAGTCGGTACGCAAGTTCATCATCCTGCCCGAGGAGTTCTCGCAGGAGAACGGTCTGATGACCGCGTCGATGAAGATCATCCGTCCGAAGGTCATCAAGCGCTACACGGATCTGCTCAATACGCAGATGTACACGAAGCGCAACCCCGCCGAGAACATGCAGTGACGATTGGCGCTGTCCATCGCGAAAAGGCCGCGCAGGGAATCGATTCCCTGCGCGGCCTTTTCGCGATGGACGGCGCCTTCCTCAAGGCCGCCCGCCCGCTCAGAACCCGAGCCTGTCGAGTTTCTTCGGGTCGGACTGCCAGTTCTTCGCGACCTTGACATGCATGTCGAGCTGCGCCTTCTGTCCGACGATCCGGTTGACGGCGGTCCTGAGCCTCTTCTTGACATGCACGAGGTGCTCGGCCTTGTGCCCGATGATGATCGGCTTCTGCGAATCGCGTTCGACGTAGATCGAGACGAGCACGCGCGCCTTGCCTGCGTAGCGTTCCCCCGTCTCGTTGTCCTCGGGTTGCTCGATCGAGTCGACGACGACGGCGAGCGAATGCGGCAGCTCGTCGTGGAGTTCCTCAAGGAACGCGCCGCGGACGAGCTCGGCGATCGCGTCCTCGGGCCTCTCCTCGGTGATCTGTTCGGCCGGGTACATCTGCGGGCCTTCGGGAAGATGCTCGACGAGGACCTTCGTGACTTCGGCGAGGTTGTCGTCCTTGAGCGCGCTCACCGGCACGATGTCGGTGAAGTTCGCGAACTCGTTGATCGCGATGAGCTTGTTGATGAGCTGTGTGCGGTCGAGTTCGTCGATCTTCGTGACGATCGCGATGAGCGGCACCTTCCATACGAATTCTCCGCTGTCCGATTTCGCCGCGAACTGCGAGCGCAGCCTGCTGAGGATGCGCTTGTCCCCTGGCCCGATCTCCTGGTCCGCCGGCAGCAGGAACGCGATCTCGTCGCATTCGGCGAGCGAATCGTCGACGATGTCGTTGAGTCGCTGCCCGAGCAATGTGCGCGGCCGGTGGATGCCTGGCGTGTCGACGAGCACCATCTGCGCGCCGTCAAGCGTGAGCACACCGCGGATCGCCTTGCGCGTCGTCTCCGGCCGCGACGACGCGATCGCGACCTGTGTGCCGATGAGCGCGTTGATGAGCGTCGATTTGCCGACGTTCGGCCGCCCCACGACGGCCACGAACCCGGAACGGTATTCCCCGTCCTCTGCGGTGTCCCCCGTTGTCTGCGTCGTATTCGTCTCAGTCATCGTCGTGTCCTTGCTCCTTGCCGTCATGCGATGCGCGATCGCCTTGTCCATCCGTCGTACCGCCAGTTTCGTCATCACCCTCGACGGACACGGGTTTGACGACGATCGTCGAGACCTTCTTACGGCGTCCGGCCGAATCGACGGCCGTCAGTTCAAGCCCGTGCGTGCGTGCGCTCGCGCCGACGATCGGCACACGGCCGAGCAGTTTCGTGAGCAGTCCGTAGACGGTGTCCACGTCGTCCTCGTCGAGGTCGATTTCGAAGATCTCCTCGAGTTCCGTGATCGGTGTGCGCGCGGGCATGCTCCACGTCCTCTCCCCGATCTTCTTGGGCGCGGCGTGCTGCGTGCGGTCGTGCTCGTCGTCGAGTTCGCCGACGATCTGCTCGATCGCGTCCTCGATCGTGACCATGCCGGCGATGCCGCCGTATTCGTCGACGACGACGGCCACATGGTTGCGTGTGCGCTGCATCTCATGGAAGAGGTCGTCGACCGGTTTCGATTCCGGAACGTACATCGGTTTGCGCATGATTGATTCGATGTCGCGTCCACGGGCGGCCGGGTTGAACGCCGTCGCGCGCACGGCGTCCTTGAGGTACGCCATGCCGAGCAGGTCGTCGATGTCCGCACCGATGACGGGCACGCGGGAGAAGCCGGAGCGTGAGCACAGGCACAGGAAATCCTGGAGCGTGCCGTCGCGTTCGATTGTGATCATGTCGGTGCGCGGCACCATGATCTCGCGTGTGAGCGTATCGGAGAGCATGAGCACGTTGCGCAGCATGTCCGAGACCTCGGGGTCAAAACGGTTGTTCTCGATGAGGCGGTCCATCGCGGCTTTGCCCTGCTCGTGGTGGATCTTCTCAAGCTCCTCGTCGTCGGAGATCTCGGAACGGCGTTCGCCGGCGGTCTCGACGTCGTTGCGCCTGTGGATGAACGGTGTGAGCCTGACGCATATCGACGCGAGCCCGGCGTGTTTGACGAGCACGTCGAGCGGTTTCGTGCTGCCGACCGTGCGCGGGCGCATGAGCACGGTCACGAACGCGATGACGAGCGCGACGACGAGGCCGGCGACGAGCTGGATCCACATCGCATAGCCGAGCGTCGCGGCGATGCACGCGACGAGGACGCCGGTGAGCACGTTGCCGCATATGCGGAAGAACGCGCACGAGTTCGACGCGGCGTAGCGGTGCATGACGATGCGCTGCGCCGCGTGCAGCCGCTTGATTTTCTTCGTGCGTGTGAAATCGGACAGTTCGTCATCCGACTGCACTTCGATCATCAGGTTGTTGAGGTTCGCGCGCGTCACACGCGAAATCGCGCTTTCGAGTGCGGCGAGCATCATCGAAAGCCATGCGAGCAGCACGGCGGCGACGCCAAGCGCGACGATGAGCACGATCATGAGTTCTTCGGACATCTTCAGTTACCTTCCGGGGAAAAGAGATGGGCACGCCGTCCGCGCGCTCAGTGGCCGAGCTGGCGGTCGGTGCCGTGGCGTTCCTCGTAGGCGGCGAGCGCATCGGGAGCCCCGTCCGGCACGAGCGCGATCCATGAGGTGCCCTGTCGGAGCGCGAAGAACGTGAGCAGCAGCTGGCGTTGCAGGCCGAACATCTGGCGTTCCTGCTCGGGGGTGCCATGGTCGTAGCCGAGCAGGTGCAGGATGCCATGGATCGTGAGCAGCAGCATCTCCTCCATTGTGCTGTGGCCTGCGGCGGCGGCCTGTTGCGCGGCGACCCATGGGCAGATGACGATGTCGCCGAGGCAGCCTTCCGTCAGCGCACGGTCGTCGCCGGGGCGCAGTTCGTCCATCGGGAAGCTCATGACGTCGGTCGGACCTTGCAGGCTCATCCACCGTTCGTGCAGTTCGGCGATCGGCTCGGGATCGACGAACAGGATCGACAGGTCGGATTGCGCGCTCACGCGCATCTGGTCCATGACCCATACGCCGAGGTCTGCGAAGACCTTCGGGTCGATGATCCAATCCGTCTCGTTGTTCACTTCAACGCTCATGCGTGTGCGTCCTTTGCTGTGTCGTCCGATGGTTCCGTCTTGGCGTCCGCGCGGCCATGCGTGCGTGCATGCGCCTCATCGTAGCGTTCGTAGGCGGCGACGATTCTGCCGACGAGCTCGTGGCGTACGACGTCGCCGGCCCCGAGGTGCGCGAACGCGATGCCGTCGATGCCGTGGAGCACACGTTCGATCGAAACGAGTCCCGATTGCGGTTTGGCGAGGTCGACCTGGGTGACGTCGCCGGTGACGACCATCGTCGTGTTGAAGCCGAGCCTCGTGAGGAACATCTTCATCTGCTGCGCGGTCGTGTTCTGCGCCTCGTCGAGGATGACGAACGCGTCGTTGAGCGTGCGACCACGCATGTATGCGAGCGGCGCGACCTCGATCGTGCCGTCCTCGATGAGCGCATGCATGCGCTCGGGGCCGAGCATGTCGGAGAGCGCGTCGTAGAGCGGCCGCAGGTACGGGTCGACCTTCTCGTTGAGTGTGCCCGGCAGGAAGCCGAGGTTCTCGCCGGCCTCGACTGCGGGGCGTGTGAGGATGATGCGGCGCACTTGGCCGTCCTCGAACGCGCGCACGGCCTTCGCGACGGCGAGATAGGTCTTGCCGGTGCCGGCCGGTCCGATGCCGAAGGTGATCGTGTTCGAGGCGATCGCGTTGATGTAGGCGACCTGGCCGGCGGTCTTCGGACGTACCGGGTACCCGTTCGCGTAGGCGATGACGCCGGGGACGCGGGGCTTGCGGTATGTGGCGTGGCTGTCACGGCTTGAGGCGCGCCGCTCCTGGCGGATCCTGCGGATCGTGTCGGTGCGCACGCCGTGGCCGGGCGCCTCGTCGCGCACATCGTTCGACAGCACACGCTGGTCGAGCATGCGCCGCAATGTCGGCACGTCCATCGGTTGCACGTAGGCGGCGTCGATGATCAGGTGCAGCAGGTCCTCGGCTTCGCTGGCCTGCGCTTCCCCTTCCTTCGACGTCGACCTGATCGTCACCCTGTCGCCACGGATATGGACCGTGATTTCGTCGAACGCGCGCTCGAGTTCACGGATGACCTCGTCGTACGGGCCGAATACGCGTACCGGATCGAGCTGGTCCGGCACGATGACCGTTCGCGTTGCAGTCGCCACCACACCTCTCTCTGGCGGCGCCCCGTGGCGCCGCCGTCCATTGATTGATCTGATTGATCCAAACACACCATGATCCGGATGGACGCGCCACAAGGCGCGGCCGCCCATCCGCGGGGCACACCCGGGGCCTATTCCTCGAGCGGCTCGCCGGTGAGCACGTGCGCGTGCACATGGAACACCGTCTGTCCCGCGTGCTCGCCGGTGTTGAAGATGAGCCGGTAGGAACCGTCATAGTCCTGGTCGGCGATGCGTTGCGCGACCTCGACGATGTGCGCGAGCAGCTGCGCGTCGTTCCTCGCGAGTTCGTCGACGTTGCGGTAGTGTTCGCGTGGCACGACGAGCACGTGCACTTTCGCCTTCGGGTTGATGTCCTTGAACGCGTATGTCGTCGCGTCCTCATACACCTTCTCGCTCGGGATGTCGCAGTTTACGATCTTGCAGAACAGGCAGTCCGGTTCGGTCATCGTCTTCCTCTCGTTCATCGTTCCGCCGGCTCCCGGCGGCCGTTCCCATCGTATTGCCGCACTCGGATAAACAACGCCAGCGGCCCCGCTATTCCTCGTCCGGCGTGCATGCGAAGCGGCCGAGCTCGCGCGACAGCAGGCTCAGCGCGACCGGGCCGGCCGTCGAGGCGCGCAGGATGTTCCTGCCGAGCACGCACACTTCGGCGCCTGCGTCCTTGAGTGCCGCGACTTCGGCGTCGCTTATGCCGCCCTCGGGGCCTACGACGACGTGGACCGTGCGCACATTGCCATCCTCAAGGCTGCGTTCGAGCACATCGCGCACGCGGCGCTCGATCCCATCCCAGCTCAGCGTGGCATCCTGATGGAGCACGATGACGAGGTCGCCGCGCACGCACGCCCTGCGGCACAGCGCGATGAGCTGCTTGCCGCTCAGGCAGCCGTGGAGCGTCGGCATCGCCGCACGCCGCGACTGTTCGGTCGCCGCCGCAAGCGTCGCCGTCCACTTCCTGTCGGTGCGGCCGGCCTTCCACCGTGCGATCGCGCGTTCCGACTGCCACGGGTAGACGTCATCGACACCTATCTGTGTGCTCACGTCGATCGCCTGCTCGTCGTGCCCGTTCTTCGCGAGGGCCTGAATGAGGGAGAGTCGGACGACGGGAGGCTCCTCCTTCGTGAACGATTCGACGCACACGTCGCCGTTGTGGTCGTCGACGACGGTCGCGTCGATGCGCAGACCGCGTCCATCGGATATCTGGAGTTCGTCGCCCACGGTGAGGCGCATCGAGCCGAACGCATGCCGGCGCACGTTCTCCGGCAACGTCATGATCCAGCCGGTGCGCCCCGACGCGATCTCCTCGGCCGCCAACGGGGCGTCATCATGGCTCACATCCACGAGAAACAAAGGGATTGTCATAGGTTCTAGGCTACCCGACACGAGCGCGACACGCCGAAGTTGCGCACGTCGCAAACGTGCCCTATAGTTTTCAACTGTTGCCGCTGAGAACACAGCACAGTGATCAGCACAGCGACCCGGGTCCGGGTGGCGGAATGGTAGACGCGCTAGCTTGAGGTGCTAGTGCCTATTTATACAGGCGTGCGGGTTCAAGTCCCGCTCCGGACACGACCAAGACCGGTGGTTCTCATTCGAGGGCCACCGGTTTTTCGTTGCCATTCGTAGCCAATGTGCCACCGCATCACCGCGCCGCCGCCACATTGGCGTTCGTCCAGGGCGTCCCGCTCCCCTTGTGGCCGTCCGCAACCCCACGGGAGGGCCGCCATGCGCTTCATCCATCTCGATTCCGTCGACGATCCGCGTGTCGACGTGTACACGAACCTGACCGAGCTGCAGTTGCGCAACCGTCTCGAACCGGCGAAAGGCGTGTTCATCGCCGAATCGCCGAAAGTCATCACCCGGGCACTCGCCGCGGGACGTGAGCCATTGTCGCTCCTCGTCGAGGAACCGTGGATCGAGGGGATGGCGGACACGTTCGCGTCGATCGACGTACAATGGGGCGATGATGTCCCCGTCTATGTCGCCTCCCCTGAGCAACTCAAACGGCTCACCGGCTACAGGCTGCACCGCGGAGCGATCGCCGCGATGCGCCGCTGGCCGCTGCCGTCGGTCGAGGAGGTGTGCCGTGGCGCGACGCGCATCGCCGTCCTCGAGAACATCGTCGACCATACGAACGTCGGCGCGATCATGCGTTCGGCCGCCGCACTCGACGTCGACGCCGTCCTCGTGACGCCATCATGCGCCGATCCGTTGTACAGGCGCGCCGTGCGCGTGTCGATGGGCACGGTCTTCCAGGTGCCGTGGACACGCATCGGCGGCGATGACGTCCACTATTGGCCGTGGAAGGGCCTTGACGAGCTCCATCGGCTCGGGTTCACGACGGCCGCAATGGCGCTCACCGATGATTCGATATCACTCGACGACCTTGTCGCGCGCCTTGAGGGCGACTCCCCCGAAGCGCCATACGTGGACAGGCTCGCGCTCATCTTCGGTACGGAAGGCGACGGCCTGTCACGGCATACGATCGCGAACGCCGACCTCACCGTCAAGATCCCGATGAGCCATGACGTCGATTCGCTCAACGTCGCCGCATCGAGCGCCGTCGCGTTCTACGGCACGCGCGACCGGCGCCGCGTATGAGCGCGCGGCGCGCGCAAAGGGCCCTGATGGGGCGGATCAGTACCGGGGCATCATGTCGAGGTTGAAGCCCAATGCGGCGAGCTGTTCGCGTCCTTCGGGCGTGATCTTGTCGACGGTCCAACGCGGCGTCCACGTCCAGTCGATGCGGAATTCCTCGACGAGTCCGGCGAGTGTGCTCGCGCACTCGTCCTCGATGAGGTCGGTGAGCGGACATGCGGGCGTCGTGAGCGTCATCGTGATGATCGCACGTCCCAATTCGTCGATCTCGATGCCGTAGACGAGGCCGAGGTCGATGACGTCGATGCCGAGTTCTGGGTCGATGACCTGATGAAGCGCCTCCTTGACGTCCTCGGCGGTCGCACGCCCGATCTCGTCAACGCCTTTGATTGCGATGCCGTCCTCGTGGCATGTGCATGCGTGGCCGTCGCCGACATGGCCTCCACAGCAGCCGTCCTGCATCCCCGCGTCCTCGCCGTGCGCATGCATGTCCTTCGCGAGCGACGGATTCGCGATGATCGCCTCCGCCGTCGCCTCGTCACCGACGACGTTGCTGACCGCGTCGAGGATCGTCGCCTGTGGTTCCGGTACGAGATTGTCGCCCATGTCCGTTGTCCTTCCTTGAAAAATGTTCCGATTGATGCGCCGGGTGCCGCTATGCCGGTTCCCGCTGCGCGGCAAGCGCCTTCGCGACCGCATCCTTGAGCCCTTCCCAGCCGAGCAGCGCGCATTTGATGCGCATCGGGTATTTCGAGACACCTTGGAAGACGGTCGCGTCGCCGAGCTCGTCCATCGCCGCCTCATCGTCGAGTCCCACGCCACGTGACTGCATGAGCGCATGGAACTCGTCGGACAGATGCATCGCCTCGTCGACGGTGAGCCCCTGCACGAGGTCCACCATAATCGACAGGCTCGCCTGTGAGATCGAGCATCCCTGGCCGTCCCAGACGATGTCATCGATGCGGTGCGGCTCGTCACGCCCCACTTCGACGTGCACGGTGACCTCGTCGCCGCATGTGGGATTGAACTGATGTGACCGGGCCGTCGAACACGATTCATGCGCGGCGGCGACATGCGACTCCCCCATCGTCGCGTCATCGTCTGCCGCGGGCAATGTGCCTTTGCCGTGCGGATGCCGTGAGGCGTCGAGGATGACCTCCTGATACATCTGTTCGAGTTCGGCGTTGCTCGTGTCGCCCATGTCCGTTCCTTTCCGTTGCGCGGTGCACCGCGCGTGTCCTACCGAGCCAACACGGTGGCCGGGGTGCCGTATTCCCGTATGGAGTGCGTTCAGCGTGTGAAGAATGGGCGCACGCCTTCGACGGCCTCGATGAGCGCGTGCACGTCGTCGACGGTGTTGTAGACGCCGCTGGACGCGCGGTTCGACGCGAAGACGCCGAAATGACGGTGGATCGGCTGCGCGCAGTGGTGGCCGACGCGAATCGCGATGCCCTGCGCGTCGATGTACTGTCCGACGTCGTGCGGGTGCACGTCGTCGATTTCGAACGCGACGGTGCCGATCCGGTCCTTGTTTCCTTCGGGTCCTAGGATGCGCACGCCGTCGATGCGTCCGAGCTTGAGCAGTTCCTCCGTCAGCGTCCGCTCATGCGCGGCGATCGCGTCCATGCCGATGCCCATCATCCAGTCCGCGGCGGCGCCTGCGGCGACGACCTGCGCGACCGGTTGTGTGCCCGCTTCGAAGCGCGCCGGCGGCGCCATGTAGAGGGCTGGCTTGTCCATGTAGGCGAGTTCGACCATCGAGCCGCCGAAGCGCGCCGGCGGCAGCTGCTCGAGGAGCGCGCGCTTGCCGTAGAGGAAGCCGACGCCTGTCGGTCCGTACATCTTGTGCGCGCTGAACGCAGCGAAGTCGACGTCGAGCGCGTGGAAGTCGACGGGGATGTGCGGCACCGATTGGCACGCATCGAGCACGAAGAGCGCGCCGACGTCGTGCGCGCGCCTGATGATCGGCGCGATGTCGGTTATCGCGCCGGTCACGTTGCCGATGTGTGTGACGGCGACGATGCGCGTGCGTTCGGTGATCGTCTCATCCGCAAGGTCGGCCATGATGCGGCCGTCCTCGTCGAGTTCGAGCCATGTGAGCGTCGCGCCCGTGCGTGCGGCGAGCTCTTGGAACGGCAACAGGACCGAATGGTGTTCGGCGCGCGAGACGACGATCTCGTCGCCCGGCTTGAACGCGAAGCGTTCGGCTTCGGGGCCTCCGCGGCCGAGCGACGCGTTGCCGATCGCCGTCGCGAGCAGGTTGAGCGCATCGGTCGCGCCCATCGTCACGACGAGCTCCTCGCCGCCTTCCTCACTTGAGGCGCCGACGAGGCGCGCGACTTTCGCACGCGCCTCCTCGAACGCGACGGTCGCCCGCGACGCGAGCGTATGCGCGCCACGGTGCACGCCCGCGTTGTCCGTCTCATAGAACGCCGTTTCCACGTCGATGACGCATTGTGGCTTCTGCGCGGTCGCGCCGCTGTCGAGGTAGACGAGCGGATGCCCGTTGATCTCCTGGCCGAGGATCGGGAATTGCGAGCGTATCGCGCTGAAGTCCATCACTGGTCGTTCCTTCCGTCGATGGGTGTCGGGGATATCCGGATCGTTGCTCAGGCGAGCGCCGATTCGGAATCGGAGCCTTCCGGCAGGTATTCGTCGTAGCCGCGCTCCTCGAGTTCGTCGGCGAGCTCGGGGCCGCCCGTCTTGACGAAGTGGCCGTCGGCGAACACGTGGACGATGTCGGGCTTGATGTATTTGAGGATGCGCGTGTAGTGCGTCACCATGAGGATGCCGAAGTCGTTCGCCTCCTTCGCGCGGTTGACACCCTCCGAGACAATGCGCAACGCGTCGACGTCGAGTCCTGAGTCGGTCTCGTCGAGGATCGCGAACTTCGGTTTGAGCAGTTCGAGCTGGAGCACTTCGGCGCGTTTCTTCTCGCCGCCGGAGAAGCCTTCGTTGACCGAACGCGTCGCGAACTTCGGGTCCATCTTGAGGCGGCGCATCGCCTCGGTCAGTTCCTTCGTCCAGGTGCGGATCGCGGGCGCCCTGCCGTCGATCTCGGTCTTCGCGGTGCGCAGGAAGTTCGTCATCGAGACGCCGGGAACCTCGACCGGGTACTGCATCGCGAGGAACAGGCCCGCCTTCGCGCGCTCGTCGGGTGTCATCATCAGGATGTCCTCGCCGTCGAGGAGGACTTCACCGGAGTCGACCTCATATTTCGGGTGTCCCGCGAGCGTGTAGGCGAGCGTCGATTTGCCCGAGCCGTTCGGCCCCATGATCGCGTGCGTCTCGCCGGAGTTGACGGTGAGGTTGACGCCGCGCAGGATCTGCTTGCGGCCTTCCTTCGTCTCGACCGATGCGTAGAGGTCTTTGATTTCGAGCGTGGGCATTTACTTCTCCTCCAATACGGTTTGCATGGCTTCGTCTTCTCCGCGCGCCAGACGGCGGTCGATCGCGTTCATCAGATGGTCCGCGAGTTCGTCGATGCCGATCTCCTCGACGAGTTCGCCGAAGAAGCCGCGCACGACGAGTTTGCGCGCCTGGGGCTCGGGGATGCCGCGCGACTGCAGGTAGAACAGCTCCTCGTCGTCGAAACGGCCGACGGAGCTCGCGTGCCCAGCGCCGATGATGTTGCCGTTCTCGATTTCGAGGTTCGGTTCGGAGTCGGCGACGGCGCCCGGTGTGAGCACGAGGTTGCGGTTGAGCTCATAGGAGTCGGTGCCGGGGGCGGTCGGTTCGATGAGCGCGTTGCCGACCCATGTCGAATGCGCGTCTTTGCCGCTCAGGGCGCCTTTGTAGACGACGCGCGATTTGCATTCGGGATGGTTGTGCACGACCATCGTCCGGTGTTCGATGTGTTCTCCGGGATCGACGAAGTAGATGCCGAGCATGTTGACGTCGCCGTGCGCGCCGCCGAAGTCCTGGTCGATGCGGATGCGCACGAACGCGCCGCCGAGGGTGACGACGGAGTGACGCAGCGACGATTCCGCACCCAGATGGATGCGGTGGTTCGCGACGTGTTTCGAGACGGGTCCCCATTCCTGGATGAACGTCGTGCTGATGTGCGCGTCGCGTCCGGTGACGATCTCGACGCCTTCGGCGAGGCGCGCGTCGCCGTCGTGTTCGATGACGATGTCGCCGTGCACGCCGTCGCGTGCGGCGATGACGAAGTGGAGCGCGTCAAGGTCGAGGCCCGCGCCGTGCACACGCACGAGCACGGGGCGCTGCGTGTCGCGTTTGAGTTCGACGACCCATGCGCGTGTCGCGCTGTTCCATTCGACCGCCGAGACGCGGTCGTTCGGCTTGCCGACGGTGCCGGACAGGTCCTCCCCGAGCGTCGTCTCGCGTACATCGACGTCGTCGGCGTCGAGCGGCGAGCCGTCGATCGCACTCACCGAGATGCGTGTCGCGCCGCTCGGTGTGAAGGGGTCGAAGAATTCGGGGATGCGCTCGACCGGCGTGAAGCGCCAATCCTCCTGCTTGCGCGTCGGCGCGGCGAAATCGGCCAGGTCGAACGAGCGTGGGTTCGTGTCCGCGCTCGACGGCATCGCCGCGGGCACAGCGTACGGGTCGTTCGGATCCGCGACCGGGATGTTGATTTCTTTGCGGTCTGCCATCGGTCAGCCCACCGATCCTTCCATCTGCAGTTCGACAAGGCGATTGAGCTCAAGCGCGTATTCCATCGGCAGCTCACGGCTGATCGGTTCGACGAAGCCGCGCACGATCATCGCCATCGCCTCTTTTTCTTCGATGCCACGGCTCATCAGGTAGAACAACTGGTCTTCCGAGACCTTCGACACCGTCGCCTCGTGGGCCATCGACACGTCGTCTTCGCGCACGTCGACATGCGGATAGGTGTCGGAACGTGAGAAATCGTCCACGAGCAGCGCGTCGCACACCACATTCGAGCTGGCGCCCTCCGCGCCGTCCACGATCTTGACGAGACCGCGGTAGGCGCTGCGGCCGCCGCCGCGCGAAATCGACTTGGCCACGATCGTCGAGCTCGTGTGCGGGGCCAGATGGATCATCTTGGCACCGGTGTCCTGGTATTGGCCTTGGCCGGCGAAGCCAAGCGACATCGTGGACGCGTTCGCATACGGTTCGGCGAGAATGCACGCCGGGTATTTCATCGTCGCCTTCGAGCCGATGTTGCCGTCGACCCATTCCATCGTGGCGCCTTCGCGCACATAGGCGCGTTGCGTGACGAGGTTGTAGACGTTGTTCGACCAGTTCTGCACGGTCGTGTAACGCACGCGCGCGTTCTTCTCGACGATGATCTCGACGATCGCGGCGTGCAGCGAGTCGGTCGAGTAGATCGGCGCGGTGCAGCCTTCCACATAGTGCACGTACGAGCCTTCGTCGGCGATGATGAGCGTGCGTTCGAACTGGCCCATGTTCGGCGTGTTGATGCGGAAGTAGGCCTGCAGCGGGATGTCGACGTGCACGCCCTTCGGCACATACACGAACGAGCCGCCCGACCATGCGGCGGTGTTGAGCGCGCCGAACTTGTTGTCCTCGGGCGGCACGACCGTGCCGAAGTACTTCCTGACGAGGTCCGGGTATTCGCGCACGGCCGTGTCGGTGTCGACGAAGATGACGCCCTGCTTCGCGAGGTCCTCCTGGATCGAATTGTAGATGACCTCGGATTCGTACTGTGCGGCGACGCCGGAGACGAGACGGCTCTTCTCGGCCTCGGGGATGCCGAGCCGGTCGTAGGTCTCGCGGATGTCGTCGGGCAGGTCCTCCCAGCTCGCCGCCTGCTTGCCGACGGGCTTGACGTAGTATTTGAAGTCCTCGGCGTGGAATCCGGACAGGTCGACGCCCCACTTCGGCATCGGCTGTTCGACGAAGGCCTTGTAGCCGCGCAAGCGCATGTCAAGCATCCATTGCGGCTCGTGCTTGTCCGCCGAGATCTCACGCACGACGTGCTCGTCGATGCCTTTCTTCGCCGCTTCGCCGGCGGCGTCGGAATCGTGCCATCCATACGAGTATTCACCGAACTGTTCGATGATCTCGTCGTCCTGTCGTATCTTGTCCTCGTTGACGCGGCCGCGATCAGCCACATACTGATTCATCTCCACGTCGTTCGCTGCGTTGGGCATCTGGTCGTCTGCCACAGGTCGCCGCCTCTCGTTTGCCTTGGTCTTGTTCCGCATTACATGGTAACGGACGACGTATGGACACGCCAGTGCCGTTCGCCGACGCGGATTGAGATTGTCGTCACATCGGCGCGGATACGCCGTGGGCGGCCGGAACCGAACGTGCATCGGTTCCGGCCGCCCACGGCGTCGCGCGAGGTGCCTGCGTGGCCCCCCAGTGGTCACAGCTGGATGTGCACGGTCGTGCCGAGCGGCGCGAAGTCGTAGAGCGACTGCGCCGTGTCCCACCCGAGTGAGACGCAGCCATGCGTGCGGTTGACCATCGATGTCAGCTCGTCGTTGCTGACGGGCGCCGAGGTCGCGATGCGGTGGATCGCGCAGCCGTCATCGGTGAAGTAGTTCGAGAACCCGACGTTCGGGATGTCCCATTTCTCGACGCGGCCGTCGGGGAGTTTGATGTTTCCCCGCATCGTCTCGTTCTCCATCTTGCGGAAGATCTTGAAATCGCCCGTCGGCGTGCAGAAGTCGCCTTCGCACGCGCCCGTCGTGTCGTTGTTGTCCTGCCCGACGAGCACATTGATCGCCTTGATCTGTTTGCCGTTCTCGATGAAGTACAGTTTCTTGTCGGACATGTCGACGATGATGTGGCGTTTCGTCTTCTTGACCTGCATCTTGTCGACGTCGCCGTCCACCTGCACGTCGCTTTTGCCATTCGCGAACGCCTCGGCGGCCTGCTGTCCGACGTTCGCGTCGGCGCCTTCCTTGATTGTGACGCCGTCGTGGCCTTCGGAGATGACCTTGATCTCCTCGTCGTTGTTGTTGACGATGACTTCGCGGTCCTCCTTCGTCGACGAATAGTGCGGTTTGATGTCGTCGTCGTAGTGCTTCTGGAGTTTGGCCGCATCGTAGACGACGACGCCGTCACGCGACTCGCCGTCCTTGAGCGTCGATTCCTTGTTCGGTTCGATGCGTACGGAGTCGAGGAGCGCCTTGGCGCCGAAGCTCGCGACCTTCTCGTCGCCGATCGCGATGCCGGCGTTGCCGTCGATGAGTTTGTTGAGCGTCTCCTTCGCCTCGCCGGCGGTCGCGTCGTCGATGGTCGGCTTGATCGTGTCCATCGTGAGTTCGACCGTCTTCGCGGTGGAGCCGCCAAGCGACGTGATCGTCCTGACGGCCTCGTCGGCGACGTCCTTCGCGTCCGCGCCCGACCCGTCCGCGCCGGAGACCGTCTCGACGTGCGCGCCGTCGTCGGTGAGCTTGAGGGAGGCATCGACCGGCTTCGTGCTGTTCGTGCCGAGTTTCGCGTCGAGCACGGACGCATCGGTCTCGGGGGTGATCTGCGGATCCACATCCTTCTTGTCCCACGGCATGTACCGCGTCCATACGCTGCCGTCACGCTTGGCGTCGACGGCCTGCTTCGCGATCGCGTCCGCGTCCACATCGATGCCGAGGTCGGCCGCGGTGACATTGGCGGTCGTGCCTTCATAGCTCACGGGGACGGATACGGATGCGACCTGGTCGTCGATCATCCGCGCGATCTGGCTTTCGTCCTTGCCTGCGACGGAATGCCCCCAGAGCGTCGTGCCGGGAAGCGCGCGGTTTTGGAAATACGCATACGTCCCAGTGGCCGCCGCCCCCGCGAGCACGACCGCGCCGAGCACGATCCATGGCCATATGCGGCGCTTCTTGGGTTGCTGCGGTTTGCGTGCGATCTCAAGATCGTCCACATCGGCACCGGCCGGCCGCCCTACGCCTTGCGTGGCGGGCGCGAACAGGCCTTCCCCATCACCGCCGACGCCATGGTTTCCATTGGAAAAAGACATTGGTTTCCCTTGCACAAAAAAATCCGTTGATTCGCTTCAACAATAGAGGAAGGTCGTGAACAATGCCATGTCCACGACCACAATGGGTGCCATATCTGCACGAAACTTCCACGAACGGGGCCGATGTGCGGCGCCCCGTCTGCGGAAGCATCGCGCAGGTCCGCTCAGCGCTGCGCCTGGTGCTCGAGCGAGGCCTTGACAAGACCGGCGAAGAGCGGGTGCGGTTTCGTCGGGCGAGACTTGAATTCCGGGTGCGCCTGCGTCGCGACATAGAACGGATGCACGTCCTGCGGCAGTTCGACGAATTCGGTCAGTTCGCCGTCCGGGCTCTGTCCGGAGATGACGAGTCCGCCTTCGCGCAGACGGTCCTTGTAGGCGACATTGACCTCATAGCGGTGGCGGTGGCGTTCGGTCACGTGCGTCGTGCCATAGAGCCGCGCGACGAGCGAATCCTCGAGCAGGTCGGCCGGGTACGAGCCGAGACGCATCGTGTGGCCCATGTCGCCGTTGCCGGCGACGATGTCCTTCTGCTCCTCCATCGTCGCGATGACCGGGTTCGGGCAGTCCGGATCGAACTCGGTCGATCCCGCGTCCTCGATGCCGAGCACGTCGCGCGCGTATTCGATGACCATCGACTGCAGGCCGAGGCACAGGCCGAGCACCGGCAACTTGTGCTCGCGCGCGTAGCGCAGCGCGCCGATCTTGCCGTCGATGCCACGGATGCCGAAACCACCGGGGATGACGATGCCGTCCATCTGGTCGAGCGCCGCTGCGGCGCCTTCCTCAGTCTCGCAACGGTCGGCCGCGACCCATTTGACGTTGACCTTCGCCCAGTTCGCGAAGCCGCCGGCCTTGATCGCCTCGGTCACGGACAGATAGGCGTCCGGCAGGTCGATGTATTTGCCGACGATCGCGATGTTGACCTCGTGCTTCGGATGGTGCACGCGTTCGAGCAGGTCCTCCCACTCGTCCCAGTCGACGTCGTGGAACGGCAGTCCGAGTTCGCGCACGACATACGTGTCGAGCCCCTCGTCGAAGAGCACCTTCGGCACGTCGTAGATGCTTGCGGCGTCCACGCAGTTGACGACGCCTTCGGGGTCGACGTCGCACATGAGCGAGATCTTGTCCTTGATGCCCTGGTTGAGCGGACGGTCGGAGCGCAGCACGAGCGCGTCCGGCGTGATGCCGAGCTGGCGCAGCATCATGACGGAATGCTGCGTCGGCTTCGTCTTGAGTTCGTGGGCGGCCGCGATGTACGGGACGAGCGAGACGTGGATGAACATGCAGTTCTCCGGTCCGAGCTCACGGCGCACTTCGCGCGCGGCCTCGAGGAACGGCTGCGATTCGATGTCTCCGACGGTGCCGCCGATCTCGGTGATGATGACATCGACGTCGTCGGAGGCCTGGGCGCGCATGCGCGACTTGATCTCGTTCGTGATGTGCGGGATGACCTGCACGCACTGGCCGAGGTATTCGCCCGCGCGCTCCTTGCGCAGGACCTCCTGGTAGATCTGCCCCGTCGTGACGTTCGCCTTCTGCGACAGGAAGACATCGAGGAAACGCTCGTAGTGGCCGATGTCGAGATCGGTCTCGGCACCGTCCTCGGTCACATAGACCTCGCCATGCTGGAACGGGTTCATCGTGCCCGGATCGACGTTGATGTAGGGGTCGAGTTTCTGCTGGAGGACGCGGATGCCGCGGCTGCGCAGCAGACGGCCCAAGGATGATGCGGTGAGACCCTTGCCGAGGGAGGAGACGACGCCTCCGGTGACGAAGATGTGTTTCGTGACGTGTTCCTGAGCATTGCCATGTTGTCTTCTAGCCATGGGTCTTCATGGTATCGCTCCGCCGTGACATGGCGGAGCGGTCCACAACCTCACTTTCCTTCGATGATGAGCTCGCTCGCCACGCCGTTGAGTTCGACGATGTTCGCCGCGTCCTCGTCGACGTGCACGCCACCGCCGACGATCGTGCGCGTGCGCAGCCCATGGGTGAGCACGGCGACCGGCGTGCCTTTCGGGACGCTGATGCGCGACGTCGCCGACAACTGGTTGACGTCCACGCGTCCGTCGAGTGACAGGCAGTCGATCTCCATGTCGAGGTTGCAGTTGATCTCGACATGCCCGTGCACGTCGTCGAGGTCGAGGCGCTGCGTACGCACGTCGAGTTCAAGGCCGTCGCATGACAGGCCGCGCACGTGCGCCTCGTAGGCCTTCGCCGCGCATTCCATCGTCGTCACGTAGCGTTGCGGGATCCATAGGATGACTGAGACGTCGTCCTTCGCGAGCGTCTCGCTTATGCCGCTCCCCCGTTTGACGACGACGTCGAGCCGTTTGGAACGGTCGTCGATCGACACTTTGAAATGGCGCACCAGTTCGGCGACCGTGTTCGATACGACGCGCACGCGCAGCTGCTCGCCGTCGTAGCCGCGAATCGTCACAGCATAGAGCGACCCACAGTCGATGTCGAAATGCTTCGCGCCGTCGATGTCGTAGTTCGTCGCGCTTTCGTAGCGGTATTCGCGCGCCGCCGCGCCACCGGACGTGTCCGCGACGCCGAGGAGTGAGTCGACGCTCACGGCGAACACGTCGGCGAGCGCGACGAGGTTCTCGATTTCGGGCCGCCCCGCGCCGCTTTCCCATTTCGTGATCGCCTGCCGCGAGACGCCTATGCGGTTCGCAAGCTGCTCCTGCGAGAGCGCCGCCTGCCTGCGCAGGTCCTTGAGCCGTGTCGTGAATTCCATATGCCGCTCCTTGTGTTCCTTGTCCAGGCACGCCCCTTCGGCGGAGGTACCATTGCGGTGTCGTGACGATGCCCCGCGGCCCTGATAACGCGTGCCACTTCGTGGCCCCACGCTAACGGCATCGTGGCTTTGCCAACAAGCAACGAACGCCGACATCACGCACATCGGATGCTACGATGCGTGGCATCGGCTTCGTTCCAATGGTTCAGTGGCGGCGTGTCGATGGGTCGACGGCCGTGTCGGATGCGGGATGCGTCTGCTTCGTCGCGCCCGAATACAATGCGACGGCGGATTGCGGATCGATCGTGACATGGACGTGCCCTTTGCGCACACGCACCGTCTTCGAGCAGTCCTGCACGGCGTAGACGTCGCAGTATTCGCCGTCGGGCATCGTTGTCGTGAATTCATGCTCGTATGCGTCGTCGCCGTTGTTGAACGCGACGAAGCCTTTGTCGCCACGTGAGAACGCGATGACGGACGCAGTCGGTTCCTGCATGTCCTCGACCTTCGTGCCGTGCACATGGTTGTGGAACGCGATCATGCCACGCGTCGGCGTCCAACGCTGCTGGCAGTTCCAATCGCCGTCATCGGTCGCGCATGCCTCGTCGAAGTCGACGGCGGGCACCGACGTGTCGGTCGCACCGGGGGCGCCCGCATCGTGGTCGGAGAACCGGTAGTCGGACAGCAACCGTGGCGTGCCGTAGTCGTACGCGAGCATGAACGCGTTCGCGAGCGGGTAGAGCGCACCGTCCTTGTAGGTGATCGCCTGGCCGTCGTTCCTCGCCGTGTCCCAGTTCGTCACGAACACGTTCGCGTCCTTCGATGGGATCGCGAAGGGGTTGCGTTTGGTGTCACCGAGCCGTTCCGCGAGGTCCGTGAGGGATGAGACGTCGCCGCGCAGCGCCGAGTTCAGGTTCGAGGCGTACGCGAATTGTGTGACCGTTCCGGTGTCGAAGTAGTTCTTCGGCTGGATGCCGGATGCCTCGGCCGCGTTGCCGATGACCTCCTGGATCCAGAAGATGTCGTCGGGATTCTTGCCGACCTTCTGGGCCATCCTGTCCTTGATGCCCTTGATGTCCTCGTTGCTGATGTGCTTGACGGTGTCGATGCGGAAGCCCTTGACGCCCATCCGGTAGAGCTTCGCGAGGTAGCCGGACTGGATGTCCTGCACCTTCTCGCTCGATGTGTCGAAGTCCCACATGCCGCTCAGGCGGCCTTCCTGCACTTCCTGCTGGTCGAGGTAGCCGTTGATGCTCGCGCCGTTGTCGTAGTCATGGAAGTCCTTCGCATCCACACCGTCGGGGTATTGGCCGTCCGCGTCGGTGAACGCCGGGTATTGCCCGGTCGCCGGATTGTACCGCGACCCGGCCGTGCCTTCCTTCCAACCGTCCGTGCCGGATGTGGCCGCGCCCGTCGTATGGTTGAGGACGACGTCGGCGATGATGCCGACGCCAGCCGCCGCGCATTCGTCGATCATGTCCTGGAATTCGGCTTCGGTGCCGAGTTTCGAATCGAGCTTGTAGCTCACCGGCTGGTAGCTCGTCCACCACTGCGTGCCTTGGACCGTCTCTTGCGGCGGCGAGACCTCGACGTAGGCGACGCCTTCGGGACCGTAGGTCGACGTGCATTCCTTCGCGATCGACGTCCACGGCTGTTGGAATGCGATGACCTCGACGTCCGTCCTCTCCGGCAGCGTGGTGCTGCCGGTGTCCTTCGCACCGCACGCCGGCAGTGCCGCGCACACGACCGCCGCGCATGCGAGCGCCGCAAACGCACGCGTGAGTGTATGGTTCTTCCTCATGTTCCCTGCTCCGATCACGGCCGCATGAATTCTCTACGCTTCCACTGTAAATCATTGCGTAGTGTTCGACATTGCCCGATAATGGCACCCGTTCACCGGCAGGATGCCCATCGCGCACATACCATGTGAAGCGACACAGGCCTAATCTTAGGGGAAGGCCCTGTTGAATACTCCGCAGGTTATCATGCCCGCCTCCCTGCTCCCAGCGCAAACCATCACGAACGTGTCATTGATGAGATGATAGTTCGACGATGTCGCCAATGTCATCTCATTAATGAATCCCGATTCACCTTGCGTATACCCGATCTGCCGGGCGAAGCATTCATAGGCTTTCGAATCGGCGTCATCCCTGGCAAGCCCCGGATACATTGCGCTGTCTATCATTTCGACAGCCACGCCGTTTCCGTTCCACTGTGGTTTGATCCACGAACGGTCGGATATATATTCTGCACAATTGCGGATATACGACTGAGACAATGGGATAGATGGATCCACCTCCGTACGGTGCTCATAGCGATACCATATCCATATGGCTGCTGCGACGACGGCTACGCACACGACGATGATGACGATGTGTTTTCGCCACTGTCGTGCCTCGGCGGTGTTCGTCGCATGCTTTATCCCAGCGGCCGGATGACGCCGTATTCCGGCATTGGCGAGCATAGTGGGCACATGGCTTCCCTGATACATTTCAGGAAGGGAGAAGCCATCCACTCCATCGATGTGCACATGCCAGGGATTGTCGCGAATCCACACATCATCATGCATCGCCAAGCCGGCGCCTGATTCGTGACGCGTCCCACACAGTACATGGATGCGGAAGGCAGGCGCACCGTTCTGCGCGACATTTCCAGTGAGTGTCGGGTTCGCGGAGGTGTCCATGACCACTCCGAGCATCGATAGTTGCGCGTTGTCAACAACCACAAGGTCGCCTATGTGCATGGTCCTGCGAGTCATTGCCGTTCATCCCCTTAGGTCAGCCGTGAATAGAACACAGTATCATCAGAAACGCTGTTGTCCGGAGTCTGTCCGTATGGCTGAATGATGAGATAGGCCACATGCTCCGGAGGGTTCGATTCATCAAGGCCTTGGATGGGAAGCTCGTTGGTCGGCCCCACGCGAGTCACCGCAAGTGGATTCTGTTCGAATTTGACGCCGGTTCCGGGGGTGCCGCCTACAGCCATATCCGCCATATGCAATGTGGTGCCATCACAAGGTTCGTCTCCATACATACTGCAATCGATGCGATAGGAGTATTGGGTAATCATGCGCAGCTGCTGTTCGGTGTCCGACGCACTTGGCTGGCTCTGGTAGTTGTACCCCATCAGCGTGGTCGTCTGGCCGCTGGGCAACGGATTCTCCTCCCCCATCTGCGATGTATCCAGAACCAGAGGTGTGGCCTTCCCTTCGGTCTGCGGTGTGATGATCACGCAGGTGGTGCCGTCTTTCCTGCACCATCTGCCGCGCACATTGTCCGGATTGAATTCGCCGGCGGCCTGTTGTGCTCCACCGGTAGTGGTATCAGCTGGACTTGATGACGGTTCGCTTGACGCCGACCCATCCTCAGAGGGGGTATCGTTCGAATCATCTTCGCCGTACGATTCGTCCCCACTGCGAACGTCACAGAAAAACCCACCGTCCATGCCCGTGGCGCATCGAGCTTCGACATCCATCACCGTTCTCCAGGATGCCGACTTCAGGTCAGCTCTGGTAGCCAGCATTGTGGACACGCTGCCAATGAGTCCGGTCCACAGGGCGTATCTGTTGGCTCCCGTATCCTCCTCCCCCATCGATGTGACCATACATCCCAACGTATTCCAGTCCACCGCATCAGCAGGAAACGTAACCGTAGCATATTCCGTTCCATATGCCGCGTCGATCGTCGGCAGATCACCACAGTTCCTAATCAACTCCACCACATACGAATCAGTGCTGTCGATGAGATCCTGCATCCGTTCGCGCTGCCGCTGTGCGGCTTCCTGCTGTCGTTGCATAGCCACCTGCTGCCGGTGATGCCTCACCAAGGCCATCGCACCCGACACGACCGCAATGACGCAGATGATGGCGATGACGATTGATGCAACTCGTTTACGACGACGACGTGCATGAGCGGTCGCCACCTGCTCGTCAGAAAGGGCTTTGCGCGTTACCCCCGAACGTCCAAGCGCATCGACGACATTCTCGCCAAGGAACGATTCAGGCAACGTGAACCCATCCTCGCCATCGATATGGACCTGCCATGGGTCATCCTCCAACCAGACCTCGTCACCAGACGGCAACGACGAACCATCCGCCCGTTTCCTACCGAGCACAACGCGGATGAGGTATGCCCAATTCCCTGTGTCGGCATTCCCCAATCCTCCGGTAAGATCCGGATCACCGGAGATCTTCTCGACAACACCGAGAGCGTGAATTCGTTCATTGTCGACGACAACGACGTCACCGACTTCCATATGCCTACGTGCCATTCCCTCTCCCACTCTTTATCTTTTATATAAGATAACAAGTTACGTTTCAGGATAGGGCCAGCCATCACACGCGTCAAGCCGACACACGGTTCACCCACATGTACATACCGCGAATGTTGTTCCATCTTGGTAAAAAGGATACGAAACACTTTGCACGGAAGGACGATGATGGCTGAAATCGTCACCATGAAAATCGGACCCCGGAAGATACTGGACTACAAGGAAACAGACTACGAAGGCACAATCATCCCAGCCATCGGCTGGGAACCTGGCATGAGCGAGGAAGAGATCTGGGCCTGCAGCGCCGGATGGTGGAAACTTGAGCCTGGCCGTGCGGTGCGCTGCGACATCGGCATCGTGCTCAACCCCGACAACATTGTGGTCTGCGTGGCCAAGATCAAAGGCATCGTCAAGCGCGAGGACATGCGCATGAGGTTCCTTGGCGAACTCGCCGGCGAGCACTACCATCCATGGATCGGCAAGACATTGGAGCGCAACGATTCGAAAAACCCCATCGCCTATTTCGACGAGCGCGCCATTATTGCCCCTGAGGACGTCAGCGCCGACACCAAGGTGCTCAACCGCAAATGAAACACGAAACACAATGACGCATGCCTCTAATCTCTTTATCTTTTATATAAGATATCATGTTGCAAAGCTAATGTATCCGTGCGTCGAAGAAGGCACCTATGACCACACTTGGGTTCCGTTATCACATTTTGCAGAACATCGGCGTTCCCGCACCGGCACGCGCACACATACTGGAGCGAGCGATCAACCACTGGTTCTCCACACTCGCATGGTCGAACTGGCACGTCCCCTCTCCTCTGCATGGCGTACACACGCGCACAACGGTTCCCTTCATGTCAATCGGACATCTTCATGCCACAGGAATTCCAAGCAGCGATTTTCGTGAGTTCAACATTGTGAGCGTGGACGGCAAACCGTTCTACCGCGAGCTCATCGACAACGAGCAAGGCATCAACATCTACGACGAGGCCATCGACAGACTCTGGCAGACGGTTCAGCTGCTCGAAATAACGATCCGCGCATCGCATGATGCAGTGTCCATTGACCGTGAACGAATTGCCATCATGTTCGGCAACGATACGGCCAGACCCGTTCCCACGTTGTGCCTCGACCGGATTCCCACATTGCAGGATTCACTGCGGGGATTTCAAGACGCCCTGTACAGGTCAAACCCGTTTGAGTTGTTACTGTTCGAATCGCCGATATTCACGGTCAACGATGAATGGTTTGAGACGATGCGACAAGGCGCCGATGCGTTGCATACCGCATACCGCGCCGCAGCGACTGCATGCATCCCCCAATGACCTCTTGACGCATTTGCGGAAAACCATTTGAGGAAAGGAAACACCATGGCAAAACATTCCATACCGACCATCAACTTCTTTGAGATGATGGGCATCAGCGAGGAAGAGCTCTCCCACTACTTGATCAGGTTAAATAAAAGCAGCGCCAACTGGTTCGATGTGATGACGCTGTATTACGAAAAGCACGACGAGCTCATGAACTGGGTGTTCACACGCCGTTGGAACAGTGGCGGGCGCAACAACGGTAATATGCCCCAAAGTAAGGTACTGCAGTTCATTCAGCTCGACGGCAACGAAAATCCACCCACGCATTGGCTGTTTGTCGGTGCTTATGAGATTCTTGGCACGCATGTTGAGGGCGAGCGCGAAATCTATGGTTGGAAGAGTATCGAGCGCTTCCAGCCATTCGAAGCCCGTACAGTTGTCACCTATCGCAAGGGCAAGGGCTCCATGCAGCTGGTCAACAACATGGGCAACGAGAATTTGCGTCATCGATTCATGGACACGATGATCGTGGAAAAGATTGCCCAATCCCCCGTCTCCGCCATGCCGTTCCCCGGCTACGCCAATGTGCGCCTCTCATTCGATGAGCTGGCCGCGGCGGTGCACAACGACGAATGGCGTGGTGCACTGAGCAGCATCAGTGCTGTGTATCTGCAAACCGATACGCGCACAGGCTGGCACTACGTCGGCTCCGCATACAGCCACAACGGCGGTTCACAAGGCCTGCTCTCCCGATGGGAAGAATATGTGGGCGGCGACCACACCGGCGGGAATATACTGCTCAAGGAACTCGTCGCGGAACATGGCGCCAGCTACATCGAGAAGTATTTCCAGTATTCGATTCTCGACATCTTTGACCCACGTGTCCCCAACCGTGCCGTGATCGAACGCGAACACTGGTGGATGGACACGCTCAGCTCGGTGCGCCACGCCGGCGTGGACGATCCGCACGGATACAATTCGCCGGCGCAATGGAAGAGGACCGCCGATGGTGAGGACGCCGGCACGGACTGAATGCCGCGGCCACTTGCGAGCCGAATATGGTGAGGCCTCGGGAATCCTTGGATTCCCGAGGCCTCGCTCGTATGCGTCAATGCCGGCGTATCAGGCGTTGCGCCTGCGTGCCAGCAGCATGCCCGCGCCGAGCATGGTGGCCGTCAGGCAGGCGATGACCATCGCCGTGACCGACGCACCCGTCGTCGACAGCACGGTGGTGTCGCCCGTGGTGCCGGTGCCGTTCGCGTCATCGCCGGTTCCGGAACCGCCTGCCGCACCGCCATCGGTCGAGCCATCATCGGCAGGATCGTCGGATGGATCGTTGGACGGGTCATCGCTCGGATCGTCGGCTGGCGTGTCCGCACCGTCGATCCTCTCGAACACGGCCTGCACGTGCACACTGCCCCGCGGCATCTCGAACGTGCCGTCATCGGCGATGTCGATGCCACCGCGTGTCACAACCCACTTGTCGAAACGGTAGCCATCCCGCGGCATGGCCGTCAGTGTGACCTTCGTGCCCGGGGCGACGTCGGTCGTATGGTCGGCGCTTGCCGTGCCGCCTTCGGACGCGTCCACATGCACCGGGAACATCGTGTTCGCGACGCGCCACAGCTGTGTGCCGTAGAACGGGTTCGCGGTGCCGATGAGCATGTGTTCGTCGGTGTTGACGAAGATGCGCAGGCCATGGTTGAAGGGATCGCCGAAACCGTCATCGGCGACCGTCGTGATGTCGACGGAGCCGTCCTCCCCTTCGCTGATCTCGAAGAGGTTGAAGCCACGCTTCGACTGTGCGAGGTACGGCAGTGACTTGAGGAACGCCTTGAGGTTGTTGACGTCGAGGAGCTTGACGAGCGTCTCGTAGATCTTCTTGAGGTTGTCGGGGATCCGCGGTGCGTCCGCGACGAGTCGCTGCGCCTCCGCGTACATGTCGGCGAAGTCCTCGGACGCCTTGTCGTCGAGCTCGCCACCAAGTGCGGCGAGCAGTTCGTTCGCGTGGAGCAGCCGGGCCGCCGTCTCGCTGTCGTCGAGGCTCGACGGGACGATGTCGCCGTGTTCGATGCCGTCGACGAGCGCTTTGCGGTCATCGACGTCCAACGTGACATCGACGTGCGCGTCGTTGTCTGTGTCGGCGGTCGGTTGCGCCGCGTTCGCGCGCGCCGCCGCCTGTTCGACGGCCCAATCGACGAGCGCGTCCGCGTCGTCCGTTCCCGGGCTCGCAGCAGCGTTCGCCTTGGCATCCACGTCGGCATCGTCGGACGTGGGTGCCACCGCCGCGAGCGCGTCGCGGTCGAGGATGAGTTCGAGGAACGTGCGCAGATAGGACAGTGTCGTGCGCCATTCCTCTTCGTCCATGTCGAGGACGTCGCCGTTCGTGAACTGCGCGATCGGTTCGAGCAGCGTCGTCGTGTTCATCGTCGACAGGTACATCTTGCCTTCATGCACGGTCGTCTGCCACGTGTACTGGTTCATGTGGTTGCCGTATCCGGATCCGAGTCCCGTCGTACCGCCGTCGGGGAAGGTCCCGTTCGGGTCGCCGACGAGCATCTCGATGTCCTCATTGGCGTCCATGCGGTAGAGGTTGATCGACTGTTCGAGGTTCGTCGCCTGCGTCACGAAGTTCATGCGCAGCGCGAAGCCCTGCAGCGCGCTCGAGACGTCGTTGTAGTCGCCGATGTACAGACGGTCGTTGTAGATCTGCAGCGTGCAGGCGCCGGCGCTCACGCGGCTCTCGTCCATGCCGAAGGTGTATTTCGCGCCCCTCGTCTTGTCGCCGACGAGCGGACGCCACGTCCAGTCGGCCTTCTCGGTCGGGTCGCCGTTGTTCTCGCCGACGTAGATCGCGAACGAACGCAAGGTTCCCGTCTGCTCGTTGCGCGTCGCGCTGCTGCCGGTGCAGACGACGACGTACAGCTTGCCGTTGAACTCGAGCACCTGATAGATGCCGCCGCCTCCGTTGACGTCGGAGCGGTGGATCGCCGGCAGGCCGTCGAAGCTGTCCATGTCGGCGATGACCTTGTAGGAGCCGGGCACCGACGGCGTCTTCGATGCGACGAGGTAGGCCGCGCCCTTGCCGTCGGCGGTCGGCTTGAGGTCGCCGGCGATGAGCGCGTCCTTGAACGAGCCGATCGCGCGCGTCGACGTGAACACGTTCTGCTTGACGAGCTCGCGGAAGCCGGCGGCGTCGACGCTGTCGTAGACCTTCGTCAGGCGGTCGCCGTCGGACGGGTCGACCTCGTAGATACACGGGAAGCCGTTCTGCATCGCCATCGCCGTGCCGATCTCCTGGGCCGTCAGCTCGGTGTTGTTCGTGTCCATGACCATGCCCTCGAAGTACAGCTTGCCGTTCATCTTGAACGCGCTGCGGAAGGTCGGGATGACGCCTTTGCCGCCGTCGACGCCTTCGGACTGGGACATGAGGATCTTCGTCTCGCCGGTCTTCACGTTGAACTTGAACAGCACGCCGCCGGCGCTCTTGCCGTCCGGCTCGCCGAGGTACATGTTGCCCGAGTAGAGCGTCTGGATCAGCGCGGTCGCCTCCTCGACGCTCATGCCCATGTTGGCCGACAGGCTGCCTTTGAGAATCGCCTGCACGCCGAGGCCGCCGTACATCGTGCCGATGTAGACCCAGTTGCCATCCGATTCGGCGGCGTAGCTGTAGGATTGGCCGCGGTCGCCCTGGCCGCCGCCGTCCGCCGCGATCCTGCCGTCGCCGATGTAGTCGACGACGCCGTCGGCCGTCTTCAGGCCCTTATCTGGATGGCTGACCTTCTCGAAGGTCATGCCGTTCGCCGTCTCATAGACGGTGCTGATACGGCCGTCCAACGAGGTGTCCTGTGCGCTCGCGGGGCCTGCGAGCGCGCCGATGAGCACGGCGCAAGCGGATACGGCGCCGATTGCGGCGCGTAGTTTGGTCGTCATTGTTCTCCTCAGGGATCGTTCGGGAGTTGCAAAGGCCAGATATTGTGCTGACGGCGAACAAGCATAGCATGCCGAGTCGGCCCACCGACCCAATTCGCACAACGTTTGCACTCATGCCACGCAACGTGTCCGCGATGCCACGACGCGTGTCCGACGCAAAGCTGTGCGCAACGGGCGCATATGCGAAAAGCGGGGAGGCGAACCCGAAGATTCGTCTCCCCGCTCCCGGTTGCCATGACGCCATTCAGCGTGACGGCGTCATGTCAGCGGTCGGCGCTCAGTGCGACCGGCGTTCGCGTAGTGCCACGAGGAGCACCGCGGCCGCGATGATCGCGACCGTCGCGACGACGATGACGACCGCGATCGACGAACCGGTCGAGGCCATGCCGGTCACCGCGGAGTTCGCGGCGCCCGCATCGACATGGTCGTTCGCACCAGGCTGTCCCGGCTTGTTCGCGTCACCCGGCTTGTCGGTGTCGCCCGGGTCATCCGGATTGTCCGCCCCGGCGAGATCCGCGACGGGGGCGAGAAGCACAGCGCTGTGGGCAGGCACGACGATGCCCTCGCCGTCCTTGACGGCGATCGATGCGCCTGCGACCGAAGCATCCACACCATTGACGCCCTCGGCCAATGCCACGGCCTGAGCGTCGCCCGGATGCAGGTAGGTACGGCCGTTGGACACGAGCACGCCGTAATCGCCGGCAGTCACGCCCGGCACAGTCGCAGCCTCATCACCCGCGTTGAGCGCCACCACATAGGTGCCGTTCGTACGCGCGATCTCGTAGGCCACGACGCTGTCGGCTGCCTTGAGTTCCTTCGTGTTCCTCGAGATCTGCTTGTAGCTCTCGACACGCAGCGCGGAGACCTTCTTGCGGATGGCGATGAGGTCCTTGACGTACTGGGCGTGGTCGCCATACCCGGCGTCGTTCATGCGATCCCAATCCACGGCGTTGACCGCATCGCCCGACTTGTAGCTGTTCTCGTCGCCGCCCTTCGTGCGCAGGAACTCCTGGCCCACTTGGAACTCGGAGATGCCGAACGCCATGAAGATCGCGGAATCGGCGAGCTTCGAGGTCTCGATGACCTTCGCCTTCCGGCCCGCCTCATCAAGGCCTTCGTTGCGGCCCTGTGCGAAGAGCGACTTCTCGAGCTTGTCGTTGAGCGTCAGGTTGTCGTGGATCTCCACATAATTGACGACCTGGCCTGCGTTCGCGTACCTGACGTTCGCGTTGCCGTTCGTGCAATAAGCACCGTCGAAGTCGTCGGTGTTGCGGCAGCCGAGCATGTTGTTGAGGATCACACGCTCGAGGCCCTGCTTGCCCGAGACAAAGCCGTTGTCCTCCTCGGAGAACACGGAGCCCTTGAGCTGATCGCGGATCGAATCGTTGAAGAACGAGATGGTGGAGTTCGGGGTGTCGAGTTCGTAGCCGTTCGGCTGGATCGACATCGCGGACTTGTCCATCGTCGTGTTCATGTCCCAGCCCTCGCCGACGATGACGATCGACGGGTCGATCTTGTCGAGCGCGGCACGCACCTGCTTCATCGTCTCGACATCATGCAGGCCCATGAGGTCGAAACGGAAGCCGTCCATGTTGTATTCCTTCGCCCAGTAGGTGACGGAATCGACGATGTACTTGCGCATCATCGCTCGCTCGGAGGCCGTGTCGTTGCCGCAGCCCGAGTTGTTGACGAGTGCGCCGTTCTGATAGCGGAAGTAGTAGCCCGGCACGGTGAGCCCGAACGGGTTCGTCGCGGCATCGGCCACGTGGTTGTACACGACGTCCATGACCACGCGCAGGCCGTTCTTGTGCAGGCCGTCGACCATCTGCTTGGCCTCGACCACGCGGTTGGCGGGGTCGGTCGGATCAGAGGCGTAGGAGCCTTCCGGCACATTGTAGTTGAGCGGATCGTAACCCCAATTGTAGTTGGAGTCGTCGAGCGGCTTCGTCTCGTCGACGCTCGCGTAATCGAACATCGGCTGGATCTGCACATGCGTGATGCCGAGCTCCTTGAGGTAGTCGACACCAGTGGGCTTGCCAGCGGAGTTCTTCGTGCCGTTCTCGATCATGCCGAGGTATTTGCCGCGCTTGTCGGCGTCCACACCGGAGTTCTCGTTCTTCGTGAGGTCGCGGATGTGCGTTTCCGCGATGATCGCGTCGGTCGTCTTCGAGAACGGCGCCATGCGCGTCGCACCTTCGACGGTCGTCTTGGCGGGCGACAGCACAACGGAACGCCTGCCGTTGACGACGGACGCACGCGCATACGGATCGGCGGAATCGTTGACCGTACCATCGGCGAACGACACACGGTAGATGTAGGCGGTGCCGTCATCGACCTTGGTCGTGACGCTCCACACCCCCTTGTCGCCACGTGTCATCGTGATCGGATCGTTGGCTTCGGCGTCGGCGGTCTTGGCGTCCTTGAACGTGATGAGTTCGACCTTCGCCGCGGTCGGCGCCCACAGCTTGAACGTCGAACCGTCCTTCGCGTAGGTCGCGCCGAGGTCGTCGCCGTCGTAGGCGTATTCCTTGTCGAAAGCGTCGGTGCGCACGACGGAGCCGGCGACGGCGTCGGCGGAGCCGAAGCCTTCGATAGCGACCGTGTACTTCGCGGTCACGTCGAGGTCCTTCTTGAGCGTGACCGTGACGGCCGTCCCGTCGACCTTCACATCGTCGACCTCGACCTCGTTGCCGTCGGCGTCGGTCACCTTGACATCCCCGGCCTTGACGTCGGCTGGCTTTGTCAGCTTCGCGTCAATCGTGTTCTTCTTGGCGATCTCGGCCGTCGAAATGCGCGCACCAAGCGCCGGACGCGCCGTGTAGACGGTCGGGTCGTCCTGCATGAGCCACACTTCGGCTTTCGCGGTGCCGTCGTTGTTGAAAACGAGGGCGTTGGCGGTCATCTTGATATCACCATCGGAGCCGTCCTTTTTCTTCCACTCATCGACGCCGTAACGACGCAGCAGGCCGAAGTCCGATTCGCCATTGGACGCTTGGTAGGTGTATTTCGAGAACGATGCGGTGGCGAGCTCACCCCAGTCATCATGGCCCGTGAACTTCGAGGCGAAGCCATTGCTGTTCGAGTTCCACATCCACAGATCCCACTGCGGGACCTTCGTCTCGGCGTCGGCGGCGTTGAAGTACAGGCCGTCGTTGCGCATGTAATGCACGGTCACGTCGACCTTGTCGGCCTTGCACTTGTAGTCGGCCGGCGCTTCGGTGAGCGTCGTGTCAGCGTCGGCGGTGCCGTCGATCCAGACCTCGACCGTGCCGGTCTTGCCGACCTTGACGTTGCGGTCGCCGCCGAACTTGTCCCAGTCCTCGGTCGTGATGATGAAGCCGAGGTCCTCGTACTTGCCGTCGAATGTGAGTTCGGCGACCTTGCCGTAGCAATCCTCGCCGGTGAACGGATGGTGCTTCGCTGCCATGTCGGCGCCGGTCGCATCCTTGCCCCAGACATAGACGCCACGGTTCTTCTCCGCTTCGTCAGCCGCCGGCTTGTAGTGCACAAGCATACGGGTCTGGGCACCGATCGCCTCGGGGTTGCCGACGGCGAGCGCGCTGTTCTCGACGGCGACGTGTGTGATGCCCTTGCGGATCAGATAGTTCTGGCCGCCGTTGCTGTCCCACTCGCTGGCACCATTATTGAAGCAGATCTGGTGATCCTCACCCTTGGTATCGATCGTCTTCGTGTAGTAGCCCTGCGCGTCCGGTCCTTCCATCTGTTCGCCGGGAACGGCTGTCCAATCAGAGCCAGCGCCATGGTGCACGAAGACCTTGTCCCACGTGTTGACGGGCTTGTACCACACGGTCGTCGTCTGGTCGTCCGGCTTGACGGTGTTGTCCGGGATGACGACGTCCGGGGTGCTCGGGTCAACGGCCACGTCAGACACGGGGTGCGTCGTCTTCGTTGCACCGCCGTAGATCGCGATGGCTTGCATCGCCGGCACGGTCACCTTGACCTTGCCACCGGAGACGGTCACGGTCTTCGAACAGTCCTGCACGGCGTAGACGTCGCAGTACTCGCCGTCGGGCATCGAGGTCGCGTATTCGGCCTCCTTGTCCTCGGTCGAGTTGTTGATCGCGACGAAGCCTTTGTCACCGCGCGAGAACGCGATGTTATTCGTGCCGTCGTCCTGCCACTGCTCGACGGCGGTCCCGTCCACGTAGTTGTGGAACGCGATCATGCCGCGCGTCGTCGTCCAACGCTGCTGGCAGTTCCAGTCGCCGTCCTTTGTCGAGCATTCCTTGTCGAAGTCGACGTCCGGCACCGAGACCGCGGTCGCGCCCGGCGCTCCATCATCCTTGTTGTCGTATTTGTAATCAGAAATCAGTCGCGGCGTTCCGTAGTCGTAGGCGAGCATGAATGCGTTCGCGAGCGCGTACATCGAATCGTTCTTGTAGGTGATCGCGCCGTCGTTACGGGCGGTGTCCCAGTTCGTCACGAAGACGTTCGCGTCCTTGGACGCAATCGCATTCGGATTCGACGACAGGTCGCCGATGCGCGTCGAGAGGTCCTTGAGTTCGGCGATCTTGCCCTTGAACTTGGCGTTGAGGTCCGACTTGTAGTCGAACTGCGTCACGGTGCCGGTCTCCAGGTAATTGCGCGGCTGGATGCCGGGCGCTTCGCTCGCATTGCCGATGACTTCCTGGATCCAGTAGATGTCGTCGGCGTTCTTGCCGACCTTCTGGGCCATCTTGTCTTTGATGCCCTTGATGTCCTCGTTGTTGATGTGCTTGACGGCGTCGATGCGGAAGCCCTTGACGCCCATCTTGTAGAGCTTGGCGAGATAGTCGGACTGGATGTCCTGCACCTTCTCGCTCGACGTGTCGAAGTCCCACATCGAGTTCAGGCGGCCTTCCTGCACCTCCTGTTGGTTCTTGTAATCGGAGACGCTTGCGCCGTTGTTGTAGTCATGGAAGTCGGCGGCGGTCACACCTTGCGGATATTGGCCGTTTTCGCCGGTGAAGCCCGGATAGTCGCCGATCGAGCCGTTGTACTTTGTGCCCGCCACACCGGTCTGCTCGCCTGCAGCGACATCCAAACCGGTCGTCTGGTTGAGCACGACGTCGGCGATGATGCCAACGCCCGCGGCATCACATGTCGTGATCATGTTCTTGAATTCGGCTTCGGTGCCGAGCTTCGAATCGAGTTTGTAGCTCACCGGCTGGTAGCTTGTCCACCATTCGGTGCCCTGGATCGATTCCTGTGGCGGTGAGATCTCGACGTATTTGACGCCCTGCGGCCCGTAGGTGTTCGTGCACTCCTTCGCGATCGACTTCCAGGTCTGCTGGAACGCGATGACCTGCACGTCGGTCGCCGCGGGAAGCGCCGTGCTTCCCGTGTCGGCAGGGGCGGCGTTGGCCGCCATCGGCACCGTGAGCAACGCACCCGAGCAGGCCATGGCGAAGGCCACGCCCATCCCGGTTGTGCGGCGCATCGCAGTGCGGAACTGCTGATTCACCATATGTTTTCCATTCTCTTTTCCCTGTTCCGGATGGATTCCAGTCGCGACGTCATAGTATCGTTCCTTTTCCTCCAGCCGGATTGCCAATGTATGCAACGCTCGCTTGCATATTTTGCAAGGATTTCCGAGGGATTCGTCAACGAATCGTGCATACGTTTGCAGTGAAATCACAAGCAATTATACCTCAGCTGGAAGCAAAACTCCACCGAATGCTCACATTTTCCCCTTGTGTCGGCATGTCCCCCTCCCCCACCGTGCGTCGCGATCATCGAAGGTATTGTTCGGCACAAAGCACAATGCGAACAACATGGCGGGGTCCGGAACCACAAAAGGCTCCGGACCCCGCCATATATCAGAATTGGGATAAGTTCCCGCTCACGCCTTTGTCAGTTCGGCGACCGCCTCAAGCGCAAGCCGGTAGCCGAGGAAACCGAGTCCCGTGATTGTGCCGGTCGCGACCGGGCTGATGACGGAACGCTTGCGGAACTCGTCACGTGCGGCCGGGTTCGAGATGTGCACTTCGATGAGCGGCATGTCCGCATCGAGCACCATATGCGCCGCGTCGGCGAGCGCATACGAATAATGCGTGAACGCGGCCGGGTTCATGACGACCGCCTTCTGCCCCTCGGCCGCCTCATGCATCCACTGCACCATCTGCGCCTCGTCGTCCGTCTGGCGCACATCCACGTCGAGGCCTTGTTCATCGCCCCACTGTGTGCACAGCCTGCGCAGCTGTTCGAGGTCCTGCCTGCCATACACGTCCGGCTGGCGCACGCCAAGACGGCCGAGGTTCGGCCCGTTGACGACGATCACGTTGACTCGTTCGGTTCCGGCCATTTCCACTCCAATCCTTCCGGGGACATCACAGCCCCATGATAGTACCGCGTGCGCGTCATGCCTGCTGGCGGACGCGTTCGAATGCCTTGCGCACCGCATCGGCATCGGGGTCGTTGAGGTGGAACGGTGTGCCGATCTCCTCGAGGCCGACGAAGCGCAGCGTGTTGCCACGCGCCTTCTTGTCGCGATGCATCAGGGCGAGTACCTCGTCAAAGCTGGCGCCGTTCCATGACGTCGGCAGGCCGAGCCGGTCGAGCAGGTCGTACGTGTATTCGACGGTCTGACGGTCGAGATGCCCGGTGAGGTTCGACAGTTCGGCCGCGTAGACCATGCCGACGGCGACGGCGTTGCCATGCCTCCAGCGGAAATGCTCGAGCTGTTCGATCGCATGCCCGAATGTGTGTCCGTAGTTGAGGAACTCGCGCAGCCCCGCTTCCTTGAGGTCGGCGGACACGTGGTACGCCTTGACGCGCACAGTGCGTTCGATGAGTTCGGCGACGACGGGTTTGAGTGGTGATTCGAGGAACGTCTCGCCGTCGAACGCGCGCAGCTCGTCGGCATGGTCCTCAAGGATCGTCAGAATCTCCGGGTCGCGGATGAATCCGGATTTCGCGACTTCGCCGAGGCCTTCGATGAAGATGTCGTTCGGCAGCGACGTGAGCGTGCGCAGGTCGGCGAGGACGCCCGCCGGCGTGTAGAACGAGCCGACGAGATTCTTGCCCTGCGGTGTGTTGATGCCGGTCTTGCCGCCCGTGGACGCGTCGACCATCGCGAGGAGCGATGTCGGACAGTTCACATAGCGCACACCGCGCATCCATGTCGCGGCGACGAAACCGGCGAGGTCGGTGCATGCGCCGCCACCGAGCCCGACGATCGCGTCGGAGCGTGTGAAGCCCTCGTTGCCGAGCCGCTCCCAGATGCCGTTCGCGACCTGGATCGTCTTGCCGGCCTCGGCGTCCGGGATGACGATGTCGCTCACCTCGTAGCCGGCCTTGCGCAGGATCGCGCGTGCGCGGTCGGAGTGGCGCTGCACCGACTGCGTATGGATGAGCGCGACGCACACGGGCCCTTCGCCGATGACATCGGGCAGATGGTTGAGCGTCCCCTCCCCGATGCGCACGTCGTATGGTTCGATGCCCGCGCCGTCGACGTGGACGATTCCTTCATTCGTCATTTCGATCATCTTCCTTGCCGCCGCTTTCGGTGTCATGCCATGGGTGCGTACGATGACGTTCGCCACCTGCCTGTAGACCGGATCGCGCTGCTCATAGAGCGCCATCCACCGCGCGTCCGCGTCGCCGTCGAGCATCGGCCGCCCGCCGCCCCTGCGCGCGCGGTCCATCGCCTCGGACGGGTCGGCGAGCAGGTAGATGACCCGGCCGCCACGGTCGGCGTAGTTGCGCAGCCGCTCACGCACGGCCGGCGTCATCGGGGCGCCGCCACCGAGCGCGTAGATGCCGTCGAACGAGCCGAGTGTCTCGTCGATGACGTCATATTCGACCTGTCTGAACGCCGGTTCGCCATGCTTCGCGAAATACTTCGGTATCGTCATGCCGATGCGTCGCTCGATCTGCTCGTCCGCGTCCTCGAACGCGATGCCGAGCATCTGCGACATCTCCTTGCCGAGCCGCGTCTTGCCGGCGCCCATCATGCCGACGATGACGGCCTCCGGCTGCCGCCGCGCACGCTTGGCGCGTCTGCTGTGCCCTGCCACTGCTCTCCTTCCGATATGCCGCGCAATCGATGCGTTTCAGCGCATGTGCTCGGGCCACGAGGCGAGGTAGGCCTCGATGTTGCGGCGTGTCTCGGCGATGCTGTCGCCGCCGAACTTCTCGAGCACATATTTCGCGAGCGTGAGCCTGACCATCGCCTCGGCGACGACCGCCGCCGCCGGCACCGCCGTGCTGTCGGAACGCTGGTTGATCGCCTGCGCCGCCTCGCCGGTCGTCACATCGACGGTGCGCAGCGCCTTCGGAATCGACGGGATCGGTTTCATCGCGGCGCGTACACGGATCGGCTGCCCGTTCGACATGCCGCCTTCGATGCCGCCCGCGCGGTTCGTGAGCCGTTCGATATGCCCGTCCGCGCCGGTGACGATCTCGTCATGCGCCTGCGAGCCGGGGCGCATCGCCTCAAGGAAGCCGTCGCCGATCTCGACGCCCTTGATCGCCTGGATGCCCATGACGGCCGATGCGAGCGCCGCGTCGAGCCTGCGGTCGGATTCGACATAGGTGCCGACACCGGCGGGCATGCCGTATGCGATGACCTCGATGACGCCGCCGAGCGTGTCCGCGTTCGCTTTCGCCTCGTCGATGCGCGCAATCATGCGCGCCTCGGCGTCCTTATCGAGTGTGCGCACCGGGGACGCGTCGAGTGCGTCGACGTCATCGGGGGTGGGCAGTGGCATCGCGGACGAATCGTCCGCACCCGCACCGCCGATCGACAGGACATGCGATACGGTGCGGATGCCGGCGGCCTGCTCAAGGAAGCGGGCCGCGATCGCACCAAGCGCGACGCGTGACGCGGTCTCTCGGGCGCTTGAACGCTCGAGCACGGGACGCGCGTCGTCGAACCCGTATTTGCGCATGCCCGTCAGGTCGGCGTGGCCAGGGCGCGGACGGCTCAACGGCGCGTTGCGGCCCTCACGTGCAAGGTCATGGTCGAGCGCGTCCGCACTCATGACCTCGGTCCATTTCGGCCATTCGGTATTGCCGATCTCGATTGCGATCGGCGAACCAAGCGTGGAACCGAAACGCACGCCGGTGAGCATGCGCACCTGATCCTGCTCGAACTTCATGCGCGCGCCGCGGCCGTAGCCGAGGCGGCGGCGGGCGAGCGCCCCACGGATGTCGTCCGACGTGATCCTCACGCCTGCGGGGATGCCCTCGATCATCGCGACGAGCGCCTCGCCATGGGATTCGCCAGCGGTCTGCCAACGCAACATGCCAACTCCTTTGGTCCTTGGGAAAACTGTGACTATCTTAACGGTATGCCGTACCTTTGCTGCCTGCCCGGACTGCTTTGTGGAATCGCGGCGTGCGTGACCGACATGCGCCGCCGCCTTGTCCCGCGACGCCTCATCATCGCCGGCGTCACCGCCCAGCTCGCAGCATGCATGTTCCTCGCATCCTCCACCGGTGAGGCGGTCGTGCTGCTCCACGCGATCACAGGCCTTGTGTGCGCGGCCGGCATCCAGCTCACGCTTGCGCTCATCCGCCCGGGCGCGCTTGGCCTCGGGGATGTCACCGCGTGCGCGCTCATTGGCTGTATGCTCGGCGTGTTCGGCACCGCCGCGTTCATATCGTGGTGGCTGTTCATGGGCCTTTTGGGCCTCGTGTGGATCGACGCATGGCACCGGCATGCGAAACGGCACCCTGACGCGGATGCCAGGGTGCCGTTCGTCCCGGTGATCGTCGCCTCGGGGCTCCTTGCCGTCGCGACGTCGGTCATCGGGCATTAATTCGCGTTCTCGTTGCCGTTCTTGTACTCCTGGACGAACTTCTCGAACTCGTCATAGCTGCTCGTGAACTTCGTCTCCCCCGTCTTGAGGTCGGTCGTCACGAAATACAGCCAGTCGCCGTCCTCGGGATGCATCGCCGCTTGGATCGCGTCATCGCCCGGATTGGAGATCGGCGTCGGCGGCAGCCCCTTGTTCACACGCGTATTGAACGGGTTCGAACCGTCATTGAGCTGGTCGTTCGTCAGCTCCGTACCCTTGACTTTGAACCCGTATGCGACCGTCGAATCCATACCGAGCGGCATGTCGTCCTTGAGGCGGTTCTCGATGACGCGGCTGACCTTGCCGTAGTACTCCTGCGAGTTCACTTCGGCTTCGACGATCGACGCGATGATGAGGATGCGTTCCCGTTCCTCATCTTCCGGCACGCCAAGCTCGTTGAGGTTCTCGATCCTCGACTGCACCATCTGCTCGAGGATCGAGCGCGGGGTCGGATTGTCCCCGATGTTATAGACGCCCGGTTCGAGCCAGCCCTCGATCTTGCCGTTCGCACTCGCGGGGAGGATCTCGCTCATCTTCGCCGCGTCGTTGACGTAGTCCTCGAAATCCTTGAGCGGCAACCCCGAGGACGTCGCCGCCGTCTTGAGCACATCATCGAGGCGCTCGCCCTGGCGCACCTCGACGAAACCTTTCGCGTTGCCTTCGTCGGAGAGGATCTTCGCGACCGCGGACGCCTTCATATGGTATTTGAGCTCGTATGTACCCGGATAGAGCGTGTACGAATTGCTTGCGACGACGCCCGTGAACGCGTCGACCGATTTGATGATGTCCTTTGCGTGCAGCCCTTCGGCGATCTCGGCGACGCCCTGCCCCGATTCGACCGTGAACGCCACGTCGCCGTCGCCCGGACCCGGATAGTCGTCGACGACCGAGCTGTCGGTGAGGTTGTTGTGCCGCCACTGCTTGACCTTGCCGTACGCGAAAACACCGATGCCGATGCACATCGCGATGACGACAAGCGATGCGATGATGACGATCAGGCGTTTGCGATGCTTGCGTTTGCGATGCCGGCGCATATCGCGGCGCGATTTCGGCGGGCGCGGCGGCAATGTCGATGAGCCGCCGTCCACGCCGTCCGAGCCGAAATGGTCATGGCCCGAGCCATCATCCCAGGAATCGTCATCGCTGAAAAAATCATGAAAATCCTCAGGCACACTCTCTCCTCTGAACCTTGCGCATCACTGGCGGGCCCGTTCCAAAGCCGTCTGCAGGATCGTCACCGCTGACTGCTGGTCGACCGCGGCGCGGTGCCGCCGGCTTCCCAATTGCGCGTCGAACAGTCGGCGGTGGGCGTCGACCGTCGTCAGACGTTCATCTATGAGCATAATATCAGGTACCCAGTCGATGCCCGACATCGCATCTTCCGATTCGGCCATGAGGCGCGCGCCGAGCGACTTGGCCCACCGGCGCGCCTTCTTCGCGCTTTTGCCCTCGGTGCCGTCCATCTGCAACGGCAGGCCGATGACGACGCATGTGACATGCTCGTCCTCGATGACGTTGAGGACGTCGTCGAACGCCTGGAAATAATCTCCCCGCACGGTGATGTTGCCCGCGGGATGGGCGAAGGTCAGCTCCGGGTCGGACAATGCGAGCCCGACCCGGGCGTTCCCCAAATCGATGCCTAGCCAGACCATGGGGCGGGCGGTCAGGCCTTCTGCGCTTCCTTGGCGAGCGCCGCGACGGCATCGTCGAGCTTCGACGCGTCGGAACCGCCGCCCTGGGCGAAGTCCGGCTTGCCGCCGCCGCCGCCGCCGAGGATCTTCGAGGCGCCGCGCACAAGGTCGCCGGCCTTGATGCCTTCCTTGCGCGCCGCTTCGTTCGTCGCGACGGCGACCATCGGCTTGTCGTCCTCGTTCACGCCCGCAAGCGCGACGACGACCGGACGGTCGTCGCCCAGACGGTTGCGGATGTCCATGACGGTCTTGCGCAGCACATCGAACGAGCCGAAGTGGCCGACGTTCTTCGCGGCGACGACGATCGGCGCATGTGATGCGTTTGCGTCGTCGATGATCTGCGGTACCGACGCGGCGATGCGCGCCTCATACATCGCGGCAAGGCGTCGATCCGAATCCTTGAGCCTCGCGAGGAGCGTGTTGACGCGTTCGGCGAGCTCGTCGGGGCGCGCGTTGAGTGTGTCGGACAACTGCGAGACGAGCGCATGCTCGCGCGCGTTGTAATCGTAGGCGCTTTCACCCACGAGCGCGTCGACGCGTCGCACGCCCGAGCCGACCGACGCCTCGGACATGATGTTGACGAGGCCGATCTTGCCGGCGAAATCGACATGGGTGCCGCCGCACAGCTCACGGCTCCACCCGTCATCGCCGATTGTGACGACGCGCACGACGTCGCCGTACTTCTCGCCGAACAGATGCATCGCGCCGAGCGCGATCGCGTCGTCGAACTTCATCTCCTGCGTCGAAACGTGCAGGTTGTCGCGCACACGGTCGTTGACGCGCGCCTCGACGGCGCTCATGAGCTGCTTCGTCGGCGCCTTCGGCCACTGGAAGTCGAAGCGCAGGCGGTTCGGGGCGTCCTCGGAGCCACGCTGCGTCGCCTGCGGGCCAAGCTCCTCACGCAGCGCCTTGTGCACGATGTGCGTCGCGGTGTGCGAACGGGCGATCGCGCCACGGCGCTCGACGTCGATCTCGGCGGTCACTTCGGCGCCGACGACGAGCGTGCCCTCGATGAGGCGGCACTGGTGCACGATGAGGTCCTTGATCGGCTTCTGCACATCGTCTACCTCAAGCACGGCGCCATCATCGGAGACGATGTCGCCCTGATCGGCGAGCTGGCCGCCGGCTTCGGCGTAGAACGGCGTGCGGTCGAGGATGACCTCGACGGTCGCCGGTGCGGAGACCGCCGGCACGGAGCCGACGCCCTCCATCATGATGCCGAGGACGCGGCTGCGCGACGTCATGTCCGTGTAGCCGAGGAACTCGATCGGCGCCTCAAGCTTGTTCTTGAAATCGTCGTATTCGCTCAGGTCCACGTTGTGGCGCTTCCTGAGCGCATCCTGGCGCGCACGCGACTTCTGCTCGTTCATGAGCTCGCGGAACTTCTCCTCGTCGACCTTGACGCCCTGGTCCTGCGCCATCTCGAGCGTGAGCTCGATCGGGAAGCCGTAGGTGTCGTGGAGCGTGAACGCCGCGTCGCCCGAGACGACCGGCTGCGCCTCGTGCTGCTTCGCGGCTTCGGCCTTCGCCTTCGTGACGGCCATGTCGAAGATCTCGATGCCGTTCGTGAGCGTGCGGCGGAACGCGTCCTCCTCGCCATAGGCGGCTTCGGACACGTCATGGAACGTGTTCGCGAGCTCCGGGTAGTTCGGTTCCATCGCGGCTTCGGACACGGGCAGCAGTTCGGGCATGACGGGCGTCGTGACGCCGAGCACGCGCATCGCCTCGATCGTGCGGCGCAGCAGGCGGCGCAGCACATAGCCGCGGCCCGCGTTGCTCGGACGCACGCCGTCGCTCATGATCATCAGCGCGGAGCGCACATGGTCGGCGACGACGCGCATCTTGACGTCCGCGTCCTTGTCCTCGCCGTACTTGATGCCGGCGAGTTTCTCGGCAGCCTCGATGACCGGGAAGACCTCATCGGTCTCGTAGATGTTCTGCTTGCCCTGCAGCAGGTACGCGAGACGTTCGAGGCCCGCGCCGGTGTCGATGTTCTTGTGCTTGAGCTCGCCGGCGATGTGCAGTTCGGTCTTCGACTTGACGTTGTCGACCATATAGTTCTCGAAGACGAGGTCCCAGATCTCGATGTAGCGGTTCTCGTCGGCGATCGGGCCGCCTTCCTTGCCGTATTCGGGGCCTCGGTCGACGTAGATCTCGGAGCACGGGCCACCGGGTCCGGGGCCGCCCGTCGTCCAGAAGTTGTCCTCCATGCCGAGGATCTGGATGTGTTCGGTGTCGACGCCCTCGTTCTTCCAGATCGCGCGCGCCTCGTCATCGTCGGTGTACGTCGTCATCCACAGCTTCTCCGGGTCGAAGCCGTAGCCGCCCTGATCGACGGGGCTCGTGAGCAGCTCGTACGCGTAGTGGATGGCCTCCTCCTTGAAGTAGTCGCCGAAGGAGAAGTTGCCGAGCATCTGGAAGAACGTGCCGTGGCGCGTCGTCTTGCCGACCTCGTCGATGTCGAGCGTGCGCACGCACTTCTGGTTGCTCGCCATGCGGTGGCTCGGCGGCGTCTGCTCACCCATGAGGTACGGGATGAACGGCACCATGCCGGCGATCGTGAAGAGCGTCGTCGGGTTCGGCGAGATGAGCGAGGCGGACGGCACGATGAGGTGGTCCTGCTTCTTGAAGTAGTTGAGGTATCGCTGCGCGATCTCCGCGGTGCGCATTGCTGGCGGCTCCTTTGAAGATGGTTGAAGATGATGGTGGGGTTGCGTTGGGATCTTGGGAACGCCCGTCCGGAAGCGTCCGTCGCCGTTCAGCTGAGCTTGTCCATGTAACGGCTGTTGAGCTCGGCCTCACGGGCCCGGCGCGTGTCGGTGAACTCGGCCACAAGGCCCTGGAGCGTGCGCATGCCGACGTTCTGCTGGTCGGGGCCGAGGAGGAACTGACGTGCCTTGTCGGGCGTGTTGGCCTTCACATAGGCATTCGCCTTGCTGACGGCGATGACGCCGGCGATCATGCCGAGCGCGATCCACAGGAGACGTTTGCGCATGGCTCACTTCCCTTCCGTCGTGGTAGCCGTGACCGTCGTGGCGGCTGCGGTGGCAGCGGGCTTCCTGCCCTTGTTCATGAACGACTGCGCCGTGGTCTTGAGCGCGTAGAATGTCGAGGCGAGTTTGATGATCGGCTTGCCGAGGAACGAACCGTACAGGTTCGTCAATGCGCCGATGTTGTTCGCGGTGCTCGAGGCCGCCGAGGAGATCTCGTTGACGTCGGCGAGCGACTTGTTGACCTGCTGCACCGTCGTCACGCCCTCATCGAGCGCCGGCAGCGCATGGTCGCCCGTCTCCTTGACGGTGTCGGCGAGCTGGTCGAACAGCTTGCCAAGACGGATGAGCGGATATATAAGGAATCCGGCGAGCACGGCGAACGCTATCGCCGCGATCAGTCCAGCAATTTCTCCAGCACCCATGTTCGTGCACCTCTTTCTGCCACGACGTGTTGTGTCACGACTTCCTCTTACCCGACTTAGGGTATCCAAGCGCCCCGACGGGGAACGGTTAGCGGCGGTTGTAGGAAATCACGCTGAGCGAAGAAGCGAACACGGTGTCCGTGTCGAGGTCGAACTCGGTGACGGAACCGTTCGCCGGCCGCTCGCTCAGGTCGTAGCCTTCCGGGGCGAATCGCTGCATGAGGCTGAGCAATGTGTTGCCGTGGGAGATCTGCAGGATGTGGTCGCCGTCCTTGAGCGCCGGGTTCGCCGCGATGAGCGCGTAGCCGCCGGCGATGCGCTCCCAGTACTCGTCGTCGGATTCCGCATCATGGAACGGGTCGGCTTCCTTGAGGAAGTCGCGCGTCGCGGCGAGGCCGTAGCGTTCGACGATCGCGTTGTAGGTCGGCGCACCGTGGGGGCCACCCGCGGCGAGCCATGCGAGCGACATGTCCTGCCCCTCGTAATAGCCGTAGAACTGCTCGCGGAAATGCATGTCGCTCACGAGTCCGGGACGCCTATGTCCGTGGGCTTCGTTGATGTCGAGGATGCGTGCGGCGGTCGTCTGCGCGCGTGTCGTGTCCGAACAGTAGGCGGCGGCGAAATCGATGTCCGCGAGCAATGCGCCCGCATGCGCGGCGTCGTCGAGTCCGGATTGCGTGAGCGGCGAGTTCGACCATCCCTGCAGACGGTTGTATCGGTTGAAGAAGGTCTGTCCATGGCGGACGAGATGCAGATGGAGAATCATAACTACCGATTATCGCACTTGGTTGCCATAATCGTGACCATGGGTAGTTTTCTTATTCGCTGGGCGATTCTGACGGTCGCCGCCGGCATCATGGTCGTGCTGCTTCCCGGCATGCACGCCGTGGGCCATCCTCCGATCCTCGGTGTCGCCGCATTCGCGTTGTTCATGGCGCTGCTCAACGCGTCGATCAAACCGGTCGTGCAGATGCTCGCACTGCCGTTCTCGATTCTGTCGTTCGGCCTGGTCGCCCTCATCATCAACTGGCTGTTCATGGAGCTTGCCTCGTGGCTCGCGCTCAAGCTGTTCGACGTCGGCGTCACGATCGACGGCTTCCTGTGGGCGGTCCTCGGGTCCCTGATCATGTCGGTCGTCAGCGGCATCGTGAGCTCCGCCGTCTCCTCCTGACCGCCCCTCCCCGGCTACACGTAAGGCCCCGCGATCTGCATCGCGGGGCCTTACGCTGTATGTCCTTATACTGTATCGGTTTACAGTATGTGAATCCAGATCAGCGGGCGTAGAACTCGACCACGTACTGGATGTTGACCTGCACCGGAATCTCCTCCGCTTCAGGCTTGCGGGTCAGCGTCGCCTTGAGCTGGGCGATGTTGACGTCCAGATATCCCGGGACCGGCGGCAGCACGTCACGGTGCGTGCCTTCGGCCGCGATCTGGAACGGGACCATCGTCTGGCTCTTCGGCTTGACCTGGATGGTCTGGCCGGGCTTGACGCGGTAGGACGGGCGGTCGACGATGTTGCCGTCGACGAGGATGTGGCGGTGCACCACGAACTGGCGGGCCTGCGCGGTCGTGCGGGCGATGCCGGCACGCAGCACGAGGGCGTCGAGACGGGTCTCCAGATCGGTCAGCATCGCGTTGCCGGTCTGGCCCGCGGTGTGCGTGCCCTTTTCATAGGCGGCACGCAGCTGCTTCTCGGAGATGCCGTACTGCGCGCGCAGACGCTGCTTCTCGCGCAGACGGACCGCGTAATCGGATTCCGCGCGGCGGCGGGTGCGGCCGTGCTCACCGGGGGCATACGGACGCTTTTCGAAGATGCGCTGAGCCTTCGGGGTCAGTGCGATGCCGAGGGCGCGCGAAAGGCGCACCTGACGGCGGGAACGCTGAACGTTCGTCATTGGTTTGTATCCTTTGTTCGTTCTGTCGTTGTCTGAACGGAACATGGCGTGACGGGTCACGCCATGCGAGCCGGCCTCTCCAGTGCTTCGCCGTGCCATGCACGAACGGCCCTGCGGCCGCCGATCCACTGACGGGCTATGGCTCCAGACGGCATCGCCCGGTGGGACGACACCAATCGACGATTGTACACCTCAGGGACGGACATGCCCATCGCCTCCGGCCGCGGCTCACAGTTTCTCGATTGGCGCGACGCGCAGCATGAGCCTTTTGACGCCGTCGGATCCGAAGTCGACGGTGATGATCGAGTTCCTGCCTTTGTCCTGCGTCTCGAGGACGGTGCCGAGTCCGAAACTGTCATGCGACACCTTGTCGCCGACATGGAAATCGTTGATGTCAAGACGGTTGTCCCTGTCAAGCGATGACGCGGGCTTGGCATGCGGTTTCGGCGCCGCCTTGCGCGTCGTCACCTTCCCCGAGCGCGACGACGCCGAGGAGGATCCGAAGCGCGGCGAACGGGACGGCGACGCGCTCGTGCCGTATGTGAAATGGGCGCCGCCGTTGCCAGACGATGAGGACGATGACGTGCGCTCGCGCGCCGCCGAACCGAAGCGCGGCGCCTGGGAGCCATACGACGAACCGGAACGTGACGACGATCCGTATGACGAGGACCCATACGACGCCGATCCGTACGAGGAGGATCCATGGGAGGACGAACCGTACGACGACCCACCATAGGTCGTTCCCATCGAATCGTCGTCCCAGTCGCCGAATTCGTCAAGCGTCGCGTTCCAATCGTCATCGGAGCCGCGGCCCCAGCCGGCGCGCATGCGTTCGACGCCCGCCTCCTTGCGCTTCCAGTCGATGAGCCCCTCCGGGATCTCGTCGAGGAACTGGCTCGGCATCATCTCGCTCGACCTCCCCCACTGCGCGCGCACGGCGGCGCGCGTGATATAGAGGTGCCGTTTCGCGCGCGTGATGCCCACATAGGCGAGACGGCGTTCCTCGCTCAGTTCGCTCGCGTCCTCCATCGCACGCGAATGCGGGAACGTGCCCTGCTCCATGCCCGTGAGGAACACGACCGGGTATTCGAGGCCCTTCGCCGTGTGCAATGTCATGAGCGTGACCTTGCCGCTGTCCTCGCTTTCGTCGGGCAACTGGTCGAAATCGGCGACGAGCGCCGTCGTCTCCAAAAAGCCCACGAGCGTCGCATCGGGCGTGTTCTGCTCATATTCGGCGGCGACCGATTGCAACTGCGAGAGGTTCTCGACACGCGACTGGTCCTGCGGGTCGGTCGATTTGCTCAATTCATCGAGCAACCCGCTCTCTCTGAGCACCCGCGCGACGACCTGCGACGGCTGGCCGTCGTGTTCGGCCGCGAACGCGCGCAGGCCCGTCATCAGGTCGGCGAAGCGCTTGAGCGGGTTGAGCGTGCGCGTCGTCATCCCCTCGATCCTGTCGGCCTGCTCGACGCCTTCCCAGAACGTCAGGCCGTGCTCGTCCGCATACATCGTGACGATCGATTCGGCGCGTGCGCCAAGGCCTCGCTTCGGTACATTGAGGATGCGGCGCATGTTGATCGCGTCCGCCGGGTTGACGATCGCCTGCAGGTACGCGAGCGCGTCCTTGACCTCCCTGCGCTCGTAGAACTTCGTGCCGCCGATGAGCTGGTATGGCACATGCGCCTGGATGAGGCCCTCCTCAAGCGAGCGCGACTGCGCGTTCGCCCGATACATGACCGCGATGTCCGAGTAGCGTACGCCCTCCTCCTCATGCAGCCTTTTGATCTCGTGGGCGATCCAATGCGCCTCGAGCTGCGCGGTGTCGGCCGCGTATCCGGTGATCGGGACGCCTTTGCCCGCGGACGTCCACAGTTTTTTCGGTTTACGGCCTTCGTTGTGCGCGATGACGGCGTTCGCGGCGTCGAGGATCGTCTGCGTCGAACGGTAGTTCTGTTCGAGCATGATCGTGCGCGCGTTCGGGAAGTCCTTCTCGAAATCCTGGATGTTGCTGATGTCCGCTCCACGGAACGCGTAGATCGATTGGTCGGAGTCGCCGACGACGGTGATCCACGCGGGTCCTACGCGTCCGGCGCCGCGCGCGTCGGGCGACGGGTGTTCGCCCGCGTCGACGCCCGCGAGTTCGCGGATGAGCACATATTGCGCGTGGTTCGTGTCCTGGTATTCGTCGACGAGGATGTAACGGAATTTGTGGTGGTAGTATGCGGCGACGTCCGGCTGTGTGCGCAGCAGTTCGACGGTGCGCACGATGAGGTCGTCGAAATCGACGGCGTTCGCGAGCGCGAGACGGTGTTCGTATTCGGCGTAGACGACCGCGTAGAGTTCCTCGACGTTGCCGATGCGTCCGATGTGGTATCCGCGTGTGCCGGGGCGGAAGTCGGGTGCGTATTGGGCGAGCAGTTCCTTCGCGCCCGTCAGGTTGTTCTTGTAGTCGGAGATGCGTGCGAGGATCTGACGTGGCGTGTAGCGCTTGACATCGAAGTTGAAGTCGGACGCGATGAGTTTGACGAGGCGTTCGCAGTCGGCCGTGTCGTAGATCGTGAACCCGGATTTGAGGCCGATCCTGTCGCCGTCACGGCGCAGGATGCGCACGCATGCGGAGTGGAATGTCGAGACCCACATGCGTTCGGCGACCGGTCCGATGAGTGACGACAGGCGTTCGCGCATCTCGGCGGCGGCCTTGTTCGTGAACGTGATCGCGAGGATCTGGCTCGGCCATGCGCCGAACTGCGTGAGGATCCATGCGATGCGGCGGGTGAGCACGCGCGTCTTGCCGGAACCCGCGCCCGCGCCGATGAGCAGGGCCGGGCCGTGGTATTGGACCGCTTCGGCCTGCTGGGGGTTCAAATCACCAATCAGCGCCTCTGGTGGTCGGGCGATGACGTCGGGATCTTGCTGCACGTCGCTTCCTTTCGTAACCATGGGACCCGGGGACAGGCCGGCTACCATATCTAGCACACCGATTGGTCACCTCGCGACGGCATGCGCCGGCACTGCATGCCGTGGTCAGTTGTACGGCGTACAGTGATGCGACATATTCACCCAACAACACGCGCACCATACTGGAGACCCTATGCCGCCACCGGTGCCGCATTCCCAGATGGAAGGACGCAGATGCTGGAACTTGAGGAACGGATCAGGCAGCAGGGAACGGTCAAACCGGGCAATGTGCTCAAGGTGGACGCCTTCCTCAACCATCAGTGCGACGTGGCGCTGTTCGATGCCATGGGCGCGGCATGGGCCGAACATTTCCAAGGCAAGCCGATCACCAAGATCCTGACCATCGAGGCTTCCGGCATCGGCATCGCATGCGTGGCCGCACGCCATTTCGACAACGTTCCGGTCGTGTTCGCCAAGAAGGCACAATCGATCAACCTCGACGGCGAACAGTACGTGACGCAGGTGTATTCGTTCACCAAGCAGCGTGAGTTCCCCGTGATCGTGGCCAAGAAATTCCTGTCGGCGGACGACCATGTGCTCATCATCGATGACTTCCTTGCCAACGGCAAGGCGCTTCAGGGGCTCATCGAGCTGTGCGAGGATGCCGGCGCCACGGTGGAAGGCATCGGCATCGCCATCGAAAAGGGCTTCCAAGGTGGCGGCGACCGTCTGCGCGAAGCGGGATTCGACCTTGATTCGCTGGCCATCGTCGAGTCGATGGATGCCGACAATGGCACCGTGACCTTCCGTCACTGACTGCACAAGAGGAGCCCAAGGTGAAGCAACAACGCAGTAAGGTCTCGTTCGCCACGCTTTCGTCGCTCGACGCCCCCGTCTCGTTCTGGCGCGGCATACCGTTCGGGTTGCAGCATGTGCTCGCCATGTTCGTGGCCAATCTCGCCCCCATCTTCCTCGTGGCGGCAGCAGGCCACATGAGCGCCACCGATTCCGCACGCATCATCCAATCCGGCCTGCTTGTGGCGGGCCTGGGCACATGCCTGCAGCTCTACGGCATATGGCGCATCGGATCGCGACTGCCGATGGTCACTGGCATCTCGTTCACCTATGTGGCCGCGGCGATCGCCATCGTAGGGCAGCAAGGCTATGGGGCCGTAGTGGGTGCGGTGCTCGTCGGCGGCCTGCTCGAAGTCGCCTTGGGGCTCACGGCCCAGTATTGGGCGCGGTTCGTACCTCCAGTGGTGTCCGCCGTGGTGGTCACGTCGATTGGCTTCTCACTGCTTTCCGTGGGCGCCGAAAGCTTCGGAGGCGGCTCGGGTGCACCGGATTTCGGCAGTTGGCAGAATCTCACGCTCGGCACGGTCTCATTGGTCGCATGCCTTGCATTCCAGCTGCTCATGAAAGGTGTGGCCAAGCAGCTTTCCGTGCTGTTCGGCCTTGTGGTGGGCTACCTGCTGGCATTGTGCCTTGGCAAAGTGGATTTCAGCGGGTTCGCGCATCTGCAGGTGGTGAGCCTTCCCACATTCATGCCGTTCAAGCCGGAATTCGATTGGGGCGCCATCATCTCGATCGGCCTGCTCTACGTCGTCTCATCCGTCGAAGTGCTGGGCGACACCGCAGCACTGACCAAGGTTGGCCTCGACCGCGCCCCCACCAAGAAAGAGACAGCTGGAGCCATCGCCGGCGACGGCCTGATCTCATCGTTCTCCGGCTTGTTCGGATGCCTGCCGCTCACCTCATTCGCCCAGAACATCGGTCTGGTGGCCATGACCAAGGTCGTCAACCGCAAGGTGATCCTCTCGGGTGGCCTGCTGCTCGTGCTCGCGAGCTTCGTACCTGCCGTGTCCGAAGTCTTCAACTCCATGCCGCAGGCGGTGCTGGGCGGTTGCACGATCATGATGTTCGGCAACATCATCCTCTCGGGCTTCCAGATGATCTCCGACGCCGGCTATACGCAGCGCAACATCACGATCGCCGCGCTCTCCTTGACCATCGGCATCGGCTTCACGCAGGTCTCGGCGATCTTCGTGAACTTCCCGCCGCTGTTCCAATCGATTTTCGCGCACAACTGCATCGCGGTGGCGTTCGTGGTGGCCGTGGTGCTCAATCTGCTGCTGCCCGGTGAGGAACGCTTCCTCGCCATGCCAAGCGAACAGCCGCAGGACTAGGCGCACCTGACGCATCCCCATGCGGTCGGCTGGTGGCCACACGCGTATGGCGTGGCCACCAGTCGACCGCATTGTTCTTTACGTGAACAATGCGCATGCTGATGATGAGCCAGCCGCCGGCAACACCCACACTCCCTTTGCCCAACCGAATCGCCATACAATACGGGACAGCACATACCCAACGTCACACCAACGCAAAGGAATCACGCGACATCAACGGCACGGACCGTCTCATCCGCGGCGCGCGCATACGCACAGGCCTGAACGACGTCAGTCGAAGTCGGGCTCATACTTCGATTTCGCGTACTTCAGCACGAGCTCCTTGCCGACGATGACGATGGCAAGCATGGCCACCAACGGCACCCAGAAATAGGTCGTGCGCACGGACGGCAGGAAATACAACGCGAGCGCGCCGATGACGCCGAACACAACCGCGAAACTCGTGAGCGATTCGGACAGGTCGCACAGCCGTTTTTCAGCGAGCTGCGTCGCGCGGCGCCCGTCGGGTTCGTTGACGCCGAGCTCGTAGATGTTGATGCGGCCCAATGCGCGGAAGTTGTAGCGGAACAGGTTCGTGCGCGCGGCGAACATGTATCCGTAGACGTACAGCCACCAGCCGATTGCGAGCGATGTCTGCGACAGTCCCGCCGTGCAGTCGGGGCTCCATGCCGTGCCGAGCGTGAGCAGCACGGCGTGCATGCCGACGATGATGGCGGTCGCCGCGCACGCGCACGCCGCGCACACGACCCATCCGCGCCTGCGTTCGTCTGGCGTGTAGAACTGCTCGATCCTGCGGAACGTGCGCTGGTAGTCGTGGAGATCTTCCTTCGTGTGCCTGAGGATTGTGTAGCCGATGAGCACACCGATGATTTCGACGATGAACGATTCGGGGTGCCGTTGCGCTTCGGGCAGTTCGACGAGTTCGTGCGTCATGAGCCCGACGAGTTTGTCGAGTCCTTTGATGATCTCCTTCACGTCCGCGGTGTTGCGTTCGGGCAACAATGCGAGGAAATGCCCGATCGCGAATCCGAGGATGATGATCGCGACGGCGTTCGCGGTGCGCCATGCGCGCCGCCGGGAGAGCCCGTCGTATCCGAAGTAGTCGCCGTGTACGGCGATCCGTTGCAAGGACTCCTTATGCGATGGCATCGCGCATCTCCTGTTCATCGGCGGCGTCGATGTAGATGCTGCAGGTTCCTGCAGGGCATGTCAGCGTCCCGTGTCCTTCCTTGCCCATCTCCGCCGGGGCACCCGCATGGCAGATGTCGACGAGTGTCCGTGAGACAAGCGCCTCGCTGGTGACCTCACGTTCGATCGGCGTGTCGGATGTGTTGAGCACGACACAGACGGGGTGCTCACCCGCAACGCACCAGCACAGCGAATGGGCGCTGTCGCCGGGCTGTTCCTCGACACGGTCGCCCAAAAGATGCGCGCGGATCCATACCATCGCGTTGAGCATCGGCATCGGCCGGATGCGGTCGTGCGGCACACCGTACAGGTCGCCGAAGAACACGCATGGGTATTGCGCGTCGCGGAGCAGCACGTATGCGTAGGCGAGCGGTTTGAACCAAGGCTGCATCCATGATTCGAGCGCCTGCCCCGGCTGGGTGTCGTGATTGTCAACGAACACGCACGCAGAGTCCGGCTCCCGCTCGAGCAATGTCGCCCCGCTCAATCCGCGCAGATCGAAGTCGTCGGGGTTGTTCGAGGCCTGTTCGAAGCGGAAGTGGAGCGCGACGTCGAACAGTGTCATGCAATGCCCGCAATCGTCGAGGTATCCGGTCAGTTCGTCGACGTCACCGGACCAGTACTCCCCCACGGCGAAATCGGGATGGTTGCCGTAATGGCGCATCGTCTTGAGCCATGGTGCGAAGAACTTCGCGTCGATGCTTTTGACGGCGTCGAGCCTAAAGCCGTCGACGCCCGTCGTCTCGGTGTACCATACGCCCCATTCGGTCAGTTCCTTGACGACCTCGGGTTCGTTGACATCGACGTCGTCGCCCATGATGTAGTCGAAATTGCCGCGTTCGTGGCTCACGTTGTCGCTCCACTGCTTGCCTGCGAAACGCATGATGCCGGTGCTGCCGTCGTTCGCCGTGTAATCGGTCCCGGTGAAGTCACGCCAGTTCCAACGGAACGTCGAATACGCGCCGTCCCGTTCGGGGAAATCGTAGACGGTGTCGAGTGTGCGTTCAATCGCCGTGCTGTCGTTGACGGTACGGTCGTCGACGTCGACGACGTGCGCGGTGACGCGTTCCTCACCGTCAGCGCCCATCCTGTGGTTGAACACGATGTCGGCGAGGACGTGCAGGCCGTGCGCGCGCAATGTGCGGATCGCGCCCAGATAGTCGCCGCGTGACCCGTATTTCGTCGGCACCGAGCCTTTCGCGTCGAATTCGCCAAGATCGTACATGTCGTAGACGCCGTAGCCGACGTCCGCGTCACCCGCCTGTCCTTTGTATGCCGGAGGCAGCCATGCCATCGTGAACCCGGCGGCGGCGAGGTCCTGCGCCTGCGCCGCGATCCAATTCCACAACCCGTGGTCGTCGGGCAGATACCATTCGAAGCATTGCAGCATCGTCTCGTGATTCGCTGTGCCAGCCGTCATATCCGCGTGTTCCTTCGTCAGTATCCGTGTGTGCCTTATCGGTTTCCATGCTAGCCGCGGCACACTTCGCTACGCCCGTAGCGTGGCTCTGCGCTTTGTCTCGCGCAGGCGGCGACGAACGAGCGGAACAGTCGCCGGCTCGGCCCATCCACTGTGTAGAGGAATTCGGGATGCCATTGCACAGCACGGAAATACGTGCTCACCGGCCTGTCGATCGCCTCAACGAGGCCGTCCTCGCTCACCGCCATCGCAGTAAGACCATCCCCCAACTCGCGTATCGCCTGATGATGGTAGCTGTTGACCGCGAGGGCGTCGACACCGAGTTCAGCGAACAGTGGCGTCCCTGTTTCTATGCGCACGCCGTGCACGGGACGGTCGTATGGAGGTCGCTGATGATGGTCGACACCGGAATCGAATTCGCTCGGCAGATCCTGGTACAACGTGCCACCACACGCCACGTTCATGATCTGCAGACCACGGCATATGCCGAACACCGGTTTGTCGTGCGCGAGCGCGAGGCGCAGCAACGCAAGTTCCATCGTGTCACGCTCGGCGTTTGGCACGACGTTGTCGAACCTCGGCTCCTCCCCATACTGCCGTGGATCGACGTCATGACCGCCTGTCATAAGCAAGCCATCGCACATCGCGAAGATCTGCTGTATCTCGTCATCATCCGTCGTCAATGCCGGCATGAACGGCACGGCACCGGCTTCGCGCAGCGCATCCATATACCCGGGCAGCATCCACAGGCTTTCACGTTCGTCGTCGACGAGCGGCATCACGGCGATCGTAGGTCTCATGGGCATCCTCTCTGCTTCGTTCGGCGTGGATGGATGCTTCAGCCTACCCACATTCGGCATTCGTCTCCATGACGTGCCGATTACGTCCCTGTTTCGGATGGTGCACCTCGGCCGCCGTGGCGCGACGGACGCGTATCGAAGGTAGAATTTTATGGGAATCCGTATCCAATGCCGTCAGGGAACGAGGAATCATCGTGGATGAGACAATGCGACAGGCGCTCGCGACAATGCCGAAATGCGAACTGCATCTGCACATCGAGGGGACACTCGAACCGGATCTGGCATTTGCGTTGGCGAAACGCAACGGTGTCGCATTGCCGTGGACGAGCCTCGACGAGATGAAGGCGCAATACGAGTTCGAAGACCTGCAGTCGTTCCTCGACCTCTACTATGCGTTGATGAGGACACTCAAGACGAAGGATGATTTCAAGGACCTCATGGTCGCCTATCTCACACGAGCGAACGCGGATGGAGTCAAGCACGCGGAGATCTTCTTCGACCCGCAGGTGCATGTGTGCACGAATGGGTTGGATTTCGACATGATGCTCGACGGCCTCCTTGAGGGAATGATGATCGGCCGCGAGCGCTTCGGCATCACCGGTGGCCTGATTCTGAGCATTGTGCGCGACATGGATATCGATTCGGCGAACATGATCCTCGATCTGGCGCAGCCGCGGAAAGACGAGATCCTCGGCATCGGCTTGGATTCGGCGGAAGTGGGCTATCCGCCGGACCGTTTCGTCGACCAGTTCGCACGGGCGCGATCGTTTGGTTGGCATTGCGTGGCGCACGCCGGCGAAGAGGGGCCGGCGGCGTATATCCGTGATGCGCTCGATCTGCTGCACGCCGAGCGCATCGACCACGGCATCCACATCCAGGACGACCATGAGTTGCTCGAGCGCGTCGTGCGCGATGGCGTTCCACTCACCTGCTGCCCGTTGTCGAACCTCAGGCTGCAGGTCGTGCACGATATGCGCAAGCATCCAATTCCTGAGTTCCTGCACGAAGGACTCATGTGCACGGTCAATTCGGACGATCCCGCGTATTTCGGCGGCTATGTCGCCGCGAACTATGCCGCGCTCGCCGACATCGGCATGCCGATGGAGGAATTGGCGGCGCTTGCCGGCAACTCGATCGACGCGTCGTTCGCTTCGGATGGGCGCAAGGCGCAGCTCCATGCGGAGCTCGCCGTATGGCAAATGGAGCGTGGACTCTGATCATTCCTCTGCAGCGGCATCAATGAACAATCTCATGTGATGCATCGATGCGTCAGTGATGATTCCGCGCAGTGCATCACCATATTGCCTGCTGAGATTCAGCACCAAACCCTGTTGTGTCCCGCTCCAGGCATCGTAAGGCAATTTGATGCCATCACCGGTGATGAAATCACAGTAATAATACCGGTGTTCATCGAATCCCGCATGCACGGTCACCACGCCGCCCATGTAGATGTCCCTATCATCATATTCCACTGGTTGTGGAGGATGGCCATCATTGCACAGTTCTTCCGCTCGGCCGTATACCGACAATGGGAACAGTTCGATCTCCCCGACCACCGCGATTTTCCTGTCGTGATTGGTCAGGAAAGGAATGCCTTTGCGTAGATAATCCTCGTAATCTCCACATGTGGGCATGTCAGTGGCCTCCTCGAGACGTTGCTTGTATTCTTGGTCAAACCAATGCATATACAGTCCGCTCAGCACCATCATGCATACCGGGTATCGTTCATTGCCCACAATCACTGCATCGACGCCACAATACGGGCACAATGCAGTGTCGTCCTCCCCGTCGTCTTCCTGCAGCCATTGAGATACTTCATTCCCCGCGAATATGCCACCGCAGTGAAAGCAACCGCAGCGTGCAGAGCCCTCCACTATGGTTCGGTTATACGCGGTCTGGCCGTTGAGTTCGTTTTCATCATCGAATCCCATGGGAGGAATGCGCAATGACGTATCATCAGGAAGAATATTGGGATTTGTCATGATTCAGCACCATAGTATGGGATTGCGGGTTTCCAAGGATGCGAGCAGTAGCCGCTGCAAGGAGCAAGCCATGCCACGTGCACATTCATCGCGTGTGATCCGAATGAACTGTTCGACCTCGACCAATGTTGCCTCGGTTTTCTCTACGGGATACTGGCCACCATTCGCTGTAGGGAGCATATGACCAAGTAGCGGAAGGACTTCCTTGCCACCAGCTTCTTCAACCGCATCCTGAAACACCCCATACATGCCCCACGTGCCAATCCATTCGGAGCAATACTCACCATTCTCATGTTCGCAACAATCCTCCAACCACAGGGTGAACTCCTCATCCAGCTTTCCGTACCGTGCGTGATAACGACGCCAATCGTATCGTATCGAAGCAGTGTCAAGCGTGCGGGACGCCAGATATCCGTCCTCATCGATGTACAAGTCGGTCACCGGCACTGGCCCCGGCTTCAATCTGCCATCCTCAAAGCATCGACATCGCACCCTTGCATCCAAACCCATCGTTGCCTCCCGCCTCGTCAGCCGTCTGCTTCGGACGCCCAACTGTTCTCCGGGGCATCGAAGCATCTCTGCTTGCCCTCATTGCATATCGCTTCATGGGTAATGTCACCCTATATTATCGAATAGCGATCTATATCGGCATGCATTGCTTTATATTCCGGAATCCCGCGTGTGGTCATCGCAAAGGTGCGGAAGTTCCATGACCGCCCATCACCGACACCCGCTGAAGCATAAAACGGCACGCAGCATATCATTCGCCGGTCTCATATGGTTCGACACGCGCCGGCGACGCGCGCCTGAGTGCATCGACCATCCTTGGACTCAAAACAACGATTCCCTCAGGAGCATCATGAATTCATGAAAGACAACAACATACTCTCGACCGAGTTGTATGTCATTTCATTTCGATATATCACCATATATCACCTTGTATTCGGTTATATCACCGTATATTCGCATATATCAACGTATATTCGTGGATGTCTGCACACACCACATATCTCCATCGCTGTACCATGACATCATGAGCGCACATGAGATACACACGCGTCTGATCATCGTCGAAGGACTGCCAGGCAGCGGCAAGAGCACGACGGCCGCGATGGTCGCCGCCGAATTGGAAGCGCGGGGAAGGAACATCGTCTGCGTCGACGAAGGAACCGCGGACCACCCCGCCGACGTCGGCGACTACGACTTCCCTGATTTCGCGAGTGAACGCGCCACGATACTCGATACGTGGCGCGCGTTCGCGGCCCAAGCCGAACCTGATACGACCTATGTATTCAATTGCGTCCTGTTGCAGAACCCGATGTGCGAGACGATGATGCGGTTCGGCATGAACGAGGATGAGTCACGACGGTATATCGGTGAAATCGCGACAATCATCGCGCCGCTGCATCCCGTCATCATCTACATCGACGCACCGGATGCGAAAACGGCGGTTGACGGTGTCCGCGACGAACGCGGTGATGGTTGGCTCAACGCCGTCATTGACTACCACACGTCACAAGGGTATGGCAAAGCGCATGGTTTGCGCGGATACGAAGGATACATCGCGTGCCTTGAGGAGCGTAAGGAGCGGGAACTGCGTATCCTACGCTCACTTCCGGCTGACAGTCGCATCATCGCACCATTGCGTAGCGCACAGCAAATAGCGGCGTTGATGGATACGATAGGTTGACACGGCCGCATCTCCTACAGCCACTGGATGAACGCGGTCTTGTCGGTGCTGTTGTAGCCGGCATGGCGGTAGAAATCGAGGGTCTTCGGATCATCAGAGCCGGTGAGCAGCATCATCTTGTAGCAGTCGGCCCGCTGCGCGAGCGCCTTCGCATGGTTCAGGCACGCGGTCGCGTACCCCTGTCCACGTGCATCAGCGCGCGTCACGACGTTCTCGACGAACGCATACGGCCGCACGCCGCGCGTCAGATTCGGAATGATGACGCATACGCACGAGGAGACGATGGCACCGTCGCGCTCGCATACGATGAGATGATGGTCGGGGTCGGAGAGGATGCGCCCCCACGTGTCACGCAGACACCCGTCATGGTCCGGAACCGAGCGCTCGTGCAGGTCGAGATACAGCTCGAGCAACGCATCAAGATCCTCTTCGCGCGCTTCCCTTATCACCATCGCCCATCTCCTTCCCTTCAGGGAAACCACCTTACGATCATGCACGATTATCGCGCAGCGCCCGAACCCCGATCATCGCCGTCTCGTTTCCATGACGAGAGGCCGCGCACGAAGATGGACCGCTGACAGAAGCCGTCACCCCCCATGAGTGGGGCGCGCCGACAGCGTTGGTCACGCGCCCTTCACGCTACCGGTAATCCGGCCGCGGATCCCCTCGTAACGGCATACCGGACGAAACAGCCGCCCGATGCGAGCAGCAGGAATGCGATGGTGAGGGCATCCCAGATCCCGAACTCCGGCTCGTCAAGCATATGCGACAGGGTGAGGTTGATGGCGATTTCAAGCAACGCCGCCAGCGCGCAGAAGACGCCCCACGCAATCAGCCGACGGCGTCCGCCGTATGCCCGGAAGACGAAGGCCGTCGCCCATAGGAACACGAGCACGGGGACCGCCACCGCGGCGCCGATCGACAGCACGCGGGCGACATGCAGCAGCCGGCTGAGCACGAACAGATACGGAATCGTGAGCGCCGTCAACGCGCCCAAGCCGATGTACAGGCCCTTGCCTCCCATGAGCATCTCCGGCACGACGACCATCCACGCGTAGAGGATGGAACTGACGGGCACCAACGACCATGTAAGCGTCCCCGATATCGACAGGTCGCAGATCAGGCAGGTCAGCATGCCCACAAGCATCAGCGCGGAAAGCGCGATCGCCGTGGCGCGGTTCCAGCGCACGGCGCGTTCGTCCTTGCGTCGCAGCGCGAGCAGGTTCTCGTCCGCCTTCCCCTCCGCCTCCTCTTGCGCCAGCTCCTCCCCGCTGAGCAGTTCGTTCACGGTGATGCCCAATATGTCGCACAGCGGCAACATGATGGACGCATCGGGCATGCTCTTGCCCGTCTCCCATTTCGATACCGCGCGGTCCGTGATGTTCAGTTTGCGCGCCAACTGCAGCTGGGTCAGATTCCTCGCCTTGCGACGTGCGGCGATGAACGCGCCGATCGTTGTCTGATTCATCGTCTTCACTCCTTTCGCCATTCACGCTACAGGCATCCGGACCGCAAGACGGCGCCGACATCCATCTTTCGCACACACCGTTGGTTGAATCGGCCGGCTCAACCAACGGTTGAGCGGCGCCGGACCGCCGGCGACCAAGACGACGCGCGCCGCGGCGCCGATCGACGGGTATCCAGTTTTGTTCTAGATGAACTGGCACAACACTCGTTTATTTGTTATAGTCGAGATATAACAAAAAGGAGACGACATGCTGCTCACCATCGACAAGACCTCGCACGAACCCCTGTACCAGCAGATCTACCGACAGATCGTCGCCGGCATCGCCACACGCGCGTTGCGCCCCGCGGACCCATTGCCCACGGTGCGCGCACTGGCCGGAGACCTCGGCATCAACATGCACACCGTGCACAAGGCGTACACGTTGCTCAAGGCCGACGGGTACATCACGATGAGGAGCCGCGCCGGCGCGGCGGTCGCCGAACCCGACCCGGGCGACGACACCGAACGGGACGCACCCGCACGGCGCATGCTGGAGGAACTGCATGCGCTCGCGCTCGCCTACCGTGCCCGAGGCCGCGCGATGAGCGAGTTCCTCGACGACGCAGCCGCGCAGGCGGCACAGGCCTACGCCTCCACGACCGGCCCCACAACCCGACTAGCAAAGGCACAATGACATGCACACCTCAACCACCACCCTTCTGCTCATCCTGAGCGCATTCATCCCTGTATCCGGCGTCATATTGGCGATCACACCGTATCTGATGCCGTCCGGCGAATGCTTCGCCGTCACGATCCCCTCGGCGCGGTCGCACGACCGCGCACTCGTCGGATACCGGCGCATGTATTGCGGCATCATGGTCGCATGCACCGCCGCCATGACGGCGGCATGCGTGGCTGCAGCCTGCCTCGATCCGACACACGCCTTCCTCGCATGCTTCATCGTCGGCATGCTCGCACTGATCATCTTCGGATACATCCTCATGCTCGTATTCCGCACGAAAGTGCAGCATATCAAGCAGGAACGCGGTTGGCAGGCACAGCGGCAGCGCTCCGCCGCGATCATCGGCCCGGACGGCCACGTCCCCCATCCCATCTCGATGTGGTGGAACCTGCTGTACGTGCCGGTTTTCGCCGTCACATTGGCGATCGGCTATGCGGGATACCAGCGCATGCCGGAACATATCCCACTGCAAGTGAACCTCAGCGGCGAGACGACACACACGATAGCGAAATCACCAATGGCCATCTGGCTTCCATTGCTGATGTTCGGCCTGCTTGCGGCCGTGCTCATCTTCACGCAGTACGTCATCGCACACTCCAAAAAAGGCGTCGACGTGAACGATCCGGAATCCAGCGCCTACGCTTACGGGTTGTATGCGCGCGCGTGGAGCGTCTTCACCTTGGTCGCGGGGCTCATCGTATGCATGCTCGCCCCGATCATGGAGCTGAGCTTCGCCGGGGCCCTCTCACCGCGGCAGGCAATGATCATCGTATTCGGTGTACTGATATTCGTTATCGGCGGCAGCGCGACGCTCAGCATTGCACTCGGACAGAACGGCAGCAAAGTCCGCATCACACAACGCGGCGATATGGACATACCCTCCGACGATGATGCGCATTGGAAACTGGGCGTGTTCTACGCCAACCATGATGACGCGAGCGTCTTCGTGCCGAAACGGTTCGGCATCGGATGGACGGTCAACATCGCGCGACCCGCCACCTGGGCGCTGTTTGTGGTTGCGGCCGCACTCACCGTCGGCGGCGTCGTAGCGGTGACGATGCTCGCATGAGCGGTCACGCTGTCATCGCCTCCACATCATCGCATATCGCCGAGCTCGGTTTCGAGCTCGGCCCTTGCATGCAGCGTACGGACACGCACACCGTGACGCGCGGCGGCGTCTTCGAGTGCGGCGACCATCTGCGGACGCCGCTCAGTGGGAAAGTCGATGATGTACTGCCGGAACTCCTCATCGAATTCATGCTCAACCCACGGCATATCCTCATGCTTTGTGCCAATACGCCGCTCGACGCCCTCAAGGCACACACCGGTGGGGAAATCAAGGAAGAACACAGTGTCGCAATATGCAAGTCGCATCGGCAACGTCCGGGCGAAATTGCCGTCGATGATCCACTCGTCCTGCTCGAGAATCATCTGCAGACGTATGTCGAATTCCTCACGCGTGACGGTCGTCCGGTCCGGCTTGTGCCACAGCATATCCAGATAATACAGCGGCAGCCCGGTTACATCCCGTAACTTGCGCGCGAATGTGCTTTTGCCCGCGCCGGGGCATCCGATGACAAGCACGCGTCTCATATCCCCTACTATGCCATGGCCTTCCGTCCACCCCGGCCCATGCAGGCGGCATACGGCTGCTATCATGAAGCTGAAAAATCACTCGGGACAGGAGATGCGCCATCAACGAACCATCCTTCTATCAGCTTCTTCAGATGGATGCCCATGGGCTATGGGCGAAAGTGAAGGCGACCACGGAACCGCGAACAAAGGCTCGTCTCATCTTCGCCATGTCAATCAGGAGCATCCTGCTCGTCTCCTTCGCCGTCGTGTTCATCGGCGGGCTGTCGGCGGTGTTCGGCCCCGATAACTCCGGGCTGGCCGTGGCGGGATTCTGCATCCTGCTCGGCATCAAGCATGTTCCTTATGGATACCGCGCCGCGGACAGTGTCATCGCCCTGGCGTTCGTCTTAGCGGCCATGGTGTGTGGGGGACTGGCGGCCCAGGCATGGCCGCCAGTCCCCTGCCTGATGGTGAACTTCCTGCTCATCACCGTCATCCTGGTACTCGTTGCCGACGAGCCGCTGATGGGCAACGCCGGGCTCTATGTGTTCGGATACCTGTTCGTGAGCCAGACGCCTGTGAACGGGGAAGCGCTCGCAAGCCGGTGTGTGCTGGCGTTGCTGCTGTGGCTGGCATGCAGCGCCGTGCTCCTGCACAAACACCACGGGAAGTTCCAGAATGTTCGTTTGTATGACATGCTGGCTGCATTCAGCGTATCCAGCGCAAAGGGACTCTGGCAGATCAGACTGTCCGCAGGGGTGGCCATGGCTTTGCTCATCGGGGAACTGGCAGGACTGCCCCGAGGCGTATGGGTGGGCTACGCCTGCATGTCGGTGCTCCTCCCCTTCGGCGAAGCGGGAGCGAGCCTGCCAATGCGAGCGCTGCAGCGCATAGGCGGGGTTGTCGTGGGATCATTGCTATATGCCGGATTCTCGCTTGTGGTACCGGCCGGGTCCCGCATCCTGTTCGGCCCCATCGCAGGCATCTGTATGGGATTCTCCAGCAAGTACATGGTAAACAACGCCCTCAATTGTTTCGGCGCCCTCCTGCTTGCCGAGAGCGTCTACGGCGTCTCCGGATCCGTGACATTGCGGATCTACGACAACATGATTGGTGTGCTCTTCGCGGTATGCTGCACCGTGCTGTTCTCACTTCTGGAACGCCATGCCTCCTCCGATGAAGCACCGGCAACCAAACGCACCAAGCCGTCGACGAATATATAATTCCCGTTCCAGACGGTGCCTGTCGCAGTGCGCATTCATCCAAAAAAGAAAGGCCTGCCGAACCTACTTCGGCAGGCCTCGTCATGCGGAGCACAATCCACAAGGGCGGCAGTTCATGCGTTCTCCCATGGAATGGAGCCCAATCATGCTCGATGGAGGGGCAACTCAGAAGTGTTCCCAGACCAGAGCGTCGCACTCACTCCCACTCAATCGTCGCCGGCGGTTTCGACGTGCAGTCGAGCACGACACGGTTGATCTGGCGGCACTCGTTCGTGATGCGCGTCGAGATCGTCGCAAGCACATCGTATGGCACGCGTGACCAGTCGGCCGTCATCGCGTCCTCGGAGCTCACTGGACGCAGGACAATCGGCGAACCATACGTGCGTTCGTCGCCCTGGACACCCACCGAATGCACATCGGCGAGGAGCACGACCGGACACTGCCAGATGTCGCGGTCGAGCCCGGCCTTCGAGAGTTCCTCGCGCGCGATCGCATCGGCGTCGCGCAGCAGGTCGAGGCGTTCCTTCGTGATCTCACCGATGATGCGGATGCCGAGGCCGGGACCTGGGAACGGCTGGCGCCAGACGATCTCATCCGGCAAGCCGAGTTCGGTGCCGATCGCGCGCACCTCATCCTTGAACAGCGAACGCAGCGGCTCGATGAGTTCGAACTTGATGTCCTTCGGCAGGCCGCCGACATTGTGGTGCGACTTGATGTTCGATGCGCCGTCGCCGCCGCCGGATTCGACGACATCCGGATAGAGCGTGCCCTGCACGAGGAACTTGACTTCCTTGCCGTGCGCGCCTGCCTCTTCGATCACCTGACGCTGCGCCTTCTCGAACGTGCGGATGAACTTCTCACCGATGATCTTGCGCTTCGTCTCCGGATCGGAGACGCCCTTGAGCGCATCGAGGAAGTCCTCGGAGGCGTCGACGGCGATGAGCTTGATGCCGGTCGCGGCGACGAAGTCGTGCTTGACCTGCTCGGCCTCCCCCTTGCGCAGCAGGCCGTGGTCGACGAACACACAGGTGAGCTGGTCGCCGATCGCGCGGTGCACAAGCGCGGCGGCGACGGCGGAGTCGACACCACCGGACAGGCCGCATATGACCTGCGCGTCGCCGACCTTCTCGCGGATCGCCTCGACCTGTTCGTCGATGATGTTCTTCGCGTTCCAATCATTCGGGATTCCCGCGCATTCGTGCAGGAAGTTCTCGATCAGGTCCTGCCCGAGCGGCGTGTGCCTGACCTCCGGATGCCACTGCACGCCGTAGAGCTTGCGCGCATCATCCGCCATCGCGGCGACCGGCGCACCCTCGGTGTGCGCGAGCACCTCGAACCCCTCGGGTGCCGTGTTGACGGCGACACCGTGGCTCATCCACGTCGTCTGCAGTGACGGCGAGCCGTCGAGGATGCCGCGCGCGTCGTCGACGACAGCCTCGGTCTTGCCGTATTCGCCAAGTGCGGCCTTGTCCACGTCACCGCCGAGTTCATGGGCCATCACCTGGAAGCCGTAGCAGATGCCGAGCACGGGGACGCCCGCATCGAAGACCTTCTTGTCAATCGTCGGCGCGCCCGGTTCATAGACGGACGCCGGGCCGCCGGAGAGGATGATCGCCGAGGGCTTCTTGGCGAGCATCTCGCCGACGGGCATCGAATGCGGGACGAGCTCGGAATACACATTGGCTTCGCGTACACGGCGTGCGATGAGCTGCGCGTACTGCGCGCCGAAATCAACGACGAGGACAGGACCGGTGGCCATACAACTCCCTTGGACAAACGGATTGCGCTGTTGCGCATGACACGTATATATTGTGCTGCCGTAAGGCGACATTGAACACCACCGCCCTGCACAATGCACCGTCAGCCAACGCACATACAGATACTTAAGCGCTCAAGTACATATGGCATAAGGGCGTCCCGACGGCGTTCGTCTGGACGCAACACGCCGCCAGCCCAACGCCGAATCGAACGAGACAAAAAAGCGTGATGCTCCCATATCCCAATGTTTCCAACGTTTTCACTCATTGTTCGCCCATCGGCCGAATTCACATTTCATCAGCGAATTCTCTCAAAATGCATAAGAAATCGAACAATATCGCTCACACCTAACCAAAACTACGCAAAACGTCAGTGAGTCCGCGTAACATGTTCTTCGACCGGACATGGGGTTTCCCCCGACAAGGGAGGACATGCGGATCCCACGTCCCAACCGAAAAAGAACAATCGCACACTATGTGCAGGAGTACAGGAGCACACATGACTAATCCTGTTATTGGCACCCCTTGGCAGAAGCTGGATCGACCGGTTTCCGAAGAAGCCATCGAAGGCATGGACAAGTATTGGCGCGTCACCAACTACATGTCCATCGGCCAGATCTATCTGCGTAGCAACCCGCTGATGAAGGAACCCTTCACCCGCGACGACGTGAAGCACCGCCTCGTCGGTCACTGGGGCACCACCCCGGGCCTGAACTTCCTTCTCGCCCACATCAACCGCCTCATCGCGGACCACCAGCAGAACACCGTGTTCATCATGGGCCCGGGCCACGGCGGCCCGGCTGGCACCTCCCAGTCTTACGTCGACGGCACGTACACCGAGTACTACCCGAACATCACGAAGGATGAAGCTGGCCTGCAGAAGTTCTTCCGCCAGTTCTCCTACCCGGGCGGCATCCCGTCGCACTTCGCCCCGGAGACCCCCGGCTCGATCCATGAGGGTGGCGAACTTGGCTACGCCCTGTCCCACGCCTATGGCGCCGTGATGAACAACCCGAGCCTGTTCGTGCCGTGCATCATCGGCGACGGCGAGGCCGAAACCGGCCCGCTCGCCACCGGTTGGCAGTCCAACAAGCTCGTCAACCCGCGCACCGACGGCATCGTGTTGCCGATCCTGCACCTCAACGGTTACAAGATCGCCAACCCGACGATCCTCGCCCGTATCTCCGATGAGGAGCTGCACGACTTCTTCCGCGGCATGGGCTACCACCCGTACGAGTTCGTCGCCGGCTTCGACAACGAGGACCATCTGTCGATCCACCGTCGCTTCGCCGAGCTCTTCGAGACGATCTTCGACGAGATCTGCGACATCAAGGCAGCGGCCCAGACCGACGACATGACCCGTCCGTTCTACCCGATGCTCATCTTCCGCACCCCGAAGGGCTGGACCTGCCCGAAGTTCATCGACGGCAAGAAGACCGAAGGCTCCTGGCGTGCGCACCAGGTTCCGCTGGCTTCCGCCCGCGACACCGAGGAGCACTTCGAGGTCCTCAAGGGCTGGATGGAATCCTACAAGCCGGAGGAGCTCTTCAACGCCGACGGCTCGATCAAGGATGACGTCACCGAGTTCATGCCGAAGGGCGAGCTGCGCATCGGCGCCAACCCGAACGCCAACGGTGGTGTGATCCGCGAGGATCTGAAGCTGCCGAACCTCGAGGACTACGAGGTCACCGGCGTCAAGGAGTACGGCCATGGCTGGGGCCAGGTCGAGGCTCCGCGCTCCCTGGGCGCTTACTGCCGCGACATCATCAAGAACAACCCGGATTCGTTCCGTATCTTCGGCCCGGACGAGACCGCATCCAACCGCCTCAACGCGACCTATGAGGTCACCAAGAAGCAGTGGGACAACGGCTACCTCTCCGGCCTCGTCGACGAGAACATGGCCGTCACCGGCCAGGTCACCGAGCAGCTCTCCGAGCATCAGTGCGAAGGCTTCCTCGAGGCCTACCTGCTCACCGGCCGTCACGGCATCTGGAGCTCCTACGAGTCCTTCGTGCATGTGATCGACTCGATGCTGAACCAGCATGCGAAGTGGCTTGAGGCCACCGTCCGCGAGATCCCGTGGCGCAAGCCGATCTCGTCGATGAACCTTCTGGTCTCCTCGCACGTGTGGCGTCAGGACCACAACGGCTTCTCGCATCAGGACCCGGGCGTCACCTCCGTCCTGATCAACAAGACCTTCAACAACGATCACGTCACCGGCATCTACTTCGCGACCGACGCGAACATGCTCCTCGCGATCGCCGAGAAGTGCTTCAAGTCGACCAATAAGATCAACGCGATCTTCTCCGGCAAGCAGCCGGCTCCGACGTGGATCACCCTCGACGAGGCTCGCGCCGAGCTCGAGGCCGGCGCCGCCGAGTGGAAGTGGGCTTCGAACGCCAAGAGCAACGACGAGGTCCAGGTCGTCCTCGCCGCCGCCGGCGACGTTCCGACGCAGGAGATCATGGCCGCTTCCGACGCCCTGAACAAGGATGGCATCAAGTTCAAGGTCGTCAACGTCGTTGACCTCCTGAAGCTGCAGTCCCCGGAGAACAACGACGAAGCCATGTCCAACGAGGACTTCGCCGAGCTGTTCACCGCCGACAAGCCGGTCCTGTTCGCATACCATTCCTATGCCCAGGATGTGCGCGGCCTGATCTACGACCGTCCGAACCACGACAACTTCCACGTCGTCGGCTACAAGGAGCAGGGCTCCACGACGACGCCGTTCGACATGGTTCGCGTCAACGACATGGATCGCTATGCGCTGCAGGCCGAGGCTCTGCGCCTGATCGACGCCGACAAGTACGCCGGCAAGATCGACGAGCTCAATGAGTTCCGCCAGAAGGCGTTCCAGTTCGCGGTCGACAACGGCTACGACATCCCGGAGTTCACCGACTGGGTGTGGCCGGACGTCAAGGTCGACGAGAGCGCGATGCTCTCCGCGACCGCGGCCACCGCGGGCGACAACGAGTGAGTCATCGCGACTGACCTCGCCTGAACGATAGGAAAACGGGGATCCGGATCGATATCCGAATCCCCGTTTTCATGTTATCTAGCTCACATTTTCCATCCGCTCCTGCGCGCCGCCGGCGTCCGCACACATGCGCTGGGTACAATGGTCCGTTGTGAACAACGTTGTCACACGTCGTTGCCCGCACGATGCCGGACATCGCGACTCTCCACACGGTAAAAGGAGCGAACAGTGAGTCTCAAGAACGTCAGTATCCTCAGCCCGAACCCCGGCAACGGTCGCAACGCCGTGGCGCTCGGCGTCGTCAGCACGCTTTCGCGGCACTTCAAGACGAGTGTGTTCCGCCCTGCCGTATGCCCTGACGAACAGTTCACGGACACATTGCTCAAGTACACATCCGTCGACCAGACACGAGAACAGGCCTTAGGCGTCACGATGCCGACCGCACGACTGCGCAAACGCGAGGCACGCGAACAGATCGTCGCGAACTTCATTGACACGAACGCCGCGCTCAACCCACAGGCGCGCGTCATCGTCGGTTCCGACAAAACCAACGTTGGCGATCCGGAACGGTTCTCGTTCAACGCAGACGTCTCCGCGGACCTGCAGTCCCCCGTCCTGCTCACCGTGTGCACAATCGGACGTACGCCCGACGAAGTACTCGAAACGATCGCATCGTGCACCGAAGTCATCAGGAACGCGGGCACCGAACTCATCGGTGTGTTCGTCACCGGTTGCAAAGGCGAGCAGACGGCGTCGCTCAAGGAATATTTCAAGGACTATGCGGTGCGCGTGTGGACGCTGCCGTTCATCGACCTGTCCGATTTGACGAACGCGGACGCCGCGATCGCGTTGTTCGACGAACACGTCCCCGAACACGAGCTCATGGAGACGCTCGATTCGCCATTCGTGCCGCCGACGACGCCGTACGCGTTCCAATACGACCTGCTCGCGCGCGCAAAGGCGGACCGCAAGACGATCGTGCTGCCGGAAGGCTCCGACGACCGCATCATCCAAGCCGCCGACTACCTGTTGCAGTCCGACATCTGCGACCTCATCATCATCGGCGAACAGGATGACATCCTCGAACGCGGCCGTACACTCGGCCTCAAATCGATCGACCGTGCGCGCTTCCAGTCGATGGACGACGAACAGCTGCTGACCGTGATGGTCGACCGCCTATGCGAACTGCGTGCGAAGAAGGGCATGACACCCGACGTCGCGAGGAAGACGCTGCGTGACCCGAACTATTTCGGAACGATGCTCGTCGTGCTCGGGCAGGCCGATGGCCTCGTCTCGGGCGCGATCAGCTCGACGGCGAACACAGTGCGTCCGGCGCTCCAGCTCATCAAGACGAAGCCCGGCATCAAGTCGGTGTCCGGCGCGTTCCTCATGTGCCTCAAGGACCATGTGTCGGTCTTCGCGGACTGTGCGATCAATCTCGACCCCGACCCCGAACAGCTCGCCGACATCGCGTTGCAGTCGGCGCAGACGGCGAAGGCGTTCTCGATTGAGCCGCGTGTCGGCATGCTCTCCTATTCGACGCTTGGTTCGGGCAAGGGCCCCGACGTCGACCTCGTCGTCGAGGCGGCGTCGATAGTCAAGGAGAAGGCCCCCGACCTCGAACTCGTTGGCCCGATCCAGTTTGACGCCGCATGGTCCCCCGAAGTGGCATCCGTCAAAGCGGCGGGCAATCCGGTCGCCGGACGTGTGACCGTCTTCGTGTTCCCCGACCTCGACTCCGGCAACATCTGCTACAAGGCCGTCCAGCGCACGGCGAACGCCGTCGCGATCGGCCCGATCCTCCAAGGCCTCAACAAGCCGGTCAACGACCTGTCACGTGGCGCGCTCGTCCAGGACATCATCAACACGATCGCATTGACCGCGATCGAAGCCCAGCAGAACGATTGAGCCAATCCACACCTCCGTGGCGGGGTTGGGGAGACATCCTGAATGTCTCCCCAACCCCGCCGTCTTCTTATGGGCAGCCCCTTGTTCTTACGGATAGTCGTTCTTACGGGGGCGGCCCCTTATGGGTTGCCTTTCATTCGTACGTACTGCTTTTCCTTACGGGTGGTCATTCTTACGGGAGGTAGTCCTTACGGGAGGTCATTTTTACGGGTAGCCCTTGTTCTTACGGGTAGTCGTTCTTACGGGGGCAATCCTTACGGGTAACCCCTCATCCTTATGGGTGGCATCCTGTCATCTCCATTTCCTTCTTCTTCCTCACTTCCCCCACCAACATCACCCATGCATCCCGTAAGCGGAACGGCGACGACATCGACATCGACGATGAAGGCACTGTCCACGTTTGGGCACGGCCGTAGCGCGTTTGTAGCATTCGCTGAGTAATCTGTGTGTTTGGAAAGTCGCAACCGCGGCGAACGCAATAACCAATGGAGGATGCCACAATGGCGAAAACCGTCCTTGTTATCAACTCGGGCTCCAGCTCGATCAAGTACCAGCTCGTCGACCTCGAAACCGGTGAAGGAATCGCTTCGGGCCTCGTCGAGAAAATCGGCGAACCGATCGATGGTCATTACAAGTACGAATACAACGGCGAAAAGCATGAGCTCGAAGAGCGCATCGAAAACCATGAGCAGGGCCTCAAGCGCGTGCTCGGCTTCTTCGAGGAGTACGGCCCGAAGCTCGAGGACGCCGGCATCATCGCCGTCGGCCACCGCGTCGTCCAGGGCGGCAACACCTTCCCGGATCCGGCCCTCGTGACGCCGGCGACGACGGAGAAGGTCGAGGAACTCGCCGTCCTCGCGCCGCTGCACAACGGACCGGAAGCGAAGGGCGCGCGCGTCATGCGCCAGCTGCTGCCGGACGTCCCGCAGGTCTACGTCTTTGATTCCTCCTTCTTCCAGCAGCTGCCGAAGGCTTCGAGCACATACGCGCTCAACAAGGAAGTCGCGGACAAGTACAAGATCCGCCGCTACGGCGCCCACGGCACCTCCCACTGGTTCGTCTCCTCGCAGATCCCGGAGTTCCTCGGCGTCGACGCCGAAGCCGCGAAGGGCCTCAAGCAGATCGTGCTGCATATCGGCAACGGCGCGTCCGCTTCCGCCGAACTCGGTGGCCGTCCGATCGAGACCTCGATGGGCCTGACGCCACTCGAAGGCCTCGTCATGGGTTCGCGTACCGGCGACATCGACCCCGCCGCCGTCTTCCATCTGATGCGCAACGCGCACATGGACGTCGACGAACTCGATGACCTGTTCAACAAGAAGTCCGGCATGATGGGCATGACCGGCTTCGGCGACATGCGCGAAGTGCATCGCCTCATCGCGGAAGGTGACGAGAACGCGAAGCTCGCGCTCGACGTCTACGTCCACCGCATCGTCAGCTACATCGGTGCGTACACGGCGCAGCTCGGCGGTCTCGATGTCCTCACGTTCACCGCGGGCGTGGGCGAGAACGACGAAATCGTGCGCCGCATGGTGTGCGAGAAGCTCGCCCCGTTCGGCGTCAAGCTGGACATGGAGAAGAACGATACGCGTTCCAAGGAGCCGCGCATCATCTCCACCCCGGATTCGTCGGTGACAGTCGTCGTCTATCCGACGAACGAGGAACTCGCGATCGCGCAGCGTGCTCAGGAGATCGTCGACAACGGTGAGGATAAGTACGGCAACAAGATCGCCGACTGATCCACACCGATGCTTTGACGCATCGATACAGGGGACGGTCCCTCTGGGACCGTCCCCTGTTCATATGTGCGCACATCGTCGCGATGGTGACGCGCCGGTGCATGGACAACGGTTGGATGCTTGGACGGATGGTTATCGGTAGCACCGAAGATGTGGCTGACGGTAGCGCTAATCCGTATAGAAGATGGGATTACCGGTGGCAGCATCCGCTACAGGCAGCGGTCTGGTTACCGGTAACTGCTGCCATTCGTTACCGGTGACAGCAATTTTCTTGTCTCGTTACCGGTAGCGAATCCCTGTACTCGTTACCGGTAGCAGTTCCCTTTTCTTGCGAGAGGCAGCAGTCTTTGACCGGTGGCGGTCTCATTCATCATCGGTGGCAGTAGGTGGTACTGGTGGTAGTTCGATTACCGGCAGCAGTGTTACCGGTAGCAGATCTTGATATTGGCTGCATCATCCCCTGTACAACACGATGATGGTATGCGAGGTGCCACCGGTAGCACGACCTCCCGTAAGAGAGCGACGTACGCCACACACTGCGCACATGGTCACCATCCAAGGAGATGCCACCCGTAAGATGCACCGCGCATAAGCCGTACATGCCACCCATAAGATGTAGCCCTCCCGTACATGCATCAACGCGGGCTGGCTGCCGATGCACTACCCGTAACACCAAATCCAGATCACGCGCAGATCTCGCAACGGAGCGCATCTGTATCGCGCAAAATGTTACGGGTGGCACCCCGCACGAAGTGCCACCTGTAACGAAAACGACAACCATATGCGCATATGCGGCATGGGCGGATCTTCGTGGAAGATCCGCCCATGCCGCCCGTAAGGTCACTCGTGCTGTGCGAGCATCGCGGTCCACATTCCTGTGAAGTCGGGGATCGTCTTGCGTGTCGTGAGCACATCCTTGATTTCGATGCCGGGGATGCGCAATCCGAGCATCGCCGCGAACGTAGCCATGCGATGGTCGGCGTACGATTCCATGACCGCACCGTGCAAGGCGTCGTCCGCCACCGGTTCGATCGCGATGCCATTGTCGAGCTCCTCGGCACGCGCCCCGACCCGTTCGATTTCCGTGACAAGCGCAGCGAGCCGGTTCGTCTCGTGGCCGCGCAGATGCCCGATGCCAATGAGTTCGGTCGGGCTGTTCGCGAGTGTCGCGATCGCGGCGACGCTTGGCGCGATCTCCCCCGCCGCCGACAGGTCGAGTTCCCCGAGACCGCGAATCGAAGTGCCACCCGTAACAGCGAGGGTGCCATTGAAGTCGTCGTCGAACATCTCACAATCGTTGACTTCGTCGAATGGGTCGCCGTCGAGCGTGACCGTCGCACCGAACTTGTGGAGCATCGACGGCAACAGTCCCCCCGGCTGCGTCGTGTGCGCGGGCCAATTCGGCACACGCACGACGCCGCCCGCGATGAGCGCCGCCCCAAGGAACGGCGCGGCGTTCGACAGGTCGGGTTCGACCGTGACCGTACCGGGAAGGCCGAGCGCGCGCGGCTGGACGAGCCAACGGCCGCGTTCCGGCATCGTCACGTCGCCACCTGCGACGTTGATGTCCTCCATCGTCATCCGGATATGCGGCAGGCTCGGGAGCGTCGTGCCCGTATGCCGCAGCAGCACACCATCGGGAATCCTGGATGCCGCGAGCAGCAGGCCGGAAACGAACTGCGAGGATGATGAGGAATCCACGCGCACCTTGACCGGTTTGCCATCACCGGTGCCCAGATGCTCAGGTGGCGTCACGGTGAATGGCAGATGGCCGCGCTCACCGTGGTATTCGACACGCGCGCCAAGCTGTTTGAGCCCGAACAGCAGCGGTTCCATCGGACGCGCGTACGCCTGCTCATCGCCATCGAAGCGGACGGGCCCGTCGGCGAAAAGCACAAGCGGCGGCACGAATCTCATGACCGTTCCCGCGAGTCCGCAGAACACCTCGCTGTTGCCGCTGAAAACACCGTCCTTGGGTGGTGTCACGGTGACGGTCGTCGGTTCGTCGGTGTCTTCCTCACAGGTGACGCCGAGCGCGCGCAATGCGCCCATCATCAGATCGGTGTCGCGCGAACGCAGCAATCCGCGGATACGGACGGGATCGGATCCCAAGGCCGCGAGGATGAGATAACGGTTGGACAGGGATTTGCTGCCGGGGATTGTGACCGTCGCGTCAAGCGGCGCGGTCGCGACAGGCGCGGGCCACGGATCGGCCACGACGTGTGCTTGGTTGGCTTCGTTCATACGTCCCATCGTACTGGGGATGTCAGATTGTGCGGCCGCCGCGCATCCATAGTTGAGACGGGAATCCGAACGACCATGCTGTTGTATGCGTCTGTCATATGCGACGTCGTCGATCGATGATGCCCGTACTTGCTCCATCGGGATACGAAAAAGCCGCCCGGAGGCGGCTGTTGGCTCCTGCGACTGGGCTTGAACCAGTGACCGTCCGATTAACAGTCGGATGCTCTGCCAACTGAGCTACGCAGGAATACTGCAACGTCGAATCTCTTCAACGCAACAGAAAGAAAATATACGCGCCGACCAACGAATATGCAAATCGGCGTGTCGCGACCGCTTCCCCTGCGGTGACGACACGCCGACGCATCCCCTCCTCCCTCTCATGCCGTCCATGCCGACGCGCGCACACGACATCATAGTCGTCGTGAACCGACTCCCACACAACCTGCAAAGTCTGCCGCCGGATGAACCAACATCCCCTACGATACGTGACCATGCACGCGTGCCGCGGCGTCTTCCGCCATTCCACACGGATCCTTCGCAATACCCGCACTCCATCTTCACAACATGCCCATTCCCCCACTGCACATCGTATTCGCGATGATTGCCATGATGCCGTTGGATGTGCACGGATACGGGAAATCGGTTCAAGGCCAATGTATGACGGGCAAGTCCCGAGCCCCCGGAACCACTGACGCAAACCACCCATGCGCCCCTACGGGACCCGCCGCCGTCGGCCTTGAACCGACATGTCCCACAATACGCGCCCACAATCGCCGATGTCGTGATATCGCGCGCTTCCATACAATTCCCACATATTTGCTTCACGAATTAGACATATATCGATACGTGTCCGATATCCGCGCGACGCCCATGACATCGCGAAAAACGAAAAAGCCGCCCGGAGGCGGCTGTTGGCTCCTGCGACTGGGCTTGAACCAGTGACCGTCCGATTAACAGTCGGATGCTCTGCCAACTGAGCTACGCAGGAATACTGCAACGTCGAATCTCTTCAACGCAACAGAAAGAAAATATACGCGCCGACCAACGAATATGCAAATCGGCGTGTCGTCATCGGCGCATTATCCTCATGGCATGACGATGCGCGTGAGCGGCATCGCCGAATCGATCGGGAAATCGGGAGACGACGGCGCGACGCCCGCCTCGACGAGGTTCGAACCAAGCATCGCGACCATCGCACCGTTGTCGGTGCACAAGGCGATACGTGGCAGCCTCACGTCGACGCCGTGGCGTTCCCCGGCCGTGAGCAACGCCTGCCGCAGCTGTGAGTTCGCGGAGAACCCACCACCGACGATAAGCGTGTCCGCACCATATTGCGTACATCCACGCATCGCCTTCTTCGCGAGCACATCGGCGACCGACGCGGCGAGCGACGCGCACACATCATCGACGGGAATCGGCTCGCCTGCGGCCTGCCGCTCTTCGATCCACCGTGCGACAGCCGTCTTGACGCCTGAGAAACTGAAATCGTAAGGATGCGCTTTGCCGGCGCGCCCCTGCGTCAGCCCCTGTGGCACACGGATCGCATGCGGATCGCCCCGCTGCGCATGCGCGTCGATATGCGGGCCGCCTGGATACGGGAAGCCGAGCAGGCGCGCGATCTTGTCGAAGCATTCGCCTGCGGCGTCGTCGAGCGTCGTGCCGACGACGTCGACATGCCGCGCGATGTCCTCGACATGCAGCAGCGACGTGTGTCCGCCCGAGACGATGAGTGCCATCGTGTTCGCCGGCAGCGCGCCGAACTGCAGTTGCGTCACCGCGACATGCCCGATGACATGGTTGACGCCGTAGACCGGCTTCCCCGCTGCCCAGCCAAGCGCCTTCGCCCCGGAGACACCGACGGCGAGGCATCCGGCGAGTCCCGGCCCCGCCGATACGGCGATCGCGTCGACGTCCGAGATCTCCAGTCCCGCGTCAGCGAGGGCTTTCGAGACGACCGGTACGAATGCCTGCGCGTGCGCACGTGAAGCGATTTCGGGGATGACACCCCCGTAGCGCGCATGTTCGTCCATCGACGAGGCGACGACGTTCGACCTAAGTGTGCCGCCTTGTACGACGGCGGCCGCCGTCTCGTCACATGTCGATTCGATGCCGAGGATGATCGGCCCGTGCGTTTCGCCCGTCTCGTCCAATGCTGTGCGCGACGTCGTGTCCATCGTCTGCTCCGTCCTGTCGTGTCGTCGTGTGCGTGTGTGTCTGCGTCCACGTATGCGGTGCCGTGTGCGCCGCCGTCATTGTTGTTCCGCCGTGTGTGGCGTGGGCGCCGCGAATCCGACGACGCGTGGCGCGAGTTCGAGGCTCATCGTATACGCGTCCACGCCTTCGGGCTGGTAGTAGCGTTTGCGCAGCCCCATCCGTTTGAATCCGAGTGACTGGTACAGTGCGATTGCCGCGTCGTTGTCGACGCGCACTTCGAGCAGCATGCGTTCGGCGCCGGCGTCTTTCGCGTCCTTGATCATCCGTTCGAGCAGCGCGCGGCCGATGCCTTCGCGTTGGTGGGGTTTCGCGACGCCGATCGTCATGATCTGCGCGTCATACCCGTCATACCAGTATCCCGCGTATCCGCGCATCCGCGGGGATGTGGTGTTGGCGTCCACACTGTGCCCATCCGTATCGTCGACGTCGAAATAGTATGCGCGCGCGGGGGCGTCGAGTTCCTGCCTGACTGCATTCGCACTCCACGCGCCGGCCCCGAACAGGTCCTGTTCGAGTGCGCCCATCTGGGCGACCGCCATCTCACGGTCGACCGTGTCGCCGCGTACGATCATGACACGGCCTTCCCGTTGTCCCGTTCGCGCACGGGGTCGTGGTTGAGGACATGTTTGAGTGGATTCGGCACGCTCACGTCTGGACGGCGCAGATACAGCGGTTCGACGTTCCCATCGCCGTCTTCCGCGTTGCCGTCCGCTTCGCACTGGCGTTCGGCGATATGCGCGAACAGGGCGAGGCCATGCACACCCGTATCGAGCGCGGCGGTGTCGCTCACCGTCTCCACGTGTCCAATCGCATCCCATGCCGATGCGTATGTGCACGCGCCGTGTCCGATGACGTCGACGACCGCATTGATGCCGGGATGTCGTTCGAGATGGTCGTCGACGCACTGTCGCACGCGTTCGGCGATATGCACGGGGGCGTCGATGTCCATGTCGATGATTGTCGTGGGGTCGTCCCCTTGTGGGTCGAGGTCCGCGTACAGCGCGAAGTACAGCTGTTTGCGGCGTGCGTCGTTCACACTCAATGTGAAGTTCACGGTGTTCGTGTCCGCATTCATGACGCTCACGTCGCCGTAATCGAACCACTGTGCGAAGCGCGCGTCGTGGCGGTGGACGGCGTGCATGAGCGCGACGTTCGGCGTGAGGTCGTCCTGTCCGAGCAGTTGTGCGCCTGTCGCGTATGCGATCGCCTTCGCCGTGACGATGCCGGCGCGCAATCCGGTGAACGGCGCAGGACCGATGCCGGTGACGATGCGGCCCAATTCATGCGGTGCGATGCCCGCACGTGCGCATGCGGCGGCGATGTCGTCGCGCAACCGCTCCACATGGGTGCGCGAATCGTGTTCAATGACCGGTTCGTATCCGACGACGCCCACGGTCGATCCGAACGATGTGTCGATGACTAACGTATGCATGTTCCGTCTTTTCGTTGTTGTCCGTTGGTTGCCGATGCGCCGGTCACGCGAAGTCGAAGGCGCCGAGGAACCCATCCCATCGTCCTCCCACGGCGGTGAGCGTCGCGTACCGCATGCCATCACTTGTCAGCTCCCTGTCCGTCCGCCGCACATGTCCCGTTCCGACCGGGCGTGTGAGCGTGATGTCGAGGCGTTCGTCCGCGAGCGCGGCGGCCATCTGTTCGCCCCATTCCATCAGGACGACGGCGTGTTCGTCGACATCTTCGAGTTCCTCGTCGAGGCCGAGCGATTCGAGTTCGTCAAGCAGACGGTCGACGCTGTCCTGCCCCGGCGCGTAGTCGGTGCCGCCGAGCCGGTAGGCGTCGACGTGGATGAGCCGTGCCGGTCTTCCATCGGCGAATGTGCCGTTGAGTTCACGCGCGATCGTGAACGTCGGCGAGACGATGGGTTCGTCGATGCCGAGTCCGGCGCCGAAGCCTTGGGCGAACGTCGTCTTGCCGGCGCCGAGCGGTCCGGACAGCAGGATGACCTCGCCGCCGCGCATGCGGCGTGCGACCTGTTCGCCGAGCGCGCGCATGCGTTCGGCCGTCGGTATTGCGTACTGCTTCGATTCCACGTCCTGCGCCTTCCGATCGTCATGGATGCCACTGGGCACCATGTTACTCAACGCCTTTGTTCGCGATGAGCTCGACACAGCGTTCGAGCGCATAGGCGGGGTCGCTTCCGGTCGTCTTGCATTGCTCATCCGCCCATGCGAGCCGCCGCACGCACCGGCCGAGCGATTGCGATGACCAGCCGGCGAGCTGACGCTGGGTCTTGCGGATGAGCCATGGGGGCATCTTCGCCTCCGCGTCCGTGATCGTTCCCGCACGCACGGCCGACGCCTTCGCGAGTGAACGCAGTTTCATCGCGAGCGCGCCGACGAGCGCGATCGGGTCGACGCCTTGGACGAGCGCCGAGCGCAGCATGACGACCGCCTGCGCGCCCTGGCCTGCGAGTGCGGCGTCCGCGACGTTGAAACCGGTGACCTGTGGATTGGCGATCATGTATTGATTGACTTCGTCGAGCGTGATCGGATCGTCGGTGAAGTCCATGCACAATTGGCCGACCATCGCGCACAGTTCGCCGAAGTTGCCTTCGCCGTACACGGCGGCGAGCTGTTCAGCCGCTTGGGGTTCGACGCGCCGGCCTCGGCGTTCGAACTCGCCGATTGTGAAATTGCGCACACCGCCTTTCTCCCGCAGCGCCTTGATGTCATCGACTTTCTGCATCGCGGCGCCCGCCCGTTTGAGGTCGTCGACGAGCCTCTTGCCTTTGTTGCCGCCGGCATGGCGCATGATGACGGCCGAGGCGTTCGGGTCGCCCTCCGTCGCTTTCACGTAGGAGACGAGCGTTTTGGCGAGTGGTTCGTCGGCGTCCTCGAGATGCGTGAGGAGCACGCCTGCGCGGTCGCTGAGCAGCGATGGGCTCACCGCCTCGTCGAAGTCGTATCCTTCGGTCGTGCGCGCGTCGAGTTCGATGAAGTCGGCGTCGCGGTGGTTATCGAGCCAGTGCCGGATATCGGCGCGCGCCTCGCGTTCGTTGAGGTACTCGATGCCACCGAAGACGATGACGCAGTTCGCGTCGTTGTTCACACCCATAGTCCCAATGTGTGCGCATCGTTGGACAATCATCGTCATGGCCCCTTTCCCCATACACGCTCCGTGCGACGCCGATGGCTCCGTTGCGACCCGTCCTCTCCATTGGGTGGTCGCATGCGCCATCGCATCGATGTGAGCATTGTCCTCGTATCCGCACACCATAGACGCATCCCGGCGATTGGCGCCGCCCCGGAGGCGAATACGTGCGCAGACGGGCGTCGTGTCCGCGCGACGTCCGCCATCGTATGCAGCAGGATCGCGATGAGCAGCACGATGAGTTCCGCCGCGGCGAGACGGACTACCCCGCCACCCCACGCAACCGTGGAGCCGGACGCGTCGGCCCCGAAGGCTCCGGCGGCGAGCTCGATGCTTTTTGTGCCAAGCGAGGCGCACCATGCGAGAGCGAACCCGAGCCATGGCATGAACCAGCTCACCGCATAGGAGGCAAGCCCGCATACCGTCGCCGCGTCCATCCACGGCGCCACAAGCAGATTCGCCGGCACCGACCATACCGGGATCTCGGGCTGCAGGAGCAGTTGGACCGGCAATGTGAACACTTGCGCGCCGACCGTCGTCGCGAGCGCGTCCGCGAGGCGGTGTGGCAGCCAAGACCGCAGACGTTCGGCGACCGGCCCGCTCACGAGCGCGATGCCGAGCACGGCGGCGCATGAGAGCGCGAAACCGAAATCGGCGGCCCGTTGCGGATCGGTGACGACCCCGATGATCGAGGTCCACAACAGCAACGGCATCGTCTGCTCCCGACGCCCCAACAGCACATATCCGACCGCAAGCAGCTGCATGATGACGGCCCTCGTGATCGACTCGCTTGGCACAAGGACGACGGTGAGCATGATGACGCCCATGGCGCGGACGGCCGCGACGACCCACCGTGGTGCGAGCACGAGTGCGCACAGCATCGTCGCGAACGAGCCGACGAGCGCATAGTGCCCTCCGGATACGGCCATCAGATGGATGATGCCGGCCCGTCGGCATTCCTCCTCAAGCCGCGTGGCATAGACCTCATTGACCGGTTCGCCGTCGGTGGGCGCATCCTGGCCGAGCACGCCGAGCGTCAGCCCCGGCACGAGGACCCTCCCCTGGTCCGAGAGTCCTTCGGTCACGGCGAAGAACCTACGCTGCATCGTATGCACGGCGCGCCTCCACCATGGCGCACGGCGCACGGTGACGGCCGCTGCCGCGTCCTCATCGTCGACGGTCAGTTGCAGCACATGGGGGTCCCAGGACGTGCGCGCGAGTGTGCCACGCATCCGGTATCCGCCTCCGTGCACGATGCGCGCGCATAGGGGTTCGGCAAGCAGGACGCGTACATCGACCGACGATGGGACCATCACGGCATCCTTCATGATGGCACGGGTCCCGGCTCGGACAGTGCATGCTGCCGACCGGCTCGCCGAACGCAGCGGCGGCGACTGCGCCCGCACGTCGACGTATGCGAGGGCCGGTCCGTCACGCGTCATCCGCATCGCCGGATCGGATGCGGCGCGCGCGATGTCGAGTGTCGTCGCGAGTGCGCTGGTCAACGCCGCCGCAATGCATACGAGCGCGCATGCGGCAACGCGCATGCCGGGCTGTGCCCTGCCCGGATGCGTACGGCGGACCCATCCGGTGACGGCGATGAGCGCGACGAGCAGGACGATGCCCGCCCCCGTGCACATCGTGGCCGCGAACACCTGTGTCCCGGCGATGCGGTCCTCATCGAGCATCGCGCGCATCGCGAGCGCCGACGCCCATGCCCCAAGCGCCGCGGGAAGCAGCCGCATGTCGCGGTGCCCTGATTCGCGTGCAAGCCAACGGCCGAAGGTGCCACGCAATGCGTTGGCGGCGACTTTGCGGGTGTGATGGATGCCGATTTGCCGCGTGCCGTCCTGCCATTGTGGTTCTCGGCTCATCGCACCGTCACCTGCCCGCGGATCTTATCGAGCGTCTTGATCCCGATGCCGTTGACGTTGAGCAGGTCGTCGACACTCGTCAAACGGCCCACGCTCAAACGGTAGCTGATGATGTTCGCCGCGGTCACCGGTCCTATCCCCTTGACCGTCTCAAGCTGTTCCTGCGTCGCCGTGTTGAGGTCGATGAGTTGCGGTGTCGACGGTGTCTGGGGTGCCGGCTGTGGCTGTGCATCCGGTTGCGGCTGCGTCTGTGTGTCGGAAGCGGTGCCTTGCGGTTGGCCATCTGGTTGTGCCTCGGCCGTCGCGGTGCCGGCATCGCCATCCACTCCCGTGACAGGTTCGCGCGTCTCCGCTGTGCCCGTCGGCGCCTGACCTTCGGCCCTGTCCGGTGCGGCGGCCAGATTGACCGATTGCTCGACAAGGAGCGTCAAGCTTGCCGCGAGGAGCGTGACGAGGATTCCCATGATGATGAGCGCGTGGACCGGCTCGATGCTCAACCGTGGCTTGTCCCGTATGGCGTCCTGTGGTCCGTCGTCGCCGCCCTGCACGCCCGTGAGTCCGGCGAGCAACGCCTTGGCGTCATCCGCCTTCACCCGCCGGGGCGCACCATCCCCACGATCGTCCCGTGGCGGCACGCCCCCTCCGCGAGGCCTGTCGGGCGGCCGTGGAGGAAGCGGCACATCGCATGGGCGCAACCGGCGCGCATGGACGGGACGCGCGGCGGGCGCCTTCCGCGCCGGCACATCATACTCGTCATCAATCATGCACCCACTGTCGCCTGACCGGCGTGGCCGTGTCCAGCCGCACCGGGCCATGTGTACGGACGATCCTGTTATCCACATTCCGCTGCCGGCTGAGCGCCCAACCGCCGCATGACGCGATGGGGGCCGTCCCTATCGGGACGGCCCCCATCGTCGGTGTGTCGTCACATGGGCGATACCGCCCTGTCAGTTGCCGGGGACGATCGACACGATCTTCGGCGCCTTGACGATGACCTTGCGCGGCGGTACACCACCGAGACGGTCGGCGACGGCCGCAAGCGCCATCTTCTCAAGCTCGTCCGGATCGATGTCCGGGCTCACGTCGAGCTTCGCACGCACCTTGCCCTTGATCTGCACGACCGCGGTGACCGAATCCTGACCCACATAGCGTTCATCGGCCTGCGGCCACGGATGGTGCGCAAGCGACGCGTCATGGCCGAGCCTGCTCCACAGTTCCTCGGCGATGTGCGGCGCGATCGGCGAGACCATGAGCACGAGCGGTTCGATCGCGGCGCGCGGGACACGGTCCATGCCGGTCAGATGGTTGTTGAGCACGATGAGCTTCGCGATCGCCGTGTTCGGACGCATCGCCTCCATCTCGACCGTCACATCGGCGATCGTGTTGTTGAGCAGCTTGAGCGTCTTGTCGTCGAGCGGCTCGTCGCTCACGGTGACCTCACCGATGTTCTCATCGATGACATTGCGCCACAGGCGCTGCAGGAAACGCATGCCGCCGACGACGTTGCGCGTGTTCCACGGACGCGACTCGTCGAGCGGGCCCATGCTCATCTCATAGAGGCGGAACGTGTCGGCGCCGTAGTTGTCGTACATGTAGTCCGGCGTCACGATGTTCTTAAGGCTCTTGCCCATCTTGCCGAACTCGCGGTTGACGTGCTGCCCATTCCATGTGAACGTCGGTTCGCCCGACGCATCCGTGGGGCCTTCCTCGACCTCGTCGGCCGGGACGTATTCGCCACGGTCGTCGGTGTAGGCGTACGCCTGGATCATGCCCTGGTTGAAGAGCTTGTGGAACGGCTCCGACGAGTCCACATATCCGAGGTCGAAGAGGATCTTGTGCCAGAACCGCGAATACAGCAGATGGAGCACGGCATGCTCGACGCCGCCGATATACAGGTCGACGCCACCGGACGCGCCGGCCGTCGGATTGTGCTCCGGACCCATCCAATAGTCGTATTCGTCGCGTTCGACCATATGCTCGGTGTCGTGCGGGTCGAGATAGCGCATGTAATACCAGCACGAACCGGCCCAGTTCGGCATCGTGTTCGTCTCACGGTGGTATTGTTTGGGGCCATCGCCAAGGTCGAGCGTCACGGTGACCCAATCGGCGTTGCGGCTCAACGGCGCCTCCGGATTGGACTGCGCGTCCGCCGGGTCGAAGGTCTTCGGGCTGTAATCCGGCACTTCGGGCAGGTCGATCGGCAGCATCGAATCGGGAAGGAGATGGGGCACACCGTCCTCGTCGTAGACGATCGGGAACGGTTCGCCCCAATAGCGCTGGCGGCTGAAGAGCCAGTCACGCAGACGGTAGCTGACGGTGCCTTCACCGACCTGCGCCTCCTCAAGCCACGCCGTGACTGCGGCGATCGCGTCGTCGACGCGCATCCCGTTGATGTCAAGCGCGTCCCCACGCGCCCATGTCGCGTCGACGGACGAGTTGATGACGATGCCGTCATGGGAGACGAACGGCGCCTTGCCTTTGTAGTTCGCCAGACCGTCGCCGCTTTCCGGGAGCGGCTCGACGGTATAGACGACCGGCAGGCCATACTTGACCGCGAAATCGTAATCACGCTGGTCGCCGCCCGGCACGGCCATGATTGCGCCGGTGCCGTAATCCATGAGCACATAGTCGGCCGTAAACACCGGAAGATCGGCGCCGGTGATCGGATTGACCGCGTAAAGGCCGGTGAACAGGCCGGTCTTCTCTCCGGCGTCGTTCACACGGTCGGCGGCCGTCTTCGCCTCGGCCATCATGCGGTAGGCCGCGACCGCCTCAAGCGGCGTCGCATATCCGCCCGTCCACCGCTCATCCACGCCTTCGGGCCACTGCGCCGGCACATCGAGCAGGAGCGGATGCTCCGGGGACACAACGCAGAATGTCGCGCCGAACAATGTGTCCGGCCTCGTCGTGTAGATCTCCATGTCCTTGAGCCCGTTCGCGCAACGCACCTTGAAATGCACCGATGCGCCATGCGACTCGCCGATCCAGTTGCGCTGCATGAGCTTGACCTTCTCCGGCCAGTCGATTGTCGTGAGATCCTCGATGAGGCGGTGACCGTAGGCGGTGATGCGCATCGACCACTGGCGCAGCTCACGCTGGAACACCGGGTAGTTGCCGCGTTCGGAGCGTCCTTCGGCCGTCACCTCCTCGTTCGCGAGGACCGTGCCAAGGCCGGGGCACCAGTTGACTGGGGATTTGGAGATATAGGCGAGACGGTAGTCGTTGAGCACGTCCGCCTGCTCCGCGGCGCTCAGCTCATCCCATGCCTGGCCCTCATGGCCGTCGATCGGGCGTTCGCCCGAACGGAACTGCTCGACGAGTTCGCCTATCGGACGCGCGCATCCCATCGAACCGCTCGGGTTCCTCTTGTCCGGGTCATACCAGGCGTCGAAGATGCGCGAGAAGATCCACTGCGTCCACCGCACATAGCCGGGTTCGATCGTCGCGAATGAGCGGCGGTCGTCGAAGCTCAAGCCCATGCGGTGCAGCTGGCGGCGCATGTTCGCGATGTTCTGTTCGGTCGTCACGCGCGGATGCTGGCCCGTCTTCACGGCGAACTGCTCGGCCGGCAGGCCGAACGCGTCATAGCCCATCGCATGCAGGACGTTCTCGCCCTTCATGCGGTGGTAGCGGCTCACGACATCGGATGCGAGGTATCCGAGCGGATGGCCCACATGCAACCCCTTGCCCGACGGGTACGGGAACATGTCCATCGCGAAGAACGGCCTGCGTCCGTCCGCATGGCGGCCTTCGCCGTCGGTGAGTTCACCTTCGACGTTCGCCGCCCAAAACGTGCCCTGCTCGTCCCAGATCCTCTGCCATTTGTCTTCGATCGTCTGCGCCATCTCGGCGTTGTACCGGAAGGCCGCATGGTCCGCACCATGTGATTGCGCGTGCGCGCTCGGTTCGATGTCACTCATAGGGCACGATTATTGTTTTTCAACTGGACACACCACCGGTGCTGTCCGGAGTGCGAACCATGTACGCCATCGGCGCAACGCTCAGCCTTCGTCGCGGCCGTTGACGATCTGCGGCGGATTGAGCTTCAGGTCCATCCTGATCCCCAACGATTGTTCCGCACCATCGACGATCGTGTCCCATGTGCCGTCATCGATCATGTCCTGCAGGCTCATGTTGATCTGGCGGATGAGTTCCCTGCCGTCACCGTTGATCGCCACGCCATAGGCGCGTTCGCCGAAGGAATCGGCGACGATGTCCACATACCCGTTCCCCGCTTCGCCACGCAGCCCCGCGAGCACCGGTCTTGAGCCTGCGACGGCATCGCTTTCGCCGGCGAGAAGCGCGGAGACGCACTTCTGGAAATTGCTTTCCTCACGGAACCGCACATCAGCCACGCGACGTTCGAGCTGCGTGCGCACGTCATCGTCCTTGACGACGCACACGGTGCGTCCACGTACATCGCCGGCGCCGCGGATCGTCGATCGTTCGTCCGCGCGCACAAGCAGTTCGTCGTTCGTGATGAGGTACGGTCCGGAATAGCGCACATCACCGTCGCGTGAGGCGAGCTCCTTCGTGAACGCGCGCGCATCCTTGCCCCCGTCGTAGGCGTACGTCGTCATCGCGAAATCAATCGTCCCGTCTTCGAGCATCGCGTCGCGTCCGCCCATCGTCATCGGGTGGAAAATGATCTGGCTGTGACTGTAGCCGAGTTTCCTCGCGACATATTTCGCGACCTCGACACCCAATCCACTGTAGCCGTCCTCATGGTACCAGCCGACACCGGGTTCATCGGTGGCGACGCCGATGTTAATCATCGGACCGTCCGCCTGCCCCGGCACCGACACCTCGACGGATGTGCCGCACGCGGCGAGCGACGCCGTCATCGCGGCGGTGCACAACGCTGCGGCGGCTTTCATATGGTTATCGGTACGCATGCGGCCTCACTTGAACAGGCGGGAACGGGTGAGGAACCACAGCACAAGCGCCGCGAGCACGATCGCGAAAACGATGATGATGAGGAATCCCCAGCGTGAAGCGGTGAACGGCATGCCAAGCATCCCGTTCTGGAAGTTCATGCCATACATCGAGAAGATGAGTGTCGGAATGGACAGTGTGATCGAGATGATCGTGAAGATGCGCATGACATTGCTCAGGTTGTTCGAGACGACCGACGAGAACGCGTCCGTCATGTTCGCGAGAACGCCGCTGTAGATGTTCGCCATCTCGATCGCCTGTTTGTTCTCGGTGATGACGTCGTCGAGCAGGTCCTCGTCCTCCGGATACTGTTTGATGCGCGAAAGCGTCGTGAGTTTCTCCATGACGATCTCGTTCGATTTGAGCGATGTATTGAAATAGACGAGTGTCTTGCTCAGCTCGAGGAGCATGAGGATCTCACGGTTCTGCATCGAATGGCGTAACCTGAGTTCGAGTTTGTCCGTCTCGCCGTCGATGATGCGCAGGTACCGCAGATACATCGTCGCGTTGCGGTAGAGGATCTGCAGGATGAAGCGCGAGCGCATGAACGTGTTGAACCCGCGGATCGTGCCCTCCATGAACGGGTGGAGCACGGGCGTGTCCTGCATGCACACGGTGACGATGAGCGTGCGGGTGACGATGATCGACAACGGGATCGTCTCGTACCAGTTGCGCCCCGAACGCTCCCCGACCGTCGGGATATCGACGATGATCATCGTGTAGTCGTCCTCGACGTCGACGCGGGAGCGTTCCTCATCATCGAGCGGCGCCCGCAGGTCGGCGAGGTCGATGCCGGTCTCCTGGGCGACGGTCGTCAGTTCGACGTCGGTGGGTTCGGACAGGGCGAGCCATGACCCGTTTTCCGGTTTGTCTATCTGCTCGACCTGTCCGTGAACGGTGCTGAACATGCGCAGCATGAGATACCCGCCTCTCATTCGCTTAGCCGCATGGCATGCGGCCAGTCCTATGCAAACATCAACAGCTTAGTCGCACCTGTCAGACACGTGGCGACGACGGTACCGCGCCGCGTCGGGTTCACGCGGTGATCGGCTTCCACATCGGCATGTCCGGATTGCGCAGTTCGGCCGGCCCGTTCTCCCAGTCGACGTACTGCGCGATCTGCGGTCCTTCGTTGAACGCCGCAAGCAGCCAGCGTTCGCCGTCCGGGCTTGTCTCGAGCCCCATCCTCGACCAGAACGCGTTGCGCATGCCGTCAAGCCCGCTGACCTGCTCGATGTCCATGCCCATGAGTGTCGCGATCGTCGCGACGATCCATGAGCCGTGCGAGACGACGAAGAGCGTCTCCTGGCCGGGACGCGCCTGCGCGTCGTGGACATACGAACGGATTGCCGCGGCTCCCCGTCCCCCGACGGCGCGCCGGCTTTCGACACCGTGCGCGAGTTCGCCGCCCCGGTGCCGTTTCCATGCATGGAAGTCGTCCGGCCAGCGCGCCTCGATCTCCTCACGCGTCATGCCTTCCCATTCACCGAAGCCACGCTCACGCAACCGCGTGTCGAGATGCACGTCGAGACCGAGGATGTCCGCGAACGCATGCGCGGTCTGCTGTGCACGGAACAGGTCGGAGCACACGACATGCATCGTGCGCGCCGCGGCGGGCGCGTTCGTGTACTCGGACGCCTCCACGTCGCGCACGGCCTGCGGTGGGGTGTGCGGCAGCAGGTCGGGGTGCGCGGCGATGTTGCTCACCTTCGCCCAGTAGTAGCGCTGTGCGAGCGCGAACCCGCTCTGGTCCACCTGCCATTGTCCGATGATGTCGAGTGGGACGTCGATCTGCCCTTGCAGACGGCGTTCGAGGTTCATCGACGTACGTCCGTGACGCAGCATGACGATGTCGGTGATCATTGCGGTTCGCTCCTTGCTTGTCAATCGTGCGGATTATACGGATCATGCGTGGGACGGCGCGCCTTCGCTCGCCGTCCCACACGTTGCCGGCAGTGTGCCGGGTGGGGCGGATGGTATTGGCACGCGTGGGCTGGCCGCTCAGTCCTTCGTGATCGTCTTGCCGGCGTGGGCGCCCGCCGAGAGGTCCTCGATCGTGTCGATCGTCATGACCGGTACGCATGCCGGGACCTTCGTGCCGCGTTCGTTCGCGAGCCTGACCTGCTCATCGTAGATGTCGTCGTCGGTGTGCAGGACGACTTCGCCACGGAAGCGGTACCCCTTCTTCTGTTCGAAGTTGACGAACGCGACGACGAGCGGGCTGCCGTTCTCAAGGTTGCGGTAGGTCTGGCCTGCGGTGCGCTCGTGGTAGGCGAGATGGCCGTCGTCGAGCACGAACATGCTCATCTTCGGGCCGAGGTCCGGCATGCCGTCCTGGCTGACGGTCGCGACCCATGCGAGGTTGTCCTTGATGAAATCCTTCATTTCCTGAGTGAGTTGTGCCATGTGCGGCTCCTTTCTATTCGCTCTCCACACTACGCGACCGCCCGTCGGCACACGCCCCGTTGCGCTCTCAAGTGAGTGCCGTGCATGTCATGTCACTCACATGTGATGTCGCTCACATCACCGATGCCATCGCCGCCCACGGGACGGCCTTGGCGTCGGCGCATCCACGAAAAACGGAAAAAACCCGGCCGAAGCCGGGTTGAATCGTGGAGCTAAGGGGATTCGAACCCCTGACCCTCTCCATGCCATGGAGATGCGCTACCAGCTGCGCCATAGCCCCGTGAATACGGGAACCTGATGTTCAGGAACCTTTGTGGAGCTAAGGGGATTCGAACCCCTGACCCTCTCCATGCCATGGAGATGCGCTACCAGCTGCGCCATAGCCCCGTCGGCTTGTTCAAGCCAACCTGAGATAGGTTACATCATGCCTTCATGATACGCAAAGGCCGGCGTGTCGCATGATGGCGGCACGCCGGCCCCTGATGTTGCGTCCATGGCGGTCAGTCGCCGTTCGTATCGGCATCCTTGTTCTGTGGGCCGTCCGACGGTTGGCCGGTCCCATCCTGCCCGGAGCCGTCCGTGCCCGCTTCCCCGCTGCCGTTCGCATCATCGGTGTTCCCACCCGCGTCCTGACCTGCGCTTGGCGAAGCGGTCGGCTCGGTGACGTTGCCGTCCGATCCGCCGCCGTTTGTGTTCGTGTCCTGATGCGTTCCCGACTTTGGGGTCGATGTGCCCGCCGTCGAGGACGGTTCGGACGTGGATGTCGCATCCATCGAAGGTGTGATGACACTCTGTGACGGAGACGGTGACATCTCACCGCCATCGTCGCTCGTCATGCTCGGGTTGATGATGTCGTGGACGACCGAATCGGTGCCTTTGCCGCCAGTGAGCGCGAGGATGACGCCGGCGGTCACTGCGACGGCGATGAGGCCCGAGACGGCGGCGACGACAATCGCGACACGCTTGTCATGTTTCGTGAGCGGCACCCTGCCGTTACCGGACTTGCGCCCGTTGTCCGCGTTTGTTGCGGAACCGGCGTCCACGGCCGCGCCATCCGACGCGACGACACGGGCCTTGCGCCCACGCCCGTTGCCGGACGCGCCGACCGGCGGGATCGTCTGCGTGTCGGCGTCCTGATCCCTGCCGTCCGCCGGCGCCCCGCCGAGTTGCTGGGCGGCCGCGTTCTGCAGTTTCTTACTTGAGGCGTCTATGACGTTCTGGTAGATCTGTGAAGCCGCCGTGGAAACGATGGACGCGACGGCGACACCGATCACCGAGCCGGCGATGCCGATCTTCGATGACAACAGGAACGACGTCACCGCTGCGAGCGCGCCCGCGAGCAGCTGGGAGAGCGATAATCCGTTAAGAAAATTCTTCACTGTCGATTCATCCGGTCATGGCGTGCCGCCATGCCCCGGATGGCATGGCGGCACGTCGGTGGGCAAAACTGCCATAAGCATAGGTCCGATTGCTGGGGGTTGCCTTAATGTCGCGTGGGGTTCTCCCACAGCTCAGTGTCCGCGAGCGCCGGACCATGGTTGTAGTCGACGAGGATCCAACGGTCCGGATCGTCAAGCCCGGCGTTGACGAGCCGCGCCCAATGCGCGTTGCGCATCGATGTGACGGAGACGAAGTCGGGGTACACCGACCCTATGCCGAACAGGGCCTGCAACGTGTTCTCGATAAGTGCGCCATGGGAGAACACGAACAGGTCGGTGTCCGCCCCGGCCGTGTGCGACCATTCACGCAATGCTTCGACGCCGCGCGCCCCAGCATGTTCATGGGATTCGGCGTGGTGGCGCATCTCGCCTCCGAGGCCTTTGCACCACAATGCGAAGTCCTCGGGCCATTGCGCGCCGAGCTCATCGCCCGACATGCCCTCCCAATCGCCGAAGCTGCGCTCGCGCAGCCGTTCGTCAAGATGGACCTCGGTGCCGATCGCATCGGCGAACATATGCGCGGTGCGGCTCGCCCGCTTGAGGTCGGACGCCACGACGAGCTGTCGGGCGCAGGGGTCCCGGTCGACGTAGAGCTTGCGCAGCGCGTCGCCCGTCTGCTTCGCCTGCCACACGCCGACGTCGTCGAGCGGGATGTCGATGCCGCCTTGGACGCGGCCCGCGAGGTTGTATGAGGTGCGCCCGTGGCGGACAAGCGTGATCGATCGCACCGTCTCGAGTGCCGTCATCATGTCCTCCGCGCTCAGTCGGCGTCCGCGGTGTCCACGGGCGCGTCGGGCAGTTCGAGGTCGATGCGCGGGCAATCACGCCACAGGCGTTCGAGATGGTAGAAGTCACGCGCCTCCTCGTGCATGACATGCACGATGAAGTCACCGTAGTCGAGCAGGATCCACTGCGCCTCCTGGACGCCTTCGCGTCCGCGCGGCTGCAGTTTGCCGCCCTTCGTGTACAGGTCCTTCTCGATCTCCTCGGCGATGGCGAGGACCTGCCGTTCGTTCGACGCCGACGCGAGCAGCATGCAGTCGGTTATGCCAATCTGCGCGCTCACGTCGTAGGCGACGATGTCCTGCGCCTTCATGCGGTCGGCGGCCGCCGCCGCTATGCGAACCGAATTGATCGATGATGCAAGTGCCGTCATATCAACGCTCCCAGGCTGGTTTCCACTGTTCTACAATATGTTGCGTGTTCTCCGAATAGACCATCGCGTCATCCGGAACGTCGTGCCGGATGACCGATCCGGCACCGCTTGTGACGTTGTCGCCGACCTCGACCGGGGCGACGAAGAGGTTGCCGGCGCCGATGTGGACGTCCGAGCCGATCGTCGTATGGTTCTTGTGCACGCCGTCATAGTTCGCCGTGATCGTGCCGCCGCCGATGTTCGTTCGCTCGCCGAGGTCGGCGTCGCCGACATAGCTCAGATGCGGCACCTTCGTACCGTCGCCGATGTGCGCCTTCTTCATTTCGACGAACGCGCCCGCCTTCGACTCCTCACCGAGTTCGTTGCCGGGGCGCAGATACGTCCACGGTCCGATGTTCGCCGCGCGTCCGATGTGTGATTCCTGCACACGCGAACGTTCGACGTGCGCATCGGAGTCAACGGTCGCGTCGATGAGCGTCGTGTACGGTCCGACGACGGCGTTCTCACCGATCGTCGTGCGCCCTTCGAGGAAGCAACCGGGCAGGATCGTCGCATCCCTGCCGATCGTCACATCGTCCTCGATCCACGTCGTTTCAGGGTCGAGGATCGTCACGCCATCGAGCATCCACCGTTCGCATACGCGCACGTTGTACGCCTTCGCGAGCGCCGCAAGCTGCACACGGTCGTTGACGCCTTCGACGCTGAGCGGGTCGGGGGCCGCGAACGCGCCGACCTTGCCGCTCGCCTTGGCGGCTTTGAGCGCGTCGGTCAGATAGAACTCGCCTTGTGCGTTGTTCGCGTCCAGCCCCGCGATCGCATCCATGAGCACATGCGCGTCGAACACATAGACCGACGTGTTCACCTCATGGACGGCGAGTTCGCTGCTGTTCGCGTCCTTCTGCTCGACGATCTTGAGGACGTCGCCGTCACTGTCGCGGATGATGCGCCCATAGCCGGTCGGATCGTCGAGCACGGTCGTGAGCACCGTCGCGTCGTCGCCGCTCGACGCGTGGTAGTCGAGCAGCGAACGCAGCGTGCCCGTGTCGAGCAACGGCATGTCTGAAGCGGTGATGAGCACATCCCCCTCAAGGTTGCCGCCGGGCGCGAGCTGGCGCATCGCGCACTGCACGGCACGGCCCGTCCCCGGGATGTCATCCTGCTCGACGATTGTCACGTCGGCGTCATAGCCGCGCGCCGCCTCGGCGACACGTTCGCCCTGATAACGCACGACGACGGCGAGCGTGGCCGGGTCGAGCGCGTCGACGGATGACATGACCCTTTCCAGGAACGTCTTGCCCGCGAAGGTGTGCAACACCTTCGGCTTCGACGAGCGCATGCGCGTGCCCTCGCCCGCAGCCAGCACGATTGCGGCGGTTACCGTCATCTGTCCTCCTCCAGACATGATTCATCGTGGTCCGATGTATGCGAAAGGCGTCCGCACCCGAAGCCGAAGCATGGATGCGGACGCCCATGGCTCCCCCACCTGGACTCGAACCAAGACAAAGGGTTCCAAAGACCCGTGTGCTGCCATTACACCATGGGGGAACGGCGGGTTACACCCGCCAAGTGTTCATTATGCCATAGGCCCTGACTTATTGCCAAACCCTGGCGTCGCCTGTCGGTCAGGCGAACAGGAATCCCTTGCCGTGGTGCTCGGGATAGGTGTCGAACAGTTCGGCGACCGAACCGTCCTCGAACACGGCCTTGATCGCGCTCGCGAGCAATGGGGCGATCGAGAGCACGGTCAGCCCGTCCCAACGCTTCTCGTCGGGGATCGGCACGGTGTCGGTCAGCACGACCTCGCGTGCGCCGCAGTTCTTGAGGCGGTCGACGGCCGGACCGGACAGGACGCCATGCGTCGCGACGACGGTCACCGACTTCGCCCCGGCCTCCTGGAGCACCTTGCATGCTCCGGCGATTGTGCCGGCCGTGTCGATGAGGTCGTCGACGAGGACGCAGTCCTTGCCGTTGACATCGCCGACGACACGGTTCGCGACGGCCTGGTTCGGCCGCGTGATGTCGCGGGTCTTGTGCACGAACGCGAGCGGGCCGCCACCGAGGCGCTGCGCCCACTGTTCGGCGACGCGGATACGGCCGGCGTCCGGCGACACGACGGTCACATTGTCAAGCTGGTTGGCGAAGCGGTCACGGATGTAGTCGACGAGCACCGGCATCGCGATGAGATGGTCGACGGGGCCGTCGAAGAAGCCCTGCGACTGGGCGGCGTGCAGGTCGACGCTCATGATGCGGTCGGCGCCCGCGGTCTTGAGCAGGTCGAAGACGAGGCGGCAGGAGATCGGCTCGCGGCCACGGTGCTTCTTGTCCTGACGCGAGTAGCCGAGCAGCGGGCTCACGGCGGTAATCGACCTTGCGGATGCACGCTTGAGCGCATCGATCATGATGAGCTGCTCCATGATCGACTGGTTGACCGGGTTGCTGTGGCTCTGCAGCACGAAGACATCGGCGCCACGCACGGATTCGGTGTAGCGCACGTACATCTCGCCGTTCGCGAAGTCGTAGGCGGTCGTCTCGAGCACGTCGATGCCGAGCTGGTCGGCAACGTCCCTCGCAAGCTTGGGATGCGCCCTTCCGGTGACGAGTATGAGGTTCTTATCTGGTTTGCCTTCGAGAATTGCGCTCACCGTATCTCCAAACGTCAGTTCGTTCGTAACCGTGTCCCCAGTGTAATGCCGGCAGCTGACGTGCGCCGGACGCTGAACAGGGTGCCATCGGTGTGTCCACCATGTCAGTCTCGCCCATGGTAGAGGCCGTGCTTGCCGATGTACTGGACGACGCCGTCAGGGACCAGATACCACACCGGTTCGTCATGTGTCGCCCGTTCACGCACATCGGTCGATGAGATCGCGAGCGCGGGGATCTCGAGCATGTCGACGCTGCCTGCGGGCAATGTGACCGACGACGAGTATCCGGGGCGTGTGACCGCGACGAAATGCGCGATCTCGAACATCTTGTCGACGTCCTTCCACTGCATGATCTCGGCGACGGCGTCCGCGCCCGTGATGAAGAACAGTTCGGCCTGCGGGTACAACGCGCGCAGGTCACGCAGCGTGTCGATCGTGTAGGTGACTCCTGGACGGTCGATGTCGACGCGCGAGACGGTGAACTTCGGGTTCGACGCCGTCGCGATGACGGTCATGAGGTAGCGGTCCTCGGCGTTCGTCACATGCTTGTCGAGCTTGAACACGGGGCGTCCCGTCGGCACGAAGATGACCTCGTCGAGGTCGTAGACCCATGAGACCTCGGATGCGGCGACGAGATGGCCGTTGTGGATCGGGTCGAACGTGCCGCCCATGATGCCGATGCGTGGACGCGCATGCCAGTTGCCCCGCGGCGAACGCCGTCCCGGTGGCGAGACGAGATGGGCCGTCGCGGCGTCCGCGACGGACAGTTCCGCCATCCTGCGCGGCGTGTCAGCGGCCATGCCGGCGTCGTCGATGCCGTTGTCGGACGCCATGTCAGTGCTTCTCCTGGTTGTGTTCGCGTGCATGCTCCGTGGTGACGCGGTCGATCTGCCGCTGGAGCGTGAGCTCCTGCGCATAACCGTCGCCGCTTTCGCCTTCCGGATCGATCTTGCCCATGTCCTCGTTCCATTCGTCCTGCACGACGCGCCGGATCTCGGCGAACGTCGGCAGCAGGAAACTCGGTTGGAACGCGCGGCGTACATGGGCGACGCGTTCGGTGATGCGGATGAGCGTATCCGTCATGCCGTCGATGTCATTGTCGCGTTCCATATCGCGGAACCTGTCGATATAGTCCTCCATGAGCACGATCTGTTCGACGACGACGTCGTATTGATCGTCATCGACTGCGACGACATCGGCGGCATCCGTCTCCGGCCAACCGATGAGCACGGCGTCCGCGTATTCGAGCGACGCGCGCTGCGCGGCGGACGCGATGCCGTCCTCGATCTGCACGAGGAACACGTACCGTACGAGGCTCAGGCGTTCGGACGCGGCCTTGAGGAGGTTCCTATGGTCGCTGAGGTCGACACCCCAGGGATTGGCGAACATATGCGCGTCGTCGAACGTGACGGTCGTCACCTGCCCCTCATGCGCCGCGCTTTCGGTATGCTCCGCGCTCATGCCCTCACCTGCCCCGTGCCGTAGCCGATCCACTTCGTCGTCGTCATCTCCTGCAGACCCATCGGGCCGCGCGCGTGCATCTTCTGCGTCGAGATGCCGAGTTCGGCGCCGAAGCCGAACACGCCGCCGTCGGTGAACCGTGTGGACGCATTGACCATGACGACGGCCGAATCGACGTCTTTCGTGAAGCGTTCGATCGCACCGTAGTCCTCCGCGAGGATCGCCTCGGTGTGGTGCGTCGAATAGCGGTTGATATGCGCGATCGCCTCGTCCATCGAATCGACGACGAGGACGCCGATCTCAAGCGCGAGGTATTCGGTGCCCCAGTCGGCCTCGTCCGCCTCATACAGCTTGATGTCACGGATGTTCGCCTCGTCGATGATCTTGTAGGAGACGTCGTCGGCGTGCATGACGACGTCCGCGGTCGCGAGCGCCTGTGCGACGATCGGCAGGAACGCGTCGGCGACGTCACGGTGGACGATGAGCTTCTCGGCGGCGTTGCATACGCCGACGCGCTGCGTCTTCGCGTTGAGGATGATCGGGATCGCCTTGTCGAGGTCGGCGGTGCGGTCGACGTAGATGTGGACGTTGCCGGCACCCGTCTCGATGACGGGAACCTTCGAATTCTCGACGACGGCCTGGATGAGGCGTGCGCTGCCGCGCGGCACGAGCAGGTCGATGTGGCCGCGCGCCTCCATCATCGCCGTCGCGCCTTCGCGCCCATGGGCGTCTACCGTGCCGATGAGCGCGTCGTCGAAGCCGAGTTCACGCAGCGTGTCCTTGACGATCGCGAGCGTAGCGGCGTTCGTGCGCTCCGCCGCATGACCGCCGCGCAGGATCGCCGCATTGCCGGATTTGACGCATAATGCGATGACGTCGACGGTCACGTTCGGACGGGCCTCGTAGATCATGCCGATGACACCCATCGGCACGCGCACCTGCTGCAGGCGCAGGCCGTTCGGCGCCTCGAACCCACGCACGACCTGTCCGACAGGGTCCGGCAGTGTCGCGACGTGGCGCATGTCGTTCGCCGACGCGGCGATGCGCGTCACATCGAACTTGAGGCGGTCGAGCTTGCCTGCGTCCATGCCATCGTCGAAGGCCTGTTGCATGTCCAGCTCGTTCGCGCCGGCAATCTCGTCGGCGCGTGCGTCGAGCGCGTCGGCGATCGCCATGAGCAGACCGTTCTTGGCGTCGGTCGTGGATTGCGCGAGCTTCGCCTGCGCGGCGGCGGCCTTGTCCGCCATCGTGCACACCGCATCGAAGACGTCGTCGCTGACCTGATTGTGTTCGCTCTGTGTGTTCGTCATACTTGCACATTAGTGGAAACAGCCTACACCCGCATCCCATGTCCATCGACACCGCAATCTCCACCCGCACCGCATCACCCCTGACTCCCCTTACCGGCGGCACCCACTGTAACCGCTGGCCCAACATCCTTCCCGGCAGCACACACCCCCTATCTCTTCTTAACCTCTTTACAGGCAGCACCCACCTTAACCAGTAACCCAACATCCTTACCGGCAGCATCCTTCGCTTACCGGCCGCGCCCCTGCTGGTCACGCACATGCTTACTGGCTGCACCCACTCTCGGCGGCCACTCCCCACTTACCGGCGGTACCATCCTTACCGGCGGTACTCGCTGGTTTATTGGTAGCATCCATTGCTATCGGCAGCCTCCATTACCGGTAGCATCCTGCTGCCATCGACTATCGTCGACACCCAGACGACATTCTCAATGGAACAATGCCACCCGTAAGCAATCACCCCTCCCACACTCACCTATACACCTATACGCCACACTCACCCATACACATGGAGACCTGCGTTCGCTGACGGCACCGCGAGCACCCATTCCGGAACACGGACAACGCGGCTTCCTCGTTCTCCTGTGCGCCCTATACTGAAAATCGTCCACACACCATATCTTTTTCAATATCGCAAGGACGACACGAGTGAACAAGTTCCACAGCACACGCAGCACAACCGATTCGTTGACCTCGAAGCAGGCCATCCGCAAGGGCATCGCGGACGACGGCGGCCTGTTCGTCACTGACGAGCTCGGCGAACGCACCGTCCGCATCGACGATCTCGCGGGCAAGCCATACCAGCAGATCGCCCACGACGTGCTCTCCGTGCTCCTCGACGACTTCACCGCCGACGAACTCGACGCATGCATCGCACAGGCCTACGGGCAGCAGTGGTCCGACAAGCGCATCACCCCCGTCAAGCCGCTCGGCGACGACTACGTCATGGAACTGTTCCACGGCCCCACATCCGCGTTCAAGGACGTCGCATTGCAGATCCTGCCCCGCTTCATGGCACGCACGACGCCCGCGGACGGCGACGAGAGGATCATGATCGTCACCGCCACATCCGGCGACACCGGCAAGGCCGCGCTCGCGGGCTTCGCCGACGCCGAAGGCACCGGCATCACCGTCTTCTACCCACAGGGCAAGGTCTCGCGCGTGCAGGAACTCCAGATGACGACGCAGACGGGCGGCAACGTCAACGTGTGCGCGGTCAACGGCAACTTCGACGACGCGCAGTCCACGGTCAAGCAGATCTTCGGCGACAAAGAACTCGCCGCGCGCATCGAAAAAGACGCGCACGTTGTGCTCTCGTCGGCGAACTCGATCAACGTCGGCCGCCTCGTGCCGCAGGTCGTCTACTACTTCTCCGCATACGCGCAGCTGCTCGAACGGCAGGCCATCAACGTCGGCGACCCGGTCGACTTCGTCGTGCCGACCGGCAACTTCGGCGATGTGCTCGCCGGATACTACGCGAAGATGCTCGGCCTTCCCGTCCGCCAGCTCGTCGTCGCCTCCGACAGGAACAACGTGCTCTTCGACTTCCTGACGACCGGCACCTACAACCGCAAGCGCCCGTTCTACGAGACGATCTCGCCGTCGATGGACATCCTCATCTCCTCGAACCTCGAACGCATGCTCTACTACATGAGCGAGAAGGACCCGCGCCTGATCACCTACCTGATGAACGACCTCGCCGAATGGGGCGCGTTCGAAGTGCCGGCGGAACTGCTCCGGCAGATCCGCCGCCTGTTCGCGACCGGCTGGGCCGACGAGGACCAGGTGCGCCAGATGATCGCCGAATGCTACGACGAACACGGCTATGTGCTCGACCCGCACACCGCGTGCGGCTATTTCGTCATGCAGCAGATGCCCGCCGAACCGGGCGTTCCGCGTGTCCTGCTGAGCACGGCGAGCCCGTACAAGTTCCCGCGCGTCGTCAACGAGTCGCTCGGATTCAAGTCCGACGGCACCGACTTCGAATGCATGGACGAACTGTCCGCGAAGACGGGCACCGAGATCCCCCCGATGCTGCGCGCGCTCGAAACCGCCGACGTGCGCTTCCGCGACTGCGTCGAGGTCTCCGACATGGGCCACTACGTCGAACAATGCGCCGACAGACTGTGACGGGTGAGCCACGGACGATACCGAACCACACCGCATAACAGCACTCAAGCACACTCAAGCGTTATGGGTGGCACATTCCCAAGGTGCCACCCATAACGCTTGTTCTTGCCGCCGTACTCACCATCGGTTATCGACTCACCATCGGTTATCGGTAGTGCATTCCTGCTGATTGATACCGGTGGCACTTCGTGTTATCGGCGCCACCTACGCACTACCGGTAACACTGTGTCCTCCGATTGTCATTTTGTCATTGGTGGCATGATTGTTATCGGTAGCACATTGTTATCGGTAGCACATCTTCCCGTCGTTACCGGTAGTGCTGTGCCCTCCATTGGTTACCGGTGGCATATCATCCTGATTGTCATCGGTGGCACATTCCTTCAACCGCTACCGGTAGCATATCCCCTCCTCCGATTCGCTACCGGTGGCACCCCTCTTCCATTGATATTCGGCAACACATCTGTTATCGGTAGTGCCGCCCCTACGCGCTACCGGTGGCACATTCCTTCAGCCGTTGATGGTGGCATCGGCGGCCGTTACCGGCGGTACGTGGATGTCACCGCAGACTGCGCGGCGCATCGGCGAAGTCGAACAGTACACCGTCCGCAAGTGCGCATATGCGTCCCCAGTCGTGATCGGACGAATCGTCGTGCACACCCCACACCTGCATCCCCGCGCGCTTCGCCGAACGCATACCGACGAACAGGTCCTCGAACACGGTGCAATGCGCGGGATCCACTCCTACCGTGTCCGCGGCCAACAGATACACGTCCGGATGTTCCTTGCCGCGGCCTGCCGCATCATCGACACCGACGACGGCATCGAACAAATCCGCCATCCCCGCATGTGCCAACGCGGGGGCGCGCAGATCCGGGAGCATCGTCGTGGCGACGGCCAGTTTCGCCCCGCTTTCCTTGAGCTCACGCAGATAGGCGACGGCATGTGGTTTCGGTTCGACGACGTGCGCGTACATCCGCTTGGCCATCTCGTTCCATTCCTCGACGAGCGCCTGCGGCGTGTCGTCGAGACCGAACCGTGCGATTGTGTACTCGGCGATCTGCCTGAACTGCATGGCGCTCACCTTCGCCATGTAGTCATCGGGGACAGCGATGCCGCGCTTCGCGAGGAACTCCGCATCGATCTGGTCCCAGACACCCATCGAATCGAGCAATGTGCCATCAAGGTCGAAGATGGCGGCACGCCCGCGGTTGTCCGCGACACTGCTACCGGTAGCGGTGTTGGTGGTGCCACCGGCAGGAGCAGGAGTACCTCCCGTAAGCACACTGTTACCCGTAAGGGTGCCGCCGCCCGTAGTAGTCATACGAGTACCACCACCCGTAAGCGCATCGCTGCGCATAGTGGTGATGCCTCCCGTAAGCGCATCGTCACATTTACTCTCGCTACCGGTAAGAGCATCGCTACCCGTAAGCGCACTGCTGCCCGTAACCATCTTCGATCATTCTCCGTTTTCTATGGGTGCCACTGTTTCCTTCAGGTTCCTTCAGGTCATACCGTGTTCCGTTTCATACCGTGTTCCGTTTGTGCCGCATGTCAAGAGAGTTTCGACGACGCGAGCAGTTCTCTCGCGTGGTCGAGCGACGTCGCGGTCGTACTGCCATCGAGCATGCGCGCAATCTCCTCGGTGCGCGCATCGCCGATGACCTCCCGTACATGTGTGCTGACGATGCCGTCGCCGTCCTCTTTTTTCCCGACGACGTACTGACTGTCCGCCCACGACGCGACCTGCGGCAGATGCGTCACGACGATTACCTGTGCGCGCCTGGCGAGGCGTGCGAGGCGCCGCCCCAGCTCGACGGCGGCCTTGCCACCCACGCCCGCGTCGACTTCATCGAAGATGAACGTCATCGGAGGGACCTCATCACCTTCCGGCGCTTCCCCCTCCTTGTGCGCGTCCTTGTGCGCGCGTTCGCCCGCAGCGGACAGTTCGAGCGCGAGCATGAGGCGGCTGAGTTCGCCGCCCGAAGCGCTTTTGCCCATCGCAAGCGCCGACGACCCTTTGAACGGTGTGAACAGGAATTCAACATCGTCGCCGCCGTTCGCGTCAAGCGCACCGTCGCCTTCGCGCGCACGCACCTCTATCGTGAGCGACGATCCCGCCATCGCCAATTGCGCAAGTTCGCCATCCACGTCCTTCGACAGTCGTTTCGCCGCCCGTTCGCGCGTCTTCGTGAGTGCGGAGGCCGCCTTGTGCGCCTTGCGGAGGCATTCGTCACGCTGCGCCGCAAGTTCCGTGAGTTTCTCCGGTGACGCGTCGAGGTCCTCGACGTCGAAGCGCGCCTTATCCCGCCATGCGATGACGTCGTCGAGTGTCGGACCCCATCTGCGCGTAAGCTCGTCGAGTTCATGGATGCGTCCGTTGAGCGTATCGAGGTCCTCACCCGACGAATCCAGGTCAAGCTGCTGCGACAACGTGAACGTCACATCCTCGATTTCCGCCCTCGCCGATTCGAGACGGTCCGCGCATTGTTCGAACACACCCGACAGATGTATGCCACGCAACGCATGCACCGCGTGTTGGATGAGCGCGTCCGCGCTTTGGTAGTCGTCGCCGCCGTCGCCTTGGGATGCGTCGAGCGCCGCGAGCGCATTCGCGACGCCGGCGTTGATCTGCGCCGCATGTTCAATGCGTTCACGTTGGCGTTTGAGTTCCTCGAGCTCCCCCGGTCGTGGGTCGACGCGGTCGATGCGCGCGATGGATTCGCGCAGGTAATCCGCCTGTTGGCGCATCGACGATTCCTGAGAGCTCAGGCGGTGCAGGCGGTCGTCGATTTCCCGGTACGCGTTCCACGCCTTCGCGTAGGCGAGACGTTCCTTGTCATTGTCGGCGCAACGGTCAAGGAACTCACGTTGGCGTGCGGGTGACGCTATCCGCAGCTGTTCGCTTTGGCCATGTATCGTGATGAGTTCGTCCGCGAGCGAAGCGAGCACCGATTTCGGTACCGTCTTGCCGCACAGGATGGCGCGCGAACGGCCCGACGCCGGTACGGTGCGCGCGACGAAGATCTCATGATCGTCGCATTGCGCACCCGCTTGTTGTGCGATCGCGAGCGCCGCGTCGCCTTCGTTCACGACGAATATGCCTTGCGCCCATGCTTCCTTCGCGCCTGTCGCGACACGGCTCGCATCCGCCGGGGCTCCCGAGATGAGCCTGAGCGCGCTGAGCAGCATCGATTTTCCTGCGCCCGTCTCACCCGTGATCGATGTCATGCCGCGCGCGGGCACGAGTTTCGCGTCGTGGATGGGTCCGAGGTCACGCAGTTCGAGTTCTTCCAGCACGTGTCACCGTTCCTGTTGTCGTCTGAATATTCAATGCTCCCGGTAATCGACGAATCGACGATGTCGTCATCTCACCGGGGGTTCCGTGGATTGCGCGGTCGTAGACACATCGCATGCACCATCGCCGCGCGCGTCGTCATTGCGCGCGTTGTCGCTGTCCGTACCACCCGTAACCGATGTGATTGCTTCATTCGCCACGTATGCGCCTGCGTCGGCGTCGTCGGGATCCTCGACATCGCCCTGTCCGCGCAGTGATGTGCCGACGCGCGCCGTGTTCGGGGTGTGCAGGTCGCGCCATCCGACGACCGGAAGATTGAATTTCGTGACGAGTCGATTCGTGAACGGCGCGTCGGAAAGGTGCGCGAGGCGCAGACGTCCCGACGATTGGCGGATGTCGACGCGCGTGCCGCGCGGCAGCGGACGTTGGCGGCGGCCATCGCTGCAGATCCAACCATCTGATGTCGAGTCGTCGTCGATGCGTATCGAGAATGTGGAATCGGAACCGATGACGATGGGCCGCGCGAACAACGCGTGCGCCGCGAGCGGGACGAGGAGGAGCGCCTCAACCGCAGGCCAGATGATCGGGCCACCCGCGGAGAACGCGTAGGCGGTCGAACCGGTCGGTGTGGAGACGATGATGCCGTCGCAGCCGAACGAGCTCATCGCCACACCATCCACGGCGATCGACAACTCGACCATTTTGCCACGGTCGGCGCGTTCGATCGTGATGTCGTTGAGCGCCCAGTCGCCGAGCGGCGTGGCCGCATCCGGTAACCACACATCGACGTGCGCGATCATGCGTTCCTCGATGCTGTAGTCGTGTTCGGCGATGCGGTGGATCGCTTCGTGGATCTGGAAGCTTTCGTACTCCGCGAGGAAGCCGACATGGCCCATGTTGATGCCAAGGATCGGCACATCCGTGCAGGTGACGAGCTCCGCCGCGCGCAGGATCGTGCCGTCGCCGCCGAGAACAAGCACGATCTCGGTGTCCGGATCGACCTTTGGTGACGGCGACCCGAAATCGGGGGCTTCGGTGTTGTCGATGACGGTGACGTCGAACCCCTCGCCCTGCAGTTGCGCGATCGCGTTCTCGACGATCGCGCTCTGCCGGAGCCTTTCATGGGTCACGACGACGACATGGCGTGGACCTTTCGTTTCCGCTGCCTGCATGGACACCCCTTTACGCATAGTTTCCACTCACAGTGTAATGGAACCGGCGAATGCGTCCAAGCCCCTGTATGCCCCGCGCCGCCCCCATAAGGGCGGCATCCCCCTATGTGCAGCATCTACGGGCTGCACATCCTTATAGATGGCACCCCCTACAATCTACCTACAATCCCCCACCTTCTTACGGGTGGCCATACCCTACGGGCGGCACTATCTGCCGGCTGCACCTCCTTACGGGTGGCACCTCCTACAGCCCCACACCTTCTCTTACGGGTAGCTCTCACTCCTACCGGTGGCGCATCCTTATCGGCGGCACATGCGCGGACGGCGCCCATGGCCGTCGCCGCAACCGATGTGACACGAAAACGTCACCGACCCATCTACAATGGCAACGTATCGACTACACGGCACGGCACAACCAATCGGAGGCAGCATGGCCAATCTCCTGTTCGACGAATCGGCGTCGAACAGCGACGCTTCGAAGGGATACGCCTGGTGGTTCTCCGGCGACACCTTCGAACAAGCCGCCGCTAACGAACGCCGTCCGCTCAAACGTTCACTCTCCTACCGGATCAATTCTCATCCGGGACGACTGACGATCCTGTATTTCCTGCTCCTCATCGCACTGTCGACGAGCCTGCTGCTCCTGCCGATCTCGACATTGCCCGGGGAGAAGACCGAGTTCTCGACCGCGTTCTTCACCGCCGTGTCGGCGCTCTCGACATGCGGCATATCGATCGTGAACACGACGACGCACTGGACACTCTTCGGACAGGCGGTCCTTATCTTCTCCGTGCAGCTCGGCGGCCTCGGCGTGATGACGTTCGCATCGCTCATCGCGCTCGCCGTCAACCACCATCTCAAGGCGACACAGCGTCTGCTCACGGCGAACGAACTCGGCACGAACAAGCTCAGCGAAATCCGCGGCGTCCTCACCGTCGTGCTCACGACGACGTTCGTCATCGAGCTCATCACCTTCATCGCGCTGTTCCCCGGCCTGTTCCACGTCAACAAAGGCAACATCAGCGGCACATTGTGGGAATCGCTCTTCTTCGCCGTGATGTCGTACAACAACGCCGGTTTCACGCCCGACGGCGCCGGCCTGTACGTCGACAACTGGGCGGTCGGCATGCCGATCATGCTCTCCGCATTCTGCGGCACGCTCGGTTTCCCGGTCATCCTCAACATCTACCGCACTTCGCGGCGCCACCAAAGCCCGAAACGTTGGAGCCTGCATACGAAAATCACATTGCTGACGACGTTCGCAATCGTGCTCGTCTCTCTCGTGTGGTTCCTCACGGTCGAATGGGACAATCCGGCGTTGTTCAAATATGCCGACGTCGAAACGCGTATGCGTCGTGCAATGGTCGCCGCCGTGATGCCGAGGTCGAGCGGTTTCGACCTGTCGTGGGTGCCGCAGGTGAGCGAGGCGACGAAGGTGTTCATGAGCGTCGTCATGTTCATCGGTGGCGGAAGCACATCGACCGCCGGTGGCATCCGTGTGACGACGTTCGCGGTCATCCTGCTCGTGTGCAGGGCCGCGTTCACTGGACACAGCGACGTCACCGCGTTCAAACGCCGCATCCACACCCACGTCATCATGACGGCCGTGAGCATCACGACTGCTTGTTTCGCGCTTGTGCTCACCGCTTCGATCGCGCTTATGCTCATCACCGACGCGGCGTTCAGCCACGCCGTCTTCGACGCATGCTCCGCGTTCGGACTGGGTGGATATTCGGTGGGTGTCGCGGACGTGAACGATGCGCCCGCGTTGTACATTCTCGCGGCGACGATGCTCGTCGGACGTATGGGACCGATGACGCTCGCGTATGCCGTGAGCCGCCCAAGGCAGACGGAAGTCGTCCGCTACCCTACTGACCAGATCGTCGTAGGCTGAGGTTCCGGCAGTTTTCTCCCATCGGCTACATCTGGATTTCCCGATGTATCCGGACGCATCCGATGGCTCTGCGTTACCGGTGGCATCCAACGCTACGGCATAGCGCCAACTGTTACCGGTGGCATTCCGTTGCCAGTGGCGTTTTGTTACAGGTGGCACCCCGTTCCCGGAGGCCTCACATCGCCCCCCGGTAGCCATCGGCGGCGCGACGCATTCAGCCGCCACTGGCAGCACTTTTCGGATTGCCGGTAGCGCACCGCTACGGGTATCATACGGGTAGCATTGGTATAGGAAACCGCAAAAATCGCTTGCACTCATGTGCGGGCTGAGCCCCGTAGCCGCGTCCGTTCGCTACCGGTGGCGGCATTCGAGGAGGATTAGGGATGGCAGATAATCGCAGCGTGCTCGTCGTGGGACTTGGTCGTTTCGGCAGCGCGGTCGCCACAACGCTCGACGAGATGGGACAGGATGTGCTCGCCGTCGACAAAGACGCGGAACTGGTCAACCGTTGGTCCGCACAAATACCGACCGTCCAGGCGGACATGACCGATGTGCTCGCGCTCGAACAGCTCAACGCCGCCGATTTCGACATAGCGGTCGTGGCGATCGGCGATAGCGTCGAAGCGTCGGTCATTACCGCCGGTAACCTGCTCGATGCAGGCATTTCCGACATCTGGGCGAAATCGGTGTCGAAGGAACATGCACGCATCCTGCAGCGCATCGGCGCACGCCATATCATCAACGCGGAGACCGACGCCGGCAAACGTGTCGGGCATCTCGTCTCCGGCAACTACCTCGACTACATCGAGCTCGAAGGCGCATACAACGTCGTCAAGATCCATACACCCGCGCAGTTCGTCGGGTACACGATCGGGGACGCGAAGATCCATGACCGGTACGGCATCACAATCGTCGGCGTCAAGTCTCCAGGCCATGAATTCCAATACGCATCCAATGACCTTGAGCTCCGCCGCAACGACGAACTCATCATCATGGGCAAGCAGGACCAAATCGACCATTTCATCCGCGGATGATGCTGTACGAAGCCGCTGATCGAGGATATGAGGCTCTTCTCAGGTTAGTGTGTAAGGATGTCTTTGAGTTGGCTGCTGTGGATGAGGCATCGTTGGATGTAGCTGGTGGTGTTGGCGAAGCCCATGGCGTTGCCGCGCAGGGTCTCGAGCCTGCCGTTGATGGCTTCGGTGGGTCCGTTGCTTGAGTGGGGGTGGCGGAAGAGGGCGAGGATGTCGCGCATGCGTCTTTTGAGCACGCGGCCGAGGGAGGCGAGTTCCCGGCAGCCTTTGTAGCGCCCCGGTCCGGTCAGGTCGTCGATCAGCTCGCGCATCATGCGTTCGCCGCGTCGCCGGTCGTCGCACCGGTAGGCGTGTATGACCCTTTGGTAGGCGTCGTGGGCGAGCATGAGGTCGTGGTTGGTCTGGATGGCGAACAGGGTCATGAGTCTGGCACGGCCGCGTGCGCCGAGGTATTCGTCGCTGGTCAGCAGGGCGCGCCTGCAGTCGTAGAGCCTGTCGCCCTTGACACCGCGCCTGCCGGTGGCGTCGCGTTGCAGGCGGCAGCGCACCTTGGTGACGCGGGCGGCGGCCAGTTGCACGACGTGGAACGGGTCGATGACCTCGACCGCGTGGGGCACGACGGATTCGACGGCCTGCTTCCAGCCGGCGAACGCGTCCATGGCGACCACCCCGACGCGTCTTGTGAACTC
>NZ_MVOH01000015.1 GCF_002286935.1 Bifidobacterium criceti
GAGTTCACAAGACGCGTCGGGGTGGTCGCCATGGACGCGTTCGCCGGCTGGAAGCAGGCCGTCGAATCCGTCGTGCCCCACGCGGTCGAGGTCATCGACCCGTTCCACGTCGTGCAACTGGCCGCCGCCCGCGTCACCAAGGTGCGCTGCCGCCTGCAACGCGACGCCACCGGCAGGCGCGGTGTCAAGGGCGACAGGCTCTACGACTGCAGGCGCGCCCTGCTGACCAGCGACGAATACCTCGGCGCACGCGGCCGTGCCAGACTCATGACCCTGTTCGCCATCCAGACCAACCACGACCTCATGCTCGCCCACGACGTCTACCAAAGGGTCATACACGCCTACCGGTGCGACGACCGGCGACGCGGCGAACGCATGATGCGCGAGCTGATCGACGACCTGACCGGACCGGGGCGCTACAAAGGCTGCCGGGAACTCGCCTCCCTCGGCCGCGTGCTCAAAAGACGCATGCGCGACATCCTCGCCCTCTTCCGCCACCCCCACTCAAGCAACGGACCCACCGAAGCCATCAACGGCAGGCTCGAGACCCTGCGCGGCAACGCCATGGGCTTCGCCAACACCACCAGCTACATCCAACGATGCCTCATCCACAGCAGCCAACTCAAAGACATCCTTACACACTAACCTGAGAAGAGCCCCATTCGTAGATGACCGACTCGCCTTTCACCGCTCGACTATCAAATGCCAATCTCTGCTCTCCTTTACCTATCGCACACGCACGCCAATCACTGCACCACCAGCCGCGGATCGTCATGCAGGCGCTCGCGGAACGCTTCGATGGCCCATGGCAGCACGTTGAGCTCGCGTGCCATGCCGATCGTATTGCCCTCGTACACGGCCTCGGCGTACGCGTACTCGAGCGGCGAGATCAGCATCGCCGCCGCCTCGATGTCCGCGCGCCGCTCCGCCCACCGGTCGCACCGGCAGCCGGCGTCACGATGCCTCGCGTGGCTGATCTCATGCGCGAGCACGCAGCGGCGCTGCACGTCCGTCAGCCGCGAATCTAGGACGATCAGATCCAATCCGGGCACGTAGCAGCCCTCATAGCCGCCAAGCAACGGCTGTTCGGCCACACGCGCCCAGCGTGACGCTTCCATAAGCAGTGAATCTTCCATATCGGCTGATTCCTAATTATGCGAAGAATCACGGTGTAGGCCGGGAAACGAAGAGAGCCTACTACGATACAAGTCCCAGCCCCCTGCCATCGAGGATGCTGGAATAGGGGAGCACCTGTACGCCGAGATTCTCGAATGCGGTCCGGGCGTCCTTGTTCAACGCGTGCTCGCGGTCATCGCCGATGACGATGAGCTGTGACCCGCGCCGTTCCGGGCTGAGCACTGTATCCTGCCATGCAAACATGATGTCCCTCACCGCGGTCTTGTTGAACTGGTTCGGCGCATCGCAATACCGCGTCGGATGATCTGCGTTCCGCTGGAACAGGAAGTCGAAGCTATGCTCATACGTGCTCGCTCCGCGGATAATGATGTCACGCGTGAAGAACACGCCGCTCGATTCCAAGGCGTTGGCCACATCCTCGGCGAAATACGTCGCCACACGCGACGACGACGTCTCCGACAACGACCGCACATGCATGAGCGCCTGCACGAACCGATTCAACGCATCGGGCCGCGATCCCCCGGTCTTCAGCGTCACGACCCCGCCGTCGGCCGAAGCGCCGAACCTGCGCAGAATCGTCTCCATGCGGTCGCCGCGTGCGCCGGTCATCGATACGCCACGCATGGAAAGATCCGCCAAGGTCCATCCATCATCAGAAAACTCCGTCTGCCCGTCACGCACACGCATATAGAAACTCAGGTAATCATCGGATTCATCGAGCAGGGGCAGGCTGATCTCTGTCCAGCCGTTGCGGGCGCGGGTGGAGGATTGTTCCACCAGCCACTGCGAATACTCCTTGACGGGGTCCATCACCTGCGTCTTGTTCATGACAGGCTCCCTTGCATGTTCGGCCTCTCCACCACATGGAATTCATCGAGCAATCTGATTATATCCGCAACAAAATCCGGGCTGCCTATGTCTACCGCAACGGCAAACCGGTCATTGAAGCCCTCACGATACACATGCAGGTGGGATCCGTGCACCATGGTCCCATCCGGGTTCGAATGCACCCGTGAATCACCCACGCATAACCGCATCAGCATTATGTTCCCATTCGAGCGTAACGCGCAGATGCTTGAACGCCCATCGCCAAGACCTCCTTGGTACATGGCTATCGTGAACCGCTCGCCAGCGTCGGAGACGACCGGAAAGCTCTTGCCCTGCTCGCGTGGGGCCGGCACTGTGAAATAACTGACCGCCGTACGCTTGATTGCTTCAATCAGCGCATCGGCTTCACTCTGTGTAAGAGGGAAGCCATCCTCTTTCCTCTTGGCCATCGCAGACTCCTTTCTTCTTGCGGACAACTCCCTCGGCAGTATCACCGGCTGGCATCCGTTCCTCAGGTTCCTCTACCGCGTGATAATGCGAGTCGAAAAGTCCCTTGACGGAAGCAGCAGACTCGTCACGAAGTACGTGGCCATTGTCAAGGTGCTCAGCCATACCTCCGCGGCATCGCAGCCAAAGCTATTTTGATGCGGCGAGACAACCCGTGACATGCGCAACACCCTACTGCACCACCAGCCGCGGGTCGTCATGCAGGCGCTCGCCTCCATGTCTGCGTGCCGTTTCGCCACAGGTCGCCGTGCCAGTGCCAGACTTGGGTTGCATTCAGATTCTACGCAAGGATTCCATATAGTCACAGTAGTCTTCGAAGCCGCCGACTCCCATAGAATCGAATACCTGTGGTGCGATGCCCGGCAATCTCTTCATGATGTACAGCATGAGGGACTCAACCTGCTGCAGGAATTCACGATGGTCCTTCTTCGTCAATACCAGCTGTAGATCTCGCATGAGCTGGAACAGCGAATTGTTCAGGCCGAATGGGCGTGCGCAATACAATCGCTCGTCATGTGCGCAGATGTTCCTAAAGTTCTTGATACGGCTGTAAATCGAATCCAGTTTCGCCGACGTGATCGCCATCGGCTTGCGATGCGACTTGGTGTAGAGGAACTCGAATTGCCGGGCGACGGCACCCCTCTCGGCAGGGCTCATGATTCGGTAGAACGTGGTGACCTGACCGATGCTCATGTCGTTCGCCAGCACCCAGAGCGGCACTTCACCATCATGGCTGGCGATGCAGTGGTGCAGATACTCCTTGCCGCCCCTTTCTGGGGCTCTGCCACCGTTGTCGATAATCTTCTCCATCGTGCGCAACATGCCCGAAACGATGTCCCGTTGCTCGGAGGATGGCTGAAACAGGTTCTCTCGATTCAGATACGCATTGGGCTCGTCGAGATGGTCCTGAGAGAAGCAATAGGCGCATACGGTACGAAGTACGGCTTCCGCCAAGGTAAGGGCTTTGAATACGGCGAACCGTAGTCTTCGGTCAAAATCAAAGAGAGTGAGGATGTCCTCGAACCGAGTGCCAGACATGAAACGGTCGTCTCCGGCGGCGGCACTTGCATCACGGTCCAGAAAAGGATTCTTGTAACCGTTCACGACAGAATAGTAGCCCTCGCGCATCAATGCCGTCTCGGTGTCTCGGTCACAGATGACCCCACGACTCTCAAGTAAGGAGATCTGATCATCGATAGAAGTAAACGGCTTATGCATCAAACCTCCATGTAATGCGCAAAGACCGTTTCACCGAAAACGGGAAACGGTCTTTACGAACTGGACAACGCCCAGCTTTCTCACATACCCCAATCTATCTGAGAATACCCGAGTTGGCAAATTCTCACGACACGCCGTCATTCATCGTTCACCGCATCCTCTGCCTTGATACGCTCGGCCATATCATAGATGTCGATACCATTGTCCGCGTCCGCGAGCGCAGCATTCGCATCATCGACAGCGGCGTTGGCGCAGCCTTTGTGGGTGTTCGCGAGCGCCATGTTTTGTGACTCGGTAATAGCTGATTGCAACGTCTGCGGAGCAGATTTTTCGAATAATTCGCAAAGTGTGCAGAACTCATCAAGCGTTGGAGGGCCCATCGTCTCAAGGAACAATCCCGAGAGGCGAGATGGCGTCATCCCAGTCATCTTCGCCATCTGCCTATAGGAAAGGTCCCTCCGGTCCTCTTCCTTGATCTTTGCGAGGATTCTTACCGCTGCTTTGTCCAGCGAGCTCCATCGTCGTGCTGTCTTTGCCATATACCCAGCATAGTGTATTCACTTATCGACACGCCGTCTTTATTTGAGTTGACAATTGTCTTTAAGTATGTACACTGAAGGCATGATGAAGTTACTTAAAGACAGTGGGTTGGAGCTTTCGCGGCTAGCCGTGGAAGAGCTGGACCGGATGGCGGCCTATCAGGGCGAATCAAAGACGTCCATCGCCGAGGCAATCGGCATGGGCAGGCCCACCGTCTCCGCCAAGCTCAACGGCCACAAGCGCATCACGCTTGACGAATTCATCACTATGTCACAAGCAATCGGCGTTGACCCGGTGCAGGTGCTGGCGAAGGCGCTCGCGTCCAAGGAAGGAGAATCGAAATGACGACCATGAATGAGAATCCGGTGTCGGTCGAGGAATTCGAACTGGCGAATCCGGCGCTTGTCGGGGCCATGAGGAACGCCGTCCGCAGGGAACTGGAACTCTCGCGCGCGGACGGCGCCGAATCAAGGCAGGCACGGGCCCTGCGCCGAATCATCGGGGAGGAGATCGCCGGCGCGCACCTTACCGAAAACGGCAACGAGGCAATCTATCGGATCAAGCGTGCGACCGACGAAGTGCTCTCGCAGCTATCGGCGTTGAGGGCCGACCTTGTCGCTGATCACATCGACGTCGTAGGCGATGGAACCGACCCCTCCATCAAGGTCGTCCAAACCAGCGGACAGATGCGCCAAGCCCTCGCACAGCAGTCGCATCCGTTCGTCCCGGTCAGCGGACTTCGCGGCCTCGCTGAACTTGTCCGATGCGGAAAGAAAACGGGAACGCCCCATGTCGTCACCTCCTTCCTGCAACTCATCTGCATCATCACACCAATTGTCGCATCAGCGCTCATCGCCAGACAAATCAAGGCGCTCGCGTCCAAGGAAGGAGAATCGAAATGAGCATCAGGGATTCGGGAGGGTTCGCCATCATGCGTCGCCCCGACCTCGACGCCAGCGGCGCGAAGATCTGGGAGGCCTGCATCCACATCGGCAATGGGCGGCACGCCACGATCCGGTACACCAAATCCGACCTGCAATATATCCGCGCACTGATCGGCAAGGAACTCAAGGCCGAGAAGGAGGAATCGAAATGACCACCACATGTGACCTGAGCGTCGACTGGAACCGATGCGCGTACTGCAGCGAACTGCGCGATCGCGTGCAATCCGCCAGTGACCTGCGTCTCGCCTGCTCGCAGAGGCTCGACCAGGCATGGGAGGAATACCGGGCGGAACGCGAACGCGGCGTCGTGTCGTTCGGTACCGTGACGCACCGTGCCTGGCAGGCGCGCATCGACAACCTCGACCGTCAGTTGCTCGCCGCCGACGCCGCGGCGGGGGAGGCCATCGACGAGTGGGCGGACTGCATCCACGAGCACCACCGCCGCTATGAGGCCCGACAGCAGGAGGCCGGGGATGGCGAGGCGTGCGCGGACGACATGCCCTGCATGGTCGATGTGCACACGCCATGCACCGGCCACTGCTGCACCGAACAGCAGGACGCCGCGGCCGATCTGGACGAACCATTCGAAAAAGAGGACAGGCTCGCGCGGGAACTGTTCGGCAAACTGTGGTACGGCGACGTGCCCGAACTCGACCTGCCGAAAAGCTACTCGACGCTCAGTCCGATGACACTGGCCCACTGCGCACGCGCCATCGGCCTGTACAAGCGCCTGCTCACGCACCACGCGCCCGACCTCACCGACAACCGCCCGGCATGGGTGGCGCGCCGCCTGATGGACGCGTTCTACGACGCCGCCGAAGCACGCGAAGACGCCCTCGCGGACGAGAAGAGGGAGCAGGAAACAGCTTCCTTCCCCACGCCGCAGGAGCGTGCCGCGGATTTCAGTGAACGCGACCAGTGTGACCCGGACGACGGCGAACGCGAGAAGAGCCGGGAGGCGGCCCGCAGGATCATCGCCGACTACATGGGCGTCGACCCGGACGACGTGCACATCATCTGCTCCGGCGTCTTCGGAGACGGGGACGCACGATGAGCGCGCCCAAGGACAACAGCCGCGTCCCATTGGGCGAACGCCTCGCATGGAGCCCCGAACAGGCCGCCCAGGTCTACAGCCTCGACGTACGAGGCGTACGCCACGCCATCAACACGGGCGAGCTCGACACCTTCCGCGCCCCCAACCGCGAAGGACTGCCCGGCCGACGCAAGGTCAGCCGCGCCGCCATGGACCGGTGGATCCAGACACTGACGAACAAAGAATGAAGGACACACAACATGAACGACCACGAACACCGACCCTCCATCCCCGCACGCCTGCTCGCCGTGCTCAGCGTCCCCACCGCCCTCGCATCGTTCCTCTACGTGGCATGCGGCGTCGGATTCTACCGCGCGCCGTGGGGATACACCATCGCATGGCTCACGCTCATCGCATCCCTCGCCTACGGCCTGCCCATGCTCGACACCACGATCGACACGTGCGCGATCATCTGGCATCGGACCAAGCGCGCGGCATGCCATGTGCGGCGTGCGCTCGCGGACGGCCATGCCAACCATCATGCTTCCGCGTCCATGCGTCCTGTGCGTGTGGTGCGCGGCTGCGGCAAAGGACAAGCCGCAAACACCAAATAACCGAACAGACGCGCGGGGATGCGGCGGGCCCATTAACTACTCTGGCGCCGCATCCACGCGCACGGGGCCGTGCAAGCTGGCCCCACCCGCATACGATCCGGCCGCTTCTCCCAACCCACGTGTTGGCCGGTGGCGATGCGCGGTGGAGGAGGGTGCGATTCCCTCCCGGCCCGCTCAGGTGGACGCGTCAACGTCACCCCCACGTCCGGTGATAGCCCCGGCCCGGGGGAGCGATGGGAGCGGGTGCGACCACATGCTCCTGTACTCACCGGGATGCGCTCCCAGCGCGCCCACCCACCTACCTACGACACCGAAGAGAAGAAAGGAACACACATGGAGATCGCCGCACGGGAACACACGTGGCCGGAGGAGGCGCAGTGCATGACGGCCGCGCACGACCGCCTCTGCGCCGAGGGGCGGCTGCGCCCGCTCGTCGTCGAGACCGTCATGGCCGACGCGAAGTGCTCGCACCGTGTCGGCCGCGTCAAAATCCACCAGACGGAAGGCGGCAGGACCGCGGTGAGCGCGCGCTCATGGCTCGACGGCCTCACCCGCGGCGAACTGATCCTAGTCGCGGCCGCCGGCCTCAAACTGCACAATCAGGCGATGGCCCGCGCCGCCCATTACACAGGCACGGACGCGGACTCGCAGACGGAGGGGGAGTGACATGGCGGGAGAGACCATCATCACCGTCGTCGGCAACCTGACGCGTGATCCGGAGCTGCGCACCGTAGGCAACGGCGCCACGGTCGTCAACTTCACGATCGCCTCGTCGACGCGCACGTTCAACCGCAACACCAACCAGTGGGAGGACGGCGACACCCTGTTCATGAACTGCTCGGCGTGGGATTCGCAGCATACGGCGCTCGCGAGCAACATCGCGCACAGCCTGTCCAAGGGCATGTCGGTCATCGCGCAGGGACGCCTCGTGCAGCGCACGTACGAGACCGAAAACCACGAGCAGCGCACCGTCGTCGAACTGCGCGTCGACACCATCGGCCCATCGCTGCGCCGCGCCACCGCGCAGGTGAACCGCCAACACAACAACAACGGCGCCGCGCCACAGTATGCGCAGCCGTCCACGCCCGGCTCGGGCGCACCATACCAGGGCGGCGCCACCCAGACGACAACCGCACAGGACCCGTGGGCCGCCGACGCCGCCAGCGGCTTCGGCACCACCTTCGGAGCCACGCCCGCCACCAACAGCGACGAGGACGACTTCTAAGGGCGGCCACCATGTTCGAGGGACTCATCGACTGGGACAAATACATCACAGCCAACCGCGAGCGCATCGACGAGATGCGCGGCGCCAACACAGACACCGATACAACCAACAACACCGAGACCGTAAGGGAGGCACGCATGGCACGGCCGAAAAACTCAGACATCCGCATGTGGTGGCACACCGCGTGGGGCGAGCTCAACGTCAACCAGCAGCATCAGGCGACAGCCCTCTACCTCAGGGAGCACGGCGAGCAATTCGAGCCGATCGCGCACGACGTCGGCGTCCTGCTCGCCGACAACCCGCACCGCACCCTCGTCGAGGCCGTCAAGCTCGTCACCACCATGAGCGACACCACCGGCGCGGACAGCGAACCGGCCCTGGCACCAGCCGCGGACGCCATGCCTGACGTGGCGGCGCTCGCGGACACCACCATGCGTGACGTGGCTGTCTGGGAGCCGGGCATGGTAGTCGGCGAGCTGCCGCCGGACGTGCGCGACGGGGTCGAGTCCGAGGCGGAACACAACGCGAGGGTCGCGCGTGAGCATCCCGGCCGGTGGGTGCTGCACCGTGTCCTGCACGGCACGGGCAGGGCCACCACGCGGGCGGCGCAGTCCCTCGCCTCGTCCGTGCGCAACGGCCGGCCCAAGGCCGCGTTCGCTCCCGCCCACGCGTTCGACGCGTGCGCCCGCAATGTCGCCGAGGGCCTGTGGCACGTCTACATCAAGGCCACCACGGGGGCGCGGCCATGATGGCGCCGACGCACGAGGACCCCGACTTCTGCCGCGAGTGCGGCGAGACCGTGCTCTCGCTCGACCTGACCGAGCGGCAGCGACTCGTCGCCAACGGCTCGCAGATGACCGTGAGCGCGGGCGCGCGGGCCGCGCGCAAGGACGCCAAGAACGCGCTCAAGGAGCGCGGCTACCATCTGGCGCGCAACCACATCGCTCGTCATCCCGGCTTTACGCCGTTTCGACGCTGCGATGTCGCCTATGTGGTCCTCTACCCGCGTCGGCAGCCGAACGCCGACCCGGACAATTTCTTCCCCACGCTCAAGCCCGTCGTGGACGGGCTGACCATCGGCGGGCTATGGCCCGACGACTCCAGCCGATACATCCGGCAGCGCACATTCCTGCAACCGCGTCGCACGACCGGCAAGACCGGATTGTGGCGCATCGAGATCCATATCATCCCCATCGAGGGAGAGGAGGAGTCATGAGCCTGCAAGCCACCACGTGGGCGCTCTACGACGCGACACGCGACCTCGACGCCAACGAGTTCCGCCTGCTCATGGTCATGGCCGACATGGCCGACCAGAACGGGCGCAACATCTACCCAAGCGCCGCAACCCTCGCCGACCTGTGCGGCGTGACCACACGCACCATCCGCACCAAGCTCGCCAGCCTCGAAACCAAAGGCCTCATCATCCGCGACGACCAGAGCATCCTCGCCCACATCCCCGCCAACCGCCGCCCCATCGCATGGCGCCTCAACATGGACGGCAACGCGCCCACCACGGCACCGGCGACGGTGGCGGAGGCCACACAACCTAGTGGTGAAAACATTGCACCCCAGACCACGGATCCAACCGGGGCGGCCTCTGGGGTGAAAACGGCCTCTGGGGTGAAATCAGGGGTGAAACCTGATAGGAAATCTGGGGTGAAACATGCTTTCACACAAACCCATTCCAAAGGAAGAACCGTAGAACCGGGAGAGGCCGCGCGCACGCGCGAAGCCGAACCCAAACCGCAACCCGCCGCCGGCACCGAGGCCGCGCTCGCCGTCTGGCAACCCAACGCCGAGGCCCGCGCCCTCGCCGACGGGGCGCACGCCGACCTCGTCGCCGAAGCCGAGAAATTCCGCTGCAAACAACTCGCCGACGGGCACATCGCCAAGAACCTCGACGCCGCGTTCACCCTGTGGCTGCGCCGCGGCATCGAAGGCGGCTACCTCACCCCAGCCACCCGCGAACGCCCATCCGACACACGCCACAAGCCCACGCCGCCAACCACGCACCGGCACACATGGGACTGCGCACACGTCAAAGCGATCATGAAACCACACGAAGCCGAATACAGCCACGAACGGCACGGATGGGGCGCATCCGACTGGATGACCGCCTGCCAAACCGAAGCAGACCGCCTCAACCAGACCGAAGGAACATCCGCCGCGGCGCTCGCGGACGGAGGCGACGCATGAACCCCATCGGCGCATTCGGCCTCGGCGGACTGACCGCCTGCATGCTCGCCCTCATCCTCACCGGCGTCATCCGCCTCATCGACGACCACCACGACCGCAAAGGAAAACACTGATGGCCACCAACGTCAGCGAACGCGCGAGCGCACTCAACGACGTGCTCGCCCTGCTGCGCGCACATGCGCAGGCCACCGCCGAGGACCACACCCTCGATCCGCGCCATGACCTGACCGACCGCGTCTACATCGCCGGCAAACAGGCCGCGCTCGCGGACATCACCGCCGCCATCGGCGACATGCTCGCGTCCCTGTGGGCCACCAACACCAGCGAGGGGAGCGGCGACACGTGCGCGACACGATCATCCTGACCATCATCTGCGCCCTCATGCTGCTCATCAGCTGGTGGGGCGACATCCACCACTTCTAACGATCCAAACAAATGTTCGAAGGAGACACCATGACCACCGAACCCGCCGCCTACATCTTCCACGAACACCACGTGCGCATCCTCACCGACCACAACGACGCGCCATGGTTCATCGCCAAGGACGTGTGCGACATCCTCGGCACGGACACCAAGGACCTGCGCGCGATCCTCGACACCGACGAAATCACAAACCTCGATACTATCGAGGTTCAGCCCACCGCCGGCCGCGCACCGCTGATCATCAGCGAATCCGGCTTCTACAAACTCGTGCTGCGCTCGCGAAAACCGGTCGCCAAGGAATTCCAACGCTGGGTCACCCACGACATCCTCCCATCCATCCGCAGACACGGCGCGTACATGACACCCGACACCATCAAGGCCGCGCTCGCGGACCCCGACACGATCATCATGCTCGCCACCCGCCTCAAAGAGGAAACGTCACAGCGCGAGGAAGCTCAGGAACAGGTGCGCACACTGGCACCCAAAGCCCAAGCCTATGAGGACTTCTGCGAAGCGCCCGGACTGCTGACCGTGCGCGACGCCGCCTCCCAACTGACCACCGCGGGCGTGCCCATCCGCGAATGCGAACTGCGCGCATGGCTGCTCGACCACAAATGGATCTACCGCAAGGACAACGGCTACCGACCCTACGCGGCACACAAGGACGCCGGACACGTGATGCTCGTGCCACCACGACGCCCCGGCAGGCACCACAACGGCACACCATTCGCACTCGACCCCACCTGCAAGATCACCCGCCGCGGCCTGACCCTGCTCTACCAGAGGATCGGCGCCGAACGCATGCGCGGACAACTCCACTACGACAACCAATACCCATTCGACGACCAGGAGGCATAAGCATGGTCAGCAAATACAAAACAGAAATGATCCTCAAATGGCACGCTGACGGCATCAGCGTCACCCGCACCGCCAGCCTACTCGGCCTCTCCGAAGCCGAGGTCACCGACGTCATACAAACCGGTGGAAACCCAACACCCGACAAACCACAACCACCCGAATTCAGCGACGTACCACTCTGGCAAGGCGACCGACCATGAACAACAACAACCCCCTACGCGCCGCGCTCGCGGAAATCAACGACCTCTACACACACCGCGAACAAGCCCGCGACCCATGGACGAGCGACCACTACGACTACGACGACGGGTACACGAGCGGACTCGCACAGGCGATCGCCATCATCGAAGCCCACCTGAACAACCAATAAAAGCCCCATCGTCCTTCCGGACTCAGGGGCGCCGATTCCACAAGCCATGATACCGGAAGGACACCCGCATGCAGCCCACCGCCACCCGCATCCGAGACGACATCCACGATCTGCGCGAACAAGCCGCCACATTGGAGGAGCTCGCCACACGCCGAATCCGCATCCCACACGACGGCGGCCGCGGCATGACCAGCGCACCCACACCCATCAACCTCACCGCGGCCGACCTGCTCGACCAGACCCTCGCGCTCGCCCGCATGCTCGCCACCACCGCCGGCCTACGATACGGCAGGAGCATGAGCGTGCATGGCCTGCTCAAAGGCCTCGACCGCGACGAACCCTGCGCAGCGCTCGCCACCCGTACGGACGCGTGGGACATCGTGCGCCTCGTCGACGACGCCGCATGGCACGCCCGACAACTCACCGAACCCGAACCCTCGCACCGGTACGTCGGAGTCTGCGAGCGCTGCGGCTACGGCGCATGGATCCCCGAGACCCAACCCATCAATGAGACCGACCACCGGTGCGTCATGTGTGGGCATATGAGCCCGATCGCACAGATCGCCCAAGCACACGAACTCCGCCTGCTCACCAGTGGCACGATCGGCACCGGAGCCGAGCTGCGCCAACAGCTACGCGCATGCGGCCTGCCCGTCAACGCGAACACCATGCGCTCATGGGTCAAACGCGGCCGCCTCAAACCAGTCGGCACCAACGACGAGGGCATACCGGTGTTCGCGCTCGCGGACATCCTGCTGTTGAGGCGCGGGCTTGACAAACGCGGGTGCAACGCCTAGGGTTACTAGTATTGCGCGACGCGTGTAGCTGAGCGCGAGGATACGGCCTCGGACGGTGTGGACTGTCCGGGGCCGTGAACGTATCGGGGAGCGGATCATGGGACGGGCCAACCCACGCAGCGCGAACGGGCACCGCCGCCGGCAGCTGCGCGCGCGTGTGCTCGCCGCGTACGACACGTGCGCGATCTGCGGGCAACCGGTCGACAAAACATTGCGCACACCACATCCGCTAAGCGCCGAGGTCGATGAGGTCATCCCGGTGTCGCGCGGCGGCGACCCGCTCGCATGGGACAACGTACGCCTGACGCACCGGCGCTGCAACCGGCTCAAGAGCAACAAGAGCGACGACTACGCGCGAGCGCAGCTCGAGCATCGGCCGCAGCCGCAGGCGACTTCGCTGCCGTTGCACGCGAGCGCGTGGTGACCGTCGCCCGACACGCCCGGAATGGTGGGGAGGGTACCCCGGTGGGCCTTGGAGAGGCCACCTCGGGTGCAGTGCCGATATCCCCCCAAGGATGCACCAATCGTTACATGAAACGATTCGTAACGAAAGAGCGGTGATGATCATGCGATGCTGCGTATGCGGGACAGAGCTGCAATACAGCGGCCACGGCAAGAAACCACGCTACTGTTCATCCTCCTGCCGCGTGAAGGCGAAACGCATGCGAGACAAGATCGGCGCCCGCCCCGCCGCCACCAAGAAAGAGAAAGCCGTGCTCGCTGGCGACGACTTCGAATATAAGGACCGCGACATCCCCGCCAACCGCCGACACGACGTCGACCTCGCCTTCGAACGCAAGATGGATGAACCGCTCGAGACCACACTGCGACGTAACCGCGCACGCCTGCAGGAAGCGATCGACGACCCGGACTGCCCGCCGGCGGCGCTCGCGGCGCTTAGCAAACAGCTGATCGCGGTGAGCCGCGAACTCATGGAGATACGGGGCAGTGACGACGTCCTCGCGATGCTCGACGACGATGAGGTGATTCACGATGACGAATTCAGGGCGGAAGCTGTCTGACCTCGCCTCACACCTCATCATCCCCGACGGCATCGTGAAGACCCGATTCCCGCGCATCGCCAAACTCGCGCAGATCGCCGGCATCACATACGACCCGTGGCAGCAAGGGCTGCTCACTCTCATGTACGGGCTACGCAAGGATGGAAGATACGCGTGCGGGGCCGGAGGACTCGCTGCAAGCCTGCCTCGACAGGTGGGCAAGACCTTCACGTTCGGCACCGCCGCGTTCCTCGATTGCCTGCTCACCCCAGGGCTCAAGGTGCTATGGACCGCACACCGCTCCCGCACCTCCGACGAAACCTTCGCCAGCATGCAGACACTGGCGCACGACGCGAAACTTGCCCGCTACGTGGCCACCATCCGCCGTGCCAACGGCCAACAGGAAATCGGATTCCACAATGGATCACGCATCCTGTTCGGCGCTCGCGAACAGGGGTTCGGACGAGGATTCGACGGCATCGACCAGATCGTGTTCGACGAGGCGCAGATCCTGACCGAACGCGCCCTGGACGACATGGTCCCCGCCACGAACACGGCCGCCAACCCGCTCATCGTGATGATCGGTACGCCACCCAAACCGGGTGACCCCGCCGAAATCTTCCGGGACAAACGACGGACGGCACTCGCCGGCGCGGACAAGGACCTGCTGTACGTCGAGTTCAGCGCCCCGCGCGGCAGCGACCTCGACAACCGTGAGACATGGGCGTCCGCGAACCCGTCCTATCCGCAACGCACCAGCGAGACAGCCATCGCACGTATGCGCGCCATGCTGTCCGACGACTCGTTCCGCCGTGAGGCGCTCGGGATCTGGGACAAGACCGACATCGCACACGCCATCGACCCACGGCAGTGGGAGCAGGCCGGCGTCAGTAGACGGCGCGACGGCGGCGCGGTCTCGTTCGCGATCGACATGCCGCCGGACCGTGCGAGTGTGGCGATCGGCGCGTGCATGCGATACGCGGACAAAAGCGCCCACGTCGAGCTCGCACGCTTCGAGAGCACCGGACAGAACGGCGTCGCTTGGGCGGTCGACTGGATCGCCGAACGGTGGGCCCGCACCTGCAGCGTCGTCATCGACGCACAGTCGCCGGCCACCGTGCTCGTGCAGGACCTCAAGGCCCGCGGAGTGCGCGTCACACTGACCAACTCCACCGACATGGGGCAGGCATGCGGCCGGTTCGTCGACATGCTGCGCGACGGCACACTGCACCACCTGCAAGACCAGGAAGCGCTCGACATCGCCGTCAAAGGCGCCACGAAACGCAACATCGGACAATCCGGCGCGTTCGGATGGAACAAACGCACGGCCGACGTGGACATCAGCCCGCTCGTAGCCATCACGCTCGCCCTGCACGGGTCGTGCACCACACACCGCAACCCGCTCGAGACCAGAAGGGTGATACGACTGCCATGAGCCTGACCTTCCCCAACACAATCAGTGGATTGGGTTCCAGTGAGCAGAAACTCTACCGCACGCTCCTGCGCCGCCTGATCGCCAAGCGCAAACGCAACGGGCTGCGCCGCGCCTACATGGACGGCCGCAATGAACTGCACGACATCGGCTACGCCCTGCCGCCCGTCGCCGCCGACATCGACATCGTCGTCGGCTGGCCCGCCAAGGCTGTCGAAGGCCTGTCCAACAGGGTGGCCATGGACGGTCTGCAATCCGAGTCCGGCGACGACCTGACCGACCAGGTGCAATCCATCATGGACGTCAACGATCTGATGGCCGTCGCCGACAGCGTGCACACCGACGCGCTCGTGCACTCCTGCAGTTTCGTGGCCGTCCTCGCGGGCGACGCGGATCTGGGAGAGCCGGCCGTGATCGTCCAGGAGTTCACCGCGGACGTGGCCACCGGCATCTGGGACAAACGGCGCCACCGGCTTGAAAGCGCGCTCCTGTTCGACGTGTCCGACGACTACAGGCGCATCGACTGCGCCTATCTGATGCGCTACGGCATGACCATCACCATCGAACACGACCGCACCGGATGGCACGTCGCCGACCGCTACGAGGACGACGCGGACCGCATCCCGTGCGAACTGTTCGCCTACAAGCCCGACGAGCGCCGACCGTTCGGCCGCAGCCGCATCGACCGCGCCGTCATGAGCCTGACCGACTCCGCGGTGCGCACGTTCCTCAGGAGCGAAATGCAGGCCGAGCTCTACTCGGTGCCGCCCCGCTACATCCTGGGCGCGAGCGAGGAGATGTTCTCCGACGAGGACGGTACCCCGATCCCGCGCTGGCGGCTCATGCTCGACCAGATGCTCATCCTGCCGCGCGACTCCTCATCCGGCGAAGTGCCGCAGGTCGGCCAGTTCACGCAGTACAGCTTCGAGCCGCACAGCGCGCAGCTGAGGCAGACCGCGACGATGTTCGCGTCCGCCACGAGCCTGCCGCCGGATGCAATGGGCGTGCTCACCGACAACCCCAGCTCGGCCGAGGCGATCGACAAGGCCACCAAGGAGCTGTGCCTGCTCGCCGAGAAATGCCACCGGTGGTTCGGCAACCCGTGGCGCCACGTCATCGACCGCGCGCAGCGGGCCGCCGGCGACGGCGACGTGCAGGCAGTGCGCCCTCAATGGCGTAACCCATCGACACCGAGCAGGGCTGCCGCAGCGGACGCCGCAGTCAAGCTCGTGCAGGCCAACATCCTGCCCGCCGACTCCGAAGTCACCTACGACATGCTCGACCTGAGCGACGAACAACGTCGCATCCTACGCATGGAACAGCAGCGCAAGCGCAGCGAGCAACGCATAGACGAGCTGCGTGCCAGCATGATAAACGGACGGGGGACGGCGAATGCGACTGAACCGAATACCCCTCGCACCCTCCAGCAAGGCTGAATTCGAGAAGCAGCTCAACGAGCTGCACAGACTCTATGAAGCGGATCTCGAGAATCTTGTCGATGCGGCGACCTACGAAATGGAGGCCTGCCGTCCAGAGGAACGACAGGATCTAGTCCTGCAATACACGCGTGACGCCAGCCAGCTGACCAACGACTACTACATGTCCACGCGCATGATGTGGGAGCAGTACGCAGGGGTGCAGTTCCCGGAATTCACACCCGAGCTCTACGATCCATATGAGACTCTTTACCATCAGGTAGGAGGCTTCAGTGGCACGGATTGGAACGGAACGAACTACACCCAGTTGACTGAAGGTCAGTCAAGAGCTGGGTTGAGCGTCGAATCCCTCTGGCCTGATTATCACAGCGTCGATGACTGGCAACAGCTTATCGCGGAGATGATTGAACGCTCGGCCCGTGATACGACGTGGAGCAACCAGGAAAAGGATCCGACACACCCGCGATGGGCACGTGTCACGATGGGGGCAAAGCCTTGTGCGTTCTGTATCATGCTTGCCTCCAGAGGATTCGAATACCGGACAAAGAACAGCGCGGAACTCGGCGGGTCGTTCCATGACGGCAAATGCCATTGCAAAGTGGTGTGCAGTTGGGGTGCGGATCAACGCATCGCCTATGAGCAGCAACACTACCGAGCTATGTATGAGGCGGCCAAGAAGGATGCTGGAAGCGTAGATGAAGCCAAGATCCTCATGTCCATGAGACGCAAGTACTACAGGCAACTCTCAGATGGAGTACGTCCGCCCAAGAAACGCACCTCATGGGTCAAGGAGAAAAGCTTCACAAACATGCGTGAAGAACAATCCTTGAGCCCGCGGCAATGGAATAGAAGACAGAAGGCGCTTGGGATACCGCCCGGAATCGACATGCTGGAGATGCATGAAATAGTCACGATGGAACGTTTCAAAGAGCTGGGTCAGCATTTCGTCTGGGTACCTCAAGAACGGGAGAGCTTCACGCCGACAAATGACTTCAGGTGGAAGGAACGCGATCTTCTCGTCGAGCTCAAGGGAACGACGAAAAAACATCCCACCTATACTACGCTTTCCTCTTTGATTCAAAAGGCCGTGAACAAAGCAGCTAAGCATGGTGTGGTCAAAGACACTTTCCTGCTCGACCTACGTGGGGCGAAGGTAGCTCCAGAAGTATTCGAGAAACTGGCTGGATACAACCTGAGGGTGCCGATTCCAATCCGGCACCTTTTCATCATGGATGATTCACCCGAAGGACTGTGGGAGATGACACTGGAATGAGAGAAGGGAGCCAATCCCGCGCTTTCCAACTGTTATTTCAAGCCAGCACGGGGACTCCCTTCACTTCAAAGTATACAACACCCGGTGGATTGCCGCAGTAGCCGACCGGAGCCGACTGTAAATCGGCCGCCATTGAGCCGCGCAGGTGCAAATCCTGCATCCACCACTCATCGCGGACCCCGCACGCCGCGTCGCTAACCGTGCGCACCACACAGCAAAGGAAACAGCAATGCCGAAACTGCACAACCCCGACCTCTGGCAGCAGTCCAGCCCGCGCCCGTACCGCACCGTCACCGGCAACGGCGAAGGCGGCTCGTCCGACACCGAACCGAAGGAACCGCCACAGCAGGAGCCAAACGGCGAACACGACGGCGACAGTACGGACGCGTCCAAGGAGTTCAGCCATGCACTCGCCAAACGCGTCGCCGAGATCGAGCAGAAGTACGAGGCCAAGCTCAAGGACTACGAGCAGCTCAAGGAAAAGGCCGCGGCCTATGACGAGCAGCGCGAGTCGGGCAAGTCCGACATGGACAGGCTCAACGAACGGATTGCCGCGATCGAGGCGGAGCGCGACAAGCTCGCCGCCGAGAAGCAGCGCCGCGAACTCGTCTCCCGCGTCGCCAAGGAGACCGGCATCTCTTCGGACGTGCTCGCCATGCTCGCCGCCGACGACGAGGACAGCCTCAAGGCCGCGGCCGAGACACTCAAGGAGCAGTTCGGCAAGACGGGACGCAGGGGAGCTCCACCGGCCGGCCACTCCGACGGGCATGCGCCCAAGGACGACCGCCATGGCATGGACCTGCTGCGCGACGCCTACAACAACTGACTGACGAAAGGAGGCCATCATGGCCATCACATTGACGGAGGCGGCGAAACTGTCGACCACCGATCTGCAAAAAGGCGTCCTCGAGACGTTCGTGCAGACATCCCCGGTCCTTGACCGCATCCCGATGCTCGAGATCGAGGGCAACGCCTACGCATACAACTCCGAGGCGACCCTGCCGGGAGTGGAGTTCCGCGCGGTCAACGGATCCTACTCCGAATCCACCGGCACCGTCAACCAGAAGAGCGAGACGCTCGCGATCCTGGGCGGCGACGCGGACGTGGACCGCTTCATCCAGCAGACCCGCTCCAACCTCAACGACCAGCGCGCCACCCAGACCGCGATGAAGGTCAAGGCGATCTCGTACAAGTTCCAGGACACGTTCATCAACGGCGACACAACGACCGATGCGAACAGCTTCGACGGGCTGAAGAAGCGCCTGACCGGCAACCAGGTCATCGACGCGGACACGAACGGCCTGAACGTCGTGGGCAGCTCGAACGCGGACATCCACACGTTCCTCGACAAGCTCGACGAACTGCTCGCCGCCGTTCCCGGCATCAACGGCACGAACGGCGCGATCTACGCGAACGCGAAGATCATCCGCAAGATCGCGTCCGCACTGCGCCATGTGAGCCTCGACGCGGTGCTCATGGAGGACATCGCCGGCAAACGCGCCATCCAGTGGAACGGCATCCCGATCCTCGACCTGGGCACCACCGCTGCCGGAGACGACATCCTGCCCCTGACCGAGACACAGGGCACCGCCTCCAACACGTCCTCCATCTACGCCGTCAGGTTCGGCGTGGACGAGGGCGACCAGGCCGTCACCGGACTGACCAACGGCGGCGTGCAGGTCGAGGACCTCGGCCAGCTGCAGAGCAAGCCCGCCTACCGCACGCGCATCGAGTTCTACTGCGGCATGGCCGTGTTCGGAGGCAAGGCCGCCGCGCGCCTGAAGGGAGTGCTCAATGGCTAGGAAAACCACCGCCGGCTCTGAAACAGAAACCGCCGGCGAGACACCGGCTGGGCGCATCGAGGTGTTCGACGTGGACTGCCCGGACGGCGCGCGCCGCCGGGTGACGCGCAACATCGACACCGGCGAGCAGACGGTCGAGCACGTCGGCGAGTAAAGGAGGACGGCCATGGCACCGTATACGGAACCGTTCGCGTCGGTGGACGAACTCGAGGCCGGATGGCACACGCTGCTCGACTCCGAACGGGCCAAGGCAGGAGTGCTCCTGGTCCGCGCCACGCGACTGATCCGCGCGCAATGCCCCGGATGGCAGGCGGCGGAACAGTCGAATCCGGGCATCTGCGCCGACGTATGCTGCGCCATGGTGCAGCGCGCCATGGCCGCATCGGGCATCGACATGCCGGACGGTGTCAAGCAGATGAGCCAGACGACCGGCTCGTTCCAGGACTCGTACACGTTCGACAACCCCAGCGGCAACCTCTACCTGCGTGACGAGGAACGGCGCGCGCTCAGCCCACGGCGCGGGCGCGCATTCACCCTCACCTACGCACAACGATTCGGGGAGGTTCGGGCATGATCCCAACCGACTATGAGACCGTGACGGTCTCGCGCAGCCGCGTGACCATGATCGACGGCCGGCGCCACAGCGAACCGCCCGAACCGGTCGGCACAATCGGTGTGCTTGTAGCGCCTGTCACACGGGAACGGCAGCTGGAGACCGGACGGGTCACGCTGGTCTCCGGCTATGACCTGTACCGGCGCGGACACGCCACGCTCGACATACGCGAGGGCGACCTCGTCGACGTGCGCGGCGAGACGATGACCATCACCGAAACCCCCATGCAATGGAGGCGCGGGGAACGCGTCATCGGCTGGCAATGGCACTGCGAACGAAGGGAGGACCAATGGGTAGATTCTGCCGCAAATTCACATTGAACCGCGCCAACGTGCAGAAACAGCTCCTGCACAACGAGCAACTGCTCGACAACGTGCAGGAACAGGTCGAGGGCATGGCCGAAGTGCACCCCAGCATCAAGGTGTGGCGCAACGACGACCGGGACCGCGGCTCAGTGGTCGCGACCATCCCCATGTCGGTCGAGGACGCGCACCGCGGCCTGATGAGCGAACTCCTGGGCAAGGTGCGCATATGAGCATGCGACTGCTCACGGCCGACCCGTCAGCCATCGTGGTAGACGCCATCCAGTCCGCGCTCGATGGTGTGCCTGTGGGCTACGACATGCCACCGGGCAACCGGAAACTGTTCCTCACCCTCGGTGCCGGGGCGCAACCCACGGCGGCCACCCAACGCTGGACCCTCACCATCAGCGCCTACAGTCACAATGACGCCGGCGTCACAGACCACACGGACGCGCAACAACTGTGGAGGCTGGCCGCGCAGGCCATGCTCGGCCACCGGCTCGACTGGCCGTTGTGCGACGTGGCGGTCCAGTCGGGGCCCATGGACAACCACGACGCCAACCTCGGCGTCGACTACGTGTACGGAGCCCTCCTGCTCACCGTTGCATGCATCTGAACCAACCAACAACCAGAAGGAGGCCAGCATGGCCACATCCACCACACCGTCCAAAGCGACGGCCCAGACATCCGTGACGGACACCGACTTCGTCAAATCCGGCAACGACGCCAGCTTCGTGCGCCTGATCAAAGAAGCGGCGGTCTTCCGCTACGACGTGGGCGACACCACCATAGGGGATCTCAAAGCGGACTGGAGACCGGCCGAAGGCAAGCTCCCGTTCGGCTATTTCAGCGAGGACGGCATCACCGTACACCCCGAATCCGGCGACTCCAACGACTTCGCCGCCCACAACGGCGACAACGTGGTCGCCATGACCAGCGGCGGATACTGGACCTTCGCGTTCGCCGCGCTCGAATCCAAGAAAGAGGTCCTCGAAACGTACTTCGACGCCACCGTGGCCGCGGACGGGTCCCTGACCGTGACGGGGACCGACGTCACCAAATACGCCCAGTACGTGATCGCCGGCCTCACCCAGGCCGGCAACCTCATCATCGTGCACCTGCCCAAGGCGCAGGTCAACGAACGTGAGGACTTCCAGTGGAACATCTCCAACCTGCTCAACTACGGCATGACCCTGCGCACCTACAAGGGCGGCACGGACGCGCCGTACATGTGGAAGGCATGGGGCATGGCCGAAGACGTCACACCCAACGCCTGACCCAACCCACCCATCAGGGCCCGCCACAGCACACACGGCGGGACCTCCCATATCCAGACACACGTATGACAAGGAAGAACCATGAGCGAGACCATCACCATCACACCGACCGCGGTATCCGCCGACACCGAAGCGGGTGCACGCCCGGTCAAGATCCAATACGGCCACATCAAGATGAGGCTGCCCCGATTGGACGACTCCGGACAACTTCCCATCGAACTGCTCACCGCGGGCCTGTCCGTCGTCGCCCGAGGATGGGACAACCTCACCCAGGACGAACAGATCGGCGTACTCGCCGTCTTCCTCGCCTACCTGCAACGCGAATACCCATTGCTCGGCCGCGAACTCGACAAAAGCGGCGACAAGATCGCCGACCTCGGCGCCATCATCAACGCATGGGGCTCATACGGGGACACCGACCCAAAAGCCTGACCCTCATATGGTTCTGGCGCAACCATAGGGCCACCCTCCAATACGACTGGCTCCACGCATGGCACAGCCTCTATAACCCTGACACGCTACCGCTGTACGTGGCATGGGGCATGTTCCGGGAGATCCTCAAGGACCATGCCAGCCACTGCCACGCCACACTCGCGAACTGGGCGTGGATCCCCGACGCGGCCGACCGCATCCTCTACGCATTCAGCCACTCAACGACCTCGGCCCGCAAACCGGACTGGCAACAACCCACCGACGCCACCGGCCACGCCCCGGACCCCAAACCACACGACCCACAGGCACGCCACACGCTCAACCAGCGCCTCGGCATCGAATGACCCCAACGGAGGTGACCCATGGCAGAGGAACTGGGAACCGGCTACATCATCATCAGCCCCAGCACCAAAGGCCTGGGCAAAGCCATCGAAGGGCAGATCGACCAGTCCACCGCCGCCGGCGTACGCAAATCCGGCCGCACCATCGTCAGCAACCTCGGCACGGCATTCAAAAAAGTAGGACAGGTCGGCCTCGGCGCCATCACAGCCGTCGGCGGCGGCCTGACCGCATTGGCCGCCAAAGGCGGCTTCGACCGTGCGCTCAACATCGAACGCGCCCAGACCAAACTCAAAGCCCTCGGCCACGACACCAAAAGCGTCGACGGCATCATGAACGACGCGCTCGCTTCTGTCAAGGGCACGGCGTTCGGTCTGGGTGACGCGGCCAGTGTCGCCGCCGGTCTGGTCGCCTCCGGCGTCAAACAGGGAGAGCAGCTCAAGGGTGTGCTCACCACGGTCGGGGACACCGCGCAGGTCGCCGGCGTGGAGTTCAGCCAGATGGGCACGATCTTCGGCAAGGTCGCCGCCACCGGCAAGCTGCAGGGCGATGAGATGCTCCAGCTCATGGAGGCCGGCATCCCGGTATTGCAGTATCTGGCCGACCATTACAAGGTGACCGCGGCCGAGGCGCAGAAGATGGTATCCGACGGCAAGGTCAGTTTCGCTGACTTCGAAGCCGCGATGCGTGAGCATCTGGGCGGCGCCGCCAAATCAGCCGGCGACAGTTTCGACGGCATGTTCGCCAACCTCAAGGCCGCGTTCAGCCGTGCCGGCGAGAAGTTCGCCACCCCGCTCATCGGGGCCTTGACCGAATTGGGCAACAAGGCCATCCCCGTGGTCGACCAGCTCGCCAACGGCATCGGTACCCTCGCCGACAAGTTCGGACAGCATCTGGACAAGGCCGTCGACATGGCCGGCCAATGGATCGACACGTTCAGCGGCAAATTGGATTCCGGACAGACGAGCGTTACGGGCATGCTGCACCAACTGGGATTGCTCGCCGGGGGATTCGGCGCCCTGACCTTGGTCGGTGGCAACGTCGACGGCATCCTCGGTGTGTTCGACCAGTTGGGCGGCGCCATCGAAAGCGGTGGCAAGACCATCGGCCGTGGCGCGTCCGGCATGGTGTCGGGCGTCAGGAAGGTGTTCGATGGAGCCAAGGGCGCCGCCAAGGACGGGTGGGCCGCCATCCAACTGGTCGTCGAAGGACTGGACCTCAAAAAGACCGCGACCACCAAGCTCGCCGGCCTCGCGTTCGCCTTCGAGAACAATCCCGTGGTCATCGCGGTATCCACGGTCGCCGGGGCCATCAAGGACAAGGCTGGGCGTCTGTCCGGCGCGGTGGGTGGCGCGCTCGGGAAAACGGTCAACTGGGCGAAATCGGGGTTGTCCAATATCGCGGCGGCGTTCGGTAACAATCCCGTCATCGCATCCATAGGAGGGTTCTTCCAGAAGGTCGGCGGTAAGATCAGTGGGTCGTTGCATGTCGTGACCGATGTGTTCGGCACGTGGGCCAGTGGCATCGGGTCGAAGCTCGGTGCCGGGTTCCAGACCGTGTTCGGCAAGGTCGGCTCGCTCGTCGGCGGATTCTTCAAACCCGGCAATTTCATGAAGTTCATCGGCATCGGCGGCATCATCGCCGCATTGCTCGCTGGCCTTGGCTCGCTCGACACCGCGATGTTCGGCCAGATTCAGTCGATGATCGACAAGGCGGCTTCGGAAGGACCGGCGCTCATCTCGAGATTCGCGCAGTCCATCACCGCCAGCCTGCCGCGGCTGATCGAGACCGGCGGCCAGATGGTGCGGCAGGTCATCGATGCGGTCACGCTCAACCTGCCGGGCCTGATCTCCCTGGGCGCGACCATCGTCTTCCAACTGTTGCAGGGGCTCGGCCAGCAGCTGCCCACGCTCATCCCGTCCGCGGTGCAGATGGTCAGCACACTGCTCCAGGCCCTCATCGCCCAGATGCCGCTCATCCTGCAGGGCGGCATGCAGCTGCTGCAGGGCTTGGTGACCGGCATCATCAACGCGCTGCCCACGCTCATCGAGATGATCCCCACCCTGATCACCACGTTCATCAACGGCGTCATCACGAGCCTGCCGATGATATTGGAGACGGGGACGCAACTGCTCACCGCATTGGTCGAAGGCATCGTGGCGTGCATCCCGCAGCTCGTGGCGATGCTCCCGCAGATCATCGACGCCACTGTGTCCACACTGCTCAACAACCTGCCACGCATCCTCGAAGCGGGCATGCAACTGCTCATGGCCCTGATCAACGGGCTCGTGCAGGCGATTCCGCAGCTCGTGGCGATGCTCCCACAGATCATCGCCTCGATTGTGAACACGTTGGCGAACAACCTGCCGGCGATCATCAACGCCGGCGTGCAGATCCTCATCGCGCTCATCAACGGGCTCGTGCAGGCGATCCCGCAGCTCATCGGCGCAATTCCACAGATCATCTCCAGCATCAAGGACGCGTTCGCCAATGTGGACTGGGGATCGATCGGTCTGAACATCATCACCGGCATCAAGGACGGCCTGACCGGCGCGGCCGGCCAACTGTGGGATGCGGCGAAAAACATAGCCAAGAACGCATGGGACGGCGTGAAGAACTTCCTGGGCATCAATTCCCCGTCCCGCCTGTTCCGCGACACCGTCGGCAAACAGATCGCCGCGGGCATGGTGGTCGGCATGCACCAAGGCGAGGGCGACGTGTCAGCCGCTGGCACCGATCTGGCCAAGGCGTCCCTGCCGGACATGGACGCCATCCTCGGCCGGACCGCGTCCGACATGGCGCACGGCATACGCAGACAGGCGAAGCAGACATATGCGCGGAACGGTTCCACCAAAGCCGGCACATCGTACCACGGCGGGGACACCACCAACCGCACATACAACATCTACGCGAACGACCCCGACCTCGTGGTCGCCAAGATCGACGCGCGCGAGACACGGGCCAACGCCGGATGGGGAGGTGAATGATGCGCATTACTATCACCGCACCTGACGACACGATCGTCATGGACGGCGACGGCAGCCTCGACCACGACCTGACCATCCTCAAGGACGGCGTCAGCGGCTGGTATTCCACGCCGGCCGTGCGTGAAGCCGGCCTGGACAGGCCGCAACAGGACGGATGCTACTGGCCATCGCGCCTGACCCAACCCGGACGCACCGTCAGCATCCACGTGCTCGAACACGCCATCTCCAGCGTACAGGCCGCGCTCATGAGCCAACGCCTGTGCGCCCTCATGGGCCACGCGCTGACCCTGACCGTCGAGGACCAGCTTGGCGCACGCACCTGCACATGCTGGCTCGCCGACGATCCGGCCGCCGGCATGCTCGTCACACAGGCCGCGTTCGAATGCACCCTCGTGCTCTACTGCCCCGACCCATACAAATACGGCGAATGGATCTGGCAAACCCCGCAATCCGGGCGGCTCCACCTCGCCAACCTCGGCACCGCGCCCACATGGATCCGGTTCCGCGCCAGATCGCATATCACGACGTTGTATGCCGTGTGGGATGACGCGGAGATCGAGTGGTCCGGCGACGCGACGGCGCTCACTCTGGATACGCGGGACATGATCCCCTCATCCGGTCAGGTCACGGTCGATTGGGCGCTGCCCGTCCAGCCGGGATCCACATCGATCACGATCCAGACGAACTGCTCGACGCTCGACGTCGGCATCCGACCAGCATGGAGGTGACATGAGCCTGCTCGATCTGGATCCATGCACTGTGCACGCCTATCGGATCACGGACGGCGAGCACTTGTACCGTCTGCCATACTCGTCGGCGCAGTGGCAGGAGAGCATCAAACAGCCGGGATCCATGAGCGTGACTGTGCCGCTGAGCCGCGAGGCCAAACGGCTCGATTTGTGGTCGACGCTGCGCCCGTGGAAGTGCATGCTCGCATTGCAGCGCGGCCGGTCCGTGATCCACGCCGGCCCATTGACTGACCTGCAGTGGGACGCGAAATCGCGCTCGCTGGGCCTGACATGCGGCGGGGGCATGACGCTGCTGACGAAACGTTTGGTGCTCAATCGTGCGCTCAAAAACGGGTGGCGTGACGGCACGGTCATTGTAGACGAGGAGCATCCGGCCGCGAACATGACGCTCGCATGGCGGCGCACCCAATGGTGGGCGGTCGCATGCCGCCTCATCCTCGAGACGAAGCAATGGGCGGACCTGCCCATCGACCTGCCGGACATCAATGTGAGCGGCGACAGGCAACGAACCTATTTCAGTTGGGACCTGGCGACGGTCGCCGACCGTATCTCGGACCTGATGAATCTGGAGGGCGGCCCCGAACTCGCATTCGACCCATACCTGAGCGCGGACGGGCATCTGCGCTATCGGCTGCGCGCAGGCGACCCGGAATTGATCACGGCGACGCACCGGTGGGACACGGCGTTGCCGGACAGCCGGGTCGACCTCACGTCGGTATCCGGCAGTGGCGCGGCCCTGACGAACCAGGTGTGGGCTACCGGTGGCAAGGACTCCGATAAGACGCTCATGTGCCGCCGCACCGCGCAACCATTGCCCGGATACCCGCTCATGCAAAGCTCGAACACGGCGCACACGACGGTCGAGCGTCTCTCGACGTTGCAGCAGCACGCGACCGGGCAGCTCGCCGCCGGTGCATGGCCAGACGAGACATTCACACTCTCCGTGGGTGAGGAGTGGGACGTGCGCGTCGGCGATCACGCCATCACACGCTTCGTCGACGACTATTTGGGTGATCAGACGCTCGAACTCAAGATCACCGACGTCTCAGGTGACACGGGATCGGATTTGCTCACCGTCACATGCAAGGAGGTCGCCTGATGCCAACCGCAGGGCCAAGCAACGCGCCGCTTTTACGCTCGGGTGCGCGCGCCGGCAGCATCATCGTCTGGATCGGCGGCCCCATCACCGCCGGCGGTGGTGCGGGCAGTGACGCGGACCGGATGAGCACCCTCGCCAGCGCGCAGCTCGGGCTCACCGAAAAAAACTACGCGACAGTAAATGCGAAAGTGAGCGACGGGCTCGTGACCCGCTGCTATGCGGCCCGAGACGACACAAGCTACAATCACGCCGATGTGGCGTATGTGGTGCTCGCCGGTGGCCTCGAGGATCCGGTCAGCGCGCTCCAGGCCGTCATCTACAAATCCAAGGACGCGGTCAACCAGTGCCACAAGGCGTTTCCGAGCGCGCGGATCGTGTGGGCGGCCAGCCCCGGGAGCCTCGCCGGCATGGACGACGCGAAGCTTGCCGACACGAGCACGGTCACTGCGGCGATCCTCGGCCAAGCCCGCGCCACCGATAGCCTCGCCATCAACCTGCGCACCGTGCTCGGTGTGGACACGAGCCTGCAAGCCGCAGGCATCCTACCCAACGCGGCCGGGCACGAACGACTGGCCGAGGCGATCGTCGACGCGATCCGCGACGACCAAGGCCAACCCATCGACCAGCCCATCACACCTACCCGCAGCTACTCGAGCGGCCTGACCGATTGGGCCAGCCGGCAAGTCGAAGCCACCCGCAAGCGTGAAGCCGAAAAACGCGAGGCGAACCGGCCCACGGGCACAGAGCTCGGCGGGGTCACGCAGAAACTCGACGAGCTCACCCAACAGCAGGGCGTGCAGCAGGTCCTGCTCGAACAGCAGCAGGACGAGCTGGATGAACACCAGCAAGAGCTCGAGGCGCAGCAGCAGAAGCTGCAGAGCCAACAAAACCAGCTCACCAAACACCAATCCGAACTCGAATCACAGCAGAAGAGCCTCAAGGCGGCGCAGGACGCGATCAAACAGGCGCAGGACCAGCTCAAGAAGATCGTGGGCGACCAAGGCGACCAGGTCAACAATCTGCAGGCGGTGTCCAACCGACTCACCCAAGTCACAAACGACCTGCAAGCCGCGACAAGCCGATTGCAGACCATCGAAAACACAGTCAACTCGAATCTGCGCATCCGCGTCACCTACATCGAGACATGGCTCGAACACAATACCGAATTCCACCCATGGGGAGGCTGACATGAGCGTCATAGGAAGCAAGGTGGGACGGCTCGACATCCGTCTCGTGCGCGGAGACTCGCAGCGCGTGGGCGGCAGGTGGCGACGGCACAACCGTCGCACCGGCCAGATCACACCGGTTGACCTGACCGGGTGGGGCGGCACGCTCGAGCTGCGCTCGCCCGACGGCGGCGAGCAATGGTATGCGCAATCGTGCCAGACGATGAGCACGGACGGATGCGCGATAGCAGACATCCCCGCAACCGCCCTCACCGCGCCTGTGTGGGCGGTGCGGCGCAGCGGCCAATGGAAAATCAGCGTCACCAACACCGCCACCGGCACGCGCAAGACCATCGCGTGGGGCTACTGGACACTAAGCGCCTAAGGAGACAACAAGCATGACCGATCAGATCGTGGACCTCACCGAGGGCGTCATGCCCGGACCCCGCGGCCCACAAGGACTACGCGGCCCACAAGGACTGCCCGGCGTCAACGCCGTACCATCCGACACGGCGGTCGCCGGATACATCGACGCGGACGAATCCGAGACATGGGCCGCGCTCGCGGCGCGTGACGAATGCCGCATCATCATGCTCGGCGACAGCTGGACGCAGTATTATGACCAGCTGCTATCAAAGACACTCGCCGAGCGGCTGCCGGCGAAGTGGGTCAAAAACTATGGCGTGCACGGCGCGGGCATCAGAAGCATCACCACCAATCAGGTCCCGCTCGCCAAGGCGGATTCGACCGCGCGGCATCCGACGCATATCGTCGTCGTCGCCGGCATCAACGGCATCATGCACACGCAAGGCAGTTATGAGGACATGACCGACAATTCGTCGGCGATGGTCTCCGCGATTCGCGCCGCATGGCCAGGCGTGCCCATCCATTTTTGGCCCGACATGGCCCGGTGCCCCAACAATGGGCATAACAGCTTGTATGAGGCGCTGTTGCTCAATCTGACCGCGTGGGGCGTGAGCGTGCACGCTGAGAGCCTGTGGATGCCGATGCGCTCCGATTTCGCGGCCTATAGGGCCGACGACACGGATCCGATACAGAATATCGCGCATTTGACACGTGCAGGCTATACGGACCTCGCCGGGCTGATCGCCGCTGGGCTGCGCGGCCAGACGATCGCGGACCTGTGCTCGGTCGGCTACACGGTGACGTTGCAGCCGTTCGGCGAGGATGATTTCCCCGCGCCCGAGGAGCCGCAGGACAACACACTCATCGCGTCGACCAAAACCTGCCGTATGCTCGTCGCGTCCGGCATGGTATCGATGAGCCTGGAACTGTCCGGCCTGTCGACCGCGGGGAGCCTGACCACGGGCATGCGGTATCTCAACATGCGGCTGATCACACCGCGTGAGCTCAACGCGGACGGCAGCGGCGCATACCAGACCGCGACGCATTACAATCCATTCCCTCCGGCGACTCCGGTCTTCGGCGACGTCATCGTCGCGGACAGCCAAAACGTGCCGGTCTATGGCGGCACGATCCGTGCATGGCGAGCGGCGGCTCAGGGCGCGACCGCGATGGAGATCGTCGTCGACAAGGGCGACACCACCTCGGCGTGGAAACCTTTCGCGAAGATTCTGACCACGCAGACATGGCCGCTCAAGCTCGGCAACTAAGGGGGGCAGCAATTATGACTCAGGTGCATATCTCGTTACGACGGTATCTGCCGGATGGCGAGTCCGCGGCCTATGGGCGTGTCCGCTGCGCGCCCGACCGGCGACGCGTCGACGACCACCGCATCATCCTGCCGATACCATTTGATGTCATCCTCGACGACAATGGCGAGGCCCTTTTTGACCTCGAGCCGACCCGTGAGCTCTTCGCGTGGCGGCTCACTGTCATCCCGGCCGAGTCGTCGAGTTTCGAGCGCACGGTCGAAGTGCCGGACAGTACCGAGACGGAGGAATTCGCCGCCCTGCTCGATGTGGACCCGGACACGCTCATCCCGCCGGCCCTCACCACAGGGCCGCTGATGCGCGTGCATTGGGCCGAGACTGAGGACGACGCATTCGCCTACTCGAGCGCGCATCCCGATGAGCTCGTCCTGTACGAGCAGGAGGGAGCATAATGACGACTCCGAGCAGCGGGCAGCTCATGCGCGTGCACCGTGCCGCCGACGAGACGGACGCGTACGCCTACTCGGCCTCGCATCCCGGCATCCTCGTGGTCTGGGCCACGGCCGAGGACGCGGGCAGCTACATCGACGGTGTCAAATGCGGCATCCCATACTATCGGCACCAATGGGTGCAGGGCATCGTCGGCGGCAGAAAAATCTGGACGCCGCCGCCTGACCTGATCACATGGTGGGAGGGTGAACCCAACAATTCGGTCAGCGTGCTCGCGATCCGCGTGCCGCACAACAACCAAGGGGAGACGATATGAGCGACCGCATCGAAATCCATAATCTGGATACCGATCCTAACGCGGTAAAACTACGCTACAAGTGGGGGTGCGCGGCGATGACACAGGACACCGAAGGGCGGTACGTCTACACGGGCAAGGGCAACTCGTACATGGGCACCTGCAGCAATCCCCAGGCAGTCCAGGTGGGCCATGTCATCGTACTGATCGCCCGGACGGACAACCCCAATTTCGCCAACTCCAATATCTGGTATGCGAATGTACTGCTCAACGAACAGGACGGCGACACGTACATCAAAGCCTCAAAGGTCACGGAAACCGGCAGGAACCACGAGATCACCATCAGCACGTGCACGAATGGTGTTACGCTCCTTGGCAGTGCGATCTACAGTCCGGAGGATTGGGAGCAGGTGCTCAGCCTGTACCAGCGTGGAGCGCTGGAATACCAGTGGTTCGATGGCGACTCGTATCTGACCGGTGGGGGGCTTCCTCTTAGCGGCCTGTATCCACATGTGGATCGCCGCATTGCTCTGGTGGTGGTCGCATGAGCAGATCAATCTATGTGTACAATCGGCTGCCGGGTCCGAAACCTGTATCGGTATCGGCGTGGGCTGTGGGGGGCGGACGGGATATCACGCGCACGCTCACGTCAGACGGCTGGCTGCAACTGACCAACAATGCAACACATGCCGACCCGTTCGTGTTCACGCGCCTCAGCCTTCCGGCCGGATCGTGGCGGTTCGGCGCGGAAATGGATGCGACGGACACCGGATATGCTTGGGGCAATCAGCTGCGGGTCATCCACCTCAACCCGGTCTACGAAATGCGGCCCACCAAATGGGATGGCACGGCGGGTCGCATCGTCACCCCGCCGAACCAGCTCGACGCGGATTCGACTGTGGAGCTCCGGATCATGGTCGGCCCGTCTGCGGGCGACACGGTGCGCGTCCGACACCTGTGTGTCATGACGGACGACGACTACCAGCTGATGCTCGCATCCAATGTGACATGGTTCGACGGAGATACGGTCGAACGCTCCACATGAACCTCACCTCCCGATGGGAGGTGGCGGTATGAGCCGGATAGAGACCGTCCGCAATCTGCAGCAGGATCCACGCTGTCTCATGCGGCGCGGCGGATGGAACTGCTCATCCTCCATTGACAACGGCAGATACCGCTACGAGGCCAACAGCGGTGCAACCGGCGCAAGCGTGAGCGCATGGCACCCCCTATCCAACCAGTATATGGCGGGTAAAGTGCTCTACGCGCGCATCACAGCGGGTCAGGCGGTCCTCGACCTTCTCGACGTGGAAAAGGCGACGACCATCGCCCGCCATGATAATTGGATCGCCGCCCGTGTCGCCGACAGCACCGTAGGCAACCACTCCATCTGGCTCATGCGCGGACCCGTCACCCTCGAAGAAGTCGGCTGCTACAGCCCGGAGGATTGGGAGCGGCTCTACGCGCTCTACCAAAAGGGCGAGATCCAGTATCCGTGGTGCGCGGGGCCACGCGACGCCACAATGGCGGGCGAGAAAGGCCCATGGGAACTTTAGTAACAGAAATAAGCGGATAGAGAGGAGGGGAGGTGATCGAAGCGACATGACCCATGTGGAAATGCTCGTCACTCTATGCGTCGCCGTCCTCGGATGCGGAGGCTTTTGGGAATGGTGGCGCGCCCGTGGTGAGAAAAAGCATGAGGCTGTGCTACGCGGCGAACTCAACGAGCTCGTCGAGACAAGCCTGCGCAACTCACAGACCATCAAGGAGCTGGCTGAGAAAATCGACCGCAACACGCAAACCCTCAATGAGACGCGCGCGTGGGAGGAGCATCACGAGGCTGAAACCCACCGGCACCGGCTCCTCGGCCTACGGCAGGCCATGATGGAGGACCCGCACGACAGGCTCAGCCACGAGCATCAGATCGAAGCAGGCCGCGAATATCTGGCGAGCGGTGGAAACGGCATCGGGCACGCACGCTTCGAACAACTGCTCGCCGACTACAAATGGCGCCTCGCACACGCCGACTGGGACTACACCCACCGTCCACCAACCACCAACACCACAGACTAGGCCACGGCACCACCGCCATGGCCTTTTTCCATATCCAGAAAGGAACATCATGAAGAACTGGGATACGCTCGAGGCAGACCTCGACCTCATTCTCGACAGGCATTTCACCGGAGGTCGCAACGGCTGCAAGATCGACAAGGTCATCTTGCACCACAACGGCGGCAACCTCAGCGGCGAGGGCTGCTATCAGGTATGGCAGACCCGTGAGGCGTCCGCCCACTACCAGGTCGACGCGAACGGCGGCGTCACACAGCTCGTATGGGATTCCGACACCGCCTGGCACGCCGGTAACTACCAGGCGAACTGCACGAGCATCGGCATCGAGCACGCCGACATCAGCACCAACCCATGGCAGATCGGCGACGCCACCCTCGACAACGGCGCGCACCTGACCGCCGCCGTCTGCAAATTCTATGGCCTCGGCCGCCCGCAATACGGCAAGAACGTCTTCTTCCACAAGGACTTCAGCCCGACCGAGTGCCCTGCGTCCATCGCCGGAAGCCAGCGAGACGCCTACATGCGCCGCGCCCAGGAATGGTACGACAAGATGACCGGCAACAAGCCGGCCGCTCCGGCAAAACCCGCAGCCAAGCCGTCCACACCCGCGAAGAAAAGCACCGAAACGGTCGCACGCGAGGTCATCGCAGGACAGTGGGGCAACGGCGACGACCGCATGAACCGTCTGCGCAAGGCGGGATACGACGCGGCCGCCGTACAGAACCGCGTCAACGCCCTGCTCGGCGCCTCCACACCAAGCCCCAACGTCGACCTCAACGCGCTCGCGGACGCGGTCATCCGCGGCGACTACGGCAACGGCGCGGAACGCCAGCGCCGCCTCGGCTCCAACTACGCGGCCGTGCAGGCCATCGTCAACCGCAGGATGGGATGGTGAGGCCATGAACGGTGAACACCTGACCGACGACGACCTCGACCGCATGTACGACGACGCGGCGAAGACAACCCAACCGTACACGCCCGTGTTCGACGCGACGGTGAGGACCGCGGTCTACGTGACATGCGCGATCGCCGGCGCGGTCCTTGCCGTGGCAGCCCCCGTGGCGGTCGCCGCGCACGCGCCCGAATGGGCGACGATCCTGCTGTCCGCGATGGCGGGAGCGATTCCCACCGTGGCAGCGGCGTTCGGCGTCGCATACAACCCCAGCCGCAACACGGACCACTGATCCACAGACAGTGCCCCGCCCTTCCGTCTCCTATGATGGAAGGGCGGGGCGCTTTTCTGTTGTGTGCCCATCGCGCATGGAGTACAATGGTCGAAAACATAGAGTGCGTTTTGTGTGCCGCACGCAACCGAGAACCGTGCAATACCGCCGATGACCACATGACATGCGAGTTCAAGTTCAATGTCTGAGCAATAGGAGCATTACGAGACACAAACGTCGTCATTCCGACGGTCCGCGGATTGAGGACCGTTGGAATGACGACGTTGTCGCCTATGTGCCGCAGTGGTATGCCGGGACATGCGAATGCCGCGCCATCCTCGGGGGATGGCGCGGCATTCGCGTTGTCGGTGTCGCGGGTGGCGCTCCGGTTGTCCGGCGCCGCCCGCGGGATGGTCACTCGGCCTGTTCGCCGCCGGCCTTGATGCCGGTACCGTCACCGCTCGGCTCCTGCGCCGGCGGGAAGGGGTTGCTCGGCTCCGCAGGCTGCGGTGTCTCGTTCGACTTCGTTGCGCCGGCCTTCGTCTCCTTGTCCGCACATCCGCAGGTGCCGCAGCCGCAGCCCTTCGTCTCGTCGGTCGCGTTCGCCTTGCCCTGGAAGTCGAGGTCGCCGTCCGAGGATGCCCCAGCGGTCGCGCCGCCGTTCGCCGCACCGGTGTTCATGTTGTTGGAATCTGTGTTGGTAGTAGTCATGTCGGCTGCCTTTCTTTGTTGTTGTCTTTCACTATACGGAGCGCATATGTGAGGGACATGTGCGCATACTGGCAAGAGTATGACAATGCGTTCAGGCAACAGTCAGCGTTCACGATACGAAAAATCACATGCGCGCCGACGGTACCTGTATACGTCGGCGCGCATGTGCGGGCGTCAGCGGCAGCGCGCGTAGGTGAAATCACGGATGCGCGCAAGCACGCGCACGCTTTCGTCAAGCCATGTCATACATACGGGGAACACATGGCCGAGCGTGCGTGTGGGCGGCACTTTCTCGTCGTGCAGTTCGAAATCGCGGTGCGTGAGCGCGAGTGACGTCGCGAGCGCGAGCGTCCCCGCTTCGATGAAGTCGTCGCTGCTGGTCTGCAGATACAGGGGAGGCGGTGTGACGCGTTCCACGAGGGATGCGCATCGGAGGTAGGGTGCGGCGCCGTCGAGGCCTGCGAAGAAGCGCGGGCCGAGCGTCGCCTCGAGCTGTGCGCGCACCGGAGAGGCCCCGTCGATGTCGTAGACGCCGCTGATAAGCGCACCGCCCTTGATAGGCAGACCGGACGGTGCGGTGACACCGAACGCCGCGGCGGCGTGTTCGTCGCGTTCGATTGCGATCGTCAGCAGCGCGAGGCATGCGCCGGCCGAATCACCGGTCATGAACACAGCGTCCGGGTTGACGGGGAAGCGCGTCATGTTGCCGCGGATCCACCGCAGCGCATCCTGGATGTCCGCGAGCTGACCGCGCAGGTCGGTCTGTGGCGCGGGGCGGTAGTTGAGGGAGAAGACGGCGAAGCCTTGCGCGGCGAGATGCGCGCAGAAGTTGCGGTTGAGTTCCTTGTACCCGTAGCAGAAGCCGCCGCCGTGGATGTCGATGTACACCGGCAGCGCCGTGCCTCCGCTAACGATTGCAGTATGGGGGAGGCAGACGTCAAGGAGGTGGCCGCGGATCTGGCCGTGCGCGCGGTCGTAGCCACCGTCGGCGCGATAGGGGACGTCGGTGATGACGTCGATGGATTCGGGGTCGTGCCAGTAAGCGGCGCGTGGATAGTCGAATATGGCGGTGTCAAGCCGTGAACGGCGTATTTTCGCCGCTTGTTCGGCGTGTACGGACCTCAGGTCGTCGTCGATCTCGGTCCAATAGCGCGCGATCGGCGCGATGGCGCAGTCAAGGTCGTCAGGCTCCATCGTGAGTGGGTCGATATCGAGGAGGGTGAGTGAATAGGGCGTTGACATCGTATTCATTGTTTTCGTCCTTTCCCTGTTTTTGACCATACTTTTTCCATTATCGCACAGTTTCGGCGATATTCCAACGTTTTTTCGACTTCTGCACAACGGATGCACCATTCGCCCATGACGCAATCGGACGTCGTTCGTTGGATGTGCGCGGTACAAATGGAAGACATGAAAGCATTCTGTGAGAAATGGGGCAAGAGGATTGCCACCAAGGAGATGTTGCTCATCGTCGTCGTCACGCTCGCCGCGACCATCATCGGCATGTTCGCGGCGCGGTTGCCGGGTCTCAAGATCCTGGGCGCGCTCATCATCGCGCTGCTCATCGGCATGGTCGTCCAATTCCCGATCAGGGCATGGTACACGAAGGGCGACACGGCAAGGCAGGCGGGCGTCAAGGACGCCGCGGGCCTCATCGCGAACAAGTTCCTGCGCTTGGGCATCATCCTGCTCGGCTTCAAGCTCAATCTGCAGCTGCTGTTCACGACGGGCGCGAAATGCCTTCCGCTTGCCGTCGTCATCGTCTCCGTCACTGTCCTGATCACGTATGGCATCTGCCGCTGGATGGGTGTCGATCCACTCATGGCGATCCTTGTGTCATGCGGCACCGGCATATGCGGCGCGGCCGCCGTCATGGGCGTCTCCGGCTCGATCAAGGTCTCGCCCAAGCGCGAGGAGGAGAAGGAGAACGATGAGGTCACCGCGATCGCGATCGTCGCGATCATGGGCACGATTTTCGCACTGCTGGAGATCGCCGTGCTGCCGCTCTTCGGCCTCACGCAGGCGCAGGAGGGCTTCGTCGCGGGTGGCTCGCTCCATGAGATCGCGCACGCGGTCGCCGCGGGCGAAGGCCTCAACAACGAGCGGCTCGCCGCGCAGCAGGGTGTCGTGGACGCGGCCACGATGGCGAACATCATGAAACTTTCGCGCGTGCTCATGCTCGTCTTCGTCGCGATCATCGTCGCAATCTGGTGGGACAAGAAGCACAGCGAGGTCCCCGCGGACGGCGGCAAGCGCAAGGTCGCGTTCCCCTGGTTCATGCTCGGCTTCATCGCGACCGCCGCGGTCGGCACGCTCATGCTCAAGGTGTGGCCGGTGACGGCCGGCTTCGTCAATGTGCTCGGCAACGACGTCGCGAAGATCTTCCTCGGCATGGCGATGGCCGCGCTCGGCATCAACGTCAACTTCAAGGCGCTCAAGAAGGGCGTCAAGCCCTTCGTCGCCTCGCTCATCGCTTCGGTCATCCTCGTCGCGCTGTGCATCGGCCTGGCGCTGCTGTTCTTCCCCGCGAAGTGACGGCATCCGCCGGCTCCGTTCCCCGGCTGCGTTCCCCAGTGTCGCCCGATTCCTGTCATGGGATCGGGCGACGCCCGTTTTCGCCCATGGCGAACCGTGTGCGCATTGACATGATGATTGTGACGTCACATCGACCTTTCGTGACATCGGGGCCCTACAATGACGATGGCGTCCGCGCGGGGTCACCTGTGGCAGGACGCAGGAGGGCAGTCCCGAGAAGTCAAGGAGACCGTTATGACCAATCTTTCGATGGCCGGCATGTTCCGCTGGAAACTGCACGGCGATGGCAAGACGCTCGGACCGGGCGAAGTCGTCGAGCCGAACGAACGCCTCACGTGGCCGCGTACGATCGAGATCGGCGCGCAGCATGTCGTCGCGATGTTCGGCGCGACGTTCCTCGTGCCGATCCTCACCCATTTCGACCCGTCGACGACGCTGTTCTTCACCGCGTTCTCGACGGCGCTCTTCCTGCTCATCAACAGGAACATCCTGCCGTCCTACCTCGGCTCCTCCTTCGGTTTCATCGCGCCGATCACAGCCGTCTACAGCGCCGGCAAGGGCATCGCCGTCGCAAGCTTCGGCATCCTGTGCACGGGTCTGCTGCTCGCGCTCATCGGCGTCGCCGTGCAGCTCGCCGGGGCCGTATGGATCGACCGCATCATGCCGCCTGTCGTCAACGGCGCGATCGTCGCGATCATCGGCTTCAACCTCGCGCCGACCGTGTGGACGAACTTCCAGACGGCGCCGGACACGGCCCTCGTGACATTGTTCGCCGTCATCCTCGTCGCCGTGCTGTTCAAGGGCCTGCTTGGCCGCCTCAACATCCTCATCGGCGTCCTCATCGGATACGCGTACGCCTGCTTCAGGGGACAGGTCGATTTCGCGGCGATCAACGAGGCGTCCTGGCTCGGTTTCCCGCGTTTCCATCTGCCGCACGTCGATTTCTCGGTGCTGCCGATGTTCCTGCCGGTCGTCCTCGTGCTCATCGCCGAGAACGTCGGCCACGTCAAGTCGGTCGCGGCGATGACCGGTCACGACTATGACAACCAGATCGGCACCGCGCTCATCGCCGATGGCCTCGGCACGACGGTCGCCGGTTTCGGCGGCGGCTCCGGCACGACGACGTACGGTGAGAACATCGGCGTCATGGCGGCCACGAAGGTGTATTCGACGGCCGCTTACTGGTGCGCCGCCGGCTTCGCGTTCATCCTGTCGCTGTGCCCGAAGTTCGGCGAGGTCATCAACTCGATTCCCGCCGGTGTCCTCGGTGGCGTCACGACGCTGCTGTATGGCATGATCGGCATGATCGGCGTGCAGATCTGGGTCGATAACAAGGTCGATTTCAGCAAGCCGCTCAACATCATGACCGCGTCGATCGTCATGATCATCGGCATCGCCAACTTCCAGTTCGCGATTTCCGACGTCCAGTTCAATGGCATCGCGATCGGTTCGATCGCCGTCCTTGTCCTCTACCACGGACTCAAGGCGATTGGAAGGGCGACGGGTGCGATCCCGAAGTCGTCGTCGGCGGCCACGCAGACCGACAAGCCTGCGGCGCCGTTGCCGCCCGTGCAGGAGACGCATGCGCATGACGAGTCGCCACGGTGATATCGTCATGCAGCGGCATCGTGGTGACATGACCGTGCCGATGCATGGATGACAACAGTGCACCCATGCATCCTCCGCCACGTCGGGCTCCATAAGGAACGCTCGGCGTGGCGGATCGCGTATGGGTACGCCATCCGCATGGGGCTGTAGCGGGGTGCCGTTAGAATGTTCGAGTTTGCGCACACTGCGCATCGTTTCGAACATGAAAGGCCATTGTGCCCGTATCACTTCCAGACATGAACCACGAACCCACAACCGACGACGACCGAGTCAACGACGTATACGAAGAGAACGAACAGACTTTCGCCGAACTCGGCGTCGACGGACCGATCGTCCATCTGCTCGCTGACGAAGGCAAACGTGTCGCGTTCCCGATCCAGCAGGACACACTTCCCGATTCGCTCGCAGGGCGTGACGTGCTCGGCCGCGGCCGTACCGGTTCCGGCAAGACGCTCGCGTTCGCGATCCCGCTCGTGACGCGCGTCGCCGCGTCCTTCGACGACGACCGCGAGCATGGACGCCGGGACCGACGCGGAGCGAAACCGCATCCGCGTGCCCTCGTCCTCGCACCGACGCGTGAGCTTGCGAACCAGATCAACGACGTCGTCGCGCCGCTCGCCGCGCTCTACGGCATGACGACGACGAGCATCTACGGCGGCGTACGCTACGCGCGCCAGTTCCGCGACCTCAACGACGGTGCGCAGATCGTCGTCGCATGCCCCGGACGCCTTGAGGACCTCATCGAACAAGGCGCGCTCACATTGGACGATGTGCGCGTCGTCGTGCTCGACGAAGCCGACGAGATGGCGGACATGGGATTCCTCCCGCCGATCAGGCGCATCCTCGGGCAGATCCCACGCACGGCGCAGCACATGCTGTTCTCGGCGACGCTCGACCACGGCGTCGACGCGGTCGTCGAGGAGTTCCTCAACGACCCGAAGGTGCACAGCGTCGACGAGGTGACCGACAGGGCCGACCTGATGACGCACCATGTGTTCCTGACGACGAAGGCGGACAAGAACGAACTCGTGCGCACGCTCGCGAGCGGCACAGGACGGCGCATCCTGTTCACGCGTACGAAATTCCAAGCGAAGAAACTCGCGAAGGCGCTCACGCAACAGGGTATCCCGGCGGCCGAACTGCACGGCAACCTGAGCCAGAACCAGCGTGACCGCAATCTGCAGGCCTTCGAATCGGGATCGGTCAATGTACTCGTCGCGACCGATGTCGCCGCGCGTGGCATCGACGTGAGCGGCGTCGAACTCGTCGTCCAAGTCGATCCGCCGGACGATCCAAAGTCGTTCCTGCACCGTTCGGGGCGTACGGCGCGCGCCGGCAAGGCGGGCGACGTCATCACGGTCATCACCCCCGACCAGAAACGCTATGCACGCGGCATGCTGCGGCGCGCGGGTCTGTCGGTCAAGCCGCTCGAAGTCAGGCCCGATTCGCCGCAGGTCCTTGAACTCGTCGGTGAAGTCGCGGACAAGGTCGAAGGCTGGCAGCTGCCGGAACTCGAACGCAAACGCACAGGCGGACGTCGTGGCGGCAACGCCTCGCGCCGCGACGGCTCACGGCGCGAGGCGCGCGAGTCGCGCAACGCGAAGGCCCGTCGCAACCAGCGGCGCACACGCGAACGCAACCGCGAGCTGCAGCGTGAGATCGACGCGGAACAGCGCGAATTCGCCGCGCGTTTCCTCGGCGACGTGCACAGCGTGCGCGATGACACCACGGATGCTGGCACGGCACACCGCGCACACGGTGGGGACGCGCATCGTGGGGACGCGCCGCGCAACCGCCAGGAACGCCGCGCCCGGCAGTACGGCGACGAACGTGCACGCCGCGAACGGCGTGGGGAGTGGTATGACGGCTACGGGCGCCATACGCGCCGTGGCTGGTCCGACGGACGCGCGTCGGAAGAACGGCACGGTGGCAAACGCATCCACCGCAAGGAGCAGCGCATCGTGCACGACGAACGCGGTGAGGATGCGAAACGTCATGAGCGCCGTGAGGATGCGAAACGCAGGCGTCGGTACGACAACAGTGATTTCGCGAAATCGGGCAAACGCGCGGGGTCGAAGAAGAACGGCGGCATGAAGCGCCGCGCGAAAGGCAAGCGCCGTTCCGCGCCGTTCCGCACACGCTGAGTGTTGGAAATGCGATGGGGGCCTGCGGCACATGATGACATGTGCCGCAGGCCCCCATCATGTCAGTGGCATATGCCATCCGTGTCCACTATTCACTGTCCGTCCGCGGCGCGTGGGTCGCCGCCGTTCGCACGTGCCGCGATGCGCGCGGCGAGTGCACGCGGCACCAACCGCGCGCCGAACGCGACCATCTTCGCGAGCGCGCCCTGATAGGCGAGCGCACTGCCCGCCGCCATCTTCGCATAGGCGAACGCGGCGGCCCTTTCGGGTGTCGATGGTTTGCATATGGGAAGTGTGAAGAAGTTGCTGCCGTGCATGTGCGCCGCCTGTTCGAAGCCGGTCGTGACCGGTCCGGGGCACACGGTCGTCACCGACACGCCCGTGCCGCGCAGTTCGTAGGAGACGGCTTCGCCGAGTGAGCGGACGAACGCCTTCGTCGCGTAGTACATCGCCATGTATGGTCCCGGCACCGCTGCCGCGACCGACGCGATGTTGAGGATGCGCCCGTGGCCGCGGTCGCGCATGTCACGTCCGAAGCGGTACGTCAGTTCCGTGAGCGCGACCATGTTCACCTGCATCATCGAGCGCAGCCGTTGTTCGTCCATATCGAGGAACGCGCTCCAGTCGCCGAAGCCGGCGTCGTTGATGAGTGTGTCGATCGTGATGTGCCGTTCGCGGGTGAAGCGGTGGAGGCGTTGCGCTGCGTTGGGCTGCGACAGGTCGAGGGTCACGGCGATGACGTTCGCGTTGAGGTCGTGTTCGAGTGTCGCCTTGAGCGTGGCAAGCCTGTCGGCATCGCGTCCGGTGATGATGATGTCGGCGTCGTGCTGTGCGCACAGCATCGCGAGTTCGCCGCCGATGCCTCCGGTGGCCCCGGTAATCAGTGTCGTCATGATCGTCCTTTCGCGTGTGCGTGGCGGCGCGGTCCGCCCAGTGGCCGCATGCGCCACATCATGTTGGTCCCTTGCGCACCCACTGTATCCCGGCATGATGAGTGCCGCATGGTTTTCAGCTTCCCGGTGACGCGACGCGCCCGGCATCGGCATGTCTGCGGAATACCGTCGATTCCAGACGCGTTATGCTGTTGAGGATTCCTACATACATGGATCATGACGGATGGGAGCGGAACAAGTGACGACAGTGGTCATCATCGTTGTGGCGGCGCTCATGAGCGCACTGCTGCTGTGGTATTGCCTTGCGCCGAAGCGCGCCGCGCGGGCGGACATCGACGGAGGCGTGCAGCGTGTGCGCATCGCCGTCAAAGGCGGCTATGACCCTGGCACCGTCGTCGTGCGCGCCGGCGTGCCGACGCTCATCGATTTCGACCGGCGTGAGGGCGGCGAATGCTCATCGCATGTCGTCTTCCCCGATCTGGGCATTGACGTCGCGTTGCCGGCGTTCACGCACACCGAACTGAGGTTGCCTGCGTTGGCGTCCGGCGAATATCCGTTCGCATGCGGCATGAACATGCTCCATGGGATGCTGCGCGTGCAGGGTGGGGATGGCGTGGCCTCCGAAGGGACGGTGGATACGCGCACGTCTGGCGCCGTCGCCGAAAGCGAGGAGGTGCTGCGTGCCCGCCAGAGTGCCGAGGACGCCGACCGTGCGGGGGAGATCCGTGCGCTCATACGCCGCCTCATCGTCGGCGCCTCATGCACGGTGCCACTGCTGCTCGTCGCGATGCTGCCGATGATCCCTGCCGTCGGCGCGTGGATGCGCACATCGCCGATCTCATGGATGTTGAGCCCTTGGTTGCAGTTCGCGTTGACGGTGCCGGTCATGTGCTATTGCGGATGGCCTGTGCACCGCACCGGCTGGCTTGCGATCGCGCACCGGGCGCCTGAGATGAACTCGCTCGTCACGCTCGGTACGATCGCCGCATTCGGCTACAGCCTCGTCGCCACCGCATGGCCAGGGCTCCTGCCCGCCGGTGCGCGCGAACCATATTATGAGGCTGTGGGCACGATCATCACGTTGATGATCCTCGGCCAATTGCTTGAGGCGAAGGCGCGCGCGGGCACTGGTGACGCCATCCGCGAGCTCATCGGGCTGCGTCCCGACACGGCGCACGTCGTTCGCGGCGAGAACGTCGTGCCGATCGCGACGGCGGACATCGCCGTCGGTGACATCATCGAGACAAGACCGGGCGAGCGGCTGCCCGTCGACGGCATCGTCATATCCGGGTCGAGTGCCGTCGACGAATCGATGATCACCGGCGAATCGCTCCCCGTCGCCAAGTCGGCCGGCGATGCCGTCACCGGTGCGACGATGAACACGACCGGCGCGTTGCGCTACCGTGCGACGCGCGTCGGCGCCGACACGGTGCTCTCGGGCATCATCCGCCTCGTGCGCGCGGCGCAGACATCGAAGGCGCCGATCCAACGCATCGCCGACAAAGTCGCGGGCGTGTTCGTCCCCTCCGTCGTGCTCATCGCGATATGGACCTTCGTCATCTGGTGGTGCACGGGTGCGCAGCCGCGTGGCGTCATCGGACTCATATGCGCGATATGCGTGCTCGTCATCGCATGCCCATGCGCGCTCGGCCTCGCCACGCCGCTATCGATCACGACGGCCACAGGACGCGGCGCACGCCACGGCGTGCTGTACCGCAACGCCGAGGCGATAGAGACGGCCGCGAAGATCGATGTCGTCGTCTTTGACAAGACCGGGACGATCACGCACGGCACGCCGCATGTCACCCATATCGCGGCGCTCGGCGCCGATGGCGCGTATTCCGCGGACCTCGATGACGCGACACTCGCGGCGGTCGCCGCAGCGGAAGCCCAATCGGAACACCCGCTTGCGCGCGCCGTCGTCGAAGCCGCGCATGAGCGGCATCTTGATGTGCCCGAATGCCTGACCTTCACGAGCGTTCCCGGCGGTGGCGTGCGCGCCGACGTCGACGGACAGCGGATCGTCGTCGGTTCCGACCGGTTCGTCGAAGCCGATGCCCGCCCAGACGATCTCGATGCGGCACGTGAGACGATGCGGCTCATCGCGCAGGACGGGGCGACACCGGTCCTCGCGGCGGTCGACGGACGCATCGCCGCCGTGTTCGCAATCCGTGACACGATCAAGGACGATGCGCGCGCCGCCATCGACGAACTGCACCGCCGTGGCATCGGCACGATCATGCTTACCGGCGACAACCGTGTGACGGCCGACACGATCGCCCATGAAGCCGGCATCGCCCACACGGTCGCCGACGTACGCCCCGAGGACAAGGAATCGGTCATCCGCGCATTGCGCAGGCGGGGATTCCACGTCGCGATGGTCGGCGACGGCATCAACGACGCGCCCGCGCTCGCGGGGGCCGACCTCGGTATCGCGATGGGCACCGGGACCGACGTCGCGATCGAAGCGGCCGACGTGACGTTGATGAACGGGTCGTTGCGATCGGTCGTCACGGCGATTGACCTTGGACATGCGACGATGCGCAACATCCGGCAGAACCTCGGTTTCGCGCTTGGTTACAACGCGCTCGGCATCCCGGTGGCCGCCGGATGCCTGTACCCGGCGTGGCATCTGCTGCTCAACCCGATGATCGCGGGCGCGGCGATGGCGTTCTCATCGCTTTCGGTCGTGCTCAACGCGAACAGGTTGCGCGGTTTCACGCCCGATCGGGAACGCCGGTACACGATGCACGCTGCGCCCATCGCCGAATCGGAGCTCGAAGCCTTGCGCAGGGGAATCGCGCGTGCACACAATGAAGGCGACAGTCGACATATGGCGACGGAAGGAGACAATACCATGGCGGACGATACCGCGGAGGAGATCCTCGAGGACGCAATCAACGAACAGCTCAGGCAAGAGGAGGAGGACGCCGATGACGTCATCGACCCGGTCTGCGGCATGACGGTCGATCCGAAGACGGCGGCGGCGAAACGTGTATGGCAGGGGCGCACGGTCTACTTCTGCAATCCGCATTGCGCCGAGGTCTTCGATGAGGACCCCGCGAACTACATCGACAAGGACTGAGCGCGCCGGCGGGCGGCGGCCCCTCAGCGGCGCACACGTCTGCGCGCGAGCGAGACGACGACGCCGATCGCGAGGCCGACGCCCGCGGGCGCAAGCCAGCCGAGCGCGATGCCGTTGAGCGGCATCCAGCCACATGCCGTCTCAAGCCATGCCCAGCGGCCGCCGAACGCGGCGACGAGATGGGCCACGCCGTTCGCGACGCTGTCGATCGCCGTGAACAGCACCGTCCAGAAGTAGACGGCGGGGAAGTGCCGGGAGAACATGCCATCGAACAGCGACAGCACGACGAGGACGATCGCGATCGGGTACAGCATCTCAAGGACCGGCACCGACAGCTTGATGATCGTGCTCAGCCCCATGTTCGCGATGAGCAGCGCGACAAGCGCGAACAGGACCGTCCATCCACGGTAGGACAGCGGTTTCGGGAACTGTGTATGGAAGTACGACGAGCATGTCGAGATGAGTCCCGCGCATACGTTGAAACATGCGACGACGAAGATGACGCCGACGAAGACGGTGCCGGCGTGGCCGAAGACCTCTTCGGTGAGGTTCGTGAGCACGGTCGCGCCCGTGTCGCCGGTGCCATTGATGCGCCGGTAGGAGCCTGAGACGGCGCCGACGAAGGCGAGCTGCGCGTACACGGCGACGAGCATGACGCCGGTGAACAGGCCGCCGAGGCCGGTCTCGCGCCGGTTGCCGGCCTCGGCGGCGACACCCATCGTGCGGATGTTCGCCGAGATGACGATGCCGAAATACAGCGCGGCGAGCAGGTCCATCGTCTGATAGCCGTCGAGGAACCCCTGAAGCAGCTGGCCATGCGCATAGGCGCCGCTCGGCGCCGCGAACGGCGGGTGGGGAACGCACAGGCATGTGATGAACAGGACGGCGATCATGATAAGCAGCAATGGGCCCATGAGTTTGCCGAGCACTTGCGAAAGCCGGTCGGGATGCTGCGCGACAAGCCAGGCGAGCGCGAAGAAGACGATCGAGTAGACGAATTGGACGATGCGCGTATGGCCGCCGGCGAACGGTGCGAGCGCCATCTCGAACGATGTCGACGCCGTGCGCGGAATCGCGAACAGCGGGCCGATCGTCAGCATGATCGCGATGCCGAGGACCAGTGCGAACCGCTTCGACACACGGGAGCTGAGCGCGCCGAAGCCGCCCGCCCTGGCGACGACGATGACGCCGAGGATCGGCAGGCCCACTGCGGATATGACGAAACCGGCCATCGCGGCGGCCGTGCGGCTGCCTGCAAGCGCACCCAGATACGGTGGGAAGATGAGGTTGCCGGCGCCGAAGAACATCGAGAAGAACGTGATGCCGACGACGATGCGTTGACGGCGCGTGAGCCGTGCCTCCCGTGCGCCCGGAAGCAGCACGCCGTCGGCGCGTTCGACGTGTTCTGCGATGTCTTGCGCGACTTCGTCCGCGGATTCCCGGGCGGGATCGTCGGCCGCCATCGTCTGGCGTCCGGGGGTGGATCCTTCGGGGTTGCCGTTTGGGGTAGTGGAATCCGGTGTGCGCATCGTCGGATCGCCTCCAGCGAAATCGGGGGATATGGAGCGGGGGTGGACTGTTCAATCCTAGTCGCCGTGTATGGCGTCTCTGAAGGCGCGCGCTGTCGGCGAACAACCGGACAGATCGTCACCGTGTGCGGTGCACCCCTACACTGGAGGAAGGAACATGCGCGGTGATGGTGTACGGACCGCGGGACAGGGAAGGCCTACATGGAGCAATCGAACGACAGTGCCGGCATGGATGCCGCATCGCGCGGCCGGTGCCGCATGCTGCTCGCGTCGGCGGCGACGGGGCTGCTGCCGCTCATGCGTGCATGGGTCGATGATCTCGACGCCCGGACGATCGCGTTCATCCCGAACGCGAGCTTCGTCGAACGCTACGGGTTCACGAACCGGATGGTGGCGCCGTGGTGGCGCACGCAAGGGCTGCATGTGCGCGTCGTCGACCTGACGGGGCGCCGTGCGGATGTCTTGGCGCAGCTCGATGGATGCGACATGCTGTATGTGTGCGGCGGGAACACCTTCCATCTCATGCGTTGCCTGCGTGGTGCGGGTGTCGTGCCGCTCATCCGCGCCCTCGTCGCGCGCGGTGTGCCGTATGTGGGGGAGTCGGCCGGCGCCGTCGTCACGGCACCGGACATCGACTACATCGAGCCGATGGACGAGCGGCGCGAACCGGCGGCGACGTTGCGGCGCCATATGGCCGCGCCGGCATGGACGCCCGGGCTTGGGCTCGTCGACGTGCACATCGTCCCGCATGTCGGGGGAAGGCTCCTCGGCGCCCCGGCCGACGCCATCCTGCGTGCGCACGCGGCGGACCCGACGTACATCGGGCTGCGCAACGACGAGGCGCTCATCGTGGATGGCGGGGATATGCGGCGTGTCCGGACGCGATCGGTGTTGAGCCGGTTCATGTGAGCGTCCACGCCGCTTCGATGCGCCAGCCGATGTGCCCGCAGCGCAAGGCGCAGCCGTCCCGCGGTGGGCGGGAACGCGGTGCGTTAGACTTGAGGGCGGTATCGTCTATATCAATGGAGGAACGCATATGAGCGCAGAAGCAAACGTCGGCGTCGTAGGACTCGCCGCGATGGGCGCCAGCCTGGCGCGCAACCTCGCACGGCATGGCAACAGCGTCGCGGTTTACAACCGGCACTATGCACGTACCGAGCATCTCATCGACGCCTATGGCGACGAAGGCGAATTCCATCCGGCGAAGACCGTCGAGGAGTTCGTCGCATCGCTCGAAAAGCCGCGCACCGCGATCATCATGGTCAAGGCCGGAGCGGCGACCGACGCCGTCATCGACGAGCTCGCCGAGTACATGGAGCCGGGCGACATCATCGTCGACGGTGGCAACTCCTATTTCAAGGACACGATCCGCCGCGAGAAGGAATTGCGCGCGAAGGGGCTGCATTTCGTCGGCATGGGCGTGTCAGGCGGCGAGGAAGGCGCGCTGCTCGGCCCATCGATGATGCCGGGCGGCAGCGACGAATCATGGACGCGCCTCAAGCCGATCCTCGAATCGATCGCGGCGAAGGCCGGGGACGGCGAACCGTGCGTCATGCATGTCGGCGAGAACGGCGCAGGCCATTTCGTCAAGATGGTGCACAACGGCATCGAATACGCGGACATGCAGCTCATCGCGGAAAGCTATGACATCATGCGCCGCGGGCTCGGCATGGACCCCGATGAGATCGGCGATGTCTTCGAGCAGTGGAACAAGACCGACCTCGACTCGTACCTCATCGAGATCACGGCCGAGGTGCTGCACAAGAAGGATCCGCAGACCGGCAAGCCGCTCGTCGACGTCATATTCGACCATGCGGGCATGAAGGGCACCGGTACGTGGACCGTGCAGACGGCGCTCGAGCTCGGTGTGCCGGTCACCGGCATCGCGGAGGCCGTGTTCGCGCGTGGCCTGTCGGACCAGACGGCGTTGCGTGAGAAGGCGCAGGACGATCCGTTCGCCGGCCCCGACGGCCATATCGAACTCGGCGCCGAGACGCGTGGGACGTTCATCGAGCGGATCCGCCAGGCGCTCTACGCGTCGAAGATCATCGCCTATGCGCAGGGCTTCAATGAGATCGGCCGTGCCGCCGAGACATACGGATGGGACATCGACATGGCGCATCTCGCGCGCATCTGGCGTGCGGGCTGCATCATCCGCGCGAAGTTCCTCGACCGCATCTCCGAGGCGTTCAAGGACGGCGCCGCCGACATTTCGCTGCTGTTCGCCCCGTACTTCAAGCAGGGCATCGAAGCGAGCGAGCCCGATTGGCGCCATGTCGTCGCGACGGCCGCCCAGGTCGGCCTGCCGGCCCCGGTGTTCTCGTCGTCGCTCGCGTATTTCGACGGCCTGCGCGCGAAGCGCCTGCCGGCCGCGCTCATCCAGGGGCAGCGCGACCTGTTCGGCGCCCACACCTACAAGCGCGTCGACGAGCCGGGCTCATGGCACATCCTGTGGGCCGAACCGGACCAGCGCGAGGTGAAGATGTCCGACTGACGCCTCCTCTCGTGCGGGACCTTGCCGTCATCAGGCGCACAGGACCGCGCGGGACACATGGCTGGGGGCCGTACGTCAGCCGCGCAGCCGCGCCGCCGATGCGCGGTCGGTGATCCACAGCACCTCCTGTGTCGCGTCGGCGAACGACGCGGGGTAGTGCGGGTCGCGCACATTGCGGAATGTCTCGTAGACGGCGTCGGCCTTCGCCGCACGCGAGCCGCATATCCATAGATACGACGTGCGCGCGATCATCGGCACCGTGAACGTGATCCTCGTCGGCGGCGGTTTCGGCGAATCGTCGACGCCGACGACAAGCGTGCGCGGGTCGTCGATCGCGAGTTCGCCGTGGTCGGGGAACAACGACGCGAAATGCCCGTCGGGGCCGACGCCGAACATCATGATGTCCATCGCCGCCGTCTCACCGAGCTCGCCGAGGAGTTCGGATTGGTAGACGGCGGCGGCGTGGCGCAGCGCCTCACGCGTTTGTTCAGGCGTCGCGGCGGCGCGTTCGCGCTCCGGGCGCGTGTCCGCGGGCATCGCGTGGATCTGCGCATCATCCATCATGCCGGCCGCGATGAGCCCATCGAAGAGCGCATCCCGTGCCGCGTTCTCGTTGCGCTCGTCGCTTCCCGCGGGCACGAAGCGTTCATCGCCCCACCAGATGTGCACGCGGTGCCAATCGACGACGCCGAGCAGCGGCGACGCCGCGATCGCGCGCAGGATCGCGGTGCCGTCGGTGCCGCCCGTCACCGCGACGTCGACACGTTCACGGCCGTGCGCGCCGAGCACCTCGTTCATCGTCAGCAATGTGCGCGTGGCGACGGCCTCGGCGAACAGATGTTCGTCAGGGTAAGTGACCAGTGTGCGTTCCATCGTCATCCCATGCTCCTCCGTCATCCTTGCCTCTGTCCTTGTGCAGCCCCGGCCGGATGGATGCGCCGCCATCCGTCGGTGATGACCTTCGCGTAGATCTCGTCGGGGTAGAGACGGCCGAGCTCCTCGCTCAGGCAGTCGCCGAGCGAACGCATCGGCAACGGGATTGTCTGGGAAGACTGCTCGGGCACGCTTATCGTGACGATGTCGTCATGGTCATGGCAACGCACGAGGCTCAGCACCCCGCCATCCTCACGTGTGAGGCTCACCTCACAGATCGCCGTCGCATCGGCGTCGTCCTCGATCGAGACGGGGACGTCGAGGCTTGTCGCAAGCCATGCGGCGAGCAGGTCCTTCGGCAGGTATTCGGGTTCACCGATGACGTTCGCGGCCGTGATGCGCATGTGCGGCGGCTGGTCGAGCATCGCCGCGAGGAGCGCGCGCCATCGTGTGAGCCTCGTCCACGACATGTCCACGTTCTTCGGGGAACGGTTGCGGCGCAGGTCCTCAAGCGTACGCACCGGATTGGCCGAACGCATCGCGTCGGTGATGCGCGACTGCGCCATCGCGCCGACGAGGTCCTTCGACGGGTTGGCGGGCGCATCCGTCGGCCACCATGCGACGACCGGCGCATCCGGTACGAGCAGCGGTGTGACGAGCGTGTCGAGATGGTGGATGAGGCCGCCGCGCGGACGCAGCACGATGATCTCACCGGCGCCGGCGTCGGCGCCGATGCGCACTTCGGCGTCCAGATACGTGCGGTCCTCCTCGGATTCGGTCATGCGCCGCGAACTCGGCGCGATCGCGATGACACGGCATGGATGGTCGCGGCTCGCCTCGTTCGCGAGGACGAGCGTGTTCTCCAGATGGTCCTCATCGGTCACGATGAGCAATGTGAGCACACGTCCGAGCGCGACCTCGCCGCGTTCCTCGTGCAGTTCGTCGATCTTGTTCGAGATCTCATTGGTCTCGGTGTCCCTCATCGTGATGATCATGGCATCCTCCAACGGTGTCCATCGCGTGCAAGCATCTCCACGGCCTCTTGCGGCCCCCATGTACCGGCTCGGTACGGCTGCGGCTGTCCAAGCGTCGACCAGAAGTCCTCGATCGGATCGAGGATGCGCCATGACAGGTCGACCTCCTTCGTCGTCGGGAACAGCGGCGGGTCACCGAGCAGCACGTCGAGGATGAGCCGTTCGTAGGCTTCGGGGGAGGATTCGGTGAACGAGCGTCCGTAACTGAAGTCCATCGACACATCGCGCACCTCCATCGACGTGACTCCGGGCACCTTCGAACCGAAACGGATCGTGACACCCTCATAGGGCTGGATGCGGATGACGATCGCGTTCTTGCCAAGCTCCTGCGTCGCCGTCGATTCGAACGGCAGATGCGGCGCGCGTTTGAACACGAGTGCGATCTCGGTCACGCGGCGGCCGAGTCGTTTGCCGGTGCGCAGATAGAACGGGACGCCGGCCCAGCGGCGTGTATCGATGTCCAGACGGATCGCCGCGTACGTCTCGGTCGTCGAATCCGGGTCGATGCCCTTCTCCTCGAGATACCCGCACACCGGTTCCGACCCCTGCCAGCCGGCCGAATACTGGCCGCGTGCCGTATGCGCCGCCAGATCGGAGGGCAGCCGCACCGCGGACAGCACCTTCGTCTTCTCGGCCATCAGGTCGCGCGCCGAGAACGAGACCGGTTCCTCCATCGCCGTGAGCGCCATGAGCTGCAGCAGATGGTTCTGGATGACGTCCCTCGCCGCGCCGATGCCGTCGTAGTAGCCCGCGCGTCCCGCGACGCCGATGTCCTCGGCCATCGTGATCTGCACATGGTCGACGTAGTTCGCGTTCCAGATCGGTTCGTACATCATGTTCGCGAACCGCAGCGCGAGCAGGTTCTGCACCGTCTCCTTGCCGAGGTAGTGGTCGATGCGGAACACCGAGTCCGGGTCGAAGACCTCGGAGATGACGTCGTCGAGCTGCTTCGCGCTCGCGAGGTCGTGGCCGAACGGTTTTTCGATGATGACGCGGCGCCAGGCGTCTTCGGTGGATTTCGCGAGTCCGCAGTTCGCGAGCTGTTTCGCGACAACGGGGAAGTCGCGCGGCGGCACCGACATGTAGAACGCATGGTTGCCACGCGTGCCGCGGTCGCGGTCGAGTTCTGCGACGGTGTCGCTCAGGCGCGCGAACGCGTCCGGATCCTCGAACGTGCCTTGCACGAAGCGGATGCCTTTCGCGAGCTGCTCCCATGTCGCGTCGTTGAATTGCGTGCGGCAGTGCGCCTGCACGTTCTCTTTGACGAACTCGCGGAAGTGCTCTTCGGTCCAGTCACGGCGCGCGAAGCCGGTCAGGCCGAAGCTTGGCGGCAAGAGGCCGCGGTTCGCGAGGTCGTATATGGCGGGCAGCAGTTTCTTGCGCGACAGGTCGCCGGTCACGCCGAAGATCACGATGCTGCATGGTCCTGCGATGCGGGGCAGTCGCAGATCCCTCGGGTCGCGCAATGGGTTGACCCATTCGAGCGGCGCCGCCCCCTGTTCTGTTGTCTCTGTCATGGTTGCCATCCTAACGCCGTGGGCGGCCGTGCGCACGGCCGCCCCGCGCGATTCCACGATTGGGGCAATGGATGCTCTCATGTATGCGTTTGTATGAGCCGTCGTATATGTGACACAATCGATGCCCTGTTGCGCGCCGACGCGGGAAGCAACGGGCAACCGGCGCATACGGGCGAATCGGGGTCGGGCGCGCACGCGCCGCCTGCGCACCCGCTTGTCAATTCGACGATGTCTATCGTGCCCTGTCGCCGCGCATGGTCGACGACCTGTTCGACGAATGCGCGCGGCAGTCCGCGTTCCTGTGCGATCTGCGCGACGCTGCGTCCGCGTGTGAGGTCGTCGACGATGTCGGCGACGATATGTGTGCGTCCGCGCGCGCCGCCTTCCGATGCCGCACCCGTATGTCTGAAACCGCTCACAGCACCCATCGCAACGTCTGGAACGCGACGACCGCGAGTATGTATGCGACGATGAGGCCGAGTCCGACCGATTGCATCGCTATTTTCATCGAATACTGCCGTCTGAGTTCCGCGACGGTCGCGAGGCAGGGCGTGTACGCGAGTGTGAACAGCATGAACGCAACCGCCGCCGCCCTGCCGTGGCCTCCCGAGCTTTCGTCGAACGAGGCGCGCATCGCCGCGCCGAGTGAGCCTTCGCCCTGCTGCTGCTCGTCCTCGTCACCGGTATCGATGCTGTAGGATTGCGCCATCGACGCGACGACGACCTCCTTCGCGACGAAACCGGTCATAAGTGCGGCCGAGGCGTGCCAATCGTTGAATCCGGCGGGTGCGAACACCGGTGCGACACGGTCGGCGACGACGCCGTAGACGGAATCGTGGACGTCGTCGACGTGTGCGAACGAACCGGCGGCGGCCGTCGCCGGGATCGCCTGGAGGAACCACATGACGACGAGCATCGAGATGATGATCGAACTCGCGCCGTGCACGAAACCCCACAGGCGCATGAGGACGGATTTGACGAGTGTCACGAGGCGCGGCACCTGATAGGGCGGCAGGCTCATCGCGAACGGTTCGGACCTGACGTCGCGGAAACGCACCTGCTTGAGGAGGACGCCGACGAGCAGGATGAGCACGATCGAGCACACATACATCAGGAAGACGACGAGTCCTGCCTGATCGCGGAAGAACGCATAGGCGAGCACGAGGTAGACGCTCAGGCGCGCCGTGCAGCTTGAGAACGGCACGAGCATGCCGACGAGGACACGTTGGCGTGAATCGGGCAGCGTACGTGTCGCGGCGAGCGCGGGGAGGTTGCAGCCGAAGCCGATGACGATCGGCAGGAACGCGCGCCCATCGAGCCCCATGCAGCGCATCGCGCGGTCCATCACGAACGCGGCGCGCGCGAGATAGCCGGAATCCTCAAGCAGGCTCAGCAGGATGAACATGATGCCCATCGGCGGGATGAACGTGCCGATCGTGATGACGCCGTCGATGACGCCGTCGATGACGAGCGAATGGAACCATGTGTCGAGCGCGCTGGGACCGAAGAGCGCGAACACCCAGTCGATGCCGGTGGTGAGCCAGTCGCGCACGCTGCCGTCGATCCAATCCTGCGCGGGGCCGGCGAGCGTCGTCGTCGCCTCGAACATGCCGAGCATGAGCAGCAGGAAGACGACGATGCCGAGGACCGGGTTGAGCAGCACGCGGTCGATGCGGTCGGAGACAGTGACACGGTCGCGCGCATGCATGTCGAGACATGAGAGCACGTCGGCCGCCCAGTCGAAGCGGGCGTCGGCGCCGCCTTCGACCCACGCCTGCACGTCGATATGCGCCGGGTCGACCGGTGCCAGGCCATGCGGCATCGGTGTGCCGCCGAGATGGGCCGCGACGGCGTCCATGAGCGCCTGCCGCCCGGCCCCTGTGCGTCCATTGACCTCGACGACCGGCACGCCGTCAAGAGCCTGTGACAGTTCACCGGCGTCGATGCCCGCGCCCTGCTTCGCGGCGAGGTCGTTCATCGTGAGCGCGACGATCGTCGGGCGTCCCAATTCAAGGACGGTCGCGAGGAAATACAACGCGCGTGAGATGTTCGTCGCGTCGACGACGGCGACGACCGCGTCCGGGGCTCCCTGTCCGCCGGTGCCCATGACGGCTTTCGCGGCGACCTCCTCGTCCGGTGAAAGCGGCAGCAGCGAATAGGTGCCCGGTGTGTCGATGAGGTCCCAATCCTCACCACCGTGGTCATAGACGCCCTCCTCGAGGAGCACGGTCGTGCCCGGGGCATTCATGACGCGCGTCTTCGCGCCGAGGATCGCGTTGAACAGCGACGATTTGCCGACGTTCGGATTGCCGATGAAGACGATGCGCGGCATGCCGTCACCGGCGACGCGGCGGCCGCCGGTGTCGCAGCAGGGTTTGCCGGCATGTGTGTGGCCGGCGTGTGTGTCGTCGTCGTGGGCGTGCGGGGAAGGCAGCAGCGCGGCGATGCCGCGCCTGTGGCCCTGATGGTGGGAGGTCATGGGTGTCCTTGAGGATGTGCGGATGGGTGGTCGTCTGGTCGTCCGATGGTCCGTCGTCCGTTCGGCCTGTCGTGTGGATGGTGCGCCGTTCACACGCCTTCGGCGGGCGTGACGGCGACACGCGCGGCGGTGTGCCCGTCGATCGCGATGCGTTCGGTGCCTTTCGCGATGACGCGGCCGCCGAAATTTGATTTCTGGATGACGCGGATGATGGTGCCGACACGCAGTCCGAGTTCGAGCATGCGGAAGCGGTGCCGTTCGTCGATGTCGATCGCCGTGATCGTCATGTCCGCATCAAGCGGACAATGTTCGACGGTCAGTGGGGAAGAGGTGTCCATAACCGCACATTGTTATGTCGACTGTCGGGAAAGTCAATAGGTTTCGGCAAAAACCACGAAAAACGACTGTGTGGGGTTGTCATGCGATGCGCCTACGTCCCACCCAGTCGGCGTCCGTCACGGCATTGCCGACGGTTCGATCGTCAACGCCATGGCCGAGCGGACGGCACGTCTGCCCAAGACCGCGGCTCAACGCGACGACATCGGTCAGATGGTCGACTTCGGCGTCGGAAAGGGAGGTGTGCGCCTTCGCCGCATCGCGCACCGTGACCCCCTCGGCCATCGCATCTTTCGCGATCCGCATCGCATGATCATAGCCGATCGCATCGTTGAGCGCCGCCGCAATCGACGGCGACTCCTCGGCGTGCCTGCGCCCACGTTCGACATCGACACGGATGCCCTCGACGCATTTCGTGCGGAACATGTCCATCGCGTTGATAACAAGCGTCATGCCGGTGAGTATCTCATGGATGATGACCGGGTCGAACGCGTTGAGCTGCAGCTGGCCTTCGGCGGCCGCCCAATTGACGGTCACGTCCATGCCGAAGATGACGAAGCAGCATTGGTCGACGCATTCGGGGATGACCGGGTTCACCTTGCCCGGCATGATCGACGAACCGGCCTGTCGCGCCGGCACCTTGAGGTCCCCGAGCCCGCAGCGCGGTCCGGAATTGAGCAGACGCAGGTCGTCGGCCGCCTTCTTGAGATGGACGGCGAGGTTCTTGAGACATGCGCTCGCGGCGATGTAGGCGCTCATGTCGGTGATCGAGGCGACCGGGTCGAGCGCGGCATGCACTGGCAGGCCGGTGAGCCGTGCGAGGGTGCGCGTCACCGTGGCACGGAAGCGCCTGTCCGCGCATATGCCGGTGCCGACCGCCGTAGCGCCGAGGTTGAGGTCGCACAGTTCGTCGATGAGCGCGTCCATCGCCTGCAGGTCGAGTTTGAGGAACGTCGCCCATGCATGGAACTCCTGTCCGAAGGTCATCGGCACGGCGTCCTGCAGTTGTGTGCGTCCGATTGTCACATCGTTCGCGTGCCGGTCCGCGAGGTCATGGAACGCCTTGCGCAGGCGTTGGGCGGATGCGGCGAGCGGTGTGAGCCCCCCGCAGATCGCGAGTTTGCATGCCGCCGGATAGGTGTCGTTCGTCGACTGCGAACGGTTGACGTCGTCGTTTGGGTGGATGCAGCCATAGTCGCCGCGTGGATGGCCGAGGATCTCGAGCGCGCGGTTCGCGATGACCTCGTTCATGTTCATGTTGAGGCTCGTGCCGGCGCCGCCCTGCAGCACATCGACCGGGAACTGGTCGGCGAGCGCGCCGTCCTCGATCTCCTCGCACGCCTGCTCGATCGCCTTCGCCTTGTCCGGTTCGAGCAGACCGAGTTCGGCGTTCGCGATCGCGCATGCGCGCTTGACGACGGCGTAGGCGTGGATGAGCGCCTCATGCGACGAGTCGGGGATGCCGCTGACCGTGAAATTCTCAATCGCGCGTTGCGTATGGATACCCCAGTACACGTCGGCCGGCACGTCAAGCGTCCCGATGCAGTCGTGTTCGACGCGCATCGCCGGCCGCGCCTGCCCCGTGTCCGTCCGCAGTCCCTCGTCGTGCCCGTTCATCGCTGCGCTCCTTCGCTTGCCGTGCCTCCATATTCGAGGCAATAATTCTAGGCTCGCGGCATGTTGTACGCCACCGCCGATATTGCTTACAGCCGATTGCCCGCGCGTCGCGCCCCGGGTGCGCTTGAATGGGGGGCTATGGAAAACTTCGAGACCAACCAGAGCATGCAGTTCACCTCGTCCAAGCCGATCTACGACTTCTATGTGGCGGGACCCTACGAGACGCCCGAGCAGGTCGAGAGCATGGAACGCCTCGAACGCGTGCTCAAGGGCCGCGGCAAGAACCTGTACCTGCCGCGCTTCGCGATGGACGTCAACGTCGCAGGCCCTCGCGCCGTGTTCGAGGACCGCATCCGCGCGATCGGCAACTCGGCCGCGCTCATCGCCAACCTCGACGACAAGGATCCGGAGACGATCTTCGCGATGGGATACGCCAGCGCGCTCGGCAAACCGGTCTACGCGTACTGCGAGGGCATCCTGCCGAACGCCCGCATCAGCCTGATGATCGACCAGGCGGCCACCGCCGTGCTCGACGGGCCCGCGGACCTCGAAAGCCTGCTCGATTCGGGCCGCGTCAAGCCGCTGGATCTCGACCAGCACTGACCGGCGCCGCCACGGCGCGCGCGGCCGCGCGGCGCGATGCGCTAGGCTGGTGACGATGACGACCGACGACACTCCACCGTTCGAGCCGCCGCGCGACCTGATCGAACGCGCGCAGACGGCGCATGGCGACGCCGACGCGCAGCTGCTCGCATTCTTCGAGGAGCTGCGCCGCGTCGACCTCATCTACGGCGCCTACGGGCGCCGTTCCGGGCTATCGCTGATCGTGTACCTGATCTTCGACTACATCTGCGAGAACGACGGCACGTCGCAGCGCGAGATCTGCGCGTACACGCTGCTACCGCGCCAGAGTGTGAACAACGTCGTCGACTCGCTCGCCGCCCAGGGCCTGCTGTGCCTCGAGGACAGCGAGCGCGACCGGCGCGTCAAGCGCATCCGCCTCACCGACGAGGGGCTGCGCTACCGCGAACGCATAATCGACCCGCTACGCGGCGCCGAGCTGCGCGCGATGGCCGAGCTCGAGCCCGCCGAACGACGCGCGATGATCGCCTACGTCGACAAGTTCATGAATGCGCTCGAACGGCAGATCGGCGCCCTCGAGCGCTGAACGTCCGTCCCGTCACGCCCGTGCGAGCGGGGCGGCGACGGTGAGTCGCACGGCGCCGACCGCGAAGTGCGCGCCGCGCCTGAGGTCGACGTGCTCGGCGAGTCTGCGACTCTCGACGAACTCGTCGGAGACGGTGACGAGCAGCTGGAACGTGCCGCGGTCGACCAGATAGTAGCGGTCGCGCCGATCCCTGACCGAGTCGAGGATCTGCGGGATGCCGAAGCCCGCGGGCGTGAGGAACCCGAGGACGTTGTCGACGACCTTTTCATCGTGCGTCAGGATCGGCTCGCTGACGAGCCGGTGGATCGTCGCATCCGGCCACATCCCGCGTACGATCACGTCCTTTTTGGCGGCCTTGATGCTCCATCCGCTGTCCGCCGAGCGGCGCGCATCGACGGACGTCAGGTCGATCGGTTCGCGCAGCGCGCGCGTCGCCGCCTCGGCGTCCTCGCCATCGTCGAGCAGATAGTCGACGCTGACGCCGAGCAGCCGCGCGAGCCTCCTGAGATTGCCGATGTCGGGCACGCCCTTGCCGTTTTCCCATTTTGTGATCGCCTGACGCGAGACGAACAGCTTACCCGCCATCTCGTCCTGCGTCAGCCCGGCCTCGAGTCTCGCGGCCCTGATCTTGTCCCCGAGCGTCATGCGCCCGTCCGTTGTCCTGTCCATCGTGGTGTGCTTCGTTCCCGTCGGTGTGGGTGATGACGCCCTTTACGGTACGGACCGGCGGACGGGGAACGCAAGCCGGGCGTCCGAACATGCCGTGGCATCGTGGCCGCGCGCCGTGGCATCCGCGCAATGCCGCGGTTTTCGCCGTGTACCGCTTCGGGATTATGCGAATATGTTGCAAGGATGACACGCCGTCGTCGATTCCGGCGTCCGTCATCGGTATGCTTGTAGATTGTCCCAATATGGGACAATCTTTCCGACCTCGTCGAATGACGCCGCTTTTCCACCCACCTTGAGGAACTATGAGACTCGTACTGCGTTTCATGAAACCATACCGTCCGTTGCTGGCCCTGACGATGGCGCTGGTGATCGTCGACGTCGTCGGCGCCTTGCTGGTGCCGACGCTGGCGGCGAGGCTGCTCAACGAGGGCACCGCCGCGATGTCGTACCATGCGATGACGGTCACCGCGTTGCAGATGCCCGCCGCATCGCTGGTGGTCGGCTGTTGCGCGATCGGCGCCGGTTACTGCTGTTCGGTGCTCGCCGCACGCGTCGCGAAGGACATGCGCGACGCGATCTACGCCAAGTCGCTCGACCTGTCCGTCTTCGGCTTCCGCCGGTTCGGCACCGCGTCGATGGTCACGCGCACGATGAGCGACGTCGTCAACATTCAGGTGGCCATCACGAACGTCATCATGATGATGCTGCCGGTGCCGTTCATCTTCGTCGTGGCGCTCACCTTCGCGTTCAGCCTCGATGCGGTGCTCGCCTGGTAGCTCGTCGGCGCGATCGTGTGCGTGTGCGTCATCGCGGCGTTCATCCTGCGTTCCGCCTCGCCGCTGTACCGGCGCCTGCAGCGTCTGCTCGACCGCATCGGCGCCGTGCTGCTCGAGAACCTCACCGGCGTGCGCGTTCCAGATCGGCGACATCGTCGCGATCGTCGAATACGACGTCCTCGCATTGTTCTACCTCATGGCCGCGCAGATGGTCATCGCGATACTGCCGCGTGCGCTCGAATGCTGTCGCCGTGTGCGCGAAGTGCTCGATGCGCGGCCGAGTGTGATCGACCCAGCCGAAGGAGACGCCGTCGACATGGCGAACCGTGGACCGCTCGCCGATGGCGAAGTGCTCGCCTTCGACGACGTGACGTTCCGCTTCGCCGACGCCGAAGAGGACACGCTGCGGCATATCAGTTTCAAGGCGCGCATAGGTGAAACGGTGGCCATCATCGGCGCCACCGGATCGGGCAAGTCGACGATCGCGCAGGCGAGCGCCTTCATCGAGCAGGGTGAACACGGCGTGGCCACGAAGGTCGCCCAAGGCGGCACGAACTTCTCCGGCGTCCAGCGTCAGCGGCTGTCGATCGCGCGTGCACTCGTCGGCGACGCACAGCTTGTCATATTCGACGATTCGTTCTCCGCGCTCGACTTCGCGACCGACGCGGCGTTGCACAAGGCGTTGCGCGAGCATATGCGCGACCGCGCGGTGCTCATCATCGCCCAACGTGTGAGCACAATCGCCCACGCCGACCGCATCATTGTGCTCGACGACGGCCATGTCGCCGGCGAGGGCACACATGGGAAATGGCTGCGCGATTGCGCGGTCTATCAGGAGGTCGTCGCATCGCAGACGAACGAATCCGAACACCGATGAACGGATGCCGGTGTATGGCATACGGAACCGAACCATATACGTACGGGATTGTCAAGGAACAGCAACATGACGAAACAGGATGTGCAGATGTGATGATGACCGTCTACTCGTGGTTGCTTACGCTCGTGTTCCTCGCATTCGTATGCATCAACCTCGTCATCACGAAGATCGTCGCGGGCAGGAACCTTGAGGTCGCGGCCGCGAGACAGGAGGCCGTCGGGCGCCTGACGGGCGCGGTGGAGGAGTATTACCAGGGCCGTGACGTGATCAGGGCGTCGAACCGCGAGGAAGGCAGCGCCGCACGCATCGAAGGGCTCACCGAGGACGTGCGCGCCGTGGCCCAGAAAGCGGACTTCTCCACCAATTGCATCAACTCGCTCATCCGCATGGTCAACCGGTGCTCACAAGCCCTCGTCGCCTTGCTCGGCGGCGGCATGATGCTGCAGGGCACGATGTCGATCGGCATGCTGCAGACATTGAACCATGTCGCGATAATGGCAGACGACATACGGCGAAGCACCGTTTCATCTGGTGGCGAAAAATGCCCATATACTGAAACGCCGCCAGTGTCGTAATCCGCGGTCCCTACTGTGTTGCACGCGCCGGACGACCATCAGAGAGACGGTCGTCCGGCGCATGCATGCACACAAGAGGGACCAAGGAGGCAACAGATGAAGACCGCTGAGACAGCGGCGCCACAAGCCGCGCCGGACACGGCGTACACGCCCGGGGAGGCCGCGCGCGTCATCCGCAACACGAAGGGACTGCCGGTCGGCATACGACCGAAGATGGTATGGACATGGCCCAAGGCGTTGCTCTGGGCGCTCGTCGCAATCGTCGGAGCGATCGGATGGTCGGTGCTCGCGCTCGCGCGCGGCGAACAGATCAGCGCGGTCTGGTTCCTCATCGTCGCCCTGTGCTCGTATGCGATCGCCTACCGTTTCTATGCGTATTACATCCAGCTCAAGATCATGCGCACCGACGACGCGAACGCGACGCCCGCCGAACGCGTCCACGACGGTGCGAACTTCGAACGCGCCGACCGCCGCGTCCTCTTCGGGCAGCATTTCGCGGCGATATCCGGCGCGGGTCCGCTCGTCGGCCCGATCCTCGCCGCGCAGATGGGCTATCTGCCGAGCGTCCTGTGGATCATCCTCGGCGTCATCTTCGCCGGCGCCGTCCAGGACATGCTCATGCTGTGGATCTCGGCGAAGCGCCGCGGACGCTCGTTCGGCCAGATGGCGACCGACGAGATGGGCAAGGTCGGCGGCATCATCATATCCGTATTTCTCGTCGTCGTTACCGCGATCGCGATGGCGTTCCTCGCGCTCGTCGCGATCAAGGCGATGGCCTCGTCGCCGTGGGCCGTCTTCTCGCTTGGCATGACAATCCCGATCGCCCTCATCATGGGCTGCTATGAGCGTTTCCTGCGCCCGGGGCGCGTCATCGAGACGACGGTCCTCGGCTTCGTGCTCCTCGTCCTCGCGATCGTCGGCGGCGGCATGATCGCCGCGAACCCGACGCTCGCGCCGATCTTCACGCTCGACGCGAAACAGCTTGTCGTCGCGCTCATCATCTATTCGTTCGCGGCCGCCGCATTGCCGCACTGGCTCCTCGTCACGCCGCGCGACTACCTGTCGACATTGATGAAGATCGGCACGCTCGCGCTCCTCGTCGTCGGCATCGTCATCGCGAACCCGCGCGTGCAAGTGCCGGGGCTCACGACGCTCGCTGGCCGTTCGGACGGTCCGACGTTCTCCGGCTCGCTCTTCCCGTTCCTGTTCATCACGATCGCATGCGGCGCGCTTTCGGGATTCCACGGAGCCGTCTCCTCGGGTCTGACGCCGAAGGCGATCGAGAAGGAGAACCAGATTCGCATGATCGGCTACGGTTCGATGCTCGTCGAATCGTTCACGGCGATCATCGCGCTCATCGCCGCAGTCACGATCAGCCAAGGTGTCTACTTCTCGATGAACATGTCGCCCACGCAGATCGAGGCGGCCGCCGGCGCATCCTATTCCGCGACGGCGAGCGCCGAGGACAACGCCGTCGCCGCGATCGGCAACATGGACGTCGACACGATCGAAGGCAAGCATATGGAGGTCTCATGGACGTCCAATGGCACGACCTACGAAGGCGCCGCCGCGCTCGACGCGGCCGCGCACGATGTCGGCGAGACATCGCTCGTCTCACGCACCGGCGGCGCGACGACGTTCGCGATCGGCATGGCGAACTTCCTCAAGTCCTACCTCGGCGGCGAAGGCACGATGGCGTTCTGGTACCATTTCGCAATCATGTTCGAAGCGCTCTTCATCCTGACGACCGTCGACAACGGCACACGCGTCGCCCGCTACCAGATCGGCGACCTGCTCGGCAATGTCCGCAAACTCAGGCGGTTCGCCGACCCCACATGGCGTCCCGGCAACCTCATCACGACGTTCATCGCGACCGCCGCATGGGGCACGATGCTCTACATGGGCGTCTCGGACGCCAATGGCGGCATCAACGCGATGGTGCCGATATTCGGCATCTCGAACCAGCTGCTCGCCGCAGGCTGCCTCATGCTCGTCACCGTCTGCGTCGTCAAGGCAGGACTCGCGAAATACGCATGGATACCGGTTGTGCCGCTCCTCTGGGATGTCGCCGTGACGTTCACCGCCGATTTCGAGAAGATCTTCGACGACAAGCTCGGCTATTTCGCCGCGGCCGCCAGCTGGCGCGAGAAGATCGCCTCCGGTGCGCTCGAAGGCGAGGCGCTCGCGAACGCGCGTGCGTCCCTGTCGAACGCGTACCTCGATGGTGCGCTTTCGGTCTTCTTCCTCGTCATGATGACGGCGTTCCTCGCCGTCGGTGTCAAGGTGTGCGTCGCCACGGCGCGTGCACGCAGGTTCGGCGCCGAGTTCACGAGTGAGGAGCCGTTCGTCGAATCGACATGGTTCGCCCCGTCGGGGCTCCTTGCGACGAAGCTCGAACGCAAGGCTCTCGCCGAATACGACATGATCGTGGGAACGTCCACGGACGCGTCCCGTGACGAAGACGATGCGGACGAGGAGCGTCCCGCCGTTGGCGCAGTAGCCGCGCAGGTGCCGGCATGACGGCCGTCGCGTTGAGGATGGCGCAGGCCGCCATGCGCGTATGGCGCGGCGTCGTGTGGTATGTGCGCGAGCTGAGCGGCGAAGCGCGCTACGACCATTACCTCGAGCATATGCGCCGCGACCATCCCGGTACATGCACGCTCACGGAACGGGAATTCCTGCGCGCACGCGAACGCGCGGAGCGTGAGCATCCGAACACGAGCTGCTGCTGCTGAACGGGGGATGCACGTCCACGGATGCGTGAAGGCCGGGGCCGCCCACACAATCGATTGTGTGGGCGGCCCCGGCCTTCACGCATCCGTATTCAGTCAATGATGCTCATTCGATGAGGCCCATGCCGATCTTCAACGCGACGACGCGTTCGGCCGACGCCGTGACCTTGTCCGCGAACGCCGCGTCAGCCGTCGCACGTTCGCGCAGCCCCTGCAGGATCGGCGTCGTATACGACGGATCGTTGATGCACGCGATGTCGCCGCCCGCCTCGACGAGCCGCACGCCGAGCTGTGCCGGTTCGATGCCGCCGACCGCGCTTGCCGAAAGCGAATCGGATATGATGACGCCGTCGTAGCCGGTGTGCTCGCGCAGCAACCCGGTGACGATCCTCGACGAGAACGCGGCCGGAACGCCGGGGTCAAGCTGGGTGTATGAGGCGAGCGACATCATGACCATCGCCGGCCTGCCGTTCCTGATCGCCTCGGTGAACGCGGCCACTTCCGGCCCGTCGGCGCTCGTCGTCGCGTCGACGATGCCGGCGTCCGTGAAATCGGTGTTGCCGGTGACCGATCCGAGGCCCGGATAGTGTTTGACGGCCGTCGCGACGCTCGAGGCGCGCATGCCGTCGATGAACGCGACGGCATGCGCCGCGTTGCCGGCCGCGTCGAGACCGAAATCACGGTCGAGCGCGCCGATCGGCGCATTCGATGCACGGTCGATCGTGACCGTGTCGACCGAGGGCGCGAGGTCCACGTTCACGCCCGCGGCATGCAATTGCGCGCCCCATTGGCGGCTGTCATCCTCAAGCGAGGCCGTGGTGAGCTGCCCTTGCATGCGCGCGCTCGGCATCGTGTCGAATCCGGGTCCTTGCAGATGCTGCACCTGGCCGCCTTCCTGATCGGTCGCGATGAGGAGCGGGGAGCCGGATCCGGCATAGCCCTGCAAGGTGTCGGCCGCGGCGCGCACGCCATCGACGCCGCTCGTCCAATTGCCCATGAGGATGACCGAACCTATACGGTCGTCGGCGATGAGCGCGCGCACAGCCGACGGATCCGTCCCCGCGGCGAGCGGCGCCATGACGAGCTGCGCGGCACGCTCATTCAGGTCCATCGACGCGACGATCTGCGTCGCGCGCGCTTTCGCCTTCTCGCTTGTGTGGTGTGTCGCGGTCGGTGTGGGGGAGGAGGACTTGGTCTCCGTCGGCGTGGGTGCCGCACTTGGGGTGTCCGTGACGTCCGCGCTCGCGGAGGCGCTTGGCGTCGCTTGCACGCGACGGCGCTCGCGGTGCCCGGCGCCGGCGGCGAACGCGACGCCGAACGCGAGCGCGAGCGCGACGACCGCCGTGATGACGACCGCGAGGACGCGCCCGCCCCGCCCATCCGCGCCGTTCCTGCCATGCCTACCGTTTGACCGTGCCCCCATGCCGCACACACCTTCCGTTGTTCCTGTCCCGCCATATCCGATGTGCCATCCGACCTGTCAGCGGCCCATCGCGGCGGCTCCACGCGCCCAGTCTAGCAACCACGCGTGCCACGGGCCCGCGGCATCCCCACGATTCCTTCACATGGCGGGATGCGTGTCTTCATATCCGTTTTGTAGACTGGTCGAATGTCTTTCTTCGATTTCGGGCCCCTCTTCGGGCAGGGACCGCACAAGCGGCCGGGACGGTCGGCGCATACGTCCAATGACGATCCGATTGTCATCAACATCGAAACGGACGGCGACGAGGCGCCGTCCACGTCCGGCACGCCGCCGACGAACCGGCCGCGCATCACCCGACAGACGCCGTCGGGCGGCTCAAACCGTGGATACAAGATCCTCATCGCCGTCGTCGTCGCGCTCGCCGTCGTCGTCGGCTTGTTCTTCGCGGTCGCGTCGTTCGCGACCGATGTCATGTGGTACGACCAGCTCGGGTTCTCGAGCATCGTATGGACGTTGCTCGGCACGCGCGTCGGCCTGTGGATCGCCTATGCGCTGCTCATGGTGCTCGTCACGTACGTCGCGGCGACGCTCGCGATTCGTGCACGCCCCGATTTCGCCGACGGCTCGACGATCCGCATCAACGGCGACACGATCGAGATCGGACGGGGCGTCTCGTCGAAGACGGCGCGCCGTGTCGCCGTCGGTGTCTCGCTCGTCGCCGGCCTGTTGTTCGGTTCGAGGTTCAACGCGAACTGGTCGCAGATCCTGCTCATGTTCCATGCGAAGCGCTTTGGCGTCGCCGACCCGCAGTTCGGCATCGACAACGGTTTCTATGTCTTCGTGTTGCCGGGCCTGTCGTTGCTGCTGTCGGCGCTTTCGGCGCTGTTGTTCGTCGCGCTCGTCTTCTCGATTGTCACGCATATCGCGATGGGCGGCATCCGGTTCACGATGCCCAAGCGGGGACGTGGCATCTTCTCGATGACGCGCCGCGCACGCCGCCAGATCGCGGTGTGGCTCATGCTGTGGATGTTCTCGTGGGCGGCGAACCAGGCGCTTTCGGTGTTCTCGACGCTCACGGCCGATGGCGACCGCATCACCGGTGCGACCTACACGACGGTCAACGCGTCGATCCCGATCACGTTCATCCTCGCGGGGCTCACCGCCGCCGCTGGCGTCATCCTCGGCGTATGGCTCATGCGTTCGCCCGCGCTGACCGACGCCGCTTCGGCGAAGACGGCGCCGTTGGCGAGCGCATGGAAGGAATGGCGTGTGCCCGCGGTCACCGTCGCGTCATGCGTCGTGCTGTCACTGCTGCTGTCATCGTTGTGGCCGGCGCTCCTGCAGCGTTTCCGTGTCAACCCGAACGCGCAGGAGATGGAATCGGCGTACATCCAGCGCAACATCGACGCGACGCGCGCCGCCTACGGGCTCGACGCCGTCAAGACCGAGGAATACCGGGCTACGACGAAGGCCGAGGCGGGCGCGCTCCAGCAGGACACGGAGACGACGGCGCAGATCCGCCTGCTCGACCCGCAGATCGTCTCGCCGACGTTCAAGCAGCTGCAGCAGATGAAGCAGTACTATACGTTCGCGGACACGCTTTCGGTCGACAAATACGACATCGACGGCGTCAACCAGGACACCGTCATCGCGGCGCGTGAGATGGACCTCACCGGCAACGACAACCGCAACTGGGTCAACGACCACACCGTGTACACGCACGGCTACGGCGTCGTCGCCGCCTACGGCAACCGGGTGACGAACGATGGGCAGCCTGAGTTCTTCGAATACGGCATCCCGACGCAGGGGTACCTGACCGAGACGCAGCATTACGAGCCGCGCATCTACTTCTCGCCGAACGCGCCCGAGTATTCGATCGTCGGCGCGCCGGAAGGCACGAAGTCGTGGGAGTTCGACTATCCGACGTCCGGCGCCGAGGGGGCGACGACGACGTTCGATGGGGATGGCGGCCCGAAGGTCGGCAACATCGTGTCACGTCTGCTGTATGCGATCCGTTTCGGTTCCGACCAGATCCTGTTCTCCGACCGTGTCAACGCCGATTCGCAGATCCTCTACGACCGTTCGCCGAAGGAGCGCGTCGCGAAGGTCGCGCCGTACCTGACGCTTGACGGACGCGTGTATCCGGCGGTCGTCGACGGCCGCGTCAAATGGATCATCGACGGCTATACGACGTCCGACAAGTACCCGTACGCGCAGATGACCGACCTCGCGTCGGCGACCGAGGATTCGACGACGGTCTCGTCGTCGTCGGTCGCGGGGCTTGGCAACAAGCGCGTGAACTACATCCGCAATTCGGTCAAGGCGACCGTCGACGCGTACGACGGCTCCGTCGACCTGTACACGTGGGATGCGGACGACCCCGTCCTCCAGGCGTGGCAGTCGATCTTCCCGGCGAACTACCATCCGATGTCCGAGATATCGGGCGATCTCATGGCGCATATGCGCTATCCGGAGGGGATCTTCAAGGTGCAACGCCAGCTGCTCGCGAAATACCATGTGACGCAGGCGAGCCAGTTCTTCTCCGGCGAGGACTTCTGGCAGACCCCGGTCGACCCGACCGAACCGCAGGCGCAGCAGGCGCAGGACGTGCTCCAGCCGCCGTATTATCTGACGTTGCAGACGGGAGGGTCGAAGGAACCGGTGTTCTCGCTCACGAGCACGTACATCCCGGCGGGCGCGAGCACAAGGGAAATCCTCACCGGCTTCCTGTCCGTGGACTCCGACGCGGGGCGCACGAAGGGCGTCAAGGGGCCCGATTACGGCACGATACGCCTTCAGGAGCTGCCGAAGGATTCGAACGTGCCGGGCCCGGGGCAGGCGCAGAACAACTTCAACGCCGACGCGGACGTCTCGAAGGAGCTCAACCTGCTCGAATCGGGTTCGACGCAGATCGAACGCGGCAACCTGCTCACCTTGCCGCTCGGCGGCGGCCTCGTCTACGTCGAACCGGTGTATGTGAAGTCGTCGGGTGCGACGAGCTATCCGCTCCTCAAGAAGGTCCTCGTCGCGTTCGGTGACAAGGTCGGCTTCGCGGACACGCTCGACGAGGCGCTCGACCAGGTCTTCGGCGGCGACTCAGGTGCATCGGCGGGCGATGCGGGCAACGCCGGGGCGACGGCCCCGTCGGACGCGGACAAGCCTGCATCGAAGGACGACGCGTCATCCGGTGACGTCTCGAAGGGCGGCGCCTCGTCCGGACAGACGAAGGACCCCGCGCTCAAGGCGGCGCTCGAGGACGCGTCGCAGGCGATGAAGGACGCGGACAAGGCGATGAAGTCCGGCGACTGGAGCGCCTACGGCGAGGCGCAGAAGCGCCTTGAGGAGGCGGTCGGCAAGGCGCTCGAACTCGAACAGTAGCGTCCACCGACCATCGGCGGCCGTCCCACGGGCTGCACCGGCCCGTGGGACGGCCGCCGTTTTTGCGCCGCGCGGCGAAGCGAAGGCGGTCGAATTCCGCAACATGGTTATGCTAGGACGTTATGACCACATACAGCTACAGGCAGGCCACCGACGATGACGTGACCGTCGTCACCGACGTCTACAACGAAGCCGTCATCGAAGGCGGATCGACGACGGACCTCACGCCGGTGGGCTACGGCGAGCGCAAGGCGTGGCTCGACCGGCACCGCGACCCGTATGCGGTGTTCATCATCACCGCCGACGACGGGCAAGGCGTGCGCCGCGACATCGGATTCGCGTCGATCTCGGTGTTCTACGACCGTCCCGGATACGACGGCGTGTGCAGTCTCGCCTACTACATCGCGAAGGACGCGCGTGGCGCCGGCGCCGGATCGTTCACGATGCGCACGCTCCTCGATGAATGCGCCGCACGCGGCATGCGACGCGCCTGCACGACGATCTTCGCCGACAACGCCGCATCGACCGGCCTGTGCGCGCGCTTCGGCTTCACACGCTACGGCCTCATGCCCGACGCCGCCTACGATTCACAAGACACGCTCCACGGCATGAGCTACTGGTACTTCGACGTGTGAGCCACACCCCCATACAATGACACGACCGACAGGGCAAGAAGGAAGGAACGACAGATGGCATCGGACTACTGGCTCATCGCAGGACTCGGCAACCCTGGGGCGAAATACCGCAACACGCGGCACAACATCGGATTCATGACCGTCAACCTGCTCGCGGAACGCTGGAACGTGCGCTTCGCGAAGCACAAAGGCCTCGCCGACCTCGGCAAAGGCGTCATGACGATGGGAGGCGCGCGCGAGAAGGTCTTCCTGTGCAAACCGCTCACCTATATGAACGACTCCGGGCAGGCAGTCCAATCGATCCGCGAGTACTACCATATCGAAACCGACCGTATCATCGTCATCCACGACGACATGGACCTCGACTTCGGACGCATCAAACTCAAATCCGGAGGATCCGCCGGCGGTCACAACGGCATCAAATCGATCGACCGTTGCCTGCACACACCCGACTACGCGCGTGTACGCATGGGCGTGGGACACGCGAGCCGCGCGGGCGATGCGCATGACAACACGATCAACTGGGTCCTCGGCGAATTCAACGCCGCCCAAAAAAAACAGCTCCCCGAATTCCTCGCCGACGGCGCCGACGCGGCCGAGGCGATCGTCTTCGATGGACTGACGAAAGCACAGGACAGGTTCAATGCCCGCTGACATGAACGAACACGAACTCCACCATGGTTCGCTCGCGGCGCTGCGCGCCGCGCTCGACGCCGACCCCACGTTCCATGACCTCGCCCACGGACTCGCCGACACCCCGGACGCGGCGGGCGACCCCAGTCTCGTCATCGGCGCTCCCGACGGCATCCGCCCCGCGCTCGCGGCGGCGCGCGCCGCGCTCGACCCCATCGTCATCGTCGTGCCGTCGGGCCGTGAGGCCGAGGAGCTCGTCGACGATGTGCGCTCATGGTACGACGGCGACCCGGCGGCCGTAGCCCAGCTTGAGGCATGGGAGACGCTGCCGCATGAACGTCTTTCGCCACGCGCCGACACCGTCGCGAACCGCATGGAGGTCTTCCGCAGGCTGTGCCACCCCGAGCCGGGCAACGCGATGTTCGGGCCGATCCGCATCCTCGTCATGCCGGTGCGTTCGCTCATCCAACCGGTCGTCGCCGGCATCGGCGACGTCGAGCCGCTCGTGTTCACGGTCGGGGAGGAGGTCGCGCTCGACGAGGCGTCCGCGGCGCTTGTGCGCAACGCCTACACGCGCGTCGACCTCGTCATGGACCGCGGCGAATTCGCCGTGCGCGGCGGCCTCATCGACGTGTTTCCGCCTACACTGCCGCATCCGGTGCGCATCGAGTTCTTCGGCGACGAGATCGAATCAATCCGTGAATTCCACGCATCCGACCAACGCACCTATGGTGGGACCATCGAAACCGTATGGGCGACGCCATGCCGCGAACTGCAATTGACACCCGAGGTCCGCGAACGCGCGCGTTCGCTCATCGGACGCATCCCGAACGCCGACGACATGCTCGAATCGATCGCGCAGGCGATTCCCGTCGAAGGCATGGAATCGCTCATGCCGGCGCTCATCGACGACATGTGCCCCGTCTCGTCGATGCTGCCGCGACGCTCCGTCGTCATGCTGTGCGACCCCGAGAAGCTGCGCCGTGCCGTCGACGACCTCGCGAAGACCGCGAACGAATTCCTCGCGACGAGCTGGCATGTCGCCGCGTCCGGACACGGCGCGGGTGCCCCTATCACCTTCGACGGGGCGAACTTCCTCGCCTACGACGAAGTCGTCTCCTCACTCGCATACAGCGAACGCGAACTGTGGAAGGTCAGTGGGTTCACCGTCGACACATCGATGCCCGGCCATCTGCAGATCGACGCGCAGACGCCGCGGGAGTTCCGCGGTGACGAGCGGCGCACCGAACAAGGCGTGCGCACACTGCTCGCCGACGGCTACGCCGTGACGCTCACGGCGGCTGCACAAGGCACGCTCCACAGGCTCACGCGCATGCTCAACGCCGTCGGCGTGACCGACGTCACACCGGTGCGCTCGCAGGCGCGCGACGGCTTCATCGAACACCGTGCGAAGGTCGCGCTGCTGACCGAACGTGACATCACCGGGCGTGAAAGCGCCGCCGGTGGGCCGAAGACGCCACGCAAACGCCGCAAATCCATCGACCTCATGGAGCTCAAACCCGGCGATTTCGTCGTGCATGAACAACACGGCATCGGCAGGTTCATCGAGATGCGCCAGCGCACGACCGGTTCGGGAAGGAACCGCACGACGCGCGAGTACCTCGTCATCGAATACGCGCCGGGCAAACGCAACGCGCCGCCGGACAAGCTGTTCATCCCGACCGACCAGCTCGACCTCGTGAGCAAGTACATCGGCGCCGAGATCCCGAAGCTCAACAAGCTCGGCGGGTCGGACTGGGCGGCGACGAAGGCGAAGGCGAGGAAACACGTCCACGAGATCGCGCAGAACCTCATCAAACTGTATTCGGCGCGCCAGCGCACGAAGGGGTTCGCGTTCAGCAAGGACACGCCGTGGCAGAAGGAGCTTGAGGACGCCTTCCCGTACCAGGAGACCGCCGACCAGCTCACGACGATCGACGACGTCAAGGCGGACATGGAGAAGCCGCTGCCGATGGACCGCCTCATATGCGGCGACGTCGGCTTCGGCAAGACCGAGATCGCCGTGCGTGCCGCGTTCAAGGCCGTGCAGGACTCCAAACAGGTCGCCGTGCTCGTGCCGACGACGCTCCTCGTCCAGCAGCATTATGAGACCTTCACCGAGCGCTTCGAGGGGTTCCCGGTCAACGTCGCGGCGATGAGCCGTTTCCAGAGCACGAAGCAGATCAACGAGACGATCAAGGGCCTCGCCGACGGTTCCGTCGACGTCGTCATCGGCACGCACAAACTGCTCAATCCGAAGATCACGTTCAAGGACCTCGGCCTCGTCATCATCGATGAGGAGCAGCGCTTCGGCGTCGAGGCGAAGGAGGCGCTCAAGGCGATCCGCACGAACGTTGATGTGCTGAGCCTGTCGGCGACGCCGATCCCACGTACGCTCGAAATGGCCGTGACCGGCATCCGTGAGATGTCGACGCTCGCGACGCCGCCCGAGGACCGTCTGCCGGTCCTCACCTATGTCGGCGCGTACGAGGACGCGCAGGTCACGGCGGCGATCCGCCGCGAACTGCTGCGCGGCGGCCAGGTTTTCTACATCCACAACCGCGTCGAGGACATCGACAAGAAGGCCGCGAAACTGCACGAGCTCGTCCCCGAGGCGCGCATCGGCATCGCACACGGCAAAATGGGGCGCAAACAGCTCGATCAGGTCATCCGCGATTTCTGGCACCGGGACATCGATGTGCTGCTGTGCACGACGATCGTCGAGACCGGGCTTGACATCTCGAACGCGAACACGCTCATCGTCGACCATGCCGACCGTTTCGGCTTGAGCCAGCTACACCAGCTGCGCGGACGCGTCGGCCGCGGCCGCGAACGCGCCTACGCGTATTTCCTGTACGATCCAGGCAAGCCGATGACCGAGCAGTCACACGAACGACTCGTGACAATCGCGCAGAACACGGCCTTGGGAAGCGGCTTCGATGTCGCGATGAAGGACCTCGAGCTGCGTGGCACCGGCAATCTGCTCGGCGATGAACAAAGCGGCCATATCGAGGGTGTCGGGTTCGACCTCTATGTGCGCATGGTTTCCGAGGCGATTGAGGATTATAAGGAGCCGGACCGCACCGAGCCGCCCGTCGTGTCGATCGACCTGCCGATCGAGGCGTCGATTCCGGTCGACTACATCGATGCGGACAAGTTGCGTCTCGAGGCGTACCGCAAACTCGCCGAGGCGAGGGACGACGACGACCTCGAGGAGCTGCGTGAAGAGCTCACCGACCGCTACGGCAAGCCGCCGCAGGTCTTCACGTCGCTTTTCGACATCGCGAGGCTGCGTGAGCGCGCCCGTGGCCTCGGCATCACCGAAATCGTCGGCCAAGGCGGCAAGCTGCGCGTCGGGGGGATCGATCCGCCCGAATCGGTGCGTATGCGCATCGAACGCATCTACAAGGGTGCCCAATACCGTCCGCTCACGCACACCTATATGATTCCGACGCCGTTCGAGGGGACGCTCGGATCGGGGCCGATGTCATCCGATGACGTCATCAAGTGGACCGAACAGCTGCTCGACGACCTCGCATGGACGCCGAAGCCGCGCACATGACGGCATGCCGGCTATGCGTGGTCCCGGCCGGGATGTGCTTCCCTGCCGGGACCCTCAGGCGGCCAGGGCGTCGCGCAACCGCTGTTCGAGCAGTGCATGGCCGACGGGACGCCCCACGTCGTCAAGCGAGGAGCGGTCGACATGCATCTCGTCATGGATCTCGCCGCCGGCGAGCACGAGGATGCGGTCGGCAAGCCGCACCGCCTCGGCGACGTCATGCGTGACAAGGACCGTCGCGAAGCCGAGCTCCGCACGCAGGCCGGCGAGCAGGTCCTGCATGTCGAAGCGTGTGAGTGCGTCGAGCGCGCCGAACGGCTCGTCGAGCAACAGCAGCTGCGGTTCGCGTACCAACGCGCGGGCGAGCGAGACGCGCTGACGTTGGCCTCCCGACAACGCCGCCGGCATCATGTCCACGGCATCGGCGAGCCCGACATGCATGAGCGCCCGTTTGGCGGCCGCCTTGCGTGCCCGGCGCATCGACGAGGCGCCGTCCGGCCTCATGCCGAGCGTCACATTGTCCCAAACGCGCAGCCAGGGCACGAGCCGCGCATCCTGGAACCCGAACGAGACGCGGGCGTCTGTGCTCACCGCACCCCGTTCGGGTTCGAGCAGGCCGGCGATGATGCGCAGAAGCGTCGATTTGCCGCATCCCGAGCGTCCGATGAGCGCGACCGTCTCATGCACGCCGACATGCATGCGCACATTGGAGAGCACATCGTGGCCGCCGAATGATTTGCATACGCCGTCGAGTGTCACGGCCTGCGTCGGCGCGTTCATGCGCTGCAGTCCATCGTCGCGGCCGCGATGTCCGGCGTCGTGTCGATGAAACCGAAATCGACGTATTCCTTCGCCTGCGCTTCGAGCATCGCACGCCCTTGCGCGTCAATCGGCAGGATCTTCGGCACATCGAACTGTGCGATCTGCTCGGCGGTTTCATCCGAAGCGCCGAATTCCTTGTAGGCGTCGGTGATGATCGTGGGACGCCGCTGCGCCGCTTCGGACTCTTTGACGAGCGCACGGTACATCGCCTTGACCGCTTCGGGGTGTCTTGTCGCGAAATCCTTCGAGACGATGTGGATTGACACGTTGTGGTTGTCGTAGTCCTCGCCATCGATGAGCAGCTTCGCGCCCGGTGTCGCGACCGCCGCGGCGAGGTTCTGGTCGAATGACGAGAGCGCGTCGATCTGCCCGGAGGTGAACGCGGCCTGGAAATTGCTCGGGCTCATTTCGACGACGTCGACATCCTCGACGTCGACATCGGTGTGTTCGAGCGCCTTGTGCAGGACATAGTCGCCCGTGCCGCCGCGTTTGATGATCGCGACCTTCCTGCCCTTCAGGTTATTGAGTGACGTGATGCCGGAACCGGGGGCGGCGACGATGCCTTGCGAATCGCCTTCGTAGTATTCGATCGCGAATGCCATCCATGGCTGGCCCTGGGCGAGGAAGTCGATGAACGACCCGGTCCCGGTACTTGTCGCATCCGCGTTGCCGGACAATACGGCGGCATAGGCGTCGGTCGGGTTGTATGGGCCGGTGAATTCGACGTCGGTCGCGCCCATCGTCTCATCGAGGAAAGGCTCGTCGCGCACCGTCGTCAGGTAATTCGCCGTGGACAGGTAGGCGACACGCATCGGGGCGTCGCCGTCGGAGCGTGCCTGCGGTTGCTCGCCGCATGCGCATGCGGCGAGCGCAAGCGCGGCCGCGCTCACGGCTGCGGCGGCTGTGCGTGCGAGTCGCGGCATCGGGCGGGACATAAGGGATTTGGATGACATGATGCCTCCTTCTGGCATGGCGGGGCCGGCCGGGGATGACCGGACCGTGTGGGTGAATTCGATGAAGGTGATGGTTGGTGAAACAGACGGCTGTCAGGCATGCACACGCACTGCGCGCTCAAGCATCGACACGAGCCATTCGCTCAGCAGCCCGAGTGCCGCATACAACACGATGCACAGCACCATCTGGTCGGTGCGGAAGAACTGCTGGGCCCGGGAGAGCAGATAGCCTATGCCGGCAGAGGAATTGACCGTCTCACATGTCACGAGGGCAATCCACGAGACGGTGAGCGCGAAGCGCAACCCGGTCATGAATTGCGGCAGCGCACCGCGCAGCAGGATCTTCATGAAGACGACACGCCGCGGCATGCGGTAGGCGCGTGCAAGCTCGAGGAGTCCCGGGTCTATCGCGCGCACGCCGTCACGTACGTTGACGTAAATGAGCGAGAACGCGCCGATCGCGATGAGGGCGACCTTCATCGCCTCGCCGATGCCGAGCATGACGATGAGCAATGGCGCAAGCGCGGGGAAGGGGATGGCGCGCAGCATATGTGCCGGTTTGCCGATGACGGCTTCGCCGATGCGGCTCGCACCCGAGATGATGCCGGCTGGCACGGCGAGTGCGACACCGATCGCAAGCCCCGCCATGACGCGCGCCACGCTGACGCGCACCGATGGCCACAACACGCCGTCGGACGCGAGTGAGGCGGCAGCGGCGGCGACTTCGCCGGGGGAAGGCAACGCACGCGTGCCGGCGGGAGAACGTGTGCCGAGGAACCACAATACGACGAGCACGGCAGTCGACGCCCACGCGATGAGCGTATGCGCCGCGAGATACGGCATGCGTCGTGCGCATGCGGCGAAACGGCTGTCCGGCTGGCCGCCGTGCGCGCCGCGGTGTATGGCATCGCGAGCGCGCATTTCGTGGTGTGTGGGCACGATGGTGCCGGGATCCTCCAAGGTCGACATGACATTCCCTTCGATAGCATTGTCTATTTCAGGTTCGACGAGTGTGATCTCAGCCCAGCCGACCCGCTTTCCGCGCCGCTCCGCATCAAGCGGATCGCAGCGGACGTCCAGCATGTTCAAGGTCATGGCCCGGGCACCCCGTGTCGGCGAACATTATCGCCGCGACCACTGGACAATGTCCATCCGTGTGTATGGTTCGGACGCGGCGTGGGCCGCCTGCGGACACATCGCGCGCATCCGTTGGAGGAGGGTGAGCGCTCACATTATTCGCTCGGGAAACTTGCGTCTCGTCCAACAACGGCATTACTCTTGCAAATGTCATCACAACCCGTACACATAAGGAGCAGTTGTGGCAGCAATTGAAAGCGTGTATGCACGCCAGATCCTTGATTCCCGTGGCAACCCGACCGTCGAGGTCGTACTCGACACCGAAGACGGCGCGCGTGGCATCGGCCTCGTCCCGTCCGGCGCGTCGACCGGCGAAGCGGAGGCTTGGGAGCGTCGCGACGGCGACAAGTCCGTATACATGGGCAAGGGCGTCCTCAATGCGGTCAAGGCCGTCAACGAGGAGATCGCGCCGAAGGTCATCGGCATGGACGCGGCCGACCAGCGTGCGCTCGACGACCTGATGATCGAGCTCGACGGCACCCCGAACAAGGGCCGTCTCGGCGCCAATGCGATTCTCGGCGTCTCGCTCGCAGCCCTCTACGCGGCCGCCGAGACCGCCGAACTGCCGCTCTACCGTTACATCGGCGGCACGAACGGCCACATCCTGCCGGTCCCGAACATGAACATCATGAACGGCGGCGCGCACGCCGACTTCGCGACCGACATCCAGGAGTACATGATCTCCCCGTATGGCTTCGAGACCTATTCCGAGGCGCTCCAGGCGGGTGTCGAGGTCTACCACACCCTCAAGAACGTCCTCAAGAAGCAGGGCCTTGCGACCGGCCTCGGCGACGAGGGTGGCTTCGCTCCGAAGATGAAGACGAACGAGGACTCGCTCAAGTACATCATGGACGCGATCTCGGCCGCCGGCTATGAGCCGGGCAAGCAGATCGGCATCGCGCTCGACGTCGCCTCATCCGAGTTCTACAACAAGGAGACCGGCCTGTACCACTTCGACGGCGAGGACCGTGACGCCTCCTACATGCTCGACTTCTACGAGCAGCTCGTCGACCAGTTCCCGATCGTCTCGATCGAGGATCCGTTCCAGGAGGAAGGCTGGGAAGACTGGGCGAAGATCACGAAGGCGCTCGGCGACCGTCTGCAGTTCGTCGGCGACGACCTCTTCGTCACGAACCCGGTGCGCCTCAAGAAGGGCATCGACATGGGCGCGGGCAACTCGCTGCTCGTCAAGCTCAACCAGATCGGCACCGTCTCCGAGACGCTCGACGCAATCGAACTGGCGACGAAGAACGGTTTCACGTCGATGGTCTCCCACCGTTCGGGCGAGACCCCGGACACGACGATCTCCGATCTCGCGGTCGCGAAGAACACCGGCCAGATCAAGACCGGCGCCCCGGCGCGTGGCGAGCGCATCGCGAAGTACAACCGCCTGCTCGAGATCGAGGAGGAGCTCGGTTCGACCGCCGAGTACGCCGGCTACAGCGCCTTCAAGGCCTGCAAGCAGTACATGTGATCGCACATGCGGCGCGCATCGTGACGCGCGTCGCATGATCATGTGACCAATCCGCCCGCCGCATCCGCTCGTCGAATGCGGCGGGTATTTTCGTGTCCATGAGCACACGGACACGCGCCACACGACCGAAACCGGCGACGCCGCGCAAGACGAGCGCGGGGCCGATCGCCTTCTTCGTCGCGCTCTTCATCATCGCATTGGGGCTCATCCAACTCGTCTCGACATTCCATTCCTATGCGCTCGACCTGTCCGAGCTCAACAGCCTGAGGAAGCAGGAGGCGGCGCTCGTCGCCCAGAAGAAGGAACTCGAGAACGACATCGACCGGTGGGACGACGACGCCTATGTGACCGCGCAGGCACGTGAACGGCTCGGCTATGTGTTCCCGGGGGAGCAGCCGATCCGTGTCGAGCATCCCGAGGCGGTGACCGGCAGGAAGACGCCGACGCCGCTCGACGGGACGAACGGCGCACAGGAATCGACGTTGCCGTGGTACAGCGAGATGGCGTATTCCTTCAAGGAAGCCGACGCAGGCAAGACGAAGACACAGGACGGAGACCATGGCGAAGGCGCCACGCAGCCGGACGGCGCGGGCGACGACAAGACGAAGGAGCAGCAGTGACCGAATTCGACGCCGATATGATGCAGCAGGCGAGCGCGCTCGTGGACCGGTTCCTCGCCGAACCCGCGGACAAAGGGGACATCGCGACCGTGGGCGCGCAACTCGGAAGGTATCCGCGCGGCATGGTCGCCGTCGGCGCACGCTGCCGCTGCGGCCGTCCACTCGCCGTCATCACGCGTCCACTCGTCGACGGGAGGATCCCATTCCCGACGACGATGTACCTGACGAGTCCCGAAGCCGTCAAGGCCGCTTCACATCTCGAAGCGGACGGCGTCATGAGGGAATACAACGCGCGCCTCGCCGAAGACGAAGACCTGCGACGCGCCTACGAACACGCCCATATGATGTACCTCGCGTTCCGCCATGCGCTCGCCGCGCGGCTCGGTGACAGCGAGGAGCACATCGAGGGCACGAGCGCGGGAGGCATGCCGACACGTGTCAAATGCCTCCATGCACTCGTCGCACAGAGCCTCGTCATGGGGCCGGGTGCCAATCCAATCGGTGATGACGCGTTGGCGCGCATGCGCGATGAATTCACGCCGGACGCGTGCCGTTGCGTGCCACTTGACAAAGCGGACGCCGGAACACGCGCGCGTCGCGCTTCCACGCGTGGTGGTACGGCGGAGGGACAGAGGGATGGTCAAGCGGACGACGGCGCGCCGTCGGTCACCGTCGCCGGCATCGACTGCGGCACGAATTCGATCCGTCTCAAGATCGCCCGTGTCGACGCGAACGGCATCCACGATGTCGTCCCCCGCATGCTGCGCGTCGTACGCCTCGGCGAAGGCGTCGACAAGACGCACCGCTTCGCCGAGGACGCCCTTGAGCGCACCTATGCCGCCGCGCGCGAATTCGCCGAAGTCCTCGCGACGCACGATGTGGACGCGCTGCGGTTCGTCGCGACATCGGCGACGCGCGACGCCAGGAACCGCGAAGAGTTCGAGGACACGATCGAATCGATCCTCGGTGTGCGCCCCGAAGTGATCAGCGGCACCGAGGAAGCAGACCTGAGCTTCCTCGCGGCGACGGCGATGACGACGCGCGACGACCTCGAACCGCCGTTCCTCGTCGTCGACCTCGGGGGAGGGTCGACCGAACTCGTCGTCGGCGGCGCCGGGAACGAGGCGACGACGGTGTGCGCCGCGTTCTCGATGGACATCGGTTCGGTACGCATGACGGAGCGCCATCTGCATGCCGATCCGCCGACACAGCAGGAGGTCGATGACACCGTCATGGACATCGACCGGCACATCGACGAGGCCTTCGCCCATGTGCCCGCCGGCACCGTGAACACGATCATCGGCGTGTCGGGCACCGTCACGACGATGACGGCGCTTGCGATGGGATTGACGCAATACGACCATGCCGCCGTCGACGGTGTGCGCATGGATTTCGCGACCGCCTTCGACGTCGACGACCGATTCCTGCATATGACGCGTGAAGAACGCCGTGCGTACAAGACGATCCATCCGGGGCGCATCGATGTCGTCGGCGGCGGCGCGCTCATCTGGAACCGCGTGCTCGCGCGTGTCGCCGAAGCCGCCTTCGACGACCACGGCAAGGTCATCGACTCGTATGTCGCAAGCGAGCATGGCCTGCTCGACGGGCTTGTGCTCGACTTGGGACGTCGTTTGCTTGCCAAACGCTGATATGGCATAATGACGGTTTGGCCGCCGGCGCGGCCCGCCCCCATGGCGAAATCGGTATACGCATTCGACTTAAAATCGAACGCTTCGGCTTGTGGGTTCGAGTCCCACTGGGGGCACCGGAAACGTGGGCCTCCCATCCGCCGCGACATGTCGCGGCGGATGGGAGGCCCACGCGCATCCGATGGCGGACGCTCCTCACGCACACGTCATGCCCCCGTAACACAATGCGCGCTTTTGCTCCGTACACTCCCAAGCATCATGGCAATCAGACGAACGGACGATGGGAACGACATGGGCGAATCAACCTCGATGCGGACGGCGGACACGACACGCGCACGGCGGTACATGGACATCACGAAGGACAAGACAAGCGGCGTGCCGATCATGCTCGCGCAGGCAGTCGTGCTCGCCGCGACACTCACAGGTTGTGAGATCTTCTGCGCACCGCTCACCGCGAACCTCGAACCGTCCGTCTTCGCGCTCGTGCCGTGGGCTGGCGTCTGCGCGTTGCTCGCCGTCATGTTCGCGTATGTCGTCGGCTTCGCACTGCTGTGGTGCGCCGAATCGTTCGCCTACCGCATGCGCCGCAAGCTCCGGCCGCTCGTCTACGCGTCGGTCGGTGCGCTCTCGTTCGGCGTATGGACGGTGTGGGTCATCCTCGGCATCCGCAATATGATCACCGGACGGCTCGGCGCGGGCGTGCTTTCCTCGCACGACACGATGCTCATGGGGGTCAACGGCGCGTTGCTTGGCCTTGCCGCGTTCTTCGCCGCCTATACGCTCGGCGAACGGCTCGCGAAGCACCGTACGGCGCTCATCGTGGCCGCAGCCGCCACGGTGCTCATCGCCTGCTATGGCGGTTATGTGCTGTACACGATGATCCACGCGCTGTGACACCGCGGCGCCGTCGGCTTACGCGTCGCGCGAGCGGCCATGGCATTGCGGGGGACGCGCACCTATACTGCCGTGTATGTTCAGCGTGCTTGATCTGTTCTCCATCGGGGTCGGCCCCAGTTCATCGCATACGGTAGGGCCGATGCTCGCGACGCGGGCGTTTGCCGCGGCGATGCGCGAACGCGGTGTGCTGCCGCATGTCGGACGCGTCGCCGTCGTGCTGTACGGATCCCTTGCGCTCACGGGACTCGGCCACGGCACCGACCGCGCCGCCGTCGCAGGGCTCGAAGGCAATGATCCGCAACACGTCGACACGACATATCTCGCCGACATCCACACACGTTGCGACGCGCGCGGCACGATCGATCTCGATGGCACACGCACGGTCCCGTTCGATTTCGACCATGACATCATCCTTGACGTGTGGCATCGCCTCGCGGCGCATCCCAACGGGATGCGCCGCATCGCCTACGGCGGCGACGGTACCGTCATCTTCGAACAGGTCTGGTATTCGATTGGCGGCGGCTTCATCCAGGAAGGGCTCGTCAACGACGCTGTCCTGCCGCTGCACGAGCACGGTGCCGAGGCCGAGCGCGTCGCGAAGGAGACACGCGAAGGGGAGTACCGAAGTCAGGACGAGCTCAACGGTGTGCCGCATCCGTTCATAAGCGCGGACGAGCTGCTCGCGATATGCGACCGCGAACACAAGCCGATCGCGCGCATCGTCCGTGAGAACGAGGCGGCGTTGCACGGCGCGGATGTGCTCGACAGGCGCCTCGACGCGATTTGGGAGGCGATGCGCGCATGTGTCGTCGCCGGCTGCACAAGCGTGCAACGCACGCTCCCGGGAGGGCTTGACGTCCCGCGCCGTGCGCCGGGCGTCTATGCGCGCCTGCGCAACGCCGGCGACGTACTGCACACGGGCGTCGTGGGACGCTTCCGGGAACTTGAATCCTCGCCGACGGCGTGGGTCGACCTGTTCGCGCTCGCCGTGAGCGAGGAGAATGCGGCGGGCGGCCGTGTCGTCACGGCGCCGACGAACGGGTCGGCGGGGGTCATACCGGCCGTGCTGATGTACTCCCGTACGCTCCTCGCGGATGCGCGCGACGAGGACGTACGCGATTTCCTGCTCACGGCCGGGGCGATCGGCTACCTCATCAAGCGCAACGCGTCGATATCCGGCGCCGAGGTCGGCTGCCAGGGCGAGGTCGGCTCGGCGTGTTCGATGGCGGCGGCCGGGCTGTGCGCGGTCGTTGGGGGCACGCCCCGGCAGGTCGAGAACGCGGCGGAGATCGGCATGGAACACCACCTTGGCTTGACATGCGACCCAGTCGGCGGATTGGTGCAGATACCGTGCATCGAACGCAACGCCGTCGCCGCGAACACGGCGCTCGTCGCGGTGCGTATGGCGATGCTCGGCGACGGCTCGCACATCGTGACGCTCGACCAGGTCATCCGGACGATGAAGGAGACCGGCGAGGACATGATGGCGAAGTACAAGGAGACGTCGAAAGGCGGCCTAGCGCTCAATGTCGTCGAATGCTGACGGCGCGGCCGCGGCGTCCGGTTGGGCCTTCAGGCGCAATGGGGCGGCGTGTGCTACTCTATGTTGCGTCGTGCTGAGAACCAAGGAGGAAACATGGCTCAGGATATGCCAGCGGTCGAGGGCGCGTTCGGCGACCTTCCGGTGATGACGTTCCCGCAAGGGGATGCGCCCAAGGGGCTCAAGGTCGTCGAACTCGTCGAGGGCAATGGCCCGATGGTGCGCCGTGGCGACACGGTGACCGTCAACTACCACGGACAGGTGTGGGGCAATGACAAGGCGTTCGATTCGAGCTTCGAACGCCATCAGCCGGCGAGTTTCGGCATCGGCGTCGGCCAGGTCATCAGGGGATGGGACCAGACCGTCCCAGGCCACAACGTCGGCTCGCGTCTGCTCATCTCGATCCCGCCGGAGTACGGCTATGGCTCGCGTGGCGTGCCGCAGGCCGGCATCGGCGGCGATGACACGCTCGAGTTCGTTGTGGACATCATCTCGACGCGCTGACAATGGCGCGGGGCCGCACCGCGGCCTTGTATGAAGGAGGACACACATGGCGGAAGAGGAAAAGACCGTCCTGCTCACGCAGGACGCCTATGACAAGCTCAAGGAGGAACTCGCATACCGCGAAGGCGAGTACCGCGAGGAGATCACCGAGCGCATCGCCGCGGCCCGCGCCGAAGGCGACCTGTCCGAGAACGGCGGCTATCAGGCCGCACGCGAGGAGCAGGGCAAGAACGAGGGGCGCATCAACGAGCTCATCGTCAAGCTGCGCAATGCGAAGATTCTCGAGGCGCCCGATGCCGGCACCGTCGGCAACGGCTCGCTCGTGACGATCGACCTCGCCGGCCGCGAGATGAAGTACGTGCTCGGTTCACGTGACATCGCCGTCGCAACCGACTACGACGTCATCAGCCCCGAATCGCCGATCGGCGCGGCGATCCTCGGTGCGCACGAAGGCGATGTCGTCACCTACAAGGCGCCGAACGGCCGTGACATCTCCGTTACGGTCAAGGAGGCGAAGCCGCTCGACTGAGCGCACCACGGCATGTACGGATATGCGGGGGCTCCCGGGGGAGGTCCGTCGACGGACCTCCCCCGGGAGCCCCCGCATATCCGTACATGCCGTGGTGCGCCGCTAGGCGAGGTGGCAGATGACGAGGTAGATCGCGACCATATGGCATGCGTATCCGGCGATTGTCCCCAGATGGAAGATCTCGTGGAACCCGAAGGCCTTCGGCCACGGATCGGGACGGCGCAGCGCGTAGACGACCGCTCCTGCGATGTAGCATGCGCCACCGGCGAGCAGCAGCCAGACGACAGCGGGACCGGCGGCGGGGGAGGTCCAGAACAGGCCCATGAACGCGACGCCCGAGACGCCGAAGATGATATAGACAATCGTGTACAGCCAGCGTGGCGCGTTGATCCAGATGACGTGGATGCCGATCGCGACCGCCGTGCACGACCACATGCCGATGATGATCGTGTTGCGCCAGAACGCGTCGAGTGCGAAGGAGACGGGCGTGTAGGTGCCGGCGATGAGCAGGAAGATGTTGACGTGGTCGATGCGGCGCAGCACGTCGGTCACGCGCGGCGACCAGTCGCCCAGATGGTAGGCGGCGGAATTGCCGAACAGGATGAGGGACGAGGTCATGAAGATCGCGCATGCCCATTTGAGCCCTGCGCCGTGCGCGAGGCATATGAGCACGATGCCTGCGGCGACCGCGAGCGGTGTGGCGCATGCGTGCAGCCAGCCGCGCATGAGCGGCTTCTCGCGCCCGTGGACGTCGAGGCGGATCTTGCGGGGTTTGCGCGCCGTCCGGACGCCTTCGATCCTCGCCGCCTTGGCTTCGCCTTTCGCGATGACGTGTTCCGCCCTGCCGTCGGCCTTCGCGCGGATTGCCGCCGCTTTCGCATGCGCCTTGCCGCGCACCGCTTCGGCTTTCGCCTCGAGCGCTTTGCGCTGCGCCTGTGCCAGCGCCTCGCGCTTCGCGTCGAGCCGCGCCTGCGTGCCCATGTCCCTGTACACGCCGCCCACGTCATGCGCCGGGCGCGCGTCGACCGTCTGGTCTGTCGTCATGCCGACCACCCTCTCTAGGTTACGCAATCGTAGGTTACTTTATCGTAGGTTGATGACGTGTGTGGCTTCCTGCGGACGGATTGCGCCGAGCGCGAGCGCAACGGACGCCGTGCCGCCGCGGCCGTGCTGCCATTATCATGGTGGCATGGCAGATTTTTCACAGATTCTCGCGACTCGTCCCGATTTCGACGCGTCCGACAAGGAATGGCTCCATCATCTCGTCGCCGACTGGCAGGTCATCGCCGATCTGAGCCTCGCCGACCTGCTGCTTGTACTGCAAAAAGGCGACGGCAGCTTCGTCATCGCAGGCCAATGCCGCCCATCCACGGTCGTGAGCCTGCGCGCCGACGACGTCGTCGGCGAACGTGTCGACGACGAACTGCAGGAGGAGATGACCGAGGCGATGGGGTCGACGGGCATCTACCGCTCGTCGGTGCTGCGCAAGGTCGGTGATTCGACGGTCTGCAATGTCTACGCGCCACTGCGTCACAACGGCAAGACGCTCGGCCTCGTCATCAGGGAGACGAACCTCGCGACGCGCGAATCGAACGGGCGCTACGAACTCGAAAGCATCCGCGCGGGCAAGCAGCTCTATGAGATGATCCCCCGCGGCCAGTTCCCCTACAAGGACGCGGTCCTCAGCCAGCGTCACAACGCCCGCGTATCCGACGGGTTCATCCTGCTGTCCGCCGACGGCATCGTCCAATACGCCTCCCCGAATGGCATCAGCTGCTTCCGCCGCCTCGGCATGGTCGACATGCTGCAGGGCGAGAACCTGAGCGAGGTGGGCACGAGCCTGATCCATGAGAACGATCCGGTCCCCGAATCATTGCCGCTCGTGCTCCTCGGCAAAGCCGCGATCGATTCGGAACTCGTCGCGAACCGGTCGGCCGTGTCGATGCGCTCGCTGCCGCTCATGGACGAGACTGGCCGCATCGGTGCGGTCGTGCTGTGCCGTGATGTGAGCGAACTGCGCCGTCGTGAAGTGGAGCTGCAGACGAAGGACGCGACGATCTCCGAGATCCACCACCGCGTCAAGAACAACCTGCAGGCCGTGTCAGCGCTCCTGCGCCTTCAGGCGCGCAAGACGAAATCGGAGGAGGTCAAGAAGGAACTCAAAGAGGCGCAGCGTCGTGTGCAGACGATTGCGATGGTGCATGAGGGGTTGAGCCAGTCCGCCGATGAGATCGTCGATTTCGACAAGGTCATCGCCAACCTGCTGCGTATGAGCGTCGACCTGACGGCGATGAGCGACCAGCGCATCTCGGTCGACTTCGTCGGCAAATTCGGCATGATGCCCGCGCAGGACGCCACGCCATTGTCGCTTGTGCTGACCGAACTGACGACGAACGCCGTCGAACATGGCTATGAGGGGCGCAAGGAAGGCCATATCACGGTCACGGTCGGCCGTCAGGGCAACCATCTTGACATCGTCGTCCAGGACGACGGCAACGGCATGGGTAGCGAGGAGGAGGACGGCATGGCTCGTGCCTCCGGTTCGGGGCTCGGCACGCAGATCATCAACACCTTCGTCACGAACGATTTCGGAGGGACCGTCGATTGGGAACCCGTCGAGACGGGAGGTACGCGCGTGCGGCTCAACATCAAACTGCGCGCCGCATAGGCCTGTGTCCGTCCCATCAAAGGGGGAAGGCCCTGTGTGTGGCCGCCACAATCGTCGTGGCGGCCACACACAGGGCCTTCCTGATGTTCCGGTGATGCGGTATGCCGCGGACCGTTCAGCCGAGCTGCATCGACGCGGAACGGCGCGCGCGCATCGCACGGCGTTTGAGCGCCCTGCGTTCATCCTCGCTCAGGCCGCCCCATACGCCGTAGTCCTGGTTCGTGTCGAGCGCGCATTTGAGGCATGCGTCGATGACTTTGCAGGTACGGCAGACGGACTTGGCCTCCTCGATCTGCTGATAGGCGGCGCCGGTGTTGCCGACAGGGAAGAACAGTTCCGGATCCTTGTCGCGACATGCCGCCTTCGCACGCCAATCGAATGCACTGCTCATACTGATGACATCCTTCTGTCTGATTTCGATAACGAGTACGTTGCTTATGCTAAGCAATAACCCGCGCAATTTCAAGAGCCTGCGTGAAATTCGGCGGTATGCATCGTGATATCGCCGCCGTGGCGCGTCAGGGGCATGCGCATTGCACGAGGCGGATACGGCCGGCTTCGATGAGGACGCCGCGGCCCGCGTTGCGCATGTCCTGCGCGTTCATCGCGTCGAGGAGCGGCGCGGGGATGCCGTCGGCGAGATCGACGGCGCGGTCACCCGTCGGGAAGATGAGGCGGCGTGTGCAATGGTCGGGGACGCGCAGCCGCCGGGTTGTGCCGAGCGCAAACACGACGCATCCATGGCCGTTGCACACGAGATCCTGGATGCGCACAGCCTCGGGATCGGCGTTGAACGGGTCGAACCATGCGTCGGCGTCGTCGAGGCATACGACGTCGAGACCGCGCGCTTCGGCCTGGGTCCCGATGAGGGTGAGCAGCGTCGTGCGCCCCCGCCCGGGACGGCCGATGACGGCGAGGTTGCCGTCGGATGTGTCGAGCATGCAGGCGCCGGTCGCCACGCCGTCGTCCTCAAGGCCGATCGGGATCATCGTCGGCGCAGCGGACCGGGCATCGGCCATCCGCGCGACATCGCAGGGCCGTACGCGCGTGGGCAGCGGGGCGGTGAACAATGCGGGTTCGGTGCGCGCCCCGTGCACGCGCGCCGCACGGCGCACCTCATCGACGAGCCGTGCCGGATCGGGATTGGCCGCACAACGCAGGAGCGTATGCGCGTCATCCTGTTGGGCGATTGCGGCGCCCGGCGCCTTCGCGCCGATGAAGGCGGCATCGCTCACGCCGAGGAGTTCCTGCGACTGCATCGGATCGCGTACGCGCAGACAGACGCGCAACGCCATGTTCGCCTTCATCGGTGCGCTGACCTCGCCGAGCGGGTTCTGCGTGCAGACGATCAGATGCATGCCGAGCGAACGGCCGAGTGACGCGATACGGGCGAGGCGTCCGGTCAGATCGGGCAACTGCCCGGCAAGCATATGGAATTCATCGACGATGACGACGAGTCTCGCAGGTGCGTCGGCGATGTCCATGAGGTCGGATGCATGTTGCGCGGCGGCGATTCGTTCGCGCCGTGTCAGTTCGCGTTCGAGCGCGAGCAGCGAGCGTTTCGCATAGGCGAGGTCGAGGTCGTTGACGCAGCCGCGGACGTGGGGGAGCGCGCCGAGCACATCCATCGCCGATCCGCCTTTGAAGTCCAACAGCACGAATTGGATGCGTTCCGGCGGATAGCGGCACGCGAGCGCAAGGCACCAATCCTGCAGCAGTACCGATTTGCCCGATCCCGTCGTCCCCGCGACGATCGCATGTGGTCCGAAGCGTCCCATGTCGATGTCGACGGCGTCGCCTGCGGTGTCGAGGCCCACGGGCGCATGGCAGCCGGCGTCGTGGATGCACCACAGGTGCGCGATTGAGCGGAACGGTGCGGCGTCGTCGGCGAATCCGAGCAGTGTTGGCAGGTCCGGGGGTGCGATGCGGGCGGCCGCGGCCGCAATCGTGGCCGCCGCCCGGTCCCCGTCGGGCGTGGACATGCCGCCATATGCGGCTGGGGCGCCTATGGCATCCGCGTCGTCGCCGGCATGTGGATGCGCCGTCATGAGCATGAGCGATGCGAGTGTCGCGACGCAGCCCGAGCCAATCATCATCGCGAAGAGCCACTGGCGTTGGATGACGAGCATCATGAGCATCACGCACTGCGCCACGAGCGGCGCCGCATAGGCGCACAGCTGCAGGCGGCGCATCTTCGCCGTATGCCCCGTGTCCCTCGTCGTGCCGTTTTTCATGCGCACAGTGTCCATGGATAACGGTTGCTGTGGCAAATGGCCGGTGCGCCGTATGGCGCCTCAGGCCATGGGGTGCACCGGCCGCGGATGGCCGGTGCACCGCGTCATTGCTGCGTTTCCGCCTGTGTGCCGACGGCGCCGGGTGTGTGTTCGCCGTTGGCGAGCTGCTTGAACAGGTCGGTGTTGCGCGCGTCGTCGAGCAGGACCGACGACCCGACGCCATCGACGTAATAGTCGGGGTCGGTCCAGTACACGGTGCCGGTTATGCCGTCCGCACCCGAGGCGTCACGGAAAGCGAGCAGCATCCTGAGCATCGTCATCGGAGATGCCTGTTCGTCGACGGTGACCGCGTCCATCGCCGCGTCGCCGACTTTCGTCAGCTTGCCGATGTTGAGCAGTGTCGAGGGGGATGCCGCTTTCTTCGCGATTGCGCCGATGACCTGGCGTTGGCGCATCGCACGGCCGAAGTCGCCTTGTGGATCGGAGTAGCGCATGCGTGAGAACGCGAGCGCCTGCGTGCCGTCGACGACATGGCAGCCGGCCTTCCAGTGCATGTCCGATTTCTCGTCGTCGACATCCGCGTCGTAGCACAGTTCGACGCCTCCGAGCGCGTCGACGATCGTCGTCAGGCCGCCGAAGTTGATTTTCGCGACATGGTCGATCTTCTGGCCGGTGATGCCCTCGATCTGCGCGACGAGTGCCTTCCTGCCGTACAGGCCGAGCACGGCGTTGATCTTCGAGAGGGTCCCGTCGACTTCGACGAGCGAGTCGCGCGGGATCGAGATGAGTGAGCTGGGTCCGTTCTTCGGTTTCGTCAGGACGAGGATCGTGTCGGTGCGTTCGCCGGTCGTGCCGTCCTGGCCGGTCGTGCCGTCGCGTTCGTCCGAGCCGAGGATGAGCCATGAGGTCGCCGGTCCTGATGGAGTGGCGGTGAGCCAGTCCTCGCGTCGCAGTCCGTTGTCGACCCAATGCCATGCGCTCACGCCCGCGATGGCGACGGCGGCGAGCAGCAGCACGAGGACCGTCACGACGACGTTGCGGACGCCGTGTTTGCGCGGTGGTGTGTTACGCGTTGCCGCGGAAGTGCCGCGGGCGGGATTCGGTGCGGATGGAGGTGTGGCGGTTGCACGGGGTGTCATGGATGGTGCCGGTGCATGACGCTCGGAAGCGGTGTGCCGTGACGCACGCGGTGGAATCGCCGCCGTTGGTGTGGGGGTTGTGTGTGCACGTGCGCAGTGGGGCGCGAAGCTCGGCGGCGTCGTGGGCGATGTTGGCGTCTGCCGACGCTCCGCGGGGGTGGACGGTGTCGTCCGGCGCCTGGGTTTGGGGGCGAAGCTCGGTGGTGTCGTCGAATCATCGGTGCCGCTCATCGTTCCTCCACTGGGCGCGTCGCGCCGTTGTGATCATGCATGGATACGTCGCCCCTCATTCGTGCTTCGTCGGGACCGAGCATATGGTCGAGTTGAGATATTGGTAGGCGATGCCGATGTACTGCCCGGTGTCGGGGTCGGTGATCGCTCCGTTCTCCGGGTCGACGGTGCCGTTCGTGTCCGGGTCGATGAGTGTGCCGTCCTCCTGCTTGATGAGGCCGGTCTTCGGATCGACCGTCGGTTGTGGTTTCGCTGTAGGCGTAGCGGTGGTTCCGTCTGACGGGGCGGGAGCGTCGCTCTCGGACGGAGAGACGCCCTCGGATGGTGATGTGCTGTTGGATGGCGACGCGCTTTCAGACGGTGACGCATTGTCGCCCTGGTCCGTCTGCGGGGCGTCATCCTCCTTTGTGTCCACCTCATCGCCACCGTAGAGCGGCTTGTCGTCGCGCAGCTTGTGCCAGACCTCGTCGGCGGTGTCTGCCCATACGACGCGGTTCGGGTCGAACGGCGCCGGCACGACCGGCACGGTCTGCGCGTACACATGCGAGATGTCGAGGTTGCGCAGGCTCAGTGCGAGCGAGACGAGGGCGTTCGTGTCGGCCATGCCGGAGCTGATGTTGAGCGACCGGAGTGCGGCGAGCGCCAACTGGTACAGCTCGTTCGTCTGGGTGAACATGTTCTTCGATATCGCCTCATTGATGACCGATTTGATGAGGTATTGTTGGCGTGTCGTTCGCATGATGTCGGATCCGTCCGTGCCGGAGCCGTGGCGCATGCGCGCGTAGTTCGTCGCCGCACGCCCGTCGAGATGGTGCAGGCCCTTCCTCAGGTCCATGTCGGTGTTTGGGTCGACGGTGTCGACGGGGATGCACACGTCAACGCCGCCGATCGCGTCGATCATGTCCGCAAGGCCTTTGAAATCGACGACGATGAAGTTCGTGATATGCATGCCGGTGAGCGAGTTGACGGCCGTCACGGTGCAGCTCGCGGCCGTCGACAGGTCGCCGCCCTCGCGGTACGCGGTGCTGAACACCGAGTTGAACATGACGCCGTATTGTGCGGGGATGTCCTTGCCGCCCGTTGTCTTGCAGCTGGGCACGTCGACGATCGAGTCGCGCGGGATCGAGACGATGTTGATGAACGAGCGGTCGGCGCTGATGTCGACGACCATCGTCGTGTCGGCGTTGTGCAGGCCATCCTCGCCGTCATGCAGGCCGCCGGACAGGTCGGCGTTGCCGTCGTCGCGCGTGTCCTGACCGATGAGGACGAATTTGATCGCCTTGCCTTTGTTGGGGTCGAACCGTTCCTCCTGCGGGATGAGCGATTCGACCTTGCCGTCGATGATGGCGTCGTTGAGGCTCAGCCATGTCGCCGCGGCGACGGTGCCGACGAAGACGAGCGCCGCGGTGACGACGCATGCGATGATACGCAGCAAGCGGTGGTGGATACGCCAGGACGACGCGCTGTGCCGCGGATGCGAACGGCGTGAGCTGCCCAGATATGCTTCGCGTGTCTTCTTCGCGGTGTGAGAGGCCAACGGTCCAACCTTTCGTGCGTCGTTCCTTGGGTTCGGCGAACCCATGCGCGGCATGGCCTTCACCGTGCCGGTACGCGTAATCGTAAGCGATTATAAGGCATGATGGTGAGAAGCACGTCCATGAAGGCCGCGCCATGGGTGCCCCCAGATGCGGCATCGCCCGCGATGGGGCGGATATACCCTCTTGCGTACACTGGGACGCATGACACTCTCGGGCAACAGTGAGATCCAGCGCATCATCGGCTCCGCTTTGGCGACGCGTCCCTATTCGCACAGCCAACGCACGCAGCGGGACGTGACCGCCGTCATCACCGTCGAGGACGATCTGCGCTATCTGCCCCGCACATTCCGTGCCGTGCTCGCGCAGAGCGTACTGCCCTCCACGATCGTCATCGCCGACTGTTCGGGACACACCGTGCAATCGGTGCAGACAAGCTTCGAGATCATCCCCACGAAGGAGGATGTGCTCGAATCGATGCCACAGCCGCAGCGCATCACGATCCAGATCGTCAGGGTCGCGCAGGCGCGTTCCTTCGCCGATGCCGTCACGAAGGCGTTGCGCAACGCGCAGGTGGACACATCGACGAAGACGCTGTGGCTGTTGCATGACGAATCAAGGCCGGCGAACGACCACTGCCTCGAACATCTGCTCGACGCATGGGCGAACTCACCCACGGCCGCGCTGCTCGGAGCCAAGCAACTCGACTGGGAGGGCGAACGGCTGCACGATGTCGGCTGTTACGCCGCCCGCGGCCGTGTCGTCTCACTTGTCGTCGACGGCGAACCCGACCAGGAACAGTACGACGGACGATCCGACGTCTTCTCCGTCTCGCTTGCAGGCGCGCTTGTCCCCGTCAACACCTTCGGCGCGGTGCACGGCATCAACCCATGGTTCGGCACATTCGACGAATCCGAGGATTTCTGCCGGCGACTCTGCCTGAGCGGCCATCGTGTCGTCGTCGTGCCCGAGGCGCGCATCGCGCACCGGCGCGCCCGCTACGACGGCGTGCGTTCCCGTGACGGCGAGGCGATTGAACCGGCGGATGCGACCGACTCATCGATGGCGCAACTGGCCGGCGCGCAGAAATACGCGATGACCGACGTCGCCGCGCCATGGTGGCCGCTGCTGTGGATCGTGGGCCTGTTCGCCGCATGCGGCAACGCGGTCGCGCTGCTGTTCCGCAAACGCCCGTACCGTGCGGCCTGCCGGCTCGTCCTGCCATGGGTCGCGCTCGCCAACATGCCGGGCGCACTCGCCGCAAGGCACCGCATCACCGCTGTGGCGCGTGCGCCACGTGCCGCACTCGCGCCATTGTGCGCCGACAGGCGTCAGATACGCCAATGGAAGGCTCGCTCACGCGCGTTCGCCGACGAACGGCGCAACATCGTACTCGACCCACTCGCGACCGTGCATTTGCGCCGTCGCCGCATCCGGCGCTGGACCTATGCCATCCTCGCCGCCATCCTCGCCCTCGCCGCCACAGCCATCATGTATTGGCCGATCCTGCGCTACGTGGGTTCTGATACGTCGATCTACTCGGCGCAGCTGCTGCCGACCGGTGCGACATGGCGCCAGCTCGCCGACGCGGCGACGACACCTTGGGTGTTCGGCACCGGCACCGGGGTACCCGCGCCGCCGGCGCCATGGCTCCTCGTGCTCATGGCCGCCACCGTGCTCACCGCCGGCCACGTGAGTGTCGCACTCGCCCTCATCTTCTTCCTTTCCGCCCCCGCATGCGTGTTCTCGTTCTGGGCGCTCGCAGGGGTCGTCACTCGTTCGAACCCCATCCGTGTCGCATCCGCGTTGTGCTGGTACGGCCTCGCGCTCGCGCTCGGCCTATACGACACGGCGAACCTGCCGATGCTCACCGTCATGGTGTTCCTTCCCGCCGCGTTCGCATTGTCGTTCAAAGCCGTAGGCATGTACCACACCGAGGATCCCGTCAACCCACGCTCTTCGGTGCAGGCCGCCGCGGCCGCCGCCCTGTTGTTCATGCCGGCCGTCGCCGCCGAGCCGCAGCTGCTGCTTGCGCTCATCGTCATCTTCGTGGCCTTCCTTGTCTTCGTGCGCAGGCACCGTCTCATGCTGCTGCTCATCCCATTGCCGTCCGCGTTCGCGCTCGCGCCGACGCTCGTCAATGCGGTGCGTTATGCCGACGAGGGGATGTGGCGCCAGCTGTTCGGCGATGTCATGATCCCGTCATCCCAGGCCAATGCGGCGCCCGCGGCGATCAACCTCACGACGATGGTGTGGCGCGCGTTCGGCATGGATGTGCCTGCGTCGTCCGCGCTGTTCTCCCCGGATACCGTGGTACGCACCCTGATCGTCATATGCTGCGCGGTATGTGCGCTCATCGCGCTGCTTACCCTGCTGCGTCCGACGATGTTCCGGCCATGCCGCATCCTGTGGACCGTCATCCTGTGCGGACTGCTGCTCGCGATCACTTCAGCCGCCGTCGTCATAGCCGTCATGCCGTACGGGGCCGCCGCAGGACCGGTGCTCCCCGGCGTAGTGCTCGCCGCATGCGGAATGCTCGCATGCGTCGCGATGGCCTGCGGTCCTGCCGTCCAGCCGTTCCACCGGCTTGTCACCGAACAGACGCGTGGCAACACGTCCGGTCTGCTCGTCCAAGGCGCCGTCGCGTTGTTCCTGACGGCGATGACGGCTGTATGCGTGCTGTTCGGCATGCAGTCGACCCATGCGGGAGGCATCGGCATCACCGGTTCGGGATTGCCGATGGTCGCCCAGGACTATCTCGACCAGCAGGCCGACCGCCGTGTGCTCGCATTGGCGGCGACGAACACGGACACTGTCGCATACACGGTCATGCGCACGGGCCGCGGCGACCTGATCGACAGTTCCGCCGCATACCGTGTCAGCCGTGCATACGGCCACGAGCGGCACACCGACGACATACAACTCGCGCATGTGGCCGCACAACTACTCGCGAACAGCGACAATGAAGCGATCAGCGAGCTTTCCGACCTCGGGTTCGGCGGCATCTACATCCTCACCGACACGGACCGCGACATCAGCGGCAAGGCGAGCGAACAGCTCCAAGCGAACGTGACGGCATCACAAGGCACCCAAGAGGTCGTCAGCAACACGCAAGGCGCGTATTACCGCCTCACAATCGACAACACACCGGACCAGCACATCGACACATCCGAACAGACGCTCATGCGGCACAGCCCATGGCGCACAGCGTGGCTCACATGCCTCGCCGTCATCACCGTGCTCTACGTCATCACCGCGATTCCACGCAGCCACGGCATCAGCAAGGAGGACCAGCAATGAGCGAGGAACCGAGGAACATCGACGATGTCACCCACAAGACCCGCTCGGTCATATCGACGGCTGTGACAAGCGCCGCCATCGTGGCATTGTTCGCCGCGCTGACATTCGTGCCCACCCGGACAACCACGCACGACGCGCCGATCCTCACACACGCCGCGACAAGCGAGGAGGTCGCCGCGAAGCAGACGATGCAATACTGTCCGGCGAAGATGGACATCGCCGACGACGCATCCTACGGCGACAAGGAATTCCACACATCGACCGGTGACCTGTCGTCAAGCCGTGGCTACGCCGCGTTCGGCTCCATCTTCCACGCGCAGGCCGACACGCTCGGGGCGGTGGGCGGCACCGACGGGCTCGTCCTCGAAGGGCCCCAAAACGGCGCCACGGACGGCGCAAGCGCATTCATCGCGACACAGGACAAAGCCGACGCCGCGACGCTCCTCGACACACGGCTCCTATCCGCAGGGGCGGGGACCGGCTCAACAGGCACCGTCACCTCATGGGCCACGAAAGGGGACATCCCCGGCGCCGCTGCGGCACGTTGCGTGACAACAGCGCTCACCCAACGCTTCCTCGTCCCCGCCACGACGACAGGCAACACGCAGCAGCTCGTCGTCACGAATCCCTCAGACAAGCCGACAAGCGTCCAAATCGCCGTATGGGGCACCCAACACGGCAAAGTGACACTCGCCACATCAAGCGTGCTCACCGTCGCCGCCGACGCGCAATCCGACATGCTCCTCAACGCCGCCGCCCCTGACGAACAGGCGTTGTACGTGACCGTATCAAGCCAGGACGCGCCAATCGCCGCGATCGTGCGATCGGTCTCAATGGACGGACTGACCCCACGCGGCAACGACTACATCACACCACTGTCCGACATGGCGACGACCCAGACGATCCTGCTGCCCACCAACCGGCACAAGACGACACTGATGGCCTACGCGCAGGAACACACGAACGTCACCCTGTCATGGATAAGCGACCACGGGCTCATCGATCTCGGCAAATTCGACATCGAAGGCGGCAAAGCCACAATCCACACCATCGAGGAACGGCCCAAGGACGCCCGCGCGATCCTCGCCCAAAGCGACAGGGCATGCGCGCTCGCGGCAACGCTCACCGTGGAAGGCGACGACAAGCAGCAGGACTTCGCCGTCGTCAACGCGGGCACGGCCTACGCGCAATCGGCGCTCGCGGTCACACCAGACACGTCGGCGGGCGTCACACTCGTCAACATGGCCAACCAAGAGGCGAAGGTCACATTCGAAGGCTACGACGCGCACGGTGAGCCGACAGGGGAGAAGACCGTGCGCGTCGACGCCGACTCCGCGGCGACACTCAAGACGGCCGACCTGGGACGCGATGTCGCCGCCGTGCGTGTCGATGACGCGGACACGACGATCATCTGGGGCATGTTCCCGACGAACAAGGCGGTCTCCGACGCACATGTCGCCGCCCTCGCATTCGTGCCCGCGACAGGGCTCATCATCCCCAAACAGCTCATCCACGCCGTCAACGACCAACAGATCGTACGCTGAACACCATCCACGATCGTCACAGCCCGTAATCGGGATCGATCTCGTCAGGGCGGCGCCCATACAATTCGGCGACGGCCGCGACGATCTCGTCACGGATCGCCAACTGCAGGTCGGTGCGATCCGTCGCATGCGTCTGGATCGGCAGACGGTACAACACAATGCGCGCCGGCAACCCATGCTCCGCGGGGAACGCCTGCGCGCACACCCGCGGCTCACGCTCCCACGGGGCAGGCGACGACGGGGGCACATCCTCGACCGCGAACTGCAACGGACGGACAAGCTCCGGCCACGCAAGCGACAACCTGCGGATCTGCGCGACGACAAGATCGTCGAACATGCCACCACGGGTACGGTACCGTGGCAGACGCGTGCCGAACATAGGCCTGCGCATCCCACGCCCATGACGATTGCGGTACACTTTGGCATTCCAAGGCAATTGAGGCATGCCACCCACTGTAGGCCATCGCCACGGCAAGCTAGGATGGACCAATTGGCCCAACACTGACAGGGAAGTGAGACGGGATATGAACGAACCGCACATCACCAACAGCGCGGACGTCGACATCGACGCCCTGTGCACGCATATGCGCATAGCCGCATTCGACCTCGACGGCACACTCGCACGCTCGAAAAAGCCGATGCACGCCGACATCGCGACCGCCCTGAGCGAACTGACGACACTCATCCCCGTCGCGATCGTCTCCGGCGGCATCATGCAACTCGTCGAAAGCCAAGTCACCGACATGCTCACCCCCGAAGCCAACCGGGCGAACATGCACCTCATGCCCACGACAGGCACCCGGTACTACCGGTGGAACAACGGAACATGGACGACGGTCTACGAACGGGACCTCAGCGAATCCGACCGCGCCGCCGCAATCGCGTCACTGACACGACGCGCCCACGAACTCGGCATATGGGAAGACGACACATGGGGACCCATCATCGAAGACCGCGGCAGCCAAATCACCTTCTCCGCCCTCGGACAACACGCACCCGTCGACGCCAAGGAACGCTGGGACCCCACCAACGAAAAAAAGAACGCGCTCGCGAAAGCCGTCCAACACGACGTACCCAACCTGCAGGTCCGCTCAGGCGGATCGACAAGCGTCGACATCTCCGCACGCGGCATAGACAAATCCTACGCCGTACACGAACTCGCGAAAGCCCTCGGCACAACCGTCCAATCCATCGCCTTCATCGGCGACCGCATGGACCCCGACGGCAACGACTACCCAGCGGCCGCGGCAGGCACAATCGCCATACGCGTGCACGGCCCCGAAGACACCCTCGCCCTCATCAACCGCATCAACACACGACTGCGCCACTGAGGACCACGACAATGCCACCAACACGACCCATACCACGATGGCGGCACATCATCGGCACGATACTGCCACGCGGCTGCGCAGGATGCGGCAAACCAGACGAAACACTCTGCGAGACATGCACCCAGGCACTGCACACCCCCGTCGCATACCCACTACCGGACACACTCACCGGTCACGGCATCGCATGCGGCACCTACGAAGGACCGGTACGACACGCGATCCTCTCATGGAAAGACCACAACGACACCGAAATCGACACCCCACTCGGCGACGCGCTCACCGACCTGTTCGACACAACCGCCACACACACCACGGCGCTCCTCGACACACACCCCAACGGACTCGGCATCGTCCCGGCACCCTCGACACCCCACTCCACGCGCCGACGCGGGCGCAGACAACTCGACCCCCTCGCCCAAACCCTCGCCACACACTGCCGCACACACGGATACCCCCACACCACCGTGCTGCCACTCCTGCGCACAGACAACGCACGCGGCAAATCAGTGCAGACCACCGGCGCGCGCGACCGTATGCGCCGCATCAACGGACACGTCACGATCGACAAGCACATCCACGCCGCAACACCCCCCATGCCACTCATCCTGCTCGACGACATCGTCACAACAGGCGCGACCATGGGCGCATGCGCACATACCCTCACCGAAGCCGGCTATGATGTGCTCACCGCGCTCGCGCTCGCATATACGCCTCCCAAAGACGATGCACGGCATGAGGACGGTGGACGCGGGAAGTCGTAGCGCGTCATTGTCCGTCGTATCGTCATTGTCCGTCGTATGCGGCATCGGTGTGTTTGCCGGCCGCGGGCACCCCTGTGCGCTGTGGACCGGGATGCCTGACCGGAAGCGTGATCTCGAAGTCGACACCACGTGGGTCATCGACGACCTGTACCGTGCCACCGTGCAGTTTTGCGGCCCAGCGTGCGATCGACAGGCCGAGCCCCGTGCCGCCGGACTCGGTGCCAGGCCCTGACGTGCCTTTCGCGAACCTGCGGAAGATGTCGTTGCGCACTTCCTTCGGGATGTCCGAGCCGAAGTTGACGACGTTGATGATCACATGGTCCCGGTGCTCATCCGCGTGCGCCTCGACGAGGACTGCCGTGCCGTCATGCGAATGCTTGAGCGCGTTCGCGATGATGTTCGTCAGCAGCTGGCGCAGCCGCGCCTCGTCGCCTTCGACGACGAGGTCGTCGGGGACACGCTGCTCGATTGTGTGCCCATGCCCGGCGTCGGCGTATTCAAGCGGTCCGACTGTGCCGTCAATGAGCTGCGCGACGTTGATCTGCTCAAGTTCGAGGCTTGAGGCCCCCGCTTCGACGCGCGACATGTCGAGCAGGAACGAGATGAGGTCGGACAGGCGGTGCGTCTGCTTGAGGATGTTCTCCATGTTCGCGGGTGTCGGCTCGACGACGCCATCGGCCATGTTCTCGACCATCGCCTGCAACGAGGAGACCGGTGTGCGCAGCTCGTGGCTCACGTTCGCGATCATGTCACGGCGCATCTGGTCGGCGTGCTCAAGATCGTCGGCCATCGCGTTGAAGGATTCGGCGAGCTGGCCGATCTCGTCGTTCGAGTCCTTGTTGAGATGGACGCGCACCGAATAGTCGCCCTGCGCCATCGCCTCGGCCGCATCCCGCATCTGCCCGAGCGGGCGTGTCAGGCCCCGGGACGTGAAATAGATGAACGCGAGCGTGATGATGATCGTCATCGGCATCGCCATCCAGCCGTTGATGCCGCACAGCGACAACAACCATGCGATGACGAACGCGAGAATCGTCGCGACGACGATGAGGACGCCGAGTTCGGCGCGCAGCGAGGAGAACACGCCGATGGGGCGTCCGGCGGCCTCGGCCGGCCGCGGACGCCCCATCGGGTCTCCGGGGGATTTGGGCTTCGTCATCGCTGTTCCGGAGGTTCGAAGGCGTAGCCCACGCCATGTACGGTCCTGATCGTCGCCGCGCCGAGCTTGTGTCGGAGTGCCTTGACATGGGAATCGACGGTACGCGTGCCCGAGGCGTCGACCCAGTCCCAGACCTCCTCGAGGAGCTGTTCGCGCGTGAGCACCGACTTCGGCTTGCGTGCGAGCGTCGCAAGCAGGTCGAACTCGGTAGGCGTCAGGTGCACCGTTTCGCCGTTGAGTGTCACACGACGCGTCGCGGGGTCGATGACGAGCGAGCCGAAGTCGAGAATCTTCTCATGCTCCGACTTGCGCGCGATGACCTTCGCGCGTTCGACGCGGCGCAGGAGCGCCCTGATGCGTGCGACGAGCTCACGCATCGAGAACGGCTTCGTCATATAGTCGTCGGCCCCTGCGCCGAGCCCGAGAATGACATCCGATTCGTCGTCACGAGCCGTGAGCATGAGCACGGGGACCGGGCGTTGGGCGATGATGCGTTTCGTCGCCTCGATGCCGTCCATGCCCGGGAGCATGACGTCCATGATGATGAGATCGGGTTGGAGCTGCGCGGCCGCCTTCACGGCGTTGACGCTGTCCGAAACGATGCGTGCCCTCCAGCCTTCGGCGGTGAGACGTTGCGCGATAGCGGTGGCGAGCGTCGGCTCATCCTCCACGACGAGAATCGTGTAAGGCGACGGCGTCTGTGCGTGTGCGGCCATGATCACCAGTCCTTGTCAGTCAGTGGTTCAGTTGTTGTCCGGGACGAGGAACACGGCGCCGAGTGCCGGAACCGTGATGCGCGTCGACCATTCGCGAGAATGATACGCACCCGCGTTCGCCTCGATGTCCGTATTGTGGATGTTGGAACCGCCGTATTTCTTGTCGTCGGTCGTGAGCACTTCCTTCCAACGGCCACCTTGTGGAAGCGCGACCTGATAGTCCGCCCACGCCGTGCCCGAGAAGTTGACGACGACGACCATGCGTTCGCCGTGCGCGCCGATGCGTTCGAAGCTGAGCGTGTTGTGGTCGGCGTCATCGCTCGTGAGCCACTGGAAGCCGTCCGGCGTGAAGTCCTGGCTCCACAGGGCGGGCGATTCCTTGTACAGCTTGTTGAGGTCGGCGACGAGCTGCTGGACGCCGTTGTGGTCCGGCCAGTTGAGGCAATCCCAGTCAAGCTGGTTGTTGTAGTCCCATTCGCCGTATTGCGCGAGTTCGTTGCCCATGAACGTCAGGTTCTTGCCCGGATGCGCCCATTGGTACGCGAAGAGCGAACGGACGCCGGCGTACCGCTGCCAGTCGTCGCCCGGCATCTTGCCGAAAAGCGAGCCCTTGCCGTAGACGACCTCATCATGGCTTATCGGCAGCACATAATGCTCGGAATACGCGTAGACCATCGAGAACGTGATCTCGTTGTGGTGCCATTTGCGGTTGATTGGCTGTTCGTGCAGATATTCGAGCGTGTCGTGCATCCAGCCCATGTTCCATTTGAGGCCGTAGCCGAGGCCTCCCTGGTCGGTCGGCGCGGTCACGCCAGGATATGCGGTCGACTCCTCGGCGATCATCATGATGCCCGGGTTGTTCTTGTAGGCGGTCGCGTTCGCCTCCTTGATGAAGTCGATCGCTTCGAGGTTCTCGCGTCCGCCGAACTTGTTCGGATGCCACTGGCCGGGCTGACGGCTGTAGTCGAGGTAGAGCATCGAGGAGACGGCGTCGACGCGCAGGCCGTCCATATGGTATTCGTCGAGCCAGAAGCATGCGTCGGCGACGAGGAAGTTGCGCACCTCGCGGCGTCCGAAATTGAAGATGTAGGTGCCCCAATCCGGGTGTTCGCCACGTGTCGGGTCCGGGTCCTCGTACAGCGGCGTGCCGTCGAAGCGGCCCAACGCGAACGCGTCCTTCGGGAAGTGCGCCGGGACCCAGTCCATGATGACGCCGATGCCGGCCTCATGGAAGCGGTCGACGAGGTACTTGAAATCATCGGGGCCGCCGAGGCGCGAGTCGACGCCGTAATAACCGGTGACCTGATAGCCCCACGAACCTGAGAACGGGTACTCCTCGAGCGGCATGAACTCGACATGCGTGAAGCCGAGCTTCTCGACGTACGGCACGAGCTTGTCGGCGAGTTCGCGGTAGTTGTGCACGTCCTTGCGCCAGCTGTTGGCGTGCACCTCATAGATGCTCACGGGGCCCTGGTGGGGGTCGGAGGACGCGCGCCGCTCCATCCATGCGCCGTCCTGCCAGTCATGCGTGGATTCGACGACGATCGAGCCGGTGCGCGGCGGCACCTCGTGCGAGCGCTCCATCGGATCGGCCTTCATCTCCCAGTTGTTGTAGGCGTTGAGGATATGGAACTTGTAGATCTCACCGGACTGGACGCCCGGGACGAAGAGCTCCCAGACGCCTGAGGAGCCGAGTTCGCGCATCGCATGGCATGTGCCATCCCATGCGTTGAAGTCGCCGACGACCTGCACGGCGTGCGCGTTCGGCGCCCAGACGGTGAACGACGTGCCGACGACCTGCTCGCCCTTCGTGCCGTCGTTGCCTCCGAGCGGATCGTCATAGCGGCGCACATGGGCGCCCATGACCTCCCATAGGCGTTCATGGCGGCCCTCGCCGAACAGGTAGAGGTCCATGTCGCCGATTGTGGGCAGATATCGGTATGGATCGTCCTCGGTCACGGTCGTGCCGTCGGCGCGCACGGTGCGGATGCGGTAGTCGGGGACGGTGTGGCCGTCCTTCGTGGCGGGCGCGGGGACGAGCGCGACGAATACGCCGTTATGCTCCGGACGAGCCTCGAACTCGCCGTCGGCGGTGATGATCGTGACCTGTTGCGCGCCCGGACGCAGCACGCGGATCGTGCATGTGTCGGGGAAGTCGGGGGAGCCGAGATGGGCGCCGAGGATTTCGTGGGGGTTGTAGAACGCGCCTTTGCAGACCTCGTCCAGCTGATCGCCGTTGACGGGGACGATGGCTTTTTCATTGAAAGTGAAGTTTGTCATGTAATCGACAATACGCATTTTTCCGCCGCGGCACGAGCGGTTTTGCCGTTTTCGTCATCTTTTTTCCCAAACTTCCACCAAGTCCACACAAAATGGCATAATTGTTGGCGTTTCTGATTTTTCTCACGGAGGATTCATGGGCTACAAGGTCGGCGATATGGTCGTGTACCCGCGTCATGGCGCGGCGAAGATCGAGGCCATTACCGAACGGACTGTCAAAGGCGTGACGCGTGAGTATCTCAAGCTTTCGGTGCTTTCCTCCGATGACCTTGAGATCTTCGTCCCCGTCGACAATGTGAAGAAGGTCGGCGTGCGCGACATCGTGGACGGCGACGAGGTGGCGAAGGTGTTCGAGATCCTGCGCACGCCGATCATCGAAAAGGAAATGAACTGGTCGCGCAGGTACAAGCTCAACGTCGAGAAGATCTCGACGGGCGACGTCAACAAGATCGCCGAGGTCGTGCGCGACCTCGCGCAGCGTGACGTGGATGAGCACGGACTGTCGGCGGGCGAGAAACGCATGCTCACGAAGGCGCGCAGCATCCTGACATCCGAGATCGCGTTGTCGGAGAAACTCGAGGAAGAGGAGGCGCAACGCCTGCTCGACGTCAACCTCGGTTACAGCGAACCGCAGCCGGGGGATGACGAGCACCATACACAGGCACCCGAAGAAGCGGCGAGCGATACACTCGCGCGCATCGAGTCCGAATCGAAGAAGTCGAAGAAGAAGTGAGCGCGATACGCAACGGACTGGGATTCGACGCGCACCGTTTCGCCGGTGGCGGCGACCCCAGGCCGTTGTATCTCGCGACGCTCGTCTGGGAGGGCTCCGGCATCGAGGGGGACTCCGACGGTGATGTTGTCGTCCATGCGCTCATCGATGCGTTGCTCGCCGCGGCGCATCTGGGTGACATCGGCACATTGTTCGGTGTCGGACCCGCCTCGCAAGGTGCCGGCATGCACGGCGCGGACATGCTTGAACGCACTGTGCGCCATCTCGGCGAACATGGATGCACTCCGATGAGCGCATCCATCGCCATCATCGGCAACCGGCCGAAGATCGGCCAGCGCAGACGGGAAGCTGAGGACGCATTGTCCGCGATATGCGGCTGTCAGGTGTCGCTTACGGCCACGACGACGGACGGCATGGGATTCACGGGGCATGGCGAGGGCATAGCCGCGATGGCGACCGCCCTTGTCGAAGTGGCCGGATGCGACGGCTGTCACGACGGAACCACAGCCTGACGCCGGCCGGTTGCGGTGTCACATGGCACCATTGCTCACGCCGCGGAGTGGTGGCGCAGTGATTCGATGCCTTTCGCGATGCCCCAGAACAGTGTCGAAAGCGTCACGATGACGAAGCTCGGGGGAGCGGGGAACATCGCGGCGATGACGAGCCCTCCCCATATCGAGACAAGGCAGAGCGCCGTCGAGACGAGGATCGCGCGCAACGGTGTCGTCGTGACGATTGTCGCGGTCGCGGCCGGTGTGACGACGAGCGCGAAGATGAGCAATGTGCCGACAGCCGGCACGGCGATCGTGATGACTCCGGCGAGGATGGCCATGAAGAGCGCGTTCATGATGCCGATTGGCACGCCTTTCGCCTGTGCGACCTGTTCATCGAGCGAGCTGAACAGCAACGGGCGGTAGATGACCGTGATGACGGCGAGCAGGATGGCGTCGAAGACCGCGAAGCCGATGATCTGGTCATCGGTTATCGTCAGGATCGAACCGAAGAGAATCGATTGCAGCTGTTGCGATGCGGAACTCGACATGCGCGCAAAGAACAGGCCCAGTCCCGTCGCGAATGCAAGGACCGTGCCGGTCGCGATCTCGCGCTCCGAGGCGCGCTTGCCGAGCGCCGCGATGACGAGCGCGCCACCGAGCGCGAACCCGCCGAGACCGACCGCGACCGGCAGGCCAAGCAATACGGCTCCCGTCGCGCCCGGCAGGCCGATGTGCGCGATCGCATGGGCGGCGAACGTCGAATGCCGCGCAATCGTGAAATAGCCGACGACACCGGCGGCGACGGCTATGCACAGGCCGGCGAGGGCCGCGTTGAGCATGAACGGCGTCGTGAGTGTCTCGGCCCATGCTGGGTCGTAACTGAACGAATTCATTGTGCCTCCCCTTCCGCGCCGGCATGCGCCGACGCGCCGCCGTGATGGCGGAACCGTGCGATTTCGCCCGCGTCGTGCATGTCGCGTTCCCCGGCCGATTCGGACATGTTCGGCGTGACGAACATGTCGCCCTGGGGCGTCGTGACGACCTGCACCTTCGTGCCATACAGGTGTGTGAGCAGCCGTGAGTCGAGCACGTCGTTGAGCTTCGCGTAGTGCGGGTGCCCGTCGAGCAGATAGACGGCGCCCGTGAGGATCGGCAACAGCATGTTGAGGTCGTGCGCGACGATTTGGATCGACATGCCGAACTCGGCGTTGAGCTTCGCGAGAATCTGCACCGCCGTGCGCTGGCTCGCCAGGTCAAGGTTCGCGAGAGGCTCGTCGAGCATGAGCAGCTCGGGGTCGCATACGAGGGCCTGGGCGATCGCGACGCGTTGGCGCAGCCCGCCGGACAATTCGGAAAGCCTCAAGCCGGCTTTGTCGGCGATGCCGATGAACGCCATCGCCTCATACGCTTTCGCGCGCTGTGCGCGCGTCACGGGATGGAAGCCGAAACGGGTGCCGGTCAGCCCGAGCAGGACCGATTGCTCGGCGGTGAGGTTCGAATCGATGTCGTTCGTGTAGCTTTGTGGCACATAGCCGATGCGGGAGTTGCGCTCGCCCGGGGCGGCCCCGAGTACGCGCATCGTTCCGTGTGAGAGCGGGATGAGTCCGAGCTCGGCCTTCATGAGCGTCGTCTTCCCGGCCCCGTTCGTGCCGACGATCGCCGTGATGGTGCCACGGGGAATTGTGAATGTGCCGTGGCTCCATATCGTGTTGTCACCGCGTTTGATGGCGATGTCCCGGCATTCGACGCTCGGCCCTCGGGAGGGGGCCGTATCCATCCGTTGCATGACGGCTCCTTGTCTTGTCATTCGGACGCGAACAGTATCGCAACCGATATTGACAATGATTCTCAATAATGCCCATCCGCCTGGGTGAAGGGCCCGCGTCAGGCCCGATCATCGTGTAAGGGGCGACCGTCATCCGACGGTCGCCCCTTACACGAACGGTTGTGGTGCGATGGGCCGGTCTTTAGTCGTCGTCGCCTTCGTCGATGGCACGGTCCTGTTCGGTGTTGCCGCCGTTGGCGGCGTCGCCGGCCTCATCGGTCGCGTTGCCGGTCGGGCAATCCTTCGAGGACGCCGGGCATGTCCCCATGTCCTGTTCGACCGTGTCGAACAGCGCCTCGATCCATGATGTCAGGTCCTTGTACTCCCCGGGCATCTGCTCGGTGACGTCGAGCACCGGCGTCTTGCCTTTGCGCGCGATGTCGACGAATCCTTGCGTCGTCTCATTCTCCTCCTGCGGGTTGTTGACGAGCAGCTTGGCGCCACCGTCGTCAAGCAGCTTCTGGAAGTCCTTGATGTCCGCGGCGGAGGGTTCGGAATCCGATGCCATCGCGCGTGCATAGCCGCTTGGTGTCTTGTCCTCGAAGCCCATGTCGTTCATCAGATAGTAGGCGACCGACTCGGTCGCCGCGTAGGTGAGGTCGTCATGCCCCTTGCCGAACGCCTCGATACGCTGTTCAAGCGCATCCTCGTCCTTCTTCCAGTTCTCGAGGTTCGTCGAGAACGTCTTCGATTCCTTCGCGCGCAACTGCGTGAACGTGTCCTTGATCGCGTCGGCCATCGCGTACCGCGCGTCCCGCGAGAACCACAGATGCGGATTGTCGCCGTCCATAGCGCCGACGATGTCGGCGGCGGAGACGAGCGTGACCGACGACGGCAGGTTCTTGCTCGCCCATGTGTCGTATCCGGCGCCGTTGACGATGACGACGTCGGCGGCGTGCAGCGTCTTGACATCCTGTGCGGTCGGCTCGAAGTCGTGGGCGTCCGACGTCGTCGACGACAGGATCGATGTGACTTTTGCGTCGTTCCCTCCGATGCGGGCGGCAAGCGACCCCCATTGGTTGAGCGACGCGACGACGGTGATCGGCCCCGTCGTCTGCTTCGCCGAGGCGGAAGGCGAGGGCTCCTCCTGCTTGGAGAAGGAGCAGCCCGCGAGCGTCACGCCCAGCGCGAACGCGATGGCGGCTGCGATGGCCGCCCGCAGGCGGTGGGGCGGAGTTGAAATGCTCATGGCGGTGGTTTCCTTTGCATATGCTCACGGCCGTGACCCGCGTGCGCCGCGCCGGCGCACGCGCGTTGGCGCGGCGGTATCGTACGATACGGCAAGGCACATCGTTCCACGGCAATGAAGGGGTTTTCCTCATGGCAATGATACTCGACGGCAAAGCGGTCGCCGCCCGTGTGAAGGCGGATTTGGCAGAGCGCGTACGTGTCCTGCGTGCGAGGGGCATCGTGCCGGGTCTCGGCACCGTGCTTGTCGGCTCCGATCCCGGCTCGGTCAAATACGTCGCCGGCAAGCACCGCGACTGCGAGGAGGTCGGCATCGCGTCGATCCGCCATGAACTCCCCGCCGACGCGACGCAGCGGGAACTGCTCGACGTCATCGCCGAGCTCAACGCCGACCCCGCATGCACCGGCTACATCGTCCAGTTGCCGTTGCCCGGAGGCATCGACCAGAACGCCGTCATCGACGCGATCGATCCGGCGAAGGACGCGGACGGCATGCACCCCTACAATCTCGGGGAACTTGTCCTGCATACACGAGGCGCACTGACGACGCCGCTGCCGTGTACGCCGAACGGTGTGCTCACGTTGCTCGACCATTACGGCATCGACCTTGACGGCAGCGAGGTGTGCGTGCTTGGGCGCGGCATCACAATCGGCAGGACGATCGGGCTCATGCTCACACGCGCCGATGTGAACGCGACCGTCACGTTGTGCCACACCGGCACGAAGGACGTCGCCGCGCATATGCGTGAAGCGGATGTCATCATCGCCGCCGTCGGATCCGCCGGATTCGTCAAACCGGACGATGTCAAACCGGGGGCCGTGCTCGTCGACGTCGGGGTCTCGCGAGTCGCGGACGAATCGGGGCGCATGCGCATCCACGGCGACATCGACCACGGCTGTTATGACGTCGCCGGCGCGTATACGCCCAATCCAGGTGGGGTGGGGCCGATGACGCGCGCGATGCTGCTGCGCAATGTCGTCGAGGCCGCGGAACGCGCGGCGGGGGAATAGCGCGCGCCGGGCCGTTGGATATGGCGTGCGCATGTGGATGCGGTCCGCGGCGCACGGCGCGCCAGCAGGCGCGACACGCCCGAAATGATAAGGACGTGTTTGGGCATGGCTCGCGGTAGTCTTATCCTTTGACCGCGCGCGTGCGCGGCCGCGATAACTGAATATCGATATTATCCATCCACTATTTTGTAAGAACCACATTAATGGCAGAAAACAATAAGGAAGTCGAAAAGGTCGCCATCAACGATATCGGCACCGTCGATGACTTCATCAAGGCAGTCGATTCCACCATCAAGAACTTCGATGATGGTGATCTGGTTGAGGGCACGGTCGTCAAGGTCGACCACGATGAGGTCCTCCTGGACATCGGCTACAAGACCGAGGGTGTGATCCCCTCCCGCGAGCTTTCCATCAAGAAGGACGTCGACCCGGATGAGGTCGTCAAGGTCGGTGACACGATCGAGGCCCTTGTCGTCACGAAGGAAGACAAGGAAGGACGTCTCATCCTGTCGAAGAAGCGCGCACAGTACGAGCGTGCCTGGGGCGACATCGAGAAGATCAAGGAAGACGACGGCGTCGTCGAAGGCACCGTCATCGAAGCCGTCAAGGGCGGTCTCATCGTGGACATCGGTCTGCGTGGCTTCCTGCCGGCGTCGCTCGTCGAGATGCGCCGTGTGCGTGACCTGTCCCCGTACATCGGCCAGAAGATCAAGGCGAAGATCCTTGAGCTCGACAAGAACCGCAACAATGTCGTCCTGTCGCGCCGCCAGTACCTCGAGGAGACCCAGTCCGAAGTGCGCGAGACCTTCCTCTCGCAGCTCAAGAAGGGCCAGATCCGCGAAGGCGTCGTGTCTTCGATCGTCAACTTCGGCGCATTCGTCGACCTTGGCGGTGTGGACGGCCTCATCCACGTCTCCGAGCTCTCCTGGAAGCACATTGACCACCCGTCCGAAGTCGTCAAGGTCGGCGACAAGGTCACCGTCGAGGTGCTCGACGTCGATCTCGACCGCGAGCGCATCTCGCTGTCGCTCAAGGCGACGCAGGAGGATCCGTGGCAGCGCTTCGCCCGCACGCATGTGCCGGGCCAGATCGTCCGCGGCAAGGTCACGAAGATCGTCCAGTTCGGTGTCTTCATCTCCGTCGAGGACGGCATCGAGGGTCTCGTGCACATCTCCGAGCTCGCGAACCGCCACGTCGAGAACCCCGAGACCGTCGTCAAGCCGGGCGAAGAGGTCTTCGTCAAGGTCATTGACGTCGATCTCGATCGTCGCCGCATCTCGCTGTCGCTCAAGCAGGCCAACGACTCCGTCGACCCGGCTTCCGAGGACTTCGACCCGGCCCTCTACGGCATGCCGGCCGAGTACGACGAGGAAGGCAACTACAAGTATCCGGAAGGCTTCGACCCGAACACGAACGAGTGGATCGCCGGATACGAGAAGCAGCGCGAGGAATGGGAATCCCAGTACGCCGCCGCCCACGACCTGTGGGAGCAGCACAAGGAATTCGTCGCGAAGGAACTCGAGAACGCCGAGGCCTCGGCCGCCGAAGACGGCCAGAATGCCCCGAAGGAAGAGAAGGTCGAGGAGATCTCGAACTACTCGTCCGATTCCGAGTCCAACGGCACGCTCGCCGATTCCGATCAGCTCGCCGCCCTGCGTGAGCAGCTGCTGAACGAGAAGAAGTGAGCCCTAGCCGGCCCGGCTTCGTTACGGAGGCGCCATGCGCAACGCGCGCGTGGCGCCTCCTGCCATATACGACTCGACGAGGCAGGCATCGGCGCATATGGACCGAGAAGGAGGGATGATGCAGGGCATCGGAGGAGTATCGTGTATGCGCATCGCGCTCACCGGTGGCATTGCCGCGGGCAAAAGCACCGTCGCGGCGAGAATGGCTCAAGATGGTGCCGATGTGATTGACTATGACTTCCTCGCGCATATCCTGCAGGAACCATGCTCGCCGGCCATCAACCCGCTCGTGGGGGCGTTTGGCCCCGGTATTCTGGACGAGCGGGGTGGCGTCGACCGCCGTGCATTGGCCGAGCGCGTGTTCGGCGAGGGCGTGCCGCAAAGCGCGGTCGCCACGCTCAACGGCATCATGCATCCGCAAATCTATGAGCTTGCCCGCAATAGGGAACGGCGGATCGTGGGCGACGGCCGCAAACACGTCATCGTCCATGACATTCCGTTGTTGGGAGAGGTCATGGAATCGATTCCGTTCGCATTCGACGCCGTGGCCTGCGTTGTGGTGCCGGAAGATGTGCGTGTACGCAGGCTTGTTGATACGCGTGGCATGTCCGTCGAGGAGGCGCGCGTGCGTGTACGCGAGCAGGGCGATGACGCGTCCCGTCTGCGGTACGCCAATGTCGTCATCGATGCAACCCAGCCGTTAGAACAGATGTTCGATTATGTTGATACCCTCGTTGAGGAATGGTTCGACGAGGAGTAAGGATCGCCATGGGATTCAATATCGAGCGCACGAACAAGCCGTTCGTCGTCAAGTCGCCATACAAGCCTTCAGGGGACCAGCCCCAGGCGATCGAGGAACTCGCCACGCGCATCGAGAACGGCGAGAACGACGTCGTGCTCATGGGCGCGACCGGAACCGGCAAGACCGCGACGACCGCGTGGCTCATCGAACGGCTGCAACGCCCGACGCTCATCATCGAACCGAACAAGACGCTCGCCGCGCAATTGTGTGCGGAATTCCGTGAACTCATGCCCGACAACGCCGTGAGCTACTTCGTTTCGTATTACGACTACTACCAGCCCGAGGCGTACATCCCGCAGACCGACACCTACATCGAGAAGGACTCGAACATCAACGACGACGTCGAGCGGCTGCGGCACGCTGCGACGGCGAACCTGCTCACGCGCCGCGACTGCGTCGTCATCGCGACCGTCTCGTGCATCTACGGCCTCGGTACGCCGGAGGAGTATGCGGGACGCATGCTGTTCCTCAGGCAGGGCCAGCAGATCGACCGCGACCATCTGCTGAGGTTGTTCGTCGACATGCAGTACACGCGCAACGACATCGCGTTCACGCGCGGCACGTTCCGTGTGCGTGGCGACACCGTCGAGATCATCCCCGTCTATGAGGAGCTCGCCGTGCGCATCGAGTTCTTCGGCGACGAGATCGACCGCATCTCGATGCTGCATCCGCTCACCGGCGACGTCATCGGTGAGCAGGAGGAAGTGCACATCTTCCCGGCGTCGCATTATGTGGCGGGTCCCGAACGCATGGAGAAAGCACTCACATCGATCCAGCAGGAACTTGACGAGCGCGTCGCCGCATTGCGCAAGCAGGGCAAGGAGCTTGAGGCGCAACGCCTGACGATGCGTACGACGTATGACCTCGAGATGCTCTCGCAGGTCGGCGTGTGCTCGGGTGTCGAGAACTATTCGCGGCATTTCGACGGGCGTGCCCCCGGTACGCCGCCGCATACGCTCCTTGATTTCTTCCCCGACGATTTCCTGCTCGTCATCGACGAGTCCCATGTGACCGTTCCGCAGATTGGTGCGATGTACGAAGGCGACGCGAGCCGCAAACGCACACTTGTCGAACATGGCTTCCGCCTGCCGTCCGCGATGGACAACCGGCCGCTCAAGTGGCCTGAGTTCCTCGAACGTGTCGGGCAGACCGTCTACCTGTCCGCGACGCCCGGTGACTATGAGCTTGGTCTGTCCGACGGCGTCGTCGAGCAGATCATTCGTCCTACCGGACTCGTCGACCCGAAGGTCGAAGTACGTCCTGTCGACGGCCAGATCGACGACCTGCTCGCCGAAATCAAGGACAGGGTCGCGAAGCACGAGCGCGCGCTTGTCACGACGCTCACGAAGAAGATGGCCGAGGACCTCACCGATTATCTGCTCGAACGCGGCATCAAGGTCGAATACCTGCATTCCGACGTCGACACATTGCGCCGTGTCGAGCTGCTGCGCGAACTGCGCGAAGGCAAGATCGACGTCATCGTCGGCATCAACCTGCTGCGTGAGGGCCTCGATTTGCCTGAGGTCTCGCTCGTCGCGATCCTCGACGCGGACAAGGAGGGATTCCTCAGGTCCTACCGTTCGCTCATCCAGACGATCGGCCGCGCGGCGCGCAACGTCTCCGGAACCGTCATCATGTATGCCGACGATATGACCGCCGCGATGGAGAAGGCGATCGGGGAGACCGAGCGCCGCCGCGAGATCCAGATTGCCTACAACAAGGAGCACGGCATCGACCCCAAGCCGCTCATCAAGAAGATCAGCGACGTCAACGACATGCTCGCGAAGGAGGATGTCGACACGCAGACCCTCCTTGAAGGCGGATACCGCAATGCGGGCAAGGCCGGCAATTCACACCTCGGAGTCCCATCGGTGAGCGCGAAGGAAGCGGACCGCAGGCACGAGGAGATCCTCAAGGCCGGACTGCCGGCGCAGGACCTCGCAGACCTTATCCGCCAGCTGTCCGATCAGATGCACACCGCCGCCGAACAGCTCCAGTTCGAACTCGCCGCGCGCCTGCGCGACGAAATCCGCGACCTCAAGAAGGAACTGCGCGCGATGACCGAGGCCAAGCGCTGAGTGTGCCGGGGCCTCGCCGTCCATTGTGTGCGGCGCCGGCCGCCCATGAGCCGCACACCGTCGCCGACGCTCCGTAAGCTGGGTGCCTATGGCAGAAACCCCCCTCTCGTTCATGATCGGCACGTATGTTGTGCTCGCCGTCTTCTTCATCGTCGACCTCTTCATCCTCGGCCGGCGCCCGCATGTGCCGTCGACGAAGGAGTGCGTCCGGCACATCGCGTTCTTCGTCGCGATGGCGCTCGTCTTCGGTGGGCTCATCTGGTGGGTCGCGGGCGCGAAGCCCGCGGTCGAGTTCTATTCGGGATGGCTCACCGAGTATTCGCTGAGCATCGACAACCTGTTCGTGTTCGTCATCATCATGTCGAATTTCGCGGTGCCGAAGCAGCTGCAGAAATTCGTGCTGTCGGTCGGCATCACGATTGCGCTCGTGTTGCGCGGCGTGTTCATCCTTGTCGGCGCGGCGCTCGTCCAGCGGTTCACCTGGGTGTTCTTCCTTTTCGGCGCGTTCCTCATCTACACTGCGGTCAAGGTCGCGCGCGGCGAGGACGATGACGAGGAGTTCCATGAGAACGCGCTCATTCGCGCATTGCGTAAGGTGAGCCATATCACGAACGAATACGACGGGGAGCGGCTGCGCGTCACGAAGGACGGTGTGCGCTATTGGACACCGATGCTGTTCGTGTTCCTGACAATCGGCACGACCGACGTCATGTTCGCGTTCGATTCGATTCCTGCGATATTCGGGCTGACGAAGGACCCGTTCATCGTGTTCACGTCGAACGTGTTCGCGCTCCTTGGCTTGCAGCAGCTGTATTTCCTGCTCGGCGCGCTGCTCGACAAGCTTGTCTATCTTCCGGTCGGATTGTCGGTCGTGCTGGGATTCATCGGCGTCAAGCTTATCCTTGAGGCGCTCCACGGCAACACATTGCCGTTCATCAACGGGGGGCGGCCAATCACCGCGGTACCCGAAGTGCCGACATGGATGTCGCTCGCCGTCATTGTGCTCGCGATCGGCGGCGCGGCGATTGCGAGCGTCATCAAGATGCGTTCGGTTGAACGGGGATGATCTCGGCCGCCGCATGTACGTCGTGTTGACGACATGTCATGCGATACTTATGTGAGCGCTCACATATACTGCTTGGCGAAACCGCGCACAAGCGCCACGATGGAGTAAGCTGATAACGGCATTCGGGTCACACCGAAGAAATAACACAAAGAATAGGCAGGCATTCATGCGCAAAGCAAAGATCGTAGATACCATCGGTCCGGCGACCGAATCTCTCGAGAACCTCACCGCGCTCGTTGAGGCGGGAATGGACGTCGCTCGTCTCAACCGCTCGCACGGCACCCCGGAAGACCACCTCCGCGTCTACAACAACGTGCGCGAAGCCTCGAAGACGACCGGCCGTAACGTCGCGGTCCTCGTCGACCTGCAGGGGCCGAAGATCCGCTGCGGCTGGTTCAAGAAGAACGCCGAAGGCGAGGACAAGGTCCTGCTCAAGGAGGGCCAGGAGTTCATCATCACGACCGATGACGTCGAAGGCGACGAGCACATCACGTCCACGACGTTCAAGGGCCTGCCGGGCGATTGCCATCCCGGCGACCCGATCCTCATCGACGACGGCAAGGTCCGCCTTGAGGTGACGAAGGTCGAAGGCAACAACGTCCATACGAAGGTCATCGTCGCCGGCCCGGTCTCGAGCCACAAGGGCATCAACCTCCCTGGCGTCGCCGTCTCGCTGCCGGCGCTCACCGAGAAGGACGAGAAAGACCTGCGTTGGGCCATCCAGACCGGCGCGGACATCATCGCGATGTCCTTCGTCCGCTTCGCGACCGACATCGACCGCGCCCATGAGATCATGGACGAGGAGGGCCGCCGCATCCCGATCGTCGCGAAGATCGAGAAGCCGCAGGCGGTCGAGAACCTCGAAGACATCGTCAAGGTGTTCGACGGCATCATGGTCGCCCGTGGCGACATGGCCGTCGAGATGCCGTTCGAAGAGGTTCCGCTCGTCACGAAGCGCTGCATCGAGCTGTCCCGCCAGTACGCGAAGCCGGTCATCGTCGCGACCGAGGTCCTCGGTTCGATGGTGCATTCCCCGGTCCCGACGCGCGCTGAGGCGTCCGATTGCGCGAACGCCGTCCTCGACGGCACCGATGCGACGATGACGTCGAATGAGACCGCCGTTGGCGAGTATCCGACCGAGACCGTCAAGACGATGGCCCGCATCTCCGGATATGCGACCGAGCATGGCTTCGACCGCATCCCGAAGCTCAGGGACCTCGACATGTCGAGCACGGGCGCCGTCTCCTCGGCCGCCGTCGACCTCGCCGAGAAGCTCAACGCGAAGGCGATCGTCGCCTACACGCAGACCGGTTCGACCGTGCACCGCGTTTCGCGCGAACGCCCGGCGACGCCGATCTACGGTCTGACGACGAACGAGCACACCTACCACTGGCTCGCGCTCAGCTGGGGCACCGAAGGCCTCCTGCTTGACGAGGACTACCACGACATGTCCCGCAAGGACCTCATGATCTTCACCGACAAGGTGCTGCGTGAGGCGGGCAAGGTCTCCAACGGCGACAAGATCGTCGTCCTGAGCTCCGCGCAGGGCGATCATCAGCCGGGCCGCACCGACTCGATCTACGTGCACACCGTCGGCGCTTGCGACTGAGCGCATATCCGGCATGACCGGTGACCGCATATCGCATCAGATGGCCGCCCGTCCGCCAGTGGTGGATGGGCGGCCATCGCCTATCTGCGTGTCGTGCGGTGCCACCGGTATGGTATAGTTGCTCAATGTCGCCTTGCGACGCCCCTGTATCCCAATTGGTAGAGGAGACAGCCTCAAAATCTGTACAGTGTGGGTTCGAGTCCCACCGGGGGCACCAAAAGACGAGGGGCCGAGGAACGTTGGAAAACCAACGAACCTCGGTCCCTCGCATATCCGGCCGCACACCGGTTTGGACACGGTTTGGACACGATATACCGCAAAACTCAGAACGAATCCCCGGACTGGTGGTGATTTCCGCCGGTGCCATGCCATCTTCTTTCCTTCATCGAGATATGCATCGCAACTATGCTGTTATAGGTATGTTCATGCGCTGCGACGCGATACGAGTGGAGGTCTGGGGCTCCTTCTTCCTTGTGCAGTCTCGCGTTGAATGGTGATGGATGGGTTTTGGGGAGTTCATCATCAGGCGCATCAACATGCACTTCGATTGGATGGGTGCGAGGAGCGTCCTGTGGCACCTGGCGAAAGGCGAGAGCGAGGAGGCGGCGTGGGAGGTCGCGAGCGTCCCTGTTCCTCGGCCAGTTCCATGAGGTCGTGCTCACCGGATGGCGGCGCACGATACAGGAATGTGCGAAGAAGGATCCGCGTGCCATCGGCTGGCGGCTCGTGTCCGACGGGGGACCCGTGCGCGTTCTGCGCGAGGCTCGTCTCCCGCGGCCCCGTCTATCTGAGCGAGAAAAACAGCGTTGACGGCGGACACGCCAAGCGGCAAATACCATGCGCACTGCGGATGCGCCGTCGAGGTCGTGTACGGCGACCGGCAGCCCGCCGAACGGGAACAACAATGGATCGACGACTGCTACCGCGCCGCCGAACGGTTCCCCAACGGCGAGAAGACTTGGCAGAACATCCTGCCCATCATGCGCGAAAACGGCCGGTGCCGTGATTCGCCGACAAGAACGGCGACTCCATTGGAGAACCATTAGGCGTTCACAACGGGTGGATCCTTTATGATTTCACGCCTGCTGATTGCATCGAAGGCGGTTTCTCCGGAGTGCTGCAATTCATCGTCGTGAATGTGGACACAGGGGAGGCTCGCTATCAGACAGCAGATGAGATCGACACCGTGAACACACGTAAGATTCTTGATCATCTCGACCCGATACCAGAATAAGATCATCATTGCATTTTTCCCCATCGGCCAGTGGCTGGTGGGGATTTTTGTTGCCCGCAGGCCGGGCGCGAAACACACAACAGGAGAGGATGCCATCATGGCCGACAATCAGACCGAATCGCGGAGATCCGCGCGAAGCATCCGGCCCTGTCCGAGGACGACATGCTGGGGTGGTGCGGGTACGTTGCAATTATGAATACCCACGACCACCGGTTTTCGCAATCATATCCGATGGCGAGATGATGTGGGCACGGATTTGCGCATGCGCCATCACCACGCCGTTGTGGGGCGTACCATCCGCTGTTTTCCTCTCAACGGGAAGTCGGCGCCTGCACTCCATATACAATTAGGGGACAGTGTTTCAGCCGAAAGGAGCATCATGAGCAAGGAGACGTACCGCAGGTTCGATCCATGGCGCGCGGCGCCCGTCGTCGAGGAATCCCGTCAGATGGTATTGGGGGGGCATTACTTCACTGTGGACCAGGTGTCCTACGATTCGCGTGACATCGGGCATTTCGACCGGTATATCCTGCACAAGAACAATGGTGATTCGGTGGGTGTCATCGGCCTGACCGACGATGGTCTCATCCCGCTCATCGAACAGTACCGCGTCGCCGTGCACCGTTGGACGCTTGAGATCCCGGCGGGACATGCGATTCGCCAGGGGGAGCGGCCGATGGAGGTCGCGCAGCGCAAACTCACCGAGGAAGTCGGCTATACGGCCGCGCATCTGACGCAATTCTGCAGGTTCATCAACACGCCAAGCTATTCGACTCAATACACGGCGTTGTTCTTCGCGTCCGGACTCACGCCGGCGTCCGCCGATGAGGCGCCTGAGGACCTGCGGTCCTCGGTGCGGTATTTCACGCCGGAGGAGGCGTACAAGATGGTCATCAACGGCACGATCCTCGACGCCAAATCGATCATCGCGATCCAACGCGTCTACGAGTCGCCGAACCATATGGTGCAGGACTGACCCACGATACGCGACGCACGATGCGCATGCAACGATGTGCGCTATACTGCATAAGGATATCGACGTCGCCGTCCGCCCGCGTGGCAGACGAGGATGTGTGAGCGTCCGTCGCATGGGTGGGCGTCGATGAGACCGACTGTACGCGCCATGCCACAAGCTGGGCATGGTCGCCAACGCGAAAGAGACACAGGACGGATGACACTGCAGGAAATGGACAAGGAACACGAAGAGGCGGTCCTCACGGAAGAGGAGCTCGACACGCTCGCCAAGGATGACGGAACCGAGCAGGACAACGCCGACGAACAGGCACAGACGGAGGAACGCAAACCCACCGTCGTCGTCGCCGAAGACGAATCGGTCAACCGCATGGACCTCGTCGCGATGCTCGAAGACAACGGCTACGACGTCGTCGGACAGGCGGCGAATGGTGAGGAGGCCATCGCCCTCACCCGTGAACTCAAACCGGACGTCGTCTGCATGGACGTCAAAATGCCGCATATGGACGGCATCACCGCGGCGGGCGTCATATGCGATGAGAACATCGCACCCGTCGTCATGCTCACGGCGTTCTCGCAGATCGACCTCGTCAAGCAGGCGATCGGCGCCGGCGCGATGGCATATGTGACGAAACCATACGAGGAATCGAAACTGCTCCCGGCGCTCGCCGTCGCGATGGGACGCTTCGCCGAGATCAACGAACTGCTTGACAGCGTCGAACGCAACGAGGCCGAACTCAAGGACACGCAGGCCAAACTCAAGGACACCGAGGAGCAACTCAAGAAGACGCAGGACACGCTTGAGGAGCGCAAACTCGTCGACCGTGCGAAGGGCCTGCTCATGGACAAGGCGAACTTCTCCGAACAGGGCGCGTTCCGTTGGATCCAGAAGACATCGATGGACCAGCGCATTCCGAAGAAGCGCCTCGCCCAGGCCATCATCGAGAAATACGGCGACGACGATTCGGACAAGGACTGAACCGGACCCATCCCGACACATCGCGGGTGCACGAGTGCCACTGCGGCTTCGCGCACCCGCGATGCCGTTTCCGGAGCGTCAGCTCCACCATCCCATCCCCAAACATGATCGGACATCCATGGAATCCCCAGCATCCAACCCCCGCGGCACCTTGCTCGTCGTCGACGGCCATTCGCTCGCGTTCCGCGCGTTCTACGCGCTTCCCGTCGAAAACTTCAGCACGAAGGAAGGGCAGGCGACGAACGCCGTCTACGGCTTCCTCACGATGCTCTCACAGGTCATCGAATCCGAACACCCCGACCATATCGGCATCGCGTTCGACGTCAAAGGCGGCACATTCCGCAACGAACTGCTGGGCCAGTACAAAGGCACACGCGAAGCGGCCCCCGAGGAGCTGCTCAGCCAGCTGCCGCTCATCCAGCAGGCGTTGACGGCGCTCGGCGTACGGTACATCGAAAAACAAGGATACGAAGGGGACGACGTCATCGCGACACTCGCGACGATGGGCGAACGCGACGGCTACAAGACACTCGTCCTATCGGGCGACCGAGACGCGTTCCAGCTCATCGACGACAACGTGACCGTGCTCTACCCGGGATACCATTTCAAAGACCTCAAACACATGGACCCGGCGGCTGTCGAGGAGAAATACCACGTCACACCGCGGCAATACCCCGACCTCGCCGCATTACGCGGCGAGACGTCCGACAACATCCCCGGCGTCCCCGGTGTCGGTGACGGCTTCGCCGCGAAATGGATCAACCAATACGGCGGACTCGACGGCATCATCGAGCACGCCGACGACATCGGAGGGAAGAAAGGGGAGGCGCTCCGGGCGAACATCGAACAAGTCAAACTCAACCGACGTGTCAACGCACTCGTACGCGACCTTGACCTCGGCGTGACAATCGACGACCTGGGATACGGGCACGTCGACGCCGACCTCATCGAACGGCTCTTCCGCGAACTGCAATTCGGCGAACGCACACGCAACAAACTGCTGACGACGTTCAACACCGGGGAGAATACGGCCGCCATCGCAACGCACGACCATACAATCCCACCAATCGTCGAACCACTCGTCGACGAACTGAAGGACACCGCATCATTCGAGATGTGGATCGACCAATACTGCCCCCAAGCGGACGCGACACCCGCACGCCATGACACAACGACCGACGTGACCGCCGAATACGAACGGCAGGGCACACAATGCGTGGACGCGGTACGGCATTCATGGACGCTGCATATCGACGGCGACGCGAAACCGGGACATGCGCGCGCACACACCGTTGCGATCATCGCAGGTGCCCATGCGGTCGCATTCGACCCACATGACGAACGCTACCACGACACACTGCAAGGACTCCTGACGACACATGCGTGCACACTGAGCGTCCACGGCTTCAAAGAGCATCTGCACATGCTCGCCGCCGCCGGACTCACATTGCCGACCGTGCTTTTCGACACGAACCTCGCCGGCTACCTCATCGACCCCGACTTCCAAGGGGGCACACTCGAAGAGTGCGCCGCCCATTTCCTCGCGGTGCACGTCGACGAACAGCGGGACGAACCACAACAGGGCACACTCGGATTCGAAGGGGAAGGCGAGGACGCCGACGACCGTGCACAGCGATGCATCGACAACGCCGCCGTTGTCGCGGCGCTCGCACGGCATCTCGCACCCGAACTCGAACGGCGTGAGCAATACCCGTTGCTGAGGGACATCGAACTGCCCATGTCCTATGTGCTGTTCCTCATGGAGGACACCGGCGCGAGCGTCGACCGTGCGCGTTTCGACGAGTTGTACACGCAATTCGCCGACGAATCGGCGCATATGGAGCAGATCGCCTATGAGGCCGCGGGACGTCCCGTCAATCTGCAGAGCCCCAAGCAGCTCGGCGTCGTGCTGTTCAAGGACATGGGGCTTGCGCCGACGAAGAAGACGAAGAAAGGGTCGTACACGACGAACGCGGCCGCGTTGCAGACCTTGTTCGCGACAAGCGAGGAAGGGTCGAAGGCGAACGAATTCCTTGGGGCGTTGCTGCGGCACCGTGAGACGAACAAGCTCAAGCAGATTGTGCAGACGCTCATCGATGCGATCAATCCTCACGACGGCCGCATCCATACGACGTTCACGCAGACGGTCACGGCGACGGGGCGTCTCAGTTCGGTCGATCCGAACCTGCAGAACATCCCGAACCGCAACGCCGCAGGACGTGAGATCCGTTCCGGATTCGTACCGGGCCCCGACTTCGTCGATCTGCTCAGCGCCGACTATTCGCAGGTCGAGCTGCGCATCATGGCGGATCTGTCGGGCGATGACGCCCTCATCGAGGCGTTCAAGTCGGGCGCCGATTTCCACAAGTACGTCGCGAGCCTCGTCTTCGGCATCCCGGTCGACGACGTGACACCGGACGAACGCAGCCGCGTCAAGGCGATGAGCTACGGGCTCGCCTACGGGCTGAGCACATACGGATTGTCCAAGCAGCTCGGCATTTCGAACGCCGAGGCGACGAAACTGCGCGACCAGTATTTCGAGACCTTCGGTGAAGTGCACGAATACCTCGAATCCCTTGTCGCGCATGCGCGAAGGACTGGCTATACGGAGACGATCTTCGGACGCCGCCGGTATTTCCCCGACCTCAACTCCCCGAACCGTCAGCTGCGTGACGCCGCGGAGCGTGGCGCCCTCAATGCGCCGATCCAAGGGTCGGCGGCCGACATCATGAAGATCGCGATGATCCGCGCCGAGCGTGCGTTGCGCGACGCGCACTGCAGAAGCCGCATCGTGCTGCAGATCCATGACGAACTCGTCGTCGAGCTCGCCGCCGGCGAGGTCGACGAGGTGACGGCGCTCGTCAAGGACGCGATGGAGCACGCTGTCGACCTCGCCGTGCCGCTTGACGTGTCGACGGGCGTCGGCGCCGATTGGCAGCGTGCGGCCCACTGATACCATGTCTTGGACGGCCGACGGAATCAAAGGACTTAAAAATATGCAGTACCTTACGGAAAGGAAGCTTTAATGCCTAGCCTCAAACAGGTCGTCGACGTGCTCGAGACATTGTATCCACTGCGATATGCGGAATCATGGGACCATCCGGGACTCATCGTCGGAGACCTCACCGATCCGGTGGATTCGATTGTGTTCGCGGCCGATCCCACGGTTGATGTCATCGAGGACGTGATCGCGGGAGGCGCGCAATTGCTTGTCTGCCACCACCCATTGTTCTTCCGCGCCGTGCACGAGGTATCCGGTCTCACGTTCCGTGGCGACATCGTCGCGCGTCTGTACCGTGCCCACTGCGCGTTGTGGGTGGGACATACGAACGCCGACGCCGCCTGGCGGGGCGTCGGCATGGCAGCGGCAGACGCGTTTGGGATCATCGACCAGGTGCCGATGGTGCCGATCGAGGATGCGAGCACGGCACACGCCGTCGGTTTGGGCAGAGTGGGCCGTCTCGCCGAGCCAATGCCGCTGCGCGCGTTCGCCGAACGTGTCGCCGCTGCGCTGCCGGCGACACGCTACGGCATCCAGGTCGCGGGCGACCTCGACGCCCCCGTGCAGACGGTCGGCGTACTCCCAGGCTCGGGAGACTCATTGTTCCGCGAAGTCAACGCACTCGGTGTCGATGTCTATGTGACGAGCGACCTCAGGCATCATCCGGCGACCGACGAACAGCAGGAGAGCATCTATGAGGCCGCGATGCGCGCCGATGGCATCACCCTCGGGCATGGTGACGCGCACATGCGGCCCGCGCTCATCAACACCCCCCACAGCGCAATCGAATCGATGTGGTTCGCCTATGCGATGCACGATGTGCCGCAGGCCATCGAGATCGCGACAGGCGAACGCCCACACGTACGATGGAACAAAACGAACACCGACCCCTGGGACCTGAGCCTGGGGGCGAACTTCACGATGGGGGACACCGATGGACGCTGAACATGCACAGTCCACACGCGCACAGCTCGACATCCGTTTCGACGGAACGTCCGACGGCATCGACATGGATGTCCCTGCGCGCATCGTCGATGTCGAAACGACATATCGCGGCGCGATATTCGACGTCGAGGACCGCACAATCGCTCTCACACGCAACGATGGTGGCGAAACGCTCATCCGTCGGCAGGTCATCGTCCATGCGCCATGCGTCGTCATGCTCGTCCACGACACGCGCACCGACCGCTATCTTGTCGAACGCGAATACCGTGCGGGCGCGAACATCTACACAATCGGATTGCCGGCCGGGCTCATCGACGACGGCGAGGATCCGCGTGAGGCCTCGCTGCGCGAACTACGTGAGGAGACGGGCGTCATCCCCGACGGGGACATCACCTTCGACACCGCAGGCGACTACTACTCGTCGGAGGGCATGACGGACGAGCTCGCGCATATCGCCGTCCTCCACCTCGATGGCTGGCGTCAAGGCGAATGTCGGTTCGACGCCGACGAACATGTCGAATCGGCATGGGTTGATTGGGACACGCTCATGTCGCTGCCGATCACGGCGTCGAACTCGATCATCGCGATCCAACATGAGCGAATGCGCCGCCTCGAACGCGAACGCGGATGCGCGCGCGCGTGAATGGTCATCCTTCGATACCATCAGTGAACGAAACGAGGATGTGCGATACTGTAAACCATGCAGACAAGACCTGGCTCCATGTACCCGCTCGGAGCAAGCTACGATGGAGCGGGTGTCAATTTCGCACTGTTCTCACGTATGGCCGACAAAGTCGAACTGTGCCTGTTCGATGAACAGGACAACGAGACACGTGTCGAACTGACGGAACAGAATTCATTCGTATGGCATATCTACATCCCGGGCATCCAACCCGGGCAGCGGTACGGATACCGTGTCTACGGGCCGTACAATCCGCACAACGGCGAATGGTGCAATCCGAACAAACTGCTCCTCGACCCCTACGCAAAGGCGATCGAAGGCAATATCGACGGTGACGAGAGCCTGTATTCGTACTGGTTCAACGACGCCGACAACCCCGACAACATGAACGACCTCGATTCGGCGGGGCATACGATGAAATCGGTCGTGGTCAACCCATTCTTCGATTGGGACAACGACCAGCATCCGAACATCCCATACTCCGATTCGGTCATCTACGAAGCGCATGTGCGCGGCATGACGAACCTCAACAAGAGCGTGCCGCCCGAAATCCGCGGCACGTATGCGGGACTCGCGCATCCGAGCGTCATCGCCTACCTCAGGCAGCTCGGCATCACGGCGATCGAACTCATGCCGATCCACCAGTTCATCAACGACCCCTTCCTGCAGGACAAAGGGTTGAGCAACTACTGGGGATACAACACGATCGGGTTCTTCGCGCCGCACAACGCGTATTCAAGCCAAGGGCAGCGCGGCGAACAGGTCAACGAGTTCCGTTCGATGGTCAAGGCATTCCATGCGGCGGGCATCGAGGTCATCCTCGACGTCGTCTACAACCACACCGCCGAAGGCAACGACAAAGGACCGTCGCTGAGCTTCAAAGGACTCGACAACCTGTCCTACTACCGTCTCGTCGACAACGACAAACTGCACTATTTCGACACGACGGGCACCGGCAATTCACTGCTCATGCGTTCGCCGCAGACGCTGCAACTCATCACCGATTCGCTGCGGTACTGGGTGCAGGAGATGCACGTCGACGGATTCCGCTTCGACCTCGCCGCGACGCTCGCACGGCAGTTCCAGGAGGTCGACAAGTTGTCCGCGTTCTTCGACATCGTCGAACAGGATCCGGTCATCTCCCGTGTCAAACTCATCGCCGAACCGTGGGACCTCGGCTCCGGCGGCTACCAGGTCGGCGGTTTCCCGCCGAACTGGTCGGAATGGAACGGCCGCTACCGTGATTGTGTCCGTGATTTCTGGCGTTCCCAGCCGGCGACACTCCCTGAATTCGCGAGCCGCATCATGGGCAGCTCCGACCTCTACCAGCACAACGGACGCAAACCGGTCGCATCGATCAATTTCATCACCGCGCACGACGGATTCACGATGAACGACCTTGTGAGCTACAACAACAAGCACAACGAGGCGAACGGCGAAGGCAACCGCGACGGCGAGAACAACAACAGCTCGTGGAATTGCGGCGTCGAAGGACCGACGACGATTCGCGACGTCAACGAGCTGCGGCACCGGCAGATGCGCAACATGTTCTCGACGCTGCTGTTCAGCCAAGGCATCCCGATGATCTGCGGCGGCGATGAGGTGTGCCGCACACAGCTCGGCAACAACAACGGATACTGCCAGGACAACGAGATCTCATGGACGCACTGGGACCTCAAGGACTACCAGCGCGAGATGTGCAATTTCGTCTCGAAGCTCATCCATCTGCGCCTCGACCATCCGGTGCTCCACCGCCGCAGATTCTTCACCGGCCGCGAGGCGGACATGGCCGCAGACGCGTTGCCCCAAGTCGAATGGTTCGACCACAACGGCTCGATCATGGATCTTGAGGCATGGCAGAACACGCATGCGCTGTCGATCATGGTGTTCCTCAACGGCGGTGACATCCCGGAGACCGACTGGTACGGCAACACGATCGTCGACAACGATTTCATCCTCATCTTCAATGCCCACTACGAACCGATCATGTTCACGCTTCCCGACGAACGGTATGGGCGCAAATGGAAACTCGTCGTCGATACGCACAATCCCGACGGCCCCGAACTCAACTATGAGGCGGGATTCGCGATCACCGCGCAGTCACGCAGCTTCCTGCTGCTCAAAAGCGATGACAAGACCGAACGCGCGCTCTGAGCACGAGGGCCTTGGGTGAAAACCCAGGTGAAAAGATGACCGTGGTCTGTCGGTACGGCGACGCCCCGGGACAATCGATTGTCCCGGGGCGTCGCCGTACCGACAGACCACGGTCATGGCGCATCATTTCGCGAGCTGCGCGGCCGCCTCGTTCTGTTTGTCATGCGCCGCGACCTTCGCCGCAAGCGTGGGGGATGCGGTGTCGGTGAGGATTGTGTTGAACCCGATGCTTTTCTCATCGTCGACAAGTTCGTCGAGTTCGGACGAATCGACGACATCATGGGCGATGAGCTCCTGCTGGATGCGGTCCGCTTCGATCGCGGCGATCTGCCGCGAAAATCCGATGAACCATCCCAGGAAGAGCATCGCGGCGAGCGCTTCGACGTTCGTCAACGTATTGTCCCCTTTGAGCCATGCGATGCCGGCAAGCGCGCATATGACGAGCGCGATATCGGAGATCGCATAGAACGCCTTGCTCAGCTGCGGCGCGAGCCACGGGAGGGCGACGAGCAGCACGAACATGACGCACGGCATGCCGCGTGCGAACACATTGTGCAGGATCGGGTGCGGGGTGTAGCGGAACGTGCCGATGCCGATGAACGCGATCCCCGAAAGCGTCAGCAGGACGGACAGGATGATGATGCGCACCTTGAACTTCGGGATGCGGTAGGAGACGTCGGGTGTGCGGATGCCTATCGTGCCGTCGGGGCGTGCGACCTTGTACGTCGTGATGAGCTCGGATATCGCGAAATACGTGATGATGATGATCGACAGTCCGCCGAAGATCAGTGTGATGTTGAACATGCTCGCTGCGAACGTCGTGCGGTCGCCGAGTTCGGAGAAGTTGTTCTTGAACCAGTGTGGGTCGTTCGTCGTCGAACATGCGGTGCCGACGCCCGCGATCACGAAGAACGGCAGCAGCGACGCGAGCGTCTTCGCGTTCATCAGTTCCGCCTGCACGAACGTGATGTAGCCGCATACGCCGGCGAGCGTCGCCGTGAGCGCCGGCAGGTACATCTCGAAGATGACCTTTCCCATCATCGAATTGAGCACCCAGAACAACGTGTAGCTTGTCAGGAACAATGTGACCGCGTAGACGAAGGACAATGCGATGATCTCGAACGCGCGGCGCATGTGGACCGCCCACATGACGTGTTTGTTGAGCATGCCGATGCGGTGCGTGTACCCGGTGATGAACGATACGACGCCGCATGCCGCGACGAGGGCAGCGGAGGCCATGAACCGGCGTTGCGACAATTGCCAGAACGCGGGCGCCCTGTGCAGGTAGACCAGGATTGCGATGCCGCCGACGACCGCGCAGCAGAAGAAGGAGATGAGGCCCGCGGATTCGGCCTTCTGGTGACGTTTCATGGTAACCCTTTCGATACGACACTCCATATTGTATCGAAGTGACCATGATCCGTGGTATCATCTCTTTTTGTGCTCGAAGACGAATGTCTTCGGCCGATTCGGGCTGTGGCGCAGTTTGGTAGCGCGTCTGCTTTGGGAGCAGAATGTCGCAGGTTCAAATCCTGTCAGCCCGACGGTGAGCCCCGCCATTGACGCTTTGGTCGTCGCGTGGCGGGGCGTTTTGCATCTCATGTGCGTCCGGCGTTCCTTCCCGGCATCGGACAAGGCGGTGCGGCGCGTGCGGAGGCGGGGGAGGAGCTTCATCATGAGTACGAACACAGATGACCGGCATGCACTCGAGCAGATCGCGGATGAGCCGGACAACGAGCAGATCGCGTATTTTCGCAAACCGTTCATGGTCGTCTGGGCCGCTGTCCAGGAATCTTCGTCCGAGCTCGTCGAGGATTATGGCCTCTCTCCGGAACTCGCCCAGCTGTGGGTTGCGGAACGGTTGCGTCAAGTAGCTGATTCACTTGTCGACCGCCTCGCCGAACGTGCGGTGGCGCATGGCATGAGCAAATCGAATGTCTCGCGGGCGACGTGCGCGAGTCCGACGAATGCGTTACGCAGGTTCCCGCGGTTGCGCGATCTGGATGAGGGGCGTATTCCCGGGCGCATGCTCATCGACGATGTCCTCGATTCGCTTGATTGAAGACGAGGGTGGACGCGTTATTGTTGCATATGCTACCGGTATCCACAGTGATGATGCCTGTTTGACTGCGACACGCCGTATCCAGGGGCCGTCCGTACACATACCTTCGTCGTGATGGACAGCGGCATACGCTGCGTCGGATAGTGGAACCGACGATCCACGATCCGAAGGAGGAAGCGTATGGGACAATACGAACAAGCGGCACACATCCGCCGGGCGAAGCGGAGGAAGCGTATCGAGGCGATGCGCGGCCGTATGCGCCGCAACGCACTCGTATCGGTGACGATGCTCGTCGTATCGGCGTCGGCGCTTGCCGTGGGTGTGCGGGAGACCGGCTGCGCCCATGCCGACGATGGATGCGCACCCGCGATGGTCATGCCGGTCAAGGGAGGCATTGTTGCTTCGGCGTTCGACGGGCCTGCCCAGGTATGGCTTGCCGGACATAGGGGCATCGACATCGAGGCGCAGGAGGGGACGACGCTTGTCGCGCCTGTGGACGGTTCGATCAGTTTTTCAGGCAAGGTCGCAGGCAAATCGGTCGTCAGCATCGTGCACGGCGCATGGACGTTGACCTTCGAACCGGCGGTCACATCACTCGTTGTCGGCTCGAGGGTTCGTCGCGGCGAGCCGTTCGGCACCGTGTCTGGAACAAGTGACCATTGTGACGGCACATGCGTGCACTGGGGCATGCGTGCTGCGGGAAGGAGGTATGTCGACCCTGAACGATGGCTTCATGCGCAGCGCGTCATGCTCGTTGAATGAGCGTACGCCGGACCGCTCATGTCTACAGGTCGGCGTCCGCGAGCGAGATGTACCCTGGGTCGATGAGCGCCGTTTTGAGGTTGCCGGCGCTCACTGCGACGAGGGGGAGCGCCATCGTCGGCACACCGTCGACGGTGTTGAGATGCCGAGTCGAAGCCGCTCCTTCGCCTCGGTCGAACGCCTGGCATAAGGCCGCGATGCCCTCGGCGTTGTCGTTGCGCGAGGCGAGGCCGGTCATCCACTGCTTGCCGTCTACGATGTTCGGAATGTTGCTGACGTAGGCGCCGTAGCCGGTGATGATCGGCCAACGGCTGGAGGAGGCCGCCGCCGCGCCGCCGTTGGCGCTTTCATCCCCCGTGTGGGCGTCGACGCCCGGTTTGGGGGCCTGTGTCGGTTCGGGAACCTTGCCGCGCTGCACATCATGTTTGCCCGCGATGTTGCCAAGGACGTCGCCGACCGTGATCGATGGGTTGATGTCGGCTGCCGTGCCGACATACCCCATGTCGGCGAGTCCCTTGACGACACCGGATGCGACGAAGTCGTTCATCGAGACGACGCCGTCGATTGGTGTGAACGTGCCTTTCGTGTTCGTACGCAGCCGTGCCTTGATCTCGTCGACGACATCATCGGCGTTCTTCGCTTCGAACGCGACATCGTGCCAATCGTCCTCGGTCGAAGCCGCGGAGAGTTTGAGTGAAGGACTCATAACGACCCCGGAGCGGAAATAGGTGCCGAGCACGCTCCACGCGCCGACGAATGCATCGTGCGCGAACTGCTGTTCATCGTCCATATGCGTGGCGCGCCCGTTGAGGGGGAGCATGATTTCGATGCGTTTGGGATTGTCTTTGCTTGTCTTGTCGAGTTCGAGTTTGTTGACGAGCTGCTGTGCCTGCATACGTCCTATCTGTTCTGCGTCGCACATCGATACGAAGACGTCGGGGGTGAAGCCGGGGATGCGTGTGGAGAGGACGATGACGTGCACACCCGCTGATTTGGCGAGCGTGAGCGCATCGACGGTGCGCGTGAGCGCCTCGTGGTATGCCCGTTCGTCCGTGCCGCCGTCGGTGGTTTCGGCGCTGAGTGTCTGCGTCGCGTAATCGCCATAGTATTTCGTCGATTCCGCAGTCCGCACCGCGGGGGCGACGATGAGCGTCACTGTTCCCTCGTCGGTATTGGAATCAGTATGTCGTCCTTCATCCGTCCGCTCGACATATTCGCGGACATATGTATCGAGGCTCCTGCTTTGCTTGTCGAAATCGGAATCCATATGCGCGTCGATCGAGCTGTTTTCGAAGCCATGTTCGACGAGTGCGTCCGATGTGGCGTCTACAAATCTGTTCCATGTGTTGATTGGGACATTCTGGGAGATCGTGAAACCGTCATTCGGTACGAACATCGCCACCGACCCATTCGTCTCGGACGGTGTCGCCTCAAGCCCTGATTCCGGGGCGCCCCCGGTCGCGCCCGAGCACGCCGTCAATGTGAACGACAGCGTGCAGCACAGCGCCATCATCATGCGGCGACGCAGGGGAATGGGACTCATGGATGACATGACGTACCGCTTTCTCGAGGATGGTCGGGGACGAACACAGCACGATTGTACTCGGAAAGACGGCAAACGGCCCGGGATGGCGGATGTGGCCCCACCTCCCGGGCCGTTCGTCCCGGCAGGGCCCGTCAGCCCCGAAGCGTCTTGTTCAGGTTCTCGTCAAGCGCATCCATGAATCCCTCCGTGTCAAGCCACGGATGGTCGGGGCCGATGAGCATCGCAAGGTCCTTCGTCATCTGGCCGCCTTCAACGGTCGAGATGATCGTCTGCTCGAGCTTCTCGGCGAAATCGGCGACCTGCGGGGTGCCGTCAAGCTTCGCACGGTGCTTGAGGCCGCCCGTCCATGCGTAGATCGAGGCAATCGGATTCGTCGACGTCTTCTCGCCCTGCTGCCAACGGCGGTAATGGCGTGTGACGGTGCCGTGCGCGGCTTCGGCCTCGACGGTCTGGCCGTCGGGCGTCATGAGGACCGACGTCATGAGGCCGAGCGACCCGAAGCCCTGTGCGACGGTGTCCGACTGCACGTCGCCGTCGTAGTTCTTGCAGGCCCACACATAGCCGCCATGCCATTTGAGCGAGCTCGCGACCATGTCGTCGATGAGGCGGTGCTCGTAGGTGAGGCCCTCCTGCTCATAGCGGTCCTTGTATTCGGTCTCGAACACTTCGGCGAAGATGTCCTTGAACTCGCCGTCATAGGCCTTGAGGATCGTGTTCTTCGTCGACAGGTAGACCGGGTATCCGCGCAGCAGTCCGTAATTGAAACATGCGCGCGCAAATCCGCGGATCGAATCGTCGAGGTTGTACTGGACCTGCGCGACGCCGGCGCCGGGGTAGTCGAAGACGAGGTGTTCGATCGGCGCGGAGCCATCCTGCGGCGTGAACGTCACCGTCAACTTGCCGGCGCCGGGGACCTTGAAATCGGTCGCCTTGTACTGGTCGCCGAACGCGTGGCGCGCGACGACGATCGGCTTCGTCCATCCGGGCACGAGGCGCGGAATGTTCGAGATGACGATGGGCTCACGGAAGATCGTGCCGCCGAGGATGTTGCGGATTGTGCCGTTCGGCGACTTCCACATCTTCTTGAGTCCGAATTCCTCCACGCGCGCCTCGTCCGGCGTGATCGTCGCGCATTTGACGCCGACGTGCTCGCGTTTGATCGCCTCCGCGGCGTCGACCGTCACCTGGTCGTCGGTCGCGTCACGGTTTTGGATGCTCAGGTCATAGTAATCGAGGTTGACGTCGAGGTAGGGCAGGATGAGACGGTCCTTGATGTCCTTCCAGATGACGCGCGTCATCTCGTCGCCGTCGAGTTCGACGACGGTTCCTTCGACCTTGATTTTCGCCATGGGGGATTCCTCCAGTGAGTGATCGATTGTTTCGATAGACATGCTTAGCGCATGAGTGTTTCGTCGACGGTCGATTGTCCAAAAACGCGGTGCTTTGCGTGTCATTGCTGAGCATTAGCCTAAGAACCATGTCTCAGGAAATTGAAATCGGCCTTGGCAAGAAGGGCCGCATCGCCTATGGGCTCGACGACATCGCGATCGTCCCCTCGCGCCGCACACGTGATCCGCAGGACGTGTCCACAACATGGCAAGTGGACGCCTACCAGTTCGACATTCCCGTCATCGGCGCGCCGATGGATTCGGTCACGAGCCCAAAGACCGCGATCGCGCTCGGTCGGCTCGGCACTGTCGGTGTCCTCGACCTTGAAGGCCTGTGGACGAGGTATGACGACCCTGAGCCGATTCTTGCGCGTATCGGTGAGCTTGGCCCGGATGAGGCGACGGCCTATCTGCAGCGTGTGTACTCCGAACCGATCAAACCGGAGCTCATCGTTTCGCGTCTCCATGAAATCCGTGACGCAGGGGTGACGGTCGCCGGTGCGCTGTCGCCGCAGCGCACGCAGCAGTATTACTCGACCGTCCTCGAGGCGGGCGTCGACCTCTTCGTCATCCGTGGGACGGCCGTGTCCGCCGAACATGTGTCGACCGACCATGAGCCGCTCAACCTCAAGAAGTTCATCTACGACCTTGATGTCCCCGTCATCGTCGGCGGCGCCGCGAACTACACGGCGGCGCTGCATCTCATGCGCGCCGGCGCGGCGGGTGTCCTCGTCGGCTTCGGCGGCGGCGCGGTCTCCGCGGTACGCAAGACAATCGGCGTGCATGTGCCGCTCGCGACCGCGATATCCGATGTCGCCGAGGCGCGCCGCGACTATATGGACGAATCGGGTGGCCGTTATGTGCAGGTGATCGCCGACGGCGGCATGGGCAACTCCGGCAGTTTCGTGACCGCCCTTGCGATGGGCGCGGATGCGTGCATGCTTGGCGCGCCGCTCGCACGCGCGAAGGAAGCTCCGGGCCATGGCATGCATTGGGGTGCGGAAGCCCGCCATGAGACGCTCCCGCGTGGCTTGCGTTCCAATGTGGGCACCGTGGGCACGCTTGAGGAGATCCTCTACGGACCGAGCCACATGGCCGACGGCAAGACGAACTTCATCGGTGCGTTGCGCCGTGCGATGGCGTCCACCGGATACGTCGACCTCAAGAACTTCCAGCGCTGTGATGTCGTTGTGACGCCCACGGGGCGCTGAGCGGAGCCTTCCTGCATTGACGGGGCCGTGGTGCGCGCAACGCTACCATTGCGTGCACCACGGCCCCGCTTTGCTATATGGGAGGCGGCTCTGAGGGGTACGCGCTTCGCGTACGTATATCGCCGAAGGCGAACATTTTGGCATGAAGTGTCTACGGATTGTACGTGTGCCGATATGCCATGGAAAGGGCGTATGGTGCGTTTTCATGCTTCTGGAAGTGTGGGGGGACGCTGTGGATTCTCAATATGTGGATACGACAATATATCGGTATGGTGTCGCAATTCACATCTTGTTCGATTAGTTCATTGTGCAAACGTATTCAACGCGCATGAGCAAAAAGGGCGAAATACCGCCACGTTTGAGAAGGCGTTTGCGGAACATCAACACAAATCCACAATAATTTGTTCGATTGTGGATGATGCACAGTTTATCCACAAATGGAATGTCCAAGTGAAAGCGTTGGCATATTGCTGCGAAATACGCTACATTCGATTGCGGCGGGGAGATTCACGGAATCAACGGTGCGAACTGGGGAGGAAGGGAGTCGACCGCTATGAACAACAACAAAACAATGCTGGCGTATCCAATTGCGTCCCATGTGCATCCCATATGCGCCGCCGCTTCGCGGTCTGCATATGGCCGCACAAGACGCGTGGAACGCCCAAGCGACGACAGATGAAAGAATAAAGAGAAGGAGGCCCGTACATGGTCAGGAGCGACGATGCTTACATGCAGGATGAGCCTACGGGGGACAACAATGATGACGAAGTCCTCGACCTCGGATGGTCGAAACTGTACGAGGAAATGGACGAGGAAAGCCGCAAGGAATTCGACGCCGACGTGCGCAGGGACCGCGAACGCGCTCGGTTGGCCCGGATCGCCGACCTCAAGGCGATAGAACGCATGAAACAGTGTGCCGCACAGGTGCTGCCGTATTTCGACGGTGAGATTCCGCTCGCGGTGCCGGGCGAATCGTTGCGCTACCATGTGCAGCTGTGTTTCATGCACGAATACGCCGATTCCTATATCCGTAACCTCATCATGCAGATATGCCGCACGCTGTGTTCGGCGATCGAGGTCATGCGTGCACGCCAGTCGGGAAGCTCGCTTGCGAAATATATGCAGCCCGAGTGCATCGAGCGTATCGAGATGATGCGTTCGGTTCTCACGTGTGATCCGCGCACACTCCCCGAACCGGTGCTCAGGATGCGTTATGCACCGGTCATGCCGACCCTCGTCCATGTGATGATGCTGAGCGAGACCGTCATGGAGGTCTCGATACATCTGACCATCGGAGGGAAGCACCATTGCGGCAACATGCGCCTCGTGCGTGTGGGGTCGCGCTGGATGTGCGTCCTGATGGACCTCGGCTGAATCGTCGGTCGCTCGCGTCCCCCTGCGTTATAGTTGGAGACATGCTCAGGGAATATGGACTTGACAATATCTATGTGACGACGCAGGGGGACACAGTGTATTCGCTGTTGTCCAAGCGCGCGATCGCCGACCCCGACGACCTCATCGCCCAATGGAAGGACGAAAGGACACGTCAGTGGAATGATGTCATGGCGGGGGAGATGCTCGCCCAGGTGCGCAGTGTCGCGAAGGGCCTCATGGCCCTCGGCGCACGGCAAGGCACGATGGTCGTGCTGTATTCGGCCACATGCTATGAGTGGGGCGTCCTCGATTTCGCCTGTGCGGCGATCGGTGCGGTCTCCGTGCCGATCTATGAGACGGATTCCCCGAAGCAGGCCGCCTCGATCGTCGAGGAGGTCGAGCCACTCATCGCGTTCGGTGGTGACGAGGCGCATACGCATACCCTCGATTACATCGCCGCCGAGCATCCATGCGTCAAGCATGTACTCAACATCGAGAACGGCGCGCTCGACGCGCTCATCAATTACGGCGAGGCCGTCGACGATGACGCGTTGGATGACGCGATCGGCCGGGTGCGTGCGGACGATTTGCTGACGATTGTCTATACGTCCGGTTCGACCGGCAAACCGAAGGGTGCGATGTTGTCGCACCGCAATTTCACACATATCGTCAAGAACGGCTATGAAATCCTGCCGGAGATGCTCTATGAGCCGAACAGGCTGTTGCTGTTCCTGCCGCTTGCGCATTGTTTCGCGCGTTACATCCAATACACGGCGATCGGCGGCCATGGCGTCGTCGGCTATGTGCCCGGGGCGAAGCATCTGCTTGCCGATCTGCGTGGGTTCAAACCGACCTATCTGCTTGGCGTGCCACGTGTCTTCGAGAAGGTGTTCAACGCGGCGTCGCAGAAGGCCGGCGCCGGCATGCGCGGCCGCATCTTCGCGAACGCGTACAAGCATTTCGTCGCATGGTCGAAGATGGAGGTCGAGCACAAGCACCCTTCAGCGATCATGCGTATGAAGCATTCGTTCTATATGGGCACTGTCGCGTCGTCATTCCGCTCGGCGCTTGGCCCCAACCTGCGCTACCTCGCATGTGGCGGGGCGCCGATCAACACCGATCTTGTGCATTTCTTCAACGGCATGGATGACATCACCTTCATCCAGGGGTATGGCATGACGGAGACGGCCGCGCCGATGGTCGTCAACTGGCAGAAGGCGAACCGTCCCGGTTCGGTCGGACGGCCCGGCCCCGGCATGGCTGTCCGCACGGCCGAGGATGGCGAGATCGAGGTCAAAGGCCCGAACGTGTTCCTCGGCTACTACAAGAACCCGGCGAAGACCGACGAGGTCCTCGAACCGAGCGGTTGGCTGCACACGGGCGATCTTGGCACAATCGACGACGAGGGGTTCCTGTACATCACCGGCCGCAAGAAGGACATCATCATCACCGCGGGCGGCAAGAACGTCTCCCCGGCGCCAATGGAGAACACGATATGCGAGTGTCCGATCGTCGCCCATGCCGTCGTCGTCGGTGACAACAAGCCGTTCATCGGCGCGCTCGTGACACTCGACCCGGATATGACGCCGTCGTGGCTCAAGGAGCAGGGGCTCGACCCCGACCTGCCGATGGAGGATGTCGCGAACAGCGATGCCGTCCATTCCTTCATTCAGCAATATGTGGACAGCGCGAACGCCGCGGTGTCACGCGCCGAATCGGTGCGCAAGTTCATCGTGCTCCCCGAGGACTTCAGCCTTGAGGATGGCACGATGACGGCGAGCATGAAGGTCGTTCGTCCGAAGGTGCTCACACAATATGCCGATGTGATCGAAGGTGAGCTGTACGCGCCGATGGCCTCCGTGCGCACACCGAATGTCGGCATGCAGATCCTGGAAAGCACGACGGAGACGGTGAGGAAGGCCGGCGAAAGCGTGCGTGCCGCGTCCGAGAACGTGACGCCGCGCGTGCGGCACGCGATCGACAACGTGCAGGAGCGCTTCGGCGAGTGGCGCGATGAGCGCACCGGCGCCATACGTGACAGGGGAGACGCCACGAATATGGGCGACCTCGACCCTGAGACGAAGACCGAGCAACCCAAAACAGAGGAGTGACCAGTGGCAATCCGTGAAATTCGAGTCGTACCCGATCCCGTCCTGCGCACGCCGTGTGATCCCATCACCGAGATCACGCCGGCGGTGCGCCGCCTTGTCGAGGACCTGCTCGACACCGTCGACGATCCTGGACGTGCGGGACTGTCCGCGAACCAGATCGGCGTGAGCCTGCGCGCGTTCTCCTACAATCTCGACGGCCGCGTCGGCTACATCCTCAACCCGGTGCTCGAGGAGACGAGGGGCGAACAGTACGGTGACGAAGGCTGCCTGTCGCTGCCCGGATTGTGGTACAAGACCCGCCGCGCCGAATATGCGCGCGTGCGTGGCATCGACCTCGACGGCAACGAGGTCGTCCTCGAAGGCGACGGCATCATGGGGCGCATGCTCCAGCATGAGACCGACCACCTTGACGGCCATGTGTACATCGACCGTCTTGAAAAGGACGAACGACGCGCGGCGATGCGCAGGATGCGCAGTCTGCAGCGCTGAGCCATCCACGTCGGTGGGCTCCTCGCAGAATCGTTGATTCTGGGAGGAGCCCATGCTATATTCGACGATGGTGCGCCATCCGGCGGCCCCGCAGTCGCGCGCGGGGACGTCACAAACACATCCCCTACACGCGCATCGTGAATACGCGCCATGCGAGCGACGGCTTGTGTCGGTCGGTCGAACCCCAAGCGGGGGCGAGATTGCACGCAATGCCGCATGGCTAGGCAATAACCGACAAGAAAGGTAGCAATACCATGGCTCAGATCACCATGAGCGAGATGCTGAAAGCGGGTCTTCAGTTCGGACACCAGACCCGTCGTTGGAACCCGAAGATGAAGCAGTACATCCTCACGGAGCGCAACGGCATCTATATCATCGACCTGTTCAAGACACTCGACCTGATCGACGTCGCCTATGATTTCATCAAGACGACCGTCGAGCACAACGGCACCGTCCTGTTCGTCGGCACGAAGAAGCAGGCTCAGGAAGCCATCAAGGCCCAGGCGACCCGCGTGGACATGCCGTATGTGTCCGAGCGTTGGCTCGGCGGCATGCTCACGAACTTCCAGACCGTCTCCAAGCGCGTCACGCGTCTCAAGGAACTCGAGAAGATGGACTTCTCCGATGTCCACGGCTCCGGTCTGACGAAGAAGGAGCTGCTGCTCCTTGAGCGAGAGAAGGACAAGCTCGAGAAGCAGCTCGGTGGTATCCGCAACATGAGCCGCACGCCTTCCGCGATGTTCGTCGTGGACGTCAACAAGGAAGCGCTTGCGGTCGAGGAAGCCCATAAGCTCGGCATCCCGGTCGTCGCGATCGTCGACACGAACGCCGATCCGGAAACCGTCGAATACCCGATTCCGGCGAACGACGATGCAATCCGCGGCATCGAACTGCTTACGACGCTTTTCGCCGACGCTGTCGCCGAAGGCCAGATCGAACGCTCCAACAAGGGCGCCCAGGCTGAGGGTGACAATGCCGAACAGCCGATGCCCGCTTGGGAGAAGGAACTGCTCGAGAACGACAGCAAGACGACCGATCGTGAGAACGCCGTCGTCACCGAGAGCGCCGTCCTCAAGGATGACGAAGCCGAAGGCGCCTCCTCCGAGGCCGCCCGCTCGGGCGCCCACTTCGAAGCCTCGCAGGCCGAGAAGGACACCGAAGCCAAGTGATCCATGTGCGGCGACGCGTGATGCATCGCCGCACACCATGGCTTTCCTGAACACTTTTCATTCAAACCAAGGAGATATCAATGGCAGCTATCACCGCAGCATTGATCAAGCAGGTCCGTGAGGAGACCGGCGCAGGCATGATGGACGTCAAGAAGGCGCTCACCGAGGCCGAAGGCGATGTCGCGCGCGCGAAGGAAATCATCCGCGCGAAGGGCATCCAAGCCGCTGGCAAGCGCGAGGGCCGCAAGGCCCAGGAAGGCACGATCGCCTCGACCGTCATCGATTCGGCGAACGGCCAGACCGGTTACGCCGTCGAGCTCAATTCGGAGACCGACTTCGTCGCGAAGACGCCGAAGTTCGTCGACTTCGCCGACACGGTCCTCGCGGATGCGGTCAAGGCAGACGCGGACAGCATCGAGGCCGTCCTTGAAGCCCCGTCCGCGGACGGCACCGTGAAGACCGACATCGAAGAGGCCGCCGCGCTGTTCGGCGAGCATGTCAAGGTCGGCCAGTTCGCGAAGATCACCGGACCGCGCGTCGAGATCTATGCCCACAAGAAGTCCGCCGAGATGCCGCCGAGCATCGTCGCGATGATCGCGACCGATGAGGCCGGCGCCGCCGTGGCCCATGAGGCCGCCCTGCAGATTTCCGCGATGGGTGCGCGTTGGCTCACCCGTGAGGATGTCCCGGAGGATGTCGTCGAGGCCGAACGTCGCGTCGCGACCGAGAAGTCCCTCGCCGAAGGCAAGCCGGAGAAGATCGTCCCGAAGATCGTCGAGGGACGTCTCAACGCCTTCTTCAAGGAGAACGTGCTGCTTGAGCAGGCCTACGTCAAGGATCCGTCGAAGTCGATCGGCGACCTCTTCAAGGAGGTCGGCGGCCAGGCCCTCGCGTTCGCACGCCTTGAGGTCGGCAAGGGCCCAGAGGCCGACGTCGACTGATGCTATGGCCGGTGCGGGCATCCATTGATGGCCGCACCGCGGACATCGCATATCGAAGGGGTCGCCCGTCAGGAATGACGGGCGACCCCTTTCCGTGTCAAACGCCACCGATACTCTAAAAGACGGCATTATGCGTTCGATCGGCAACGAAAGGCACGGTATGGCAGAAGAAACGGCACAGTCCGAACCACGTAGGGTGTTGCTCAAGCTTTCGGGGGAGGCCTTCGGCGGAGGTAGTGTCGGCATCGACACAGGGGTGGTGCGCCGCATCGCGTCGGAGATCGTTCCGGCCGTCGCAGCGGGCGTGCAGGTCGCCATCGTCACCGGCGGCGGCAATTTCTTCCGCGGCGCCGAGCTCCAGCAGGCCGGCATTGACCGTTCCCGCGGCGATTACATGGGCATGCTCGGTACCGTCATGAACTGTCTCGCGCTGCAGGATTTCCTCGAGCAGGAGGGGCAGGCGACGCGCGTGCAGACGGCTATCACGATGGGACAGGTCGCTGAACCATACATTCCCCTCAAGGCGATCCGACATCTCGAAAAGGGGCGTGTCGTCATCTTCGGCGCTGGGGCCGGCATGCCGTACTTCTCGACCGACACCGTGTCGATCCAGCGTTCGCTTGAGATCCATTGCGACGAGGTACTCATGGGCAAGAACGGCGTCGATGGTGTCTATACGGCCGACCCCCGCAAGGATGCCGACGCGAAGCGGTTCGCCCGTCTGAGCTACAAACGTGCACTCGTTGACAACCTCGCGGTCATGGACGCGTCGGCGATGGCGATGGCGCGTGACAACGACCAGCACATCCGCGTGTTCGGCCTCGAAGCGCCCGGTAACGTCACCCGCGCGTTGCTCGGCGAATCCATTGGTACGCTGGTGTCCAATGGCGAATCCCAACTCGCGTGACGCCCACGCGGTACGCATAGTGAACACAGGTTTCATCAAAGGAGAACAACATGGCAAATCTCGTGGACCAAGCCAAGGCACAGATGGCGAAATCCGTCGAATCGACGAAGGAGAACTTCTCCGGTATCCGTACCGGCCGCGCCAACCCGGCGCTTCTCAACGGCATCGTCGTCGAATACTACGGCGCGCCTACGCCGCTCAAGTCGGTCGCGACGATCGGTGTGCCGGAACCGCGGACATTGTCCGTGACGCCGTTCGACCCATCACAGGCGAACGCCGTCGAAAAGGCGCTGCGTGATTCCGACCTCGGTGCAAGCCCACGCCGCAACGGCGCGCAGATCCTGCTGACGATGCCGGAACTGACCGAGGACCGCCGCAAGGAATACGTCAAGCTCGCCAAGACGAAGGCCGAGGACGGTAAGGTCGCTGTGCGCAACATCCGCCGCAAGACGAAGGAAGCGATTGACAAGGCCGTCAAGGACGGCGAGATGGGTGAGGATGAGGGCGACCGCCTGCTCAAGGACCTCGACAAGGTCACGAAGCAGGTCACCGAGGAACTCGATGCCCTGCTCGAAGGCAAGCAGAAGGAGATCATGGAGGTCTGACACCTCCTGCCATTCGATGCGCCCGACGCGTAAAAACGGTTCCCGAAGCTTCGGGAACGCGCGTGGGCGCATCGTTGTATGTCATGCATGGGTGTGTCCTCGGACCAAGGACACACCCGGCCCACTGAAGGAAGGCAACGGTGCCGCATATGCAGCAATCCCATGAGGCCGAGGAGAAACTCGAACAGATCAACAAGAGGACCGGCCGCAACATGCCCCAGGCCGTGGCGACGGCCGTCGTGCTCATCGTCATCATCCTTGCATGCCTGTTCATCGATCCGATGCTGTTCGCATTGCTTGTCGTCGTGTTCATGATTCCGGCGCTGTGGGAACTCAGGGTGGACTTCGCGACCCGCAACCTGCACATCCCACTGCTCACGCTTTGGATCTGTTCGACTGCGACACTGCTCGCCGTCTACTTCTGTGAGCAGCACGTCGTCGCGATGGCGACAGGTGTGATGGCGTCGCTCATCATCGTCGCCGTCACCGCGAGTCTGCAGATCACGCTCAACGGCAGGACATCGCAGGCGGTCGCGAACAAGGCCTCGGACGGCAACGGTCCCCGCGCGGAGCACCTTGCACAGGAACCGCATAGCCATCTGACGCAAGTGGCTGTGTCGATGTTCACCGTCCTCTATATCCCCTTGCTTGCCTCATGCATCATCATGCCGGTCACGTTCAATGGACATCCGGTCTCGCATGCGATCCTCATCGTGTTCATGCCGGCGCTGAGTGACACGGGCGGCCTGTTCGCGGGGGCATGGCTCGGCAGGCACAAGCTGTGCCCGACGATATCCCCGAAGAAATCGGTCGAAGGCTTATGCGGTTCGATTCTTTTCGCGATGGCTGGTTGTGCTGTCGTGTTCGCATGCACCTATGAGGCGTCGATGTGGGCGTCGCATTGGTGGGTGCCCATCATCGCCGGCATCATGATCGGCGTCGTCGGCACGTTCGGCGACCTGTGCGCATCGCTCATCAAACGGGACCTTGGCATCAAGGACATGGGCCATCTGCTCAAAGGGCACGGTGGCATCCTCGACCGTGTCGATTCGATCCTCATGTGCGCGCCGTTCATATGCGTGCTGCTGTGGATGACCGGACTGTGACCGGCCGCCCTCGCGACGCGCGCCCATCCGGTATTGGGCCTATGCCATCCATCCATCCGACGAAAGTGTGACGACCATGACCTGTGACGATTCGTTCCGTTCCACCGCCACGACGCATGACGAGCCGGAAAGCGGCATCACGCCCGGAGGCACGTCCGGCGCGTTCCGTGATGTGCTCGCGAAGGACCATGCGCGCCGTGGCAAACCACCGCTGCATTTCGCGGACATGGATGCCGGAGAACGCATCGAACGCGCGAAGGCGCTCGGCATGCCGAAGTTCCGCGTCAAACAGCTCGCGAACCATTACTACGCCCATTTCGACGCCGATGCCTCGACCTTCACCGATGTCCCCTCCTCGTTGCGCGGGGACGTGCAACAGGCGTTCTTCCCGACGCTCATCACCGAAGTGACGCGTCAGGTCGCCGACGACGGACAGACGGTCAAGACGTTGTGGAATCTGTTCGACGATGCGAAGATCGAGTCGGTGCTCATGCGGTACCCGAACCGCACGACGCTGTGCATATCGTCCCAGGTCGGTTGCGGCATGGGATGCCCGTTCTGCGCGACCGGACAGTTGGGGCTGACGCGCAACATGTCCGCTGGTGAGATCGTCGAGCAGGTGCGCGTCTCGGCGGCGATGATGCAACGCGGTGAGGTGGCCGGGGGCCCCGGGCGCTTGAGCAATGTCGTGTTCATGGGCATGGGGGAGCCGATGGGCAATTACAAGGCCATCATGTCGGCTGTACGCCAGATAAGCGCGATGCCTCCTGAAGGCTTCGGCATCTCGGCGCGTAACATCACCGTGTCGACCGTCGGGGTCGTCCCCGGTATCCGCAGACTCGCGCAGGAAGGCGTTCCGGTCCGCCTCGCCGTTTCGCTCCACGCGCCGAACAATGAGCTGAGGGATGAGCTCGTGCCAATGAACAAACGGTTCGACGTCGACGCCGTGCTCGACGCCGCCCACGACTACTATCTCGCGAGCAAGCGCCGTGTGAGCATCGAATACGCGCTCATGCGTGGCATCAACGACCAGGAGGTGCACGCGCGCCAACTCGCGAACAAACTCAACCATTACGGTGACAACTGGGCGCATGTCAACCCGATCCCGCTCAATCCGATTGAGGGCTCGAAATGGACGGCGTCGAAGCCCGAGGACGAACAACGGTTCCTTGAGATCCTGCACAACGCCGGCATCACCGCGACATTGCGTGACACGAGGGGCCAGGACATCGATGGCGCCTGCGGGCAGCTTGCCGCCAAGACCATCAATATGACGATGCCGCAGCGTTCCTGACACCACTGGACGCCGGGTTCCGAGCCCCGCACTGTGCGCATGCCATGCGCACAGTGCGGGGCTTTCTGCTGTGTTGCACAGACGGCTGCCGGTGCGCACCGTGCATCGCCGCGAGAATAATGTAACAGGTGTTACGTAACGGGTGTTATTCTATGTGATGACCGGTGACCATGTCACACGATGCCATACGAATGGAGATGCATGATGCCGCGGATACCGAAATATTCACGTGAACAGATCATCGACGCCGCCTTCGCGATCGTCCGCGAACAGGGGGCGGACGCACTGAGTGCACGGGCGCTGGCGAGCCGTCTCGGGTGCTCGGTCAGGCCGATCTTCGACGCGTTCACGAACATGGAGGAGTTGCACCATGCCGTCTGGTTGTCCGCGAATGAGGCGTACAACGACCATATCCGTGCCGCGATGGAGGACGGAGGGGACAAGCCGTATCTCGCGAGCGGACTTGCCTACATCGACTTCGCGCGTAGGGAACCCCGACTGTTCGCGATGCTGTTCATGCGGCCCCGCACCCGGCATGAGATGGAACAGGCGGAGCAGGATGTATGTCCCGTCATCGAACTTGTCGCCGCACAGCTTGGTGTGTCATATGAGCGGGCGTACGCGTTCCATATGCAGCTGTGGGTCTACGTGCATGGTCTTGCGACGATGATCGCTTCGCGGTACCTCGAATGGGACGGCGACTTCGTCGGACGCTCGACATCCGACGTCTACAGGGCGCTCAAGGCTCAACTGGAAGCGGAACGGACGGCGACGCAACGGTCGGTGGCGACAAAGGAAGGAGCGTGTCATGGCTGCGATACGCACCGTGCATCTGACGAAACGGTATGGCGGCACGACCGCCGTCGACGATGAGAACCTCGTCGTCGAGCAGGGGAGCTTCTTCGCGCTACTCGGCGTGAACGGCGCAGGCAAGACGACGATATCGATGCTCACTGGATTGACGCGCCCCACGAGCGGGGGCGCATACGTGCTCGGCAAATCCGTGCTCACCGACGGCGCGAGGATCAGTGAGCGCATCAACGTTTCCCCGCAGCAGACGGCTGTCGCGGAGCATCTCAATGTACGTGAGAACCTTGAGCTCATTGCGGGCATCTACGGCCAATCCAAGCGCTGTGCGGCCGCAAGCGCGCATGACGTACCGATGAGGGGCGATGCGCTGCATCGCCCCTCATCGGTCAATGATCCGGACCGTTCAGCGTTTCGTGTCGCGTTCGGCGATCGCGTTCGTGACAATCGACGAGATGCCGCACAGCAGTCCGCCAATGACCCACGACATCCAGAACATGCCGTTCGGTCCGCCGTCGAAGAAGAACAGCATCGACAGTCCCGCGATTGTCGCAAGGATCATGATCGTGCCGCATATCGCGCCGTTGAGGCCCTCCATCGTGTCCATATGCCGGCTGCGTTCCTCGCGCACTGCCTCCTTGTTGTATGCCGCGACGTCGATGCGCGCATAGTTCATGCCACCGAATGTGCATGCAGCGACACCGCCGGCGATGATCATCATGAACAACGCGGTCGGCCATCCCTCGTCGATGTGCAGCGCGCTGTCGGCGAGGATGAGGAACGCGAGCGCGATGAGGATCAGCCCGATGCCGAAGATGAGGCTTATCGTGAGCGTGCGCATCGCCTGCTGGCGGTCCTCACGTGTGTAGAAGTCCTCGACGAACGGGTGGCGCCTCATGAACTCGGCATGGTCGAGGCCCGCTGGGATGAAGAACGCGAGCGCGACGAGCACGCCGATCGCGACGCACAGGAAGACGAGGAAATCGCCGAACGACGGCGATACCGGCAGCGCATGCTCGCCGGTGAATAACAGGCCGACGCCGACGCCGAAGATGACCGCGAACATGCCCGTGGAAATCCTCCTGTCGAACGAGCGCATGTGTTCGTCGTATCCGGTGATGTCCTGCGGCAATGCGGATGGTTCAGGAAGGGGCGGCATCCCTGCGCCCGTGACCGCTTTTGGGGGACGTGCACCGTCCGTGTCCTCCCGATGGGCCGTTTCGGCGTGCGTCACCGGCGTGCGGACGTCTCCGATGACGAGGTCGTCGAGGGTGACACCGAACAGGTCGCATATCATGAGCAGTTTGTCCATTTCCGGATATGCTTTGTCGCTTTCCCATTTGCTGATCGCCTGTCTGGATACGCCGAGCAGCATCGCGAGCTGCTCTTGTGTCATGTTGCGTTGTGCACGCAGGTATTGCAGATTGTCCCTGAAGCTCATGGCCGTCGTTCCTTTCCTTTGCCGTGGGGCCTTTTCCGGTGGCCGGGGCGATGGCATCCACTATGCCCGAAAGGCGTGCCCCGCGTCCATCAGCTTGCGGTTGCATGCGCTGGTGCAACCGCAAGATGGCCGGGCAACCTGCGGTTGCATCCGCGGTATTGCAACGATTGTGCGGATGTGCGCCGCCTCGTCCGGAGCGTGGCGCTGTTTCACGATGCGGGCACGGGGAACGTCACCCAATGTCGATGTAACAGGGAATCGGTACGCTGGAACCATTCGTGTTCCCGTCCGATACAACGATCTGAAGAGGTGCGCCCATGTCTTTGGCGGTCCGTGTTATCCCATGTCTCGACGTCGACGCCGGACGCGTCGTCAAGGGCGTCCATTTCGAGAACCTCAAGGACGCGGGCGATCCCGTCGAGCTCGCCGCCGAGTACTACCGTCAGGGCGCCGACGAATTGACGTTCCTCGACGTGACCGCGTCAAGCTCGCACCGTCAGACGATGATCGACGTCGTCACGCGTACGGCTGAGCAGGTCTTCATCCCACTGACCGTCGGCGGTGGTGTGCGCACGCCCGAGGATGTCGATTCGCTGCTGCGCTGCGGCGCCGACAAGGTCGGTGTCAACACGGCGGCAATCAACGATCCGACGTTGATCAGCCGCGTCGCAGGACGTTTCGGCAACCAGGTGCTCGTCCTGTCCGTCGACGCGAGACGTGAACGAGGCGAGCAGCATACGCGCTCCGGATTCGAGGTCACGACGATGGGAGGACGCACGTCGACGGGCATCGACGCGTTGTGGTGGGCGAAACGCGCCGAGGAACTCGGCGCCGGCGAGATCCTGCTCAATTCGATGGACGCCGATGGCACGCAGCAGGGGTTCGACCTCGAGATGATCCGTGCGATGCGCGAAGTCGTCTCGATTCCGATCATCGCGTCGGGCGGCGCGGGCAAGGCGCAGGATTTCCCGCCGGCTATCGCCGCGGGCGCGGACGCCGTGCTCGCCGCATCGATCTTCCATTTCGGCAAGGTCACGATCGGCGAGGTCAAGGACGAATTGCGCCGCGCCGGCTATACGGTGCGCTGAGGCCGGTGCGCCCAAGGGCGCATGCGCATGTATGATGATGTGGTTCATATGTGGTTTCCCAATATTGATGATGGAGCATGATGGGCAGCGAAGCTGAAATGACCTATGACAATACGGTGACGCTCGACCCGCGCATCAAGGCGCGGCTCAAATACGACGGACAAGGGCTCGTATGCGCCGTCGTGCAGCAGTACGACACGCATGAGGTGCTCATGGTCGGATATATGGACGATGAGGCGTTGCGCCGCACGCTGACGACGGGACGTGTCACGTTCTGGTCGCGTTCGCGTCAGGAATACTGGCGCAAGGGGGACACGTCGGGTCATGTGCAGTATGTGAAGTCCGTGCGCCTCGATTGCGATGGCGACGCGTTGCTCATCGAGGTCGATCAGGTGGGCGCCGCGTGCCATACCGGCAAACGCAGCTGTTTCGACGAGGGCGGCCCGTTGCCGGCCGTCGTCGGCGAACGTCCCGATGGACAACAGGAGGTGGCATGATGAGCGCCGTCAGCGTGCGTGACCTGGGTTGGGGGGAGACCTGGCCCAGCCGTGAACAGTTCCATGAACTCGCCGGCGAAGGCTACCGCATCATTCCCATCGTGCGCAGGATCCTCGCGGATTCGCTCACCCCGGTCGGCCTGTATGAACGGCTCGCCGGGCACCGTTCCGGCACGTTCATCCTCGAATCGGCCGAGACGAACGGCACATGGAGCCAATACAGCTTCATCGGCGTCGATGCGATGGCGCAGCTGCGCTCGAACGGCGGACGCGCCGACTGGCTCGGCGACGTGCCGTCGGGTGTACCCGTCGAAGGCGACGTCATCGATGTGGCGCGCGCGACACTTGACGTCCTGCGGTCGCCGAAGGTCGACGGCCTGCCGAACCTGACGAGTGGCCTTGTCGGCAATATCGGGTGGGACGCGATCCGTCATTGGGAGCCGACGCTGCCGGCGAATGCGCCGGATGAGACCGAACAGCCGGAGTTGACGCTCGCATTGGCGACCGACATCGCCGTCGTCGACCACAAGACCGGTTCCGTCTGGCTCATCGCGAATGCCGTGAACGTCGATGACAAGCCGACGCGTGAGGCCGCCGCCTACAACGAGGCCGTCGCGAGGGTCGAACGGATGGAGCTGCGGGCCGCGACTCCCACGCAGGACGAGTTCCGTGTCAATGTCATCGATCCGGACGTCGCGCAGCCCGAGTTGCGGTTCCGCACGAAGAAGGAGGACTTCCTCGCGATGGTGGAGCGTTCGCGACGCCACATCATCGACGGCGACGTCTTCCAAGTCGTCGGATCCCAACGCCTCGACATCGACTCGCCGGCCGACCCATTCGACGTCTACCGTGTGCTGCGTACGCTCAATCCGAGTCCGTACATGTACTTCATGACGTTGACCGACGCGCAGGGGCGCGATTTCAATGTCATCGGCTCCTCGCCGGAAACACTCATCAAGGTCGACGATGGGCTTGCGATGAGCTTCCCGATCGCCGGTTCGCGCCCACGGGGCAAGACGCCGGAGGAGGACGAGCGGCTGCATGACGAACTGCTCGCCGATCCGAAGGAGCGCAGCGAGCACATCATGCTCGTCGATCTGGCGCGCAACGACCTGAGCCGTGTGTGCGAACCGGAATCGGTCGAAGTCGTCTCGCTCATGGATGTGCTGCGGTACAGCCACATCATGCATATCTGTTCGACGGTGACCGGACGCGTCCTTCCCGGCATGGGCGTCATGGACGTGTTCACGGCCGCGTTCCCTGCGGGCACATTGTCAGGGGCTCCAAAACCGAAGGCGATTGAGCTCATCGACGAGATGGAGCCGGCCGACCGCGGCATCTACGGCGGCACCGTCGGCTATTTCGACTTCTCCGGCAACATGGACATGGCGATCGCGATCCGCACGGCGTTCATCCGCGACCACAAGGCATCGGTGCAGGCGGGAGCGGGCCTTGTCCTCGATTCGGTGCCCGAGAACGAATGGCTGGAAACGCGCAACAAGGCCGGTGCGAGCGTCGAGGCGATCAAGATCGCCGCGCAGCTCAAACGCGTATGAGCCATATCATCCATGCATCACACCTTGGCATGCATGAGAGGGTCCCAAGGTGCGATGCATCACACCTTGGGACCCTCTCCCTATCGAAACCGAGGACGCTCGGCCTCACGCGCCGAGCAACGCGTGGACTTGTTCGCGCAGCGCGGGGATGACCGTCTCATCGAACCATGGGTGTTCGGTACGCCAGATGTCGGTGCGTCCCGAGGGGTGCACGATCGGGAAATACGTAGGCAGGTAGTCGGCGAAATCCTTGACCGTGTCCTCGAGGCGCGCCTTCGAATCCTCATTGAGGTAGTAGCGCACCGCATAGGAGCCGACGAGGATCGTCAGCCGCACATGCGGCAGCAACGCCATGATCTGCGGATGGTACGTGGGTGCGACCCATGGACGTGGCGCCTCGGCGCCTTTGTCGCCCGGCGCATCGCCGAGATAATAGAAATCCATTGGCACAAGGGCGAATTTGCCCGAGTCATAGAATGTCGATTCATCGACGTCGAGCCATGAACGCAGCGTCTCTCCGCTGCGGTCGTCCCAGCAGCGTCCACGTGTCTGCGCGTTGAGGCTCGGTGATTGCCCGACGATCGTGATGAGGGCGTCCGACGGGGCTGAGAATACCGGCCGCTCGCCGCGCGTGGTGAATTGCGCGTCACGTGGGTCGTCGATGATGTGTTGCGTGATTGATGCGATCGTTGCTGTCATAAGCACTCCTTGTGAACATGTCCTTCGCCCACCGGATTAGCGCATCCGCCTTCGTATCGTATGCGCGGTGGGCGCATTGCGCCGACCGCGTCATCGCGGGCGTCCGACGGGGCGTTACGGCGCATGGTGGCATCGTGGTGACGCCAGGATATGGTGAGGGGCGCGCACCTTGATGGTGCGCGCCCCTCACCGTCGACGGCTCCCGGTCACTCGGCCTTGTCCCCGTGCTCCTTCTTGAGCTCATCGAGCTTGGCTTCCGCCTTGCCCTTGAGTTCGCCGGCCTTCATCTTGACCTCGTCCGCCTTGACTTCGGCCTTGCCCTTGAGTTCGCCGATCTTTTCAGCCATATCAGTCATGATTGGCTCCTTTCGTATGTGGGCGCCTTGTCGCGCCTCATTCATTACACCATGCGCGACGTGTGCGCCGGGCCGCGTTCCTCGCACAGGGCAAAGCGGCGTATCCTCAGCATATGCGCTACATGCGCCGGCGCGCCGCCGCGGTCTGTGACGGTACCAAGGCATGAAAAACGGGGCGGGGGAGAACCCCGTCCCGTGATGGGTGTCGGAAGGAATCAACCGAGCTGGGTGCCGAAGCGGTCGTTGAGCTTGACCTGATCCTCGGTGGCCTTGGCCTCCTCATCGGCGGCCTTGCCTTCGGCCTTGTCCTTCTTGTCATCGGCCTTATCGGTGATCTTCTCGAGCTTGGCCTCCGGATCGTCGGCGGCCTTGACGATCTTCTCGTCCTCCTTGGCGATGACCTTGGCGGCATGCTCCTCGGCGCGCTCGGCGCGCTTTTCGTCGCGCTTCGCCTCGTGCTCCTCATGCTTCTCGACCATATGGTCCTTGAATTCCTCGAAGTGTTCCTTGATGTCGGCCATAATCGGCTCCTTTCACCAATGGTATATGGGTTACCACCATTAGACCACCATCGCCGTTCATCAGGCACCCGATTCCACTCTCAAGTGAAACATATGTGACACTAGGGGCGTCGTGTTATGCGGCGGTTGGTGTTTTCCGACGGCATGGCGACCAACATTCAGACGCCGACACGCATTCGTCGCAAGCGTTCCGTTACAGTGTCCTTGACGGGAGAGCCCCGTTCAAGCCATCGCATCCCAAGGAGGAGCATGTCGGTTTTGGATGAACTGGTAGCGGGAGCGCTCGAGGACCAGCGCGCCCGTGAACGCGAAACGTCGTTGGAAGAGCTCAAGGCCCAGGCGGCCACGGCACGGACCCCTATCGACGCGAAGCGATGGCTCAGGCGTGGGGATGGCATACCGGTCATAGCCGAAATCAAGCGTGCGTCGCCGTCGAAGGGGCATCTGAGCGACATCGACGACCCCGCGGCCCTCGCGAAGGAATACGAGGCCGGCGGCGCGAGCGCGATTTCCGTGCTGACCGAAGGGCGTCGGTTCCTCGGGTCCCTCAACGACCTCGACGCCGTGCGTGCCGCGGTCGGAATCCCCGTGCTGCGCAAGGATTTCATCACGACCGACTACCAGATCTGGGAGGCGCGTGCACACGGCGCGGACATCGTGCTGCTCATCGTCGCCGCCCTTGACGACGCCGATCTGGCACGTCTGCTTGCGCTTACCCACGAGCTTGGCATGACGGCGCTCGTCGAAACGCATACGCGTGACGAGATCGAACGCGCGATCGCCGCGGGTGCCCGCGTGATCGGCATCAACGCGCGCAACCTCAAGGACCTGCGCGTCGATGTCGGCAAATACTGCGAACTCGCCGACGGCCTGCCTGATGATGTCATCAAGGTCGCGGAATCGGGCGTGTTCGGCGCGGTCGAGCTCGAGGATTACGCGAGGGCGGGCGCCGATGCCGTACTCGTCGGGGAAGGCGTTGCCACGGCCGACGACCACCGACTCGCAGTGGAACGTCTAGTGAAAGCAGGAGCCAAGGTGAAAGCCTCGGAGGAAGAACCACTCAGCACCCATCACGGCCCGTATTACGGCCAGTTCGGCGGGCGCTACGTCCCTGAAGCGCTCGTCACCGCGCTCGACGAGCTCGAACGTGTGTATGAGGACGCGAAGCGCGACCCGGAGTTCCATAAGGAGCTCGCGCGGCTCAACCAACAATACGTCGGCCGCCCGTCGCCGCTCACCGAGGCGCCTCGCTTCGCCGAACGGCTCAAGGAACGCACCGGACTCGACGCGCGTGTGTTCCTCAAGCGTGAGGACCTCAACCACACGGGCGCGCACAAGATCAACAACGCGATAGGACAGGCGCTCCTCGTCAAGCGCATGGGCAAGACGCGTGTGATCGCGGAGACCGGCGCGGGGCAGCATGGAGTGGCGACCGCGACCGTATGCGCGATGCTCGGCCTCAAATGCCGCATCTACATGGGGCAGATCGACGCGCGGCGGCAGGCGCTCAACGTGGCGCGTATGCGCATGCTCGGAGCCGAAGTCGTCGAGGTCACGCTTGGCGACCGCATCCTCAAGGACGCGATCAACGAGGCGTTGCGTGACTGGGTCACGAACGTCAAGGACACACATTACCTGCTCGGCACCGTCGCGGGCCCCCATCCGTTCCCGGAAATGGTGCGTGACTTCCAGAAGGTGATCGGCGAGGAGGCGAAGGCGCAGCTCAAGGATTGGTACGGCGTCGACCATCCTGATGCGGTGTGCGCGTGCGTCGGTGGCGGCTCGAACGCGATCGGCATCATGAACGCGTTCCTCGACGACCCACGCGTCAACCTGTATGGCTACGAAGCGGGCGGCGACGGCCCCGAATCAGGCCGCCACGCGATCCGCTTCGCCCCTGGCACCGGCGAACTCGGCATGTTCCAGGGCGCGAAAAGCTATTTGCTTGAGAACTCGGAAGGACAGACGCTCGACACGTATTCGATCTCTGCCGGACTTGACTACGCGTCGGTCGGCCCCGAGCATGCATGGCTCAAGGACATCGGCCGCGTCAATTACTCGTGGGCGACCGATGGCGAGGCGATGAGCGCGTTCAAGGACCTGTGCGAGACCGAGGGCATCATCCCGGCGATCGAATCCTCGCATGCCGTGGCCGGCGCCTACAAGGCGGCGCTCGACCTCAAGGAGAAGGGCTATGAGCATCCCGTCATGATCATCAACATCTCGGGCCGTGGTGACAAGGACATGAACACCGCAGGCAAATGGTTCGGCTATCTGACCGATGAACAGAGCAAGGCACTCGAAGCGAATGGAGCACAGGGTAACAATGCGTGAGACAATCGACATCATCGACAACGGCGACGGCGCGTTCGTCGCGAACGTGACCGAGGAAACGCAAGGGGCCGCGGCCCGTGTCCCTGAGCAGCCGCTTGGCATCTCGCACCGTCCTAGCCCATGCCGCGAACTGTTCGCGGCATACAAGGCGCAGGACAAGCCGGCGTTCATCGGCTACCTGCCGTTCGGCTTCCCCGACCCGGATCTCTCGCTTGAGGCGTTCCGCACGATGGTCGACAACGGCACCGACATCGTCGAGATCGGCCTGCCGTATTCCGACCCGGTCATGGACGGCCCCGTCATCCAGGCGGCGAGCCAGATCGCGTTGCGCAACGGCGAAAGGATCGCCGATGTGTTCAAGGCCGTCGAAACGGTCGCAAACGCCGGAGGCGTGCCGCTCATCATGAGTTACTGGAACCTCATCTACCATTACGGCGTCGAACGGTTCACGACCGATTTTGCGAACGCCGGAGGCGCGGGCCTCATCACGCCCGACCTCATCCCCGACGAGGCGGGCGAGTGGATCGAGGCGGCCGACCGCCATGGTCTCGACCGCGTCTTCCTCGTCTCCCCGGACTCGACCAACACGCGTCTGCGCGTCGTCGCCGAGAACACGCGCGGCTTCGTATATGCTGCGGCGCGCATGGGTGTGACGGGCGAACGCGCGACGCTCAACGATTCGTCCCAGGAGCTCGTCGCGCGCACGCGCGCGGCCGGTGCCGAGAACGTATGTGTCGGCATCGGCGTCTCGACACCGGTGCAAGGTGCGACGGTCGGCCGCTATGCGGACGGCGTCATCGTCGGGTCAGCGCTTGTGCATACGCTCCTCGACGAGAATGGTGCCGTGCGCGACCCCGTGCAGGGTCTTGGGGCGCTTGCGAACACGACTGCGGCGCTTGCCGACGCGATCCACGGCTGCCGAGCCTGACTTCGCGGACCGTATCCGAAACGGGCCACCGTCACGATGACGGTGGCCCGTTTCGTACCTGTTGCTACGATCGGGAACCATGAACCTTGCCTATATCCCGTCCCCGACGGTCTCGCAATTCCACATCGGATCGCTCACGATACACGTCTACGCCCTGACGATGCTGCTCGGCATCATCGCCGCCATTTGGATCACGAGCGTTCGGTGGAAGCGGTATGGGGGCACATTCGACCAGATCCTCGACACTGCGCTCGTCGCCGTGCCATGTGGCATCATCGGCGCGCGGCTCTACCATGTCATCACCACGCCCGAACGCTTCTTCGGGCCGGACGGTGACTGGGTCGAGATATTCCGCATCTGGAACGGCGGCCTCGGCATATGGGGCGCGATCGCGCTCGGCGCGCTCGGCGCATGGGCGTGGGTGCGCCACCGCCATTATCCGATGGCGTTGCTCGCCGATGCGATCGCGCCTGCGCTCCTCGTGGCGCAGGCGATCGGGCGTCTCGGCAATTGGTTCAACCAGGAGCTCTATGGCAAGCCGACGACACTGCCGTGGGGGTTGAAACTCAACACCGAGGGGTCGGCGATCGGCAACGCCGAACAATGCTATGACGGCGCGACGTGCCCGACAGGCACGTTGTTCCATCCGACGTTCCTCTATGAGATGATATGGAACCTCATCGGCGCGGCCCTCATCATATGGATCGGCCACAAGGCGGTCAGGGCGCTCAAGGCGGGCTCGCTCTTCGCCCTCTACGTCATCTGGTACACGGCGGGGCGCACCTGGATCGAGATGCTGCGCATCGACTTCTCCCATGAGTTCCTTGGGCTGCGTGTCAACGTCTGGGTCTCGATCATCGTGTTCGTCCTCGGCGTCATCGCGTTCGTCGTCATCCAACGGTGCGGCAAGCCCACGCCGTTGCTCGCCGAGAAGCTGCGCACCGTCACCGAGATCGAGGAGCGTGACGCGGCGCGCGCAAAGGGCGGGCCGGACGCGAAACACGGCGGCGGCGGCAACGCCGGCGCGCGCGCCGCGGATACGCAGGATTCCCCACATGAATCCCGGTGATGGCCGTGGACGGCCGCGTACGGCCGTTCGTCGCTTACCTTATTTAGAATGACAACCATGGATATCAAAATCGCACCAAGCATCCTTTCCGCGGACTTCTGCAACCTCGAACGCGACCTCGACCGCATCTCGAACGCCGACCTCGTCCATGTCGACGTCATGGACCATCACTTCGTGCCGAACCTGACGATCGGGGAGCCGGTCGTCGAACGCATCTGCGAAGTGACGAAACTGCCGGTCGATGTCCATCTGATGATCGACGACCCGGACCGCTGGGCCCCGGGATACGCCGAACGCGGCGCGCGTTCCGTCACGTTCCATATGGGTGCGACCCATGCCCCTGTGCGTCTTGCGCGCCAGCTGCACGACATGGGCTGCGAGGCATGGTTCGCGGTGCGCCCGGCGGAACCTGTCGAGCCGATCTTCGACATCCTTGAGGAGTTCGACACGATCCTCATCATGACCGTCGAACCCGGATTCGGCGGCCAGAAGTTCCTCGCGAACCAGATGGGCAAGGTGCGTCGCCTGCGTGACGAGATCACACGCCGCGGACTCAAGACGAACATCCAAGTCGACGGCGGTGTCGGTGTGAAGACCGCGCCTATCGTCGCCGAGGCGGGTGCGAACATCCTCGTCGCCGGTTCCGCCGTCTATGGCGCCGACGACCCGGCGAAGGCGATCGACGAGATTCGCGACGCCGCACGCGCCGCCTACCGTGACTGACCGTCCGCCACAGAACCTTTTTCCGGCCGCCGTGCCACGAGTCATCGTGGGGCGGCCGAACCATGACCAGCTGTGGCCCACCGGGGCCGCACAACGACAACCGACAGGAACCATCACATGAAGACGTTCGAATCGCTTTTCGAGGAACTGAGCGCAAAGGCCGCCGCGAAGACGCCCGGATCACTGACCGTCGAGGAGCTTGGCAAGGGCACGCATTTCATCGGCAAGAAAATCGTCGAGGAGGCCGGTGAGACGTGGATCGCCGCCGAATACGAGGGTGCCGAGCGCACCGCCGAGGAGATGAGCCAACTCATCTACCATCTGCAGGTCATGATGATCGACCGTGGCATCACGCTCGACGACATCTACAAGAACCTGTGAGCCGAAAGAACCCGTGATCCGCACCGCGCACGCAGCCGTTGGCGCGTGCGCATGATTTTTGGAGGAACCATGCTACGCATCGCAGTCCCGAACAAGGGCATGCTGTCCGAACCCGCCTGGAACATGCTCGAGGAGGCGGGGTATCGCCTGAGGAGCAATCCGAGGCAGCTCGTCGTCGAAGATCCGGACAACGACGTGGAACTGTTCTATCTCCGTCCGCTTGACATCGCCGTCTATGTCGGCCGTGGCACAATCGACGTCGGCATCACCGGCCATGACCTGCTACTCAACTCGGGAACGGACGCGCAGGAGGTCATGGACCTCGGCTTCGGCGCATCGACGTTCCGCTTCGCGGCGCCGCAGGAATCGGACATCCGCACGCTCGCCGACATCGACGGCAAACGCGTCGCGACGTCCTTCGACAAGCTTGTGCACGATTATCTGACCGGACACGGCATCACAGCCGAGACAATCCACCTCGACGGCGCCGTCGAATCGTCGGTGCAGCTCGGCGTCGCCGACCTCATCGCCGACGTCGTCTCGACAGGGACGACGCTGCGCAACGCCGGACTGCGTATCTTCGGCGACCCGATCGTGCATTCCGAGGCGGTCCTCATCCGTTCGCCGCGCCTCGACGCCGACGATGAGCGCCTCGAGCGCCTCGAACGCCGCCTGCAGGGCGTCCTCACGGCAAAACGCTATGTGCTCATGGACTTCGACATTCCGGTCGACAGGATCTCGGCGGCCGTCGACATCACGCCGGGGTTCGAAAGCCCGACGATCTCCCCGTTGCATGACAAGCAGTGGTCGGCGGTACGTGTCATGGTCCCGAAGGACAAGGTCAACCGGCTCATGGACGAACTGTATGAAGTCGGCGCGCGTGGCATCATCGTCACGGCGATCCAGGCCACCCGCATGTGATGGTAGGGTGAGCCTATGGCCGATGCAGGAAAGTACAGTCCCGAACCCCGCGATATGGTGTTCACGATCCCGAACCTCATCAGCGCGTTGCGCATCGTCTCGATTCCGGTGATCGCCTGGTTCATCGCGCGCCATGACATGGTGTGGGCGCTTGTCATCCTCGCAGTCTCATCGGCGTCGGATGGCTTGGACGGCATCATCGCGAGGAACTTCAATCAGGTGAGCAAACTCGGGCAGATCCTCGATCCGATTGCAGACCGGTTGCTCATCATCTGCAGCATCCTCGCGCTGGCGGTCTGCGGTGTCGTCCCGTGGTGGATGCTCGCGCTCGTCGCGTTGCGTGACATCGTCATGGGCATCCTCACGCTCATGCTCGCGCAACACGACTATGGGCCGCTCCCGGTCCATTTCGTTGGAAAGACCGGCACCGCCATTCTACTCATCTCGATCATCGGACTCATGGTCGCCGACATACGGCGCTCGTTCATCGTGCTCGACGTGCTGCATTATGGTGCGATCGCATGCGCGATCTGGGGCATCGGCCTGTACTGGCTCGCTGGAATCATCTATCTGCGGCAGGGCATCGGACTCATCCGCGCCGACTCCACGCGACGCAAGGCAGTCAGCAGGTAGGTGCGTGTTGCCAGCGAACCCCACGATGCCTCCCGTCCAGCCGATTCCGTCAGGGCACGAGCCGCAACGGCGCCGCGCCGTCTTCTCACGTGGATACGCATCGATCGCATCCCATCATGCGGCGTCGCCCGACGAACTGGGCCACAGGCCGCGCCGCCGCCGCAACAGCGACGATTCGCTCCAGCTCATCGACGACCTGATCAACCGTCCGATGGACCAACTGTACAGCGATGCACGCCTCGTGACGAAACCTGATTCGAAGATCGTCTATTGGGGCACTCGCATCGTCGTGTTCCTCATCTGCATCATCGTCGGGTTCTTTGGCAGCCAGTTCGTTCGCCTGCTCAACACCGATTCACGCAAGCAGATCCGCGAATCGCTCGCCAATCAGCTTGTAGCGAACAATGCGCGCATCGACGGCCTTGACAATGACATCACGAATCTGCGCAAGCAAGTGGAGGAACAGTCGGTGTCGGCGACGAAATCACCAATCGAACAGGTCGTCGAGGAGAACGAAGCCGCCGCAGGTGCGACGCCGGTCGAAGGCGAAGGCATCGTCATGACGATCGCCGATCCAGTGGCCGCGGCGACCGACTCGGCGAACGGGGCGTTGCCGCGGGATGGCGCGACCGACCGCCTGCGCGTCGTCACCGACGCCGACCTGCAGCTGCTTGTATGCCTGTTATGGCGCAATGGCGCCGAGGCGATCGCGATCAATGACAACCGCCTTGGTGTCGAAACGTCGATCCGCACGGCGGGCAATTCGATCCTCGTCGGCGTCACGCCGATTGAGAGCCCATACCGGATCCAGGCGATAGGGGACAGGAACGCGTTGGCTGATGCGATGGGCGAACGTTCGCTTGCGACGTTGTACAGTGATTTCCATAAGGCCGGCATGTATCCGCAGATCAGCAAGACGGATTCGATGAGGCTCGACGCCGCGAGCGTCGGCAAACTGACCTATGCGAGAAGGAGTTGAAGAATGGCAGCCGTGCTTGGACTCATCATCGGAGTGGTCGTGGGACTCTTCGTGCGACCGGACATCCCTGTGTTCCTGCAGCCGTATCTGCCGATCATGGTCATCGCCGCGCTCGATGCGCTGCTGGGCGCCGCGCGCGCGTATTTCGAACGCAGCTTCTCGGACCGTGTGTTCGTCATCTCCTTCTTCGCGAATGTCGTCACGGCGACGCTCCTCGTGCTGCTCGGCAACCAGCTCGGCGTCGGCTCGCAGCTGACGACAGCCGTCATCGTCGTCCTCGGCATCCGCATCTTCTCGAACGTCTCGGCGATACGCCGCTACATCTTCCAGGGGTGATCGATGAGCGAACCACAACACCGCCCCGATGCTGACGGCGTCCACAACACCGGCGACGCACAGAATGACGTCAACGGCAGCGTCAACGCCAACGCCAACGCCAACGCCAATGATAATGATAATGATAATGGCACGGCCAATCCCATGACAGGGGAGAATCTCGCGGATGCCGGCGTACACGAACCCGACGCGCAGACGGCCGAGCATCCACAAGTGCGCGCGCATGACGGCGCGCAGCCCGACCTGCTCAAGCGCATCATCTCGCAGCATTCGCGTGACAAGGACAACGATAGGACGAAGACGGGCGCGTTCCCCGTCGTACGCAAACGCAAACCGAAGGAACTGTCATCGAATGCGCGTTCCCTCAAGGCGCGTTTCGGCACCGGTGTCCTCATCGCCGTGCTGTGCGCGTTGCTCGCGTACGCATACGTCATCCAGATCAACAACAAGGACAGGACGTACGAAACGCTCACCGAAACAGAGCTGACACGCCTGATAAGCGAAACAAGCACACAGGCGGAACGCCTCGAACAGCGTAAGGCGGAACTGACGGAGCAGCTCACATCGCTCGAGGATGCGGCGGACAAGGAAGAGCAGGCCCAACGCATCGCACAGGAGAACGAGGAGACGAGCGGCATCCTCTCCGGAAGGCTCCCAGCGCAGGGCAAGGGCGTCGTCATCCGCATATCGAAGCCGAAGACCGCGCCGATCGACGCGGCGACGATGTTCAACCTCATCGAGGAGCTACGCAACGGCGGCGCCGAGGTCATACAGATCAACAATGTGCGCGTTGTGACGTCCACCTATGTGAGCGAGACGGAGAATGGGCTCATATGCGATGGGCAGGCGCTTGCGACACCCTATGTCATCAAGGTGATAGGCGATCCGAGCAACCTCGCGAACGCCGTCAACATCGCAGGGGGTGTAGGCTCAAGGCTCACCGTGAAATATGGTGCTAATGTGACGGTAGAGACCTCCGATGACGTCAGGATAACCGCGACGCAGCCGGTCATGAAATACAAGTACGCAACGATTGTAGAATAGGCAGTTATGACAGATCCGATTCCAAGTGCAGGCGAGACGACGATCATCGGTCTCCCGGCAATACAGATACCCATCACGACGTCCGGCGACCGTCCCCTCACGCAGGAGGACCTCGAGACGATCACGCGTCTTTCCGACAACACGGCGTTGCTCATCGCGACGCGCGGCGCATTGTCGGGATCGCGTTATCTGCTTGACGAGGATGAAGTGACGGTTGGACGTGATCCGCGCGCCGACATCCTGCTCGACGACTCGACGGTGTCCCGTTCCCATGCGGTGTTCCGCCGCGTCAGCGGCAAATACGAGATCGTCGACGCGGGAAGTCTCAACGGCACCTACGTCAACAGGCAGCGCGTCGACCGCGCCGTGCTCAAGGACGGCGATGAGATCATGATCGGCAAGTTCCGTCTCGTCTACTTCACGAATTTGGCGATTCGCCAGCGCTGACACCGGACGGCACCGATTCCATGAACCGGCAGCAACGAGGCGGCGTCGCGGACGCGGACGGCAACGGACGGACGTCCGCGCGGTATGTCGACGTGCCGCTCATCGACATCGACGACACGATGGTGCAGGGGGAGTTGTTCCCCGATGCGGACGCGGACACCGTCATTCGCGGATACCGTGGCACCGTCGCATCCGAAGTGGCCGGCATCACCTACCGACAGCTTGATTACTGGGCGCGTAAACGCATCGTCGTCCCGTCGATAACCCCTTCGCGCGGTTCCGGCACGAGAAGACTGTATTCGTTCACCGATGTCGTCATCCTCGCGGTGTCGAAGAAGCTGCTCGACACCGGTGTGAACCTGCAGAACGCGACATCGGCGGTCGAGTTCCTCATCGGACAACCGACAGAGCGGCTGCGCCATCTGACGATCCTGTGCGATGGGCAGCATGTCGAGGAATGCACGGACAGCGAGCAGATCGCGCGGGCGCTCGAGGAAGGTGACGCCGTGTTCTGCGTATCCGTCGCGGCGTTGTGGTCGAGGGTGCAGCAGGCGCTCGAACACGCCGACTACACCGATGTCACCGGTACGCTGCGCAAGCACAACACGAGGCCGATTGACGACCTCGCCGCGCAATCGATGCGTGAACGGCTCGAGCGCAGGCGCGCCCAGCATGCGAGGTTCGTCGAACAATACGAAAACCAGACGATTGAGGATGCCGTACCACACGATCGGCATGGCGACGGGCACGGAGAAAGGGGAGCGGCATGAACGCATTGCCTGCGATATTGTGGATCATCGGCGTCGTGAGCGCATTGGCCGTTTGCGCGGTCACGATTGTGCGGAGCCATTACCATGGCGGCAAAGCCGCCGACGTGCGTCCCGTCAGCTGGGCCGTCATCGGCGCGCATTTCGTGACCCTCATCCTTGTCGCATTGCCGTATCCAATCTATCTGCAGCACAAGGACACGATAAGCGCCCATGCGAGGATGCTCTACGGCAAGCTCGGATGGGCGTCCGCCGCGATTGCCGTCGGTGTCATCGTGCTCGAACTCGTCCTCATGTATCTGCAGGCGCGACGTGCGTTGCTCGCGCAGGAGGCACGGCGCACAGCCGAGCAACAATCCACGGCTGCTCCCACAAACACAGCGGACGACGTCGACGATGTCCACTCCAAGCAGACACATGACGATGATGCGGACGAATGGCCGAGCACACTGGTGTGAATGGAGGGCGATGCAGGCGGCGCATTGAGGTCTCGCCGGTATCGCCCATCCACCAAATCTGACATAACGTACATTATCGGATATATATACAGATGTCCCTCACGGTGCCGTCCCACTACCTGTATGGCCATGTTCGGCATATTCGTGGGGTAAGCATCCGCGTGCACGCCATACTGTCATCGACGTTTGCGGCAGGACCGCTCTGGAGCACGAACGTGCGCATTGTAGAGTCGATATCGATAAACAGACATCCAAATACTCATCATCGGGATGAATAATCTGGATTCTGTTACTTTATTAATTCAGATTCTTTATCAGTGATTCGCATTGTTTGTGATGCAAGCTGACATGCAGCATGTATTTCCGAAAACGATAACAGACATCCATTACTTTTTTGGTGTTTCTTATAATGATGTGTCTGGTCGCCATTGTTGGCAGCATACAAAAACCTGCCGATAACGGCAGGTTCTTGTATCGCATCATACGGGCACAACGATGGCGTCAGTCATGGAAATACGCGTCGACCGCGCCGCTCAATTCATCGACATGGTCGATGACACGGTACGTGCCGTGTTCGACGAGCTCCCCCGGTTCCGCGTATCCCCAGCCGCAGCCGAGGCAATCGATGCCGCACGCCTTCGCGCCGTCGACGTCGGTCCAGCGGTCGCCGACCATGAGCGCACGGTCACCGTTGTCCGGATCGTATCCCATATGCTCGAACGCATACCGGATGACCTGGTCCTTGTCGGTGCGCGAATTGTCCTTGCTCGCCCCATAGACCGCGTCGACGAGGTCGGTCAGATGGAAATGGTCGCATATCGGCACGGCCTGGTATTCGGGCTTCGCCGTCGCGATCGCAAGATAATAGCCTTGGGTGTGCAACGCCTTGAGCTGTTCGGGAATCCCCGGATAGACGGTGTTGTACAGCCGTCCCGGAACCTTGTTGCCCGGCTCGTTCGGATCGTCGAAGACCGCCTCGTCGCCGTAATAATGGCGGTAGACACGGACGGCCTCATCGAGCTTGTCCTCGGGGATGCCGTATTTCCTCATCGACGCGAAAATCGCCGGTCCGATGAACCGCTGCAGCTGCGCAGGTGTCGGCACCGGTACGCCGACCGCCTCGTATGCCTTCTTCACACACGCGATGATGCCTGGATCCGACTTCGTCAACGTGCCGTCAAGATCGAGCAGAACGGCGCGCAGCGGATGCGTCGTGGTCATGATGTCCTTCTTCCCTATTGTCTCATGCTTCGTGATGCCGCCAACGGCATGCCGTCACTCGTAGTCGGGGATCCAACCTTCGCGGTGCATCTGCAGACGCTTGTCGAGGAGCGCCTTGAGCTCGTCCTCGCTGCGGCGTTCGAGGAGCATGTCCCAATGGGTGCGCGTCGGCTTCGTGATTTCGTCGGCTTCTCCGTCCTTGTCGTCCTCGCGGTGCGCGGTCGCCCCGCAGCGGCATTCCCATTCGTTCGGGTAATCGGCGCCTTCGGCGAACGGCAGAATCGTACGGTGGCCGCGCGGGCAGACGTACGCCACTTCGGTGCGGGCGGCGAAATCGACGTTCGTATCCGATTCCAACGATTTCGCGCCGATGCTCATGCCGCGCAGACTGCGTTCAGCCATGGTGTTCCTCCCAGAGACGTATGGATGCTTCCACGCTACAAAACAGTTCGGACGTGGGGTTTATTCCATCAGTCGACGCCCGAATAGGCGACGATGCCGCGGTTGACGGCATCGTAGGCCTCACGTGCGCGTGCGGCGAGCTCGGCGTGTTCGACACCCATATACGGTTCGGCGACGGCGATCTGCTGGAGCACATCGGCGAGGCGTTTCGCATTGCGCACGAAGTCGCCGCCCGTCAGCTCCGTATGTTCGAGCACGTCGGACAGGCTGTCGCCGCGCGCCCAATCATAGATGATGTCGACGATGCCGAAGTCGAGCGGTTGCAGATAGTTCGTGACACCGAGGTCCTCGCACAGCATGAGCACATGGTCGTCGAGCTCGTCGAGCTCACGGGCGCGTTGCGCGACGAGCCCATGCGGGCCGCCCGGATACCTGCGCGGCTCTCCCCTTTCGCCACGGCGCGCCTCATACAGGATCGACGAGATGAGCGCGGCGAGCTGGGCGGCGTTGAGTCCGTCAAGCGTTCCGGTCGTGATCGCCTGGGCGAGCACCAGGTCACGTTCCGAATACAGGCGGCGTAGCAGCTGGCCGTGCTCGGTGAGCCGGTAGTCGAGCGCACGATGTTCGTCGGCGCGTTCGAGATAGCCGAGCCGTTCGAGGATCGTGCAGATGCGGTCGAACTGGCGTGCGACCGAACCGGTCCTCGAATCGTACCGGTCGCGCAGACGCGTCAGTTCGCGCGTCTCGCGGATCCACCGGTTGCCCCATGTCATATGTTTGTGGAAGTCCGGACACATCTTGCACGGATGGTCGTGTTCGCGTTCCTTGAGTTTCACAATCGACGCGTCAAGACGGCGGAACGCGCGCGACTTCTCTTCGTTGTCACGGAAGACCTCATGCTTGAGCCGCCTGCGTTCGTTCTTCTGCAGGTCGCTCAGCTGCATGCGGATCCGCAGCAGGTCGGTGAAATCACCGTATTCGCAACGCATCGCGTCCTCATATCCGGCGATCGCCTGTTCAAGGGACGTGATCCGCGCCTCGATCTGCCACGCGGATTCGTTCGCCTCCCATTGCGCGAACGAATGGTCGAGCGTATCGCGCGCTGTTTCGTAATCGCTGCTGTTGAGCAGGTTGACGGCCATGTTGAACGTCGGCTTGAAGCTCGAATGCAGTGGATAGACACGCTTGCTCGACAAGGCGACGGCCGTCTCCGGCTTGAAACCGCGGTGGTCGACGACAATCGCGTTGCCGATTGTGTCGATGCCGCGGCGCCCCGCGCGTCCGGTGAGCTGCGTGTACTCCCCCGGCGTGAGCCCGACGATGCCGGTGCCGTCGTATTTCTCGAGCTTCTCGATGATGACGCTACGCGCCGGCATGTTGATGCCAAGGGCGAGAGTCTCGGTCGCGAACACGACCTTGATGAGGCCCTCTTCGAAAAGCCGTTCGACAATCTGCTTGAACAGTGCGATCATGCCGGCATGGTGCGCGGCGAAGCCCTCCTCGAGCGCATGGCGGAACTGCGTGAACCGCAGCGTCTTGAGGTCGTCGCGCGTGAGCTGTCCCTCGATCATCTCATCGACGATGACGTCGATGCGGCGTGCCTCCTCGTCGCTCGTCAGACGCAGGCCCGCGTCGAGGCATTGCTCGACGGCCTCATCGCAGCCGTTGCGCGAGAAGATGAAATAGATCGCCGGGAGCATCCCGAGGAAGTTGAGTTCGTCGACGACGGCCCACCGACGCGGATGGTAGCGTTCGACGTTCCGGCGCCCCCCGCGCGCATCGGGACGGCCGTGCCTGCCTCCCCCACGGCGATTGCCGCGTGTATCGACGCCTTTGCGGCGCATCTCATGCCGGTCAAACTCCTCGAGCTTCGCCGCAAGCCGTGCGTTCGGCTTCGTCGTCGCCTCGCCATGCTCGTCGCGCCGGTACAGGTCGATCAGTTCCGGTTCGGTGCGTGGGTCGCGCTGCACGAGGACGTACTGGTCGAGCGGCACGGGACGGTGTTCGGAGATGACAAGCTTCGTCTCACCACGCACCGAGGAAATCCAGTCGGCGAAGTCCTCGACGTTCGAGACGGTCGCCGACAGGCCGACGATGCGCACCGTCCGCGGCAGGTGGATGATGACCTCCTCCCACACCGGTCCGCGGAAACGGTCGGCGAGGTAATGCACTTCATCGAGCACGACGTAACGCAACGCCTCAAGCGTCGTCGAATGCTCGTAGAGCATGTTGCGCAACACCTCGGTCGTCATGACGACGATGTCCGCTTCGGAGTTGATCGACGTATCGCCGGTGAGGAGCCCGACCTTGTCAGGCCCGTAGAGCGCGGCAAGGTCATGGTATTTCTGGTTGCTCAGCGCTTTGATCGGCGTCGTGTAGAAGGCCTTCGCGTTCTGCTCCTGCGCGAGGTAGACGGCGAAGTCAGCGACGACGGTCTTGCCGGCGCCGGTCGGTGCCGCGACGAGGACGTTCGACCCTTCCTCAAGCGCCTCATTCGCCTCCATCTGGAACCCGTCGAGTTCGAAGGGCAGCGATTGCGCGAAACGGTGCGCGACCGACCGCTGTCTGCGTTTGATGTCGTTGAACCGCGCGTAGCGTTCGGCCGGGCTCATCTCCTCGATTGGTTGCTCGGTTGCGTTGCCGCGCGTCGTGCGCTTGTGGTGTCGTGCCATGTCAGACCTTCATCCAATGGTGTTCGTTCGTATATATGTCCGTGCCCACATACGATTGCAGGTGCGGGCGTGGCCGCACCTGCAATCGTATGCCGTGTAATTATGTACGGGAATCAGTCGTTGAAATGCGACCATCGCCTCCATGTCGCCGCGTGGAGGTCCCGGCGCCGTTCCTTGCGCTCGATGACGCCGACATGCGCATCCGAATACCGTTCGGCCGCGACGGCGAGTGGTTCGGTGAAGATCGCGCGGCGCGGTGTGTTCCCGCCTTCCTCGTCGACGTTCATCTCGGCGAGCCGCGCACTGACATCCGACACGACGCCGCCGATGACCTTCGACGCGCGCAATGCGTGGACGATGGCGTAGATGACGCCGATGACGAGCATCGCGAGCATGAAAAGCGCGAGGATGAGCCAGATCCACCAAGGCATGGGTGTGCTCCTATCGTTCCTGTTCCGTTGCCGCGGCCTGTTCGGACAGGCTCAGTTCACGTTCGGCGCGGGCGATCATCATCGTGCGCAGTGTTTCCGGCGCGACGGCGACGATATGGCGGGCGTGCGCGATGCAGAACGCGACGAACCACGAATCGGACTGGACGTACAGATGGACCTTCTCGCCTTCGCCACATGGTTCGACATCCGCGTCGGCGAGCGTCTTGATGAAGTCAAGATGCGGCTGATCGGTGATGAACACGGCGGGTGTCGCCGTGTCGGTGATCCATTTGCGCAGTTCGGAGACGGAGACCTTCGGGATGTCGATCGGTCGCGTCGGCTCGACGATGTCGGCCTCCTCGATGCGCGCGATGCGCAGCACCTGCCAGATACGCGGCTCGCCGGTCTCCTTGTTGAGTGTCATGTCCTTGTGGACGAGGTCCTTGAGGTCGTCGGGGGCGGCCTGTTCGACATCCGTCCACATCGCGGCGTAGTAGACGCCTTCGTCGGCGTAGATCTTCGACGGGGCGACGAGCCGGCGCTTGACACGGCCGGAACCGTCCCGGTACTCCATGTTGAGCAGCGCATGCCGCTTGATCGCGTCCTTGACGACGTCGAAGCACCGCGGTTCGAGCTCGTAGCCGGTCAGGCTCAGCCAAGGCGTCTGCCCGGGCGCGACATACTTGACGAGCCGCGCGTACAGGTCGCTCGCCTGTTCGCGCTGGTCCTCCGGGAGCAGCTGTGTATGCGCGAGGTAGTTGACCGAGGCGGTGAGCATGCTCATGTATTGCGGCGAGATGCCCGCGAGGCGTTCGAGGCCAAGCGAGTTCGTCGCCGAGACGATGCCCTCGGCGTCGAGGAGTGACCAATCAATGTCGAAGAACTGGCTCCCCGCCATCTCGCCATCATCGGAGACGGTCGTCAACGTGTTGATGTCCTTGTGGATCGTGTTGACGTATTTCTTCATCTCGTCGTCGTTCCTCGGCTTGCCGATGAAACGTTCGGCGAGTTCGGGAAGCGAGTACTCCTCGCCGAGATGCGCGGACAGGAACAGCATGAGGCGCAGGCGGCGGTCGACCTCGCTGCCGGTCTGGAACGCGTTCTTCTTGTGCGCCTTCTGGCTCGACGGCTCCTCATCCTCCTCCGGTTCCCCGGATTCGATCGATTGGGCACGGACCTTCGCCGTCATCGGATTGGCGGAATCGTCGGCGAGCTGGAATTGCGTCGCCGCGTTGAGCCTGCGATGATAGGCGGCGACGGCCTCGGGCGGGCTGACGACCGACGAATTCGGATGCTCGAGCACGAACATCGCAAGGTCGTCGGAATCGCTGTAGGCGACGTTGATGTGTTCGCTGCCGATCGCGACGGTCGCGGCGAAGCGGCGCGAGTCGACCTCCTTGACGAGGTTCTCGGGGATGTGCTGCGTGCCGAGGCCCGGTGCGATCGAATCAAGGCCGAGTCCTGGGATCGGCGTCTGTGGCACCCGCGGCGCGGTGCGCGAGGCGTGCGATTGCTGCTGGGCGTGCGCCGGCATCGACGACATCGACATCGAACGTGCGAGATAGTTCGCCGCGGCGAGCACAGGAAGGTCCTCGGGGCGGAACCTCAGGCGGATGCGCGGCTCGTCGCCAAGCTGGAGTCGGTAGGATGCGAAGTCCTGCCCTTCGGACTTGGATGAGTATTCGGGTTGCCTCGATTCGATCGCGATGCCCATAGCGGCGAGCTTGGCCCGGTCGCGCTGGAACTGCTTCGCAAATGCGGCCTTCGCCGCTTGGTCGGCGAGTTCGCCATATGAATCTGCGTATGCCTTCACTCGTTGGGCGATTTGCCGGGATGTCAACCATTGCGGGAAAGCGGATGACAACACTGCCAGAACGTCAAGCTCGTGTTTGCCCCACTTGTCGGAGAAGCGGCGCCTACCGTTACTACCCTCAGCCATTAGTCCTCACGTATCGTTAATGTTTTTCATAGGTGTGGGCATTGGGGATGCCGAACACCCTCTCCCTATGATATAGGCTTTTTCGGCTGATGTGGCCGATTTTTCGAAAAAACTCCGTTTTTCTTGGTCTGCGAACAATCCCGCTCATAGCCATTCGTCCGGTTCGATGCCCTGGGGCCCCACGAATTCGCCATTCGGCACATAGCTTGGACGGCCTGCGTCGTCAAGCCGCGCGTCGCCGAAGAGGCTGACGTTGCGACCGAAGGTCCAATCACCCTCGACGTGGAACGAGGCAGCGGCGGCGATCGACGGCACACCGTACGGGAACCGCTCCTCGAAATCCTGGATGTTCTTGTAGTAGCGTTTGTCGAGCTCGACGTTCGGGAAATGGTAGTCGCCGTCCTCCATCTCATAGGAATCGGTCAGATGGAAGCGGTCGGAACGCATGATGAACAGGTCGTCGGTCGTTTTGACGGGCAGGAAGCGCATACGGTCCACCTGTACGCATATCGCGCCGTTGAACAGGTTGACGGCGGCACCCATCGCCGTTTCGAGCTGGACGACCTTCGTCGATGCGGGGTCGGTCGGGTCGGCGGTCTTGTAGTTGCGGATGACCGGCAGCGGCAGCACGCCGTGGTACTCGTCGAGCATGCGGCGCAACGCGTCGATGCGTACCCAGATGTTGTTCGTGTTGAAGAACGGGTGCTTGTGGATATCCATCGCGTCCGCGCGGTCCTCGGGGTCGACCTGGGTCATCTCGCGCAGCATGAGGCGTCCGGTGACACGGTCGCGCACGATGTGGCCGCCTTTGCGGTCCGCTTCGGTGCGTCGGGCGACTTCGATCATGATCGGGGCACCCGTGTTCTCGAAATGCTGTGCGAGCGTGCGCGAAGGACGTGCGCCGAGGTTGTCGGAATTGGAGATGAACAGGTATGTGAAGCCACGTTCGTCGAGGATGTCGAGCAGCCCGGATTCGTACAATGTCGAATACAGGTCGCCGTGCCCCGGTGGGCACCATTCGAGGTCGGGGTCCTTTGGCCAGTCGACCGGTGCGCCCGTCGCGAGGTCGATCTTCGGCTCGACATGCTGGATGATCTCGATCGGGACATCGGTCTGCGTGAAGTGGCGGTTCTTCGCGATCGCGTCCATCGTGTCCTTCGACGTGCGGAACGAATTCATGAACGTGAGCGGCAGTTCGACGCCGAGCCGTGTGCGTGCGGTGTCGACCTGGCCAAGGATGATGTCGAGGAAACGCATCGGGCGCGCCTTGTGGCGGCGCACCGGCAGCAGCGACTTCGCGTAGTTGAGCCCCATCGACGTGCCGAGGCCGCCGTTGAGCTTGAGGAACGCGGTCTTCGCGAACGCGTCGACGGCCTTGTCGTGGTTGATTGTCTCATAGACGTCGTGGAAGTTCGGGATGTCGGTTATCGGTTCGACGTCTGCCTCACGGATGTAGCTTGTGTTCTCCTCGTTGACCCACACGTCGTACAGATGCCCGAATTGGGCGATCGCGGTGTCACTCATGCCATGCGCGCGCATCTTCTCCGCTGAGCGTTCGAAAACGTCGACCATCGTCGTGACCAATCCCTTTCCGGTTGTGCACAGGCGCCGCTGTGCGTTTTGCCGTGTAACAGTGTAGCGACTCAACCTTGTATCTGTCTAATTGGATGCTGTACCGTCTGCATTATATGTGTTCATTATTCGATTTTCCCGCTGTTTTCCTTGGAAAACATGACGATTCGTTGCATTATACGGCATCGGACGTCGAGTGTCCCATCCGATGGCGCTGGTTTCCGTACGGCGTAGCCACGCGGACGATTTGGCATTGTCGCGCAGGTTGTGCTAGATTGACCTCTCGGTGCGACACGCACCGTTCGGACCATAGCGCAGTTTGGTAGCGCACTTGACTGGGGGTCAAGGGGTCGCGGGTTCAAATCCCGCTGGTCCGACCATATGGGAAAGCCCGGAGCCTTTAAGGTTCCGGGCTTTCCCATTCTTCCGGCGTGTCACTTGCGGCGTTTCTTCTCGCGGATGTTGACGGAGATCTGGATCGGCGACCCCTCGAATCCGAACTCCTCGCGCAATTGCCGCTCGAGGAAACGGCGGTAGCCGTGCTCGAGGAAGCCCGTCGCGAAGACGACGAAGCGCGGCGGCCGGCTCGAGGCCTGCGTCGCGAAGAGGATGCGCGGCTGCTTGCCTCCGCGCAGCGGATGCGGGTGCGCGGCTTGGATCTTGCCGAGGAACGCGTTGAGTTTTCCTGTCGGAATGCGCTTGTCCCACGATTCGAGCGCCTGTGTCATCGCGCGCGACAGGCGGTTCGTATGCCAGCCGGTCTTCGCGGACAGGTTGACGCGCTGCGCCCATGTCACACGGTCGAACTCGGTCTTCCACAACCGCTCCATGCGCTGGCGGTCGAACTCGTCCATGAGGTCCCATTTGTTGAACACGAGCACGACCGCGCGCCCGGCGTCGACGGCGGAGCTCATGACCTTGAGGTCCTGGTCGGAGATCGGCACCGACGCGTCGAAGAGAACGAGCGCAAGCTCGGCGCGTTCGATCGCGGCCTGCGTGCGCAGCGACGAATAGTATTCGGCACCCGACAGCTTGTGCTGCCTGCGTTTGATGCCGGCCGTGTCGATGAAGAGGTAGTCCTCGCCGTCGATTGTGACGATTTCGTCGACCGGGTCGCGCGTCGTGCCCGCAAGGTCGTTGACGACCGAACGTTCCTCGTGCGCGAGTTGGTTGAGCAATGACGACTTGCCGACGTTCGGTTTGCCGACGAGCGCGACGCGCCGCAGATGCGAGGGTGTGAGGAAGCCGGACGTGCGCTCCGCGTTCCCAAGCGCGTCGAGCGCGGCATCGAGCAGGTCTCCTACTCCCCTGCCGTGCATCGCCGAAATCGGATACGGTTCGCCAAGGCCAAGCTTCCAAAATTCGGCGGCCATGTATTCGCTCATCTGGTCGTCGATCTTGTTGACGGCGACGACGACCGGTTTGCCGGCGGAGCGCAGCATCCTGACGATGCGTTCGTCGGTCTGTGTCAGCCCGGTCTGCCCGTCGACGACGAACACGACGGCGTCCGCCAGTTCGACGGCGATCTGCGCCTGCGATGCGATCGCCGAATCGATGCCTTCGACGTCCGCCTCCCATCCGCCGGTGTCGACGAGTTTGAAATCGACGCCCGCCCATTCCGCAGAGTGGTACGCTGACGCGGCGTCCA
>NZ_MVOH01000016.1 GCF_002286935.1 Bifidobacterium criceti
TTGCTGTTCTCCGGCCACCATGTTTCTCCCGTGGTCTTGTCCACGGCGAGTGTGTTCTTGGCTTGGTTCCACCACCTGCGCAGCCCGTAGTACGACCATTCGGGTTTATCGCCACGTTCGAGCATGTCCTTGACATGAGCGAGTCCCGCGTTGTAGACGAACCGCGCCGCACCAGCATGAGACTCCAAGAGTCGTTCCTGCCGTGGCGTCGGGTCAAGCGCCACCTTGACCGCCTCAAGCATCGCGTGCCGCCTTCAACGCCGCGTCCGTCTTGCGCTTGGCCGCGCGGCGTCCGTACAGCCTCGCGCACAACGAGGTCAGCACCTCGCTCATGTCGCGCACCAGATCGTCGTCCAGTTCCGTGTCGTCCACCACGACGATCCGGCGTCCCTGCGCTTTCAACGCGCTCTCCACCAGTCCCGCGTTCATGCGGGCGAGCCTGTCCCTGTGCTCCACGATCAGCGTGCCCACGGTCGGGTCGGACAACAACCGGTTGAGCTTGCGCCGCCTGTCGTTCATGCCGGAACCCGTCTCCGTGACCACCTCGGGCTTCTCGACGCCCATGCCAAGGGCGAACGCTTTCAGTCGGTCGGCCTGACGTCGCAGGTCGTTCTTTTGCTCGCCGCTGGACACTCGCGCATAGCAGACGGTGCGGGGTTCCATGCTTTTCGATTGCGGCATGGCCTCGTATTTCGGGTCGTGGATGAGCCACATGCCAGACGGCGTGCGCTCCACGGGGACGGGCATGGTGCCCTGACGGCACCATTTCCACACGGTCTGCGGGTGCAGATGCTCACGCTCGGCCCATTCCTTCACCAACATGCAACATAGTATAGCATATTAAAATATATTTAAGCAAATCGTTTAGGAAACAGCCGACCGACCCATATACGCAAGGCGGCTGTGTGGCCGCCCCCTGGGAACGCCCACACAGCCGCCTTGCACGCCCACTGTTCGGACCGGCGCGTGATCACTCGAGTTCGATTGAGCCGGTATACAGCTGGTAGTATTCGCCCTTTTCTGCCATGAGCTCATCATGCGAGCCGCGTTCGATGATGCGGCCGTGGTCGAGCACCATGATGACGTCCGAGTTCCTGACCGTCGACAGGCGGTGCGCGATGACGAACACCGTGCGCCCCTTCATCAGGTTGTCCATGCCGGCCTGGACGACTTCCTCGGTGCGCGTGTCGATCGACGACGTCGCCTCGTCGAGGATGAGCGCCGGCGGATCGGCGACCGCGGCGCGCGCGATCGAGATGAGCTGGCGCTGGCCTTGCGACAGGCCCGAGCCGTCGCCCGACAGCACCGTCTGGTAGCCGTCGGGCAGCATGCGGATGAACGAGTCCGCGTTGACGAGCTTCGCCGCGGCGATGCATTCGTCATCGGTCGCGTCGAGCTTGCCGTAGCGGATGTTGTCCATGACGGTGCCGGTGAACAGGTTGACGTCCTGCAGCACGATGCCGAGCGAACGCCTCAGGTCCGGCTTCCTGATGCCCTTGACGTTGATGCCGTCGTAGAGGATCATGCCTTCCTGGATGTCGTAGAAGCGGTTGATGAGGTTCGTGATCGTCGTCTTGCCGGCGCCGGTCGCGCCCACAAGCGCGATCTTCTGGCCCGGTTTCGCGAACCACGTGATGTCATGCAGGACCGGCTTGTCCGGGTTGTATCCGAATGTGACGTCGGTGAAGCGCACGTCGCCGCGCAGCAATGTGAGCCTGCCATCGGCCGATGTGACCGCCTCTTCGTGCGCCTCCTCGGCGACTTCTGCCGCGCGTTTGCTGAGCCGCTTCGCCGCTTCGCGCGAACGCGTGCCATCGTCGCTCGCCTCGCGCTTCCACGCCCAATGCCCGGTCTTCTTCGGCGTCTCCGTCATCGTGCGCCCGTCCGACGCGAGCTCGACATTGACGAGCGTGACGGTGCCGTTGTCCTGCTCCGGCGGTTCATCCATCAGCGCGAAGATGCGCGACGCGCCCGCGAGCGCCATCATGACCATCGTCATCTGCTGCGAGACCTGGCCGATCGGGTTGACGAAGGACCTTGACAGCGTGAGCAATGAGATGATCGTGCCGATCGTGAACGTCGCGCCGGAGAAGCTGAGGTTGCCCCAGTTGCCGAGCGCGGCGAGGCCGCCGAAGATCGCGGACAGCACGTAGAGCAGGTAGCCCATGTTGCCGACGACCGGCATGAGCACGTTGCCGTAGGTGTTCGCGCTCGCGCTCGCGTGGTAGAGGCGTTCGTTGCGTTCGTCGAACGCCGCCTGCGTCGCGTCCTCGTGGTTGAAGACCTTGATGACCTTCTGCCCGTTGACCGATTCCTCGACGAACGCGTTGACGTCGCCGAGTTCCTGCTGCTGCACGACGAAGTAGCGTCCCGAGCGGCTCACGATCACGCGGATGAGCAGCAGCAGGAGCGCCGTGAACACGAGGACGAAGACCGTGTACGGGATCGACAGGTAGAGCATCGAGATGAGCGCCGCGAGCGCGGAGACGCCCGACGCGAACATCTGCGGGAGCGATTGGCTGATCGCCTGGCGCAACGTGTCGGTGTCGTTCGTGTAGCGGCTCATGACGTCGCCGTGTTCATGCGTGTCGAAATAGGAGATCGGCAGTGTCTGCATGTGTGCGAACATCTCGTCTCGGATCTCCTTCATGACGCCCTGTTCGACGCCGACGAGCAGATACGAGTACAGCCATGCGCTGAACGTGCCGAGCGCGTACAGGATGCCCATGAAGACGAGCGCCTGGATGAGCGGCGCCCATTGCGGCACGCTCTGCCCGACGAGCGGCATGATGTAACGGTCGATGAGCGCCTGCAGGAACAATGCCGATCCCGCCTGCGCGATCGCGGATACGATGATCGCGATGATGATGAAGACCATGCGCGCCCGGTAGGCGAACACGTATTTGAGCAGGCGTTTGAGCGTGCCTTTCTTCGCCTTCTCACGAGGCTTGTTCTGCATACCGTTCGCGTCTGGCATGCGCGCGTCGTCGTTGAGGGTGTCCTTGTCACTGACGGCCGTCTGTGCCGCCGTCGCCGCTGCTGCGCTCATCGTTCACCTCCTTTGATTGCTTCGATGTCCTGTGCGACGTCGGCTTCGCGTTCGCGTTCACGTTCCTTCTGGCGCGCGATGACGTCGCTTGTGCGCGTGTCCTCGTCGTAGTCGGTCGTGAAGCCGCTCGCTTCGGATTCCTCCTCGTGCAGGTCCTGGGATTCCTTGTCGAGGTCCTGTTGTGCATGCTGTTGCGTCTGCGATTCGTAGATGCTGCGGTATTCCTCGCACCGTTCGAGCAGTTCCGCGTTCGTACCCTGGTCGAGGATGCGCCCTTCGTGCATGACGACGATCTTGTCCGATTCCTCGACCGATGCGACGCGCTGCGCGATGATGATCTTCGTCGTGTTCGGGATCTCATGGTGGAACGCCTCACGGATGAGTTTGTCCGTTTTCGTATCGACCGCGGACGTCGAATCGTCGAGGATCAGGATCTTCGGTTTCTTGAGCAACGCGCGTGCGATGCACAGACGCTGCCGTTGGCCGCCCGAGACGTTCGTGCCGCCCTGCTCGATGTAGGTGTCGTATTTGTCCGGGAATTCCTGGATGAATCCGTCGGCCTGTGCGAGCTCGCACGCGTGGCGTATCTCCTCGTCGGTCGCGTACGGGTTGCCCCAGCGCAGGTTCTCAGCGATCGTGCCCGCGAACAACACGTTCTTCTGCAGCACCATCGCGACCTCGTCGCGCAACGCCTCGAGTTCGTAGTCGCGCACGTCGACGCCGCCGACCTTGAGTGTTCCGGAGGAGACGTCGTACAGACGTGGGATGAGCTGCACGAGCGACGATTTCGCGGAACCGGTGCCGCCGACGATGCCGATCGTCTGGCCGGAGCGGATGTGCAGATCGATGTCATCGAGGACCGGACGTTCGGAATGGTCGGAATACCGGAACGTCACATGGTCGAAATCGATCGAACCGTCGGCGACGTCGGTGACGGGGTCGGCGGTCTCGCGAATCGTGCTCTCCTCGGTGAGGACGCCACAGATGCGTTCCGCGGACGCGCGCGAGATGATGACCATGACGAAGATCATCGACAGCATCATCATCGCCATCATGATCTGCATCGCGTACGTCACGAGCGCGGTCAGGTCGCCCGTCGTCAGGCCGACCGACGCGTTGTTGCCGGACGCGACGATCTGGCGTGCGCCGACCCACGCGATCGTGATGAGCGACGCGTACATGCACACGTTGAACAGCGGCGAGTTGATCGACAACAGCTTCTCCGCCTTGCAGAACAGCGCATAGATCTTCTGGGAGATGCGGCCGAACTTCCTGTCCTCGAAATCCTCACGGTTGAAGGATTTGACGACGCGGATGCCCTGCAGGTTCTCGTCGACGACATTGTTGAGCTCGTCGTATGTGTGGAAGACGCGTTCGAAGATCGGATGGACGATGATGATGAGGCCGAACAGGCCGACCGCGAGGACCGGGATGCACGCGAGGAACACCATCGAGATCTGCGGGCTGATGCGGAACGCGAAGATCCACGCGACGATGAGCATGACCGGGGCGCGCATGCCGACGCGGATGATCATCTGGTACGCGTTCTGCACGTTCGTCACGTCGGTCGTGAGCCTCGTGATGATCGAACCGGTCGAGAACCGGTCGATGTTCGCGAAACTGAAACGCTGCACCTGCTCGAACTCGTCATGGCGCAGGTTCTTCGCGAAACCGGACGACGCGATCGCCGCGAACCGTCCCGACAGGAAGCCCGCGATGAGCGACACGGCCGCGCATGCGATGAGGATGAGGCCGTACTTCCAGATGTCCGGCATCGATTCGCCGGTGATGCCCCTGTCGATGAGGACGGCGATGACCGACGGGATGAGGATCTCGATGACGGCCTCGACGATGACGAACAACGGCGAGAGGATGCTCGCCTTCTTGTATTCACGCAGCGATCTGCCGAGCGTGCGTATCACATGCTTCTTGCTCGGCGGCTGTTGCGGCGCCGCCGGGCGCGCCTGGGGTGCCTTCGCCCCGGCGTCGGCTGCTGCTGTTGTTGCGCTCACTGCCCTGCTCCTTTCCTAGCTCCTATGCGTTTGTGGTTGTGGGTGCCGTGTGTTCGGATTGTTCGGATTGTTCGGTGGGTGTCGCGGCTTCGGCCGCCTCGGCGTTTGCATCCGGCGCCGCCTCGCCGCCCACGAGCCCGGTCGCGACGAGGTTCGCTTTCATGCGCCCGAGGTCGCCGAGGAACCGCCGCTGCTCGTCATCGGAGAACCCTTTGAACAACGTGTCCTCAAGCTCCTGCGCACGCCGTTGCAATTGCGCGACGATCGCACCGGCGGCGTCCGTGAGCGCGATCTTGCGCACACGCGCATCCCATTGCACACTCGTGCGCGTGATGAGACCTTTCTTCTCCATCAACGCGAGGACACGCGACGCCGTCGACCGCGTGATCGAAAACGCGCGCTCGATGTCGTACTGGAAGACATCCTCATCACGATGGTCGTGCAGATACAGGATGATCGGCATATTCGTGCCCGACCCTGTGGACTCGGGCGGCGTGACGACATTCCAATACCGTCCGATGAGATGGTGCACCGCGCGGATCTCGAGACTCGGCTTCAGACACATCCCATCGCGCGCGTCATCCGTGTTCCCGATACCCACAGCCGTCTCCTTTCCGCTCGCCCACCGCGCGAACGGTTCCACCGCGGACAGCGGAGGTGCTCGCGACAATGCACGGTCATTCTAAATCGTCGTCGATACAACAGTTGCAGATACAATTGTTGTATGCTCACGGCATAACGATGACGATACTGTTCGACGGCACTGACGGTGCCGAACAACACGACGACCCACGAACCTCGACGGAGGATCGTGGGTCGTCATCGACGTCAATCATGTCCACGCACAACGCGCGGACATGACCTCATCACTTCACTTCGTTCTCGGAGACGAAGGTCAGGAAATCGTCGGCCTGCGTGCGCAGCGCCTCCTGATCGGCTTCCGTCATCGCCCAATCACCCGTCTCGACGGCCTCATCCGGAACGGACAGGCCGACCTCGACCGGGAAGAGACGCATGCCGGCATCCTCAAGCAGATCACCGACCATGATGCGCGGATGCAGCTCCTCGAAACCACCGACACCGGAAATCGCGACCGGCTTCTCGTCGAGGACGTTCTTGCCCTCCTCATCCTTCGTCGACGGCAGCGACAGCCAATCGAACAGGTTGCGCAGCGAATCCGGGATCGTCTTCTTGTATTCGGAGACGACGACCCACACGGCGTCCGCGTTGCCGAGCTTGTCGCGCACAGCGAGCGCAGCCTCCGGAAGCGGATACTCCGGGGACTCGCCGGCGAGCGGCAGATCCTCATAATCAACGGTGATCGTCTCGGCGCGGTCGCCGACGATGCTCATGATCTCCTTCGCGAGGTCCGCTTCGAACGAACCGTCGGTGAGCGACGTCTCAACGAATGCAATAGTTGGCTTGTCTGCCATGATGTCCTCCTATCGGTGGTTCAGGCACGGAATGCGCGCGGCGCGCGCCGCCGCTTCCGTCTTGCTGAGTACCATCTTCGTGCCGCCGACGATGTTTGGGAACCGGAAATAGCCACCGGTGAACAAATCCCGCGTGGAGTATGCGGTGCGCACATGCCGCAGCGCGTTCCATTCCGCAGCGCGGCATGCTCAGATCGGCGTCAGCGTACCGCAGTGCGGCACGCGTCACACTCGGTATGATGGGCGCATGGCATCGGAAAACGAACTTACGATCGCGCTCATGCGGCTCTGCGACGATCCGGACTCGCACGACAGTCTGCATATGGAGGCGTCGGCGAACCACGGACGTACGGTCATGCTCGACTGCAGCTACGACGACGGCCTGTCCGCGACGTTCACCGAGCTGACGCGCGACACATCCGCGTCGCAGCGCATCCTGACGACGATAGATATGGACGCGCCGTCCGCATGCTCCGCGCGCCGCATCGCCTACGCGTACCATGACCTCATCAGCACGGTCGGCAATCCGGTGACGGTCACCGCCGACGTACTCGAACAACGCATCACCCTGTTCGCACCTGATATCTGGGACGGGGATAGGGATGGGTTGCGCGCGGCGCCGTCGATATCGGTGGTGGTGAGCGCGGACGACCCATGTGCGTTCGAGCTGCACTGCACATCCGCACCGCACGATGATGCCGCACACACCGCGCAACGCCACGCGTTGCTGCGGTTCCACGGCGCCGCCGCGAACGGGTTCACTTGCGCGACGTTGTGGCAGCTCGAAGACGGCTACGCGTCCTATGCAATGCTCGACTATTCATCCGGCCCCCTCGACGACATCATCGTGGACGTCCTGTGCACCTTGCGGTTCCAGATCGTGCGCGGTTGGCGCTGATGTGTGGTATCTGGGGATCGTTGGGTGCGCCCCGAAACCTATCTCCTTATCTTTGGGTGTTTCAAGAGCGCGCCTCGCGGCGTGTCGCGGCCTTCGCGGCGCGACACGCCGCGAGTCAGCGAAAGAAGGCACCCAAAGATCGCCAGATCCATCACCCTGGCGATACTGGGTGACGTGACACAACCCCAATCGCACGACAAACCCCGGTACGAGCGCGGCACGCGCAGCTATACGATGTCACGCATACGCGGCAAGGACACGTCGATCGAGAAAATGGTGCGGTCATACCTGTTCGCGCAGGGATTCAGGTTCCGCAAAAACGACAAACGGTTCCCCGGACACCCGGATATCGTCCTCCCGAAATACCACACGATTGTGTTCGTCAATGGTTGCTTTTGGCACATGCATGAAGACTGTGCGTCGTTCCATATGCCGAAATCGAACGTGGAATTCTGGACGGCGAAGCTCACGCGCAACCGCGACCGCGACCGCCGTCAGCACGACGAGCTGAGACGGATGGGCTGGCGTGTGATCGACGTATGGGAATGCGAATTGCGCGGCAAAGCGCGCGACGCGCGATTTGAGCGGCTTGTGGGGCAGATCAGAGAGGGGGCGGATGGAGAGCGTGGGAGAAAATAGCGTCAATACACGTACCGCTCACTGTACGTCCACACTCATACGAGTCACTATACATACGATATATACGGATTTATGCCTCATACGCAGCATATGCGCACGCGTACACACGCATATTCACATTCACATACTCATGATGTGATTTTCGGATACCGACGACGGAGCTGACGTCGATATCCGAAATCCGAATACAGCCGATTACAGCAGTATGCCGAGAATGAGCATCCTCAGATTGGTTGGATACACCGGCCACATCTTGCCTTCGTCATTGCTTATGGTTTCAATGCCCAGTCGGCTGCCATAGGCAGTGGGAACCCAATAGCCTTGCGCTGTATGGACAAGCAACCCTTTGTCAGCGAGCAGCGGATTCGCGTTTCTGGCGGTCATCGTCTTGTCCAGCAGGCCTTCCTCATGAAGGAATCGGAGGAGAGTTGTCAACGATACCTTGCCATCATTGCGCACAGCGGTGGACGTTATCGGCGCAGAAGCCGCTGCCGACGAGGCAGCAGGCGCGACTGTCTGGACTTGGATAGCAGGGGCCGGAGCCGAGATATGGTCTCCGCCGGTATTGCAGCTGTTGCCAGCTTCCACGGTTTCAGGCGCAAGAGGAACAGGCGCTGTCTCCGGCTCAGCGGATTGCGTCGCCTCCTGCTTGGGTTCCGCCGTTTCATCAACCGTAGACAGGGTGACCGCAGGTTCCGATGAGACGTCGGCATTGAATCCCAGATCTTCCTGCTCATGCTGTCTCGCATCATCTTCGAGCATCTCCTGGGCGAACTGGAAGTACTTGCGCATGACCTCCTTGGAATCCTTCTTGCGCCGCGGTGCGCAGAACATGACGAACGCATCCTTCGCACGTGAGACCGCGACATTCATCAGATTCGGGTTCCCTTCGACGAATCCTGCCTCCGGATCCGATTCGCCGTATACGGAGGAATACAGCACGACCGGCCGTTCGGCGCCTTGCAACTTGTGCGCGGTGCCGCAGACGATACCTCGGGCATCATTCCCCAATGTACGTTCAAGCTCCTGTGTGATACGCGTGGCCTGCGCGCTGAATGGAGTGACGACGGCGACCACATCACCAATCGCCGGCGTCGCGCCGTTCTTGGCGTATCGTTCGGTCAGTACGTCCTTATGCTCGGCGATCCACCGAGCGATGGCCTTCGCTTCCTGCAGATTGAATCGGCTGCCGTTCTGCGTCTGCGACTGCGATCCCTGCACGAAACGGTATGTGAGCGGATAGCCCACGATATCGCCGAGTTGCTCCTCCCAATGTTTGTTCTTGCGCGACGGGACCAGTCGTCCGCCGTACAGCAGATCGTTGCAATACTCGATGATTTCCTCGACGCAGCGGTAATGCTCGGAGAGGAACAGTCCACGATCCTCAGGATTGTCTGACGGCGAATCCCACGGCGTGACATTTGAGGCAAGACGCATCAAGCTTGACGGTTCCGACGCCGTCAGGCCGTATGCGCGCATTGATTCCCACAGTTGTCCATCGATGTACGAATTGCTGGAGAAATCCTCATCCGTATCCGGGTCGAACGCCCAGACAGGCGCAATCTGCAGCACATCTCCGGTCACGACGGCCTTCTTGGCGAGCGCAAACGCCGCCAATCCCAACGGTGTGGGAATCTGTCCGGCCTCATCCACCACCAACATGTCGATGCGTCCGAAATCATAACCCTTATGATTGTTCGTCTTCTCATAATTACGGAAGAACGAAGGCAACTTGGCTTCCGTCATGACCATCATCGGTGTCAATGACGCCATCTGCGGCCAGAATCTGTCATTGACGTCCCGCTTCGGATACGCGTATCCGTATTCTTTGTCGCCCTCATCGAAGGTCTCACCGTTGAGGCACGCAAGGAACCATGTGCACTCGTAATAGTGCACGGCAAGCCAGAATTCGCATTCACGCACCGTCGTGTCCAACGCGCGGTCAATGAGTCGATAGACGTCTCCGGCGCAGCCTACATCCTTGAATTGCGGATCTTCGGATTCCTCGGCCGCGCCACGTGGCGCGCACAACATACGTAGACGCTTCACCTGATCATCAGTGAGGATGCGCAGTGATGCTATCTGGTTGATGATGCCGGCTGTACGGTCGGCGATCAGACCGAATGCCGGTTGTTTGTTCTGCTCGTCGACGTCCGGCAGTGTCAAAAGCGCCTGATGCGCAGCTTCGATGAGTTCGACACGCAGTTTGTCAAGTGCTTTCAGACCGCCCAAGATGGCGGAACGAAGCGAGGCAACGCCATCCGCATTGGCGGGGAACACACCCGTGCTGAGGAACGGCGTCCGCCGCGCGTTATCGATGAACCGCGGTACAGCGGCACGCACATAATCCGGATCCGAATAGGTGACGTACATGGCTTTGCCACGGCGCAACTCATACGGATACCCGTTTTTCTTCGCTTCATTGATCTTGGCCGAGGAGGGGAAATATGTGGCCAGTCCTTGGAACACACCGCCATCCAACTTGCCATTCTCATCCACCCGGGGAAGCCATCGCACATCCAATGGGCCCGGGTTCTTGTCCGCCACCGTGGAAAAGGACTCGATGAGATTGGTGACGGCCTGATTGTTCGCCGACGTGCCCACGATCACAGGCGCGGATTGCTCACGCAGAGCATGATCGACAAGCTCATTGCCAATCATGCTCTGGAGGGTCGCCGTCTTGCCGGTTCCGGGAGGGCCGCTGAGCGCGAGGACATCACCTTCCGGCATCCGGCAGAAGTGATGGATGGCCACGCGTTGCGAATCAGCGGGCGGGAATTGCAGCGACGCCGATGCACGGTCCGCGATCATCGCAGCCACGGTGGCCTTCGCATCGAACGGCGCGTCCTTCTCAAGCTGCTTATGTTCAAGCACCTCGGCCGGCTGGTGCTGTGTGATGGCGGTCTGCGGGTTGAGCATATGCTTGAGCAACGGCGTACGGCCAGGATGATCGAGTACATCCTGATACAGCTCTTCTATCGCTTCAGTGGCATTGATGATCCCCTGCGCCTGCACATAGCACGGATCACTGATGATTGTGAATCCATCCGACAATTGCGACGCACGCGTTTCGCAAACGGCGTCATACAGGCGGTTCGCCTCATTGAGGTATTGTGTCCACGCCGTGTTGTCGTCGCTGTTGAGCTTCACCGACTCCTCGGTGATGAACCGCCAGTATCGGTTCAACGATCCGGCAAGATAAGCCTCCTGGTCCGCATTCGCGTCCTGCCTCGCTGACTGCAGCCGTGTTAGAGGAATCCAGGCCTGATCGGCGTTCGCGTCGAAGGAAAGTCTGCCACCCTTATCCATCTTGGCGTGGATGAGCAGCAACGCCTCATAGACGTTGGGATGACGGTCATCGCGCAACGTGCGCAACGAAATGACGACTTCGACGGATTCCTTCGGCTTGCCCGTTGCCCCATTCGCCGCTTTGCGCAATCTGACGGCCTGCGCCTCGGGGATACGCCCCGCTTTGACATCCGCATAGGGAACCTCGACCACCGAGTCCCCTCGCTTGAATTCGGTGCTGATGAGCTTCTCCTGTTTCAGCGATTCGCGCATATACTCAAGCAACCGCTGCTCATTCGTCGTCCACATGACGCCTCCTTATAAACGCTACATCCTTATAAACGTTACATCCTTGTACGCGTATGCATATCAGCAAGCATAAAAGCAAATCACAACGAATCGATGAATGACGAGAACCGATTTACGGAGAGCTCATACAAATCCGAAAATCACAAAACGACGATTTCGTAATGCACTACCGCAGTAAATCTATAGACAAGGAAAGCATAGAGAAATGATCTTATGGCAGCTATCGCGAGTCTCACGCCATATGTCGCACCGGTACCATGGAGAGACATCATATCGATTCATATAAGGGATTGGTAGAGCCCGGAGAGCCGTATCTTGCACTGGGGCCGACTGCTCGGATTCGCGAATCTTGTCAGAGGCATCCATTCCACCGGACACACTGCACTATGCGCTCGATCGCTCCGACAGAGAAGACCAAGAAGAACACAAATCGCTGTTAATAAACATCTAGTCATTTTATTAGCTTTCGAGAGGTTACATCATCTTCATATAGAGACAGGGAGATAGTAATGTGTTAAGAATTTTGCCCCGGAGACCCCGCCCAGCAGATCGTCTCCACCAGCACCGATCGTTCAGAGATTCACTGCCAGCAAGTTTCCAGCATCTTCCATCTGAAACAATCACATATGGACACATATCTAGCCTCGTCCACCCCCATGGGAACGGAAGAGGCGGCACTTTGCACCGCCGTGTTAACATCTATTTGATTCACCTGCGACAGCCGACTCAATCTATACACAATGATGTCGCATATCGCAGAAGCCATCACTGCGTCCCCCGGATACTGCGCAGCGATTTTTTGAAGAATGCCGCGAGCACAGGCAGCGGCCACAGCACCGGTCACCGTAAGAACATCTCTCCCTCCACGGAATTTGGTTACATGCGACTTATCCCGACGTCAAGCAGCACAGTCACCTTCATCGACCTCGGTAGGACATCAGGGCATGCTTTCTGGAATCATCTCGTGAGTACACAGCGAACGGCCCGAATCCATCAGCAAAGCATTCCTCGACAACGTCCGAAAACATCAATTCGCACAGTCTGTCATATCTCATCAACATCATTCGTACTGTAAAAATCCCACATAACGATTAGTCGCCCTCAATATTCGAAAGTTTTGCCACCCATTCCAACGAGAGAATAGGCCATGAAAAAGATTGTGGACTAGGCATGCAATCCCTTGCACGATATCCTATTTTCATGCATATTATATTATCAGAAATAATCCTCATAATCCGGGAGTGGGAACATAGGATAAACATAGCGAACATTCCGACGCGTGATATACGGGGCATGCACTTGGTAAAGTGTCGTCGGAAGTTCCGACATCGTCGGAACACCAGAACTGAGACTGAGAAGAATACGCTCCAGCGAAGCCTCGCCGCGGAACGGAGGCCCAAGAGTTATCGGAGGCATGATCGCCTGAAAATCATTGATATCCAAAGCCATCCAGTTGAACTCCTCTGTATAGCACAAATCGAGAACGACGTATTCTTCGTCGGATTTCTCGAATTCACGCCACAAAGAAAGAACCGCCTCTCGATTAAATCCTATCGATTGCCGAAAATCTTCGTAATCGGTATACGGAACGACTTGGACGTCATCGTCACCAAAAGTGACTCGTTTGGCGAATCCGAAAACCATTCCGGAAACCGCAAGAGGATCATATCCATTAAGATCACAGAAAATTTTATGAATATTAGAGTAAGTTTGTGAAAGCATAGGAATCTTACGAATATAATCACTTGCTGATATAGACGGTAAATACGCACCCTCTTGTATAACCGTGTCTAAAACAGATCGCTTTTGCACAGTCCAGAATTGAGTCATCGTCACTTCTCCTTGCATCATTGCTCGAAAGAATTTCGCATCACCGCGGTAGAAAGCCAATAATACATTAGTTTGGGCGTATGGGCAAAAAGTTGTTGCTAAGGTCCTCGTTCGCCTTGCAGCTGGGGGCGTGTCGTCATGTTGGAATTCCCGTGGGGGTGTCTATCTGTTTGCCAAGTGGATTGCGCGTGTTGGTAGCCGGTTTTGGGCATGCTTCGCCTTGCCTGGGGGTTGTGTGAGGTTCAGGCCGCCAGATGCGAGGGTTGGTAAAGGGTTCCGTTTTGGGCATGCTATAGAGGACGTTGCAGCGGCGGCCCAGACAGATGATGGCGGCGTTGTGGCGTTTGCCCTCGGCGCATTTGCGCTGGTAGTAGGTGTGGCTGTCGGGGTCGTGGAACGCGGCAATGAACGCGGTCTGTCATAGTGCGTTCTTGAGGCATTTATTGCCTCCGCGCGCGGGGTGTGTGTTTGTTCAATAGGAAGTGGGCCGGTTGAGCATCTGGAATTAGTCCATGTGAGCGGTTGGTTTTAGTCCGTTTCATCACTTCGGTGGGATGAGGGCACCGGTTCCGCGCGAACCTTGATATTTTCCCGAATTGCAGGTTCCAACGGCTTTCGGGAAGGAAAGGAATGACGAAACCGGTGTCAGTACAGCAAGATATCAGACTCCTTGACGCGAAAGGGGTGCCGTGGCGCGAGATAGCGCGGCGCCTGGGTGTGTCGCGGGAGACCGTCAAGAAGTACGCACAGATGGAGGATTGTTCGCCGAAACCGGCCTCGCGTCCGGCGCGCGCGTCGGGGATCGACGCGTATGCGCAGACGGTCGACGCGTGGCTCGGCGCCGATTTGCGTATGCCGCGCAAGCAGCGGCATACCGCGCGGCGCGTGTATGACCGGCTGGTCGCCGAATATGGGTTCGAGGGCTCGTATTCGATGGTCCAACGGTATGTCAAGCGGTGGCGTGAGGAACGTCGCGACGAGGGGGACGGGTTCATGGAGCTGGAATGGAGGCCCGGCACGATGCAGGTCGATTTCGGCCAGGCCCGGGCCACGCTTGCCGGCCGCGAGGTCACGGTGCATTGCCTGGTGGCCACGTTCCCGCATTCGAACATGCGGTATGTGGCCGCAATGCCCGGGGAGAACGCGGAATGCGTGTGCGAGGGGTTGTTGGAGATCTTCGAGCATATCGGCCTGGTGCCGTCGCTGCTGGTGTTCGACAACGCGACGGGCGCGGCGCACCGTGTCGCGTGGGACAAGGTCAGTGTGGTCAGGGTGTTCCAGTTGTTCTGCGAACATCATCGCGTGGAGGCGCGGTTCTGCAATCCGCGCAGCGGCTGGGAGAAGGGCAGCGTGGAGAACGCGGTCGGGTTCCTGCGCCGCAACCTCATGGTCCCGCAGCCCAGCGCGGAGGGGTATCGGCAGTTGACGCGGTGGCTGCTGTCCCGTTGCGACGAGTTCGCCGGGCGCGCGCACTACCGGCTGGGCAGGACGGTCTCCGACTTGTTCGGTGAGGACCGCGACGCGATTGTTTGTGTTCAATTAGAGATTGCGGTTTTAGTCATGTAAAAGTTTCGGGTTTGGTCATGGGAGCATGCCGACCACTGTTACAGGGCCTTGTTTGACTGGGAGCGTCTGACTTCTTCCAGTTGAAAGGTCCGGAAAGGCAATGATCAGCATGTCCGTCATTCACTCTATCCGTTGCATGCGAAAGGAAGGTGCGTCCGTCGCCGCGATTGCGCGCGAGCTGGGTATCAGCGAGCCGACGGTGCGCAAGTACCTCAGGGAGGTCGACCTGTCCGACAGGCCGCCGGTGAGGCGTGAGCGGCCGTCGAAGATCGACCGGTGGGTGCCGTTGATCGAGGGCTGGTTGGCCGAGGACCGGCGGACGTGGTCGAAGCAGCGTCATACGGCGACCCGTATCCACCGGCGTCTGGTTGATGAGTGCGGCGCTGATGTGTCATTGTCCACCGTGACGCGCAAGGTGCGCGAGCTCAAACGTGAGTTCGGCCTT
>NZ_MVOH01000017.1 GCF_002286935.1 Bifidobacterium criceti
ATCAATCGTCGAACAGGCGGCGCACATCGTCGTCGATGAAGACATGGCCGACCACATCGACCTCAACTTCGGGTGCCCGGTGCCGAAGGTCACACGCCGTGGCGGCGGTTCGGCGCTACCATGGAAGACCGACCTGTATCAGGAGATCATCAGGCGCGTCGTGCGGGTGTGCGAACCGGCCGGCATCCCGGTCACGGCGAAGTTCCGCGTCGGCATCGACGACGCGCATGTGACCTTCCATGAGGCGGGGCGCATCGCGCAGGAGGAAGGCTGTGCGGCCGTCACGCTCCATGCACGCACGACCGCCGAATACTATGGCGGTCACTCCGACTGGTCGAGGATCGGCGAGCTCGTCGGCGAACTCGATATCCCGGTCTTCGGCAACGGCGACATCTGGGGTGCCGATGATGCGGTGCGGATGGTCAACGAGACAGGGTGTGCGGGTGTCGCGATCGGCAGGGGCTGCCAAGGACGCCCATGGATCTTCGCCGACATCGGCGAGGCGTTTGCCGGAAGCGACGTGCGTGTCGATCCGACACTCGGTGAGGTCGGCGCGGTCATTATACGGCATGCGCAGCTGCTTACGCGGTTCTATGACGGTGACGAGCGCATGGCCGTGCACGACCTGCGCAAACACGTCGCGTGGTACCTCAAAGGATTCCCCGTCGGCGGCCATATGCGCCGCGCGTTCATGGAATGCGAATGCCTCGACGATGTCGCCCGACTCGTCGCGACGCTCGACCCGGACGCGAGGCTTCCCGGGCGCGTCATCGACAAGCCACGCGGCCGTGTTCGCTTTGCGAAAAAGGTCCATCTGCCTTACGGATGGCTCGATTCGCGGACGACGACGCGCGAGGAGCGCGAACGGCTCTTTGGCGACGATCCGATGGATGCCGGATATTGAGCGCGCAGCCGACGGGAAAAACGGGCATCAATGCCCGAATCAGCAAAGACGTGGCGCAATCCGCCCGCCGGTCCATGAACCGTTTCACATGGCGACGTGCAATGGCCGGAATATCGGGCGGTTTGCGATACAGTAGAGTTCAGCATCGTGAGTGACAGGAGAACATCGTGAGCGAGATTGCCCAGAATGACAATTTCAATGACAAAACGAACATCAAAGTCGTCGGCGTGGGCGGGGCCGGCGGCAATGCCGTCAACCGCATGATCGCGGAAGGTCTGCAGAACGTCGAGTTCGTCGCGATCAACACCGACGCGAAGGATCTGCTGCGTTCGGACGCGGACGTCAAGATCTCGCTTTCCGACGCGTCGAGCCGTGGCCTCGGCGCCGGAGCCGACCCGGAGAAGGGCGCGAAGGCCGCACAGGACCACCAGTCGGACATCGAAGAGGCCGTCAAGGGCGCGGACATGGTCTTCGTCACGGCGGGCGAAGGCGGCGGCACCGGCACCGGCGCGAGCCCACTCGTCGCACGCGCGGCGCGCCAGCAGGGCGCGCTCACGATCGCCGTCGTGACACGTCCGTTCTCGTTCGAAGGCCCGCAGCGCGCCGCGTCGGCCGCGCTTGGCATCGACAACCTGCGCAAGGAAGTGGACGCGCTCATCGTCATCCCGAACGACCGTCTGCTTGAGCTCGCCGACCGTTCGATCGGCATCGTCGACGCGTTCAAGACCGCCGACACGGCGCTCCTCGCGGGCGTGCAGGGCATCACCGACCTCATCACGATGAATTCGTACATCCACGTCGACTTCTCCGACGTCACCTCGATCCTGCGCGATTCGGGCACCGCGATGTTCGGCATCGGCTCGGCACGGGGCGAAGACCGCGCGACGCAGGCCGCGGAGATCGCGATCAGCTCGCCGCTGCTCGAGGAAAGCATCGACGGTGCGAACGGCGTGCTCATCAACATCGCCGCCTCGACCGACCTCAAACTGCAAGAGGCGTATGCCGCGACCGAGCTCGTGCGCCGTTCGGCGCATCCGGAGGCGCAGATCATCTGGGGCCTCGCGCTCGACGACGCCTACGGCGACGAGATCCGCGTGACCGTCATCGCCGCCGGCTTCGACGCGAAGCATGAGAACACCGGCAAGACCACGATCGCCCCCCCGGACATCAATGTCCCCGCGCAGCAGCCGCAGCCGCGCCGCGAGGACACGACCAAGAAGACCGAGCATACGACGAACGGCCTGCCGACGATCATGACGTCACCCGCACCGAACGCGACGCCGATCTTCCAGACGAACGTCGAGGTCGAGCAGCCGACGACGCCCGTCGTCCCGCAGACTCCGTCGGCGCCGATCTTCGATCCGAGCGTCGAACCGGCCCGCTATTCGCCGAATGATCCGGATGACATCGACATCCCGGATTTCCTGCGCTGATTGAACCATAGGACGAGAAAGGAACACGAATGCCCGGGTTTCTCAAGCAGACGATGTCGTACCTCGGCATGGCCGATGTCGCTGAAGACGACGACGCCGATTTCGAAGAGGAGGAGGACGAGTCCGCCTCGTCATTCGACTCCGACCGGTCGGTGACCCCGATGCCGGCGGCGACGACGCAGCCGGCCGCTGCGCGCAAACCCGCGGCGCCGTTCCAGGGCCGTGTCAGCCGGATCACGACGATTCACCCGCACTCATATGAGGACGCGCAGCTCGTCGGCCGCGCACTGCGCGACGGCGTGCCTGTCGTGCTCAACCTCACCGGCGTATCGGAAGCGGTCGCCTACCGCATCGTCGATTTCTCTTCGGGCGTAGTCTTCGGTGTGTCCGGTTCGATCGAACGCGTCACGCCCCGTGTGTTCCTGCTGAGCCCCGCGCGCGTCGACATCGTCGCCGAAGACGCGGAGTCAAACGCGACGCACGACCTGTTCGCCGAGTGAGCCGCCGGACGATGATGGATACCGCGACGAGCATGCCCACGGCAGGAAAGTAGGCCGTGGACATGCTTGCTTTGTTGTTGGCGATGTTCTTCCGCCTCGTCGATTGGCTCATCGACGCCTATCTGATCGTGCTGTTCGCCCGTATGATCCTCGACTGGGTCTTTGTGCTCGCGCGCGGCTGGCACCCACACGGATTCGTCGCGACACTTGTCTCAATCGTCTACGCGCTCACCGATCCGCCGTTGCGGTGGCTGCGGCGGTACATCAAGCCGATTCCGCTTGGGCCTGTCTCGTTCGATACCAGCTTCCTCGTCCTGTATTTCGCGCTCATCGTGCTGCAGGTGCTCATCTGAGCGGCGTCGAATGGCGCGTCGACGATGGGGAAATGCGCCGAAAAGCGATTGTTTGCACGCAATCCGTGCTAGCATCAACACATAAGTCCAACTAAGCCGGGTGGTAACCCAAAGCGAGGTGCAAGATATATGGCTCTTTTGACGCCTAAGGATATTAGGGAGCACACCTTCCAGACGGTGCGCTTCAAAGAAGGGTATGACGTTGACGAGGTCGACGACTTCCTCGACCAGGTCACCGAGACCGTCGAAGCTTTGGGCAAGCAGGCCGTCGCCGGCGGCCAGTCGACCCAGGCACTCGGCCCGGACGTTTCCGAACTCAACACGAAGATTTCCGATCTGACGAACCAGGTCCAGCAGCTGCAGGGCGAGAACCAGTCGCTGCGCGCGGCCGCCGCCCAAGGCGCGGGGGAGCAGGCGCAGGCACAGATCGCACAGGCCAACCAGGCCGTGCAGGCGGCGCAGGGCAAGCTCGCCGAAGCCGAGGACACGAACCGCACGCTCGCCTCGCAGAACGAACAGCTCAAGGCGCAGGTCGAACGCCTGAGCGCGCAGATCGACCAGCTCACGGCACAGGCGGCGCGGAACTCCGACCAGCCGGACCTCGCGGCCCAGCTCGCCGAAGTCACGAAGCAGCGTGACCAGTTCCGTGCGGACAGCGAGAACCTGCGTCATGAACTGTCGACGGCGCACCAGCAGACGGTTCGTGCACAGCAGCAGGAAGCCCAGATTCAGGACCTCACGAAGCAGCTCGAGGAATCGAAGCAGCGCGAAGAGCAGCTGCGCGACCAGGTCGCGAAGGTCGAGCCGAACACCGAGACCGGCAGCCTCCAGAAGATCAAGAGCGCCGCCGCCCAGGCCAACAGCGAGCCCGAACGCGCGACCGCGATGCTTACGCTCGCGATGCAGTTGCACGACCAGTACGTCGACAAGGGCAAGGCGACCGCGAAGGAGATCACCGAGCAGAGCCAGCGCAAGTACGAAGAGCTCATCGGCAAGGCCAACGACTATTCGAACCGCACACGCACCGAGGCCGACGATTACAACAAGCGCGTCCATGACGAGGCTGACGCCTACAGCAAGCGCACACGCGACGACGCCGACGCGTACAACAAGAGCATGCACGAGCAGGCGGAGGCGTTCGCGCAGAAGACGCGCACCGAGGCCGACGACTACAGCGAGAAGACGCGCACCGAGGCCGACGAGTACAGCGCGAAGACGCGCCAGGACGCCGATACCTACATGCAGAACAAGCACGCCGAAGCCGACCAGTACGTCACCGACAAGACCGCGGAAGCCAACAACTACGCGGAGACGAGGACGAACGAGGCGAACACCTACGCCGACGCGAAGGCGCACGAGGCCGACGAATACGCCCAGAAGAAGCAGGACGAAGGCAACTCCTACGCCCAGCAGAAGAAGAGCGAAGCCGACCAGTACGTCGTCGACCGCCATGCCGAGCTCGACGAATACGAGAGCGAAGTGCAGCAGCGCGCGAAGGACTACGACGAGAAGACGCGCGCCGCGGCCGATGATTACGCGACGCAGGTCCGCACGAACCTTGAGACGCAGTCGAAGGTCATCGAAGGCAACATCCAGGGCCTCAAGCAGTTCGAAACCGAATACCGCGCACGCCTGACCGAGTTCCTCGGACAGCTGCAGGCGCAGGTCTCGGACACGAACAACTACAACAGCATGGACAAGAACGACTGAGAGACCTTCAGTGACGCATCAGTCAACCAGCGAGCAAAGACGGCCGCGTATCCGCGTGGCCGTCTTTGCGTGTATCGTCATCATCGCGATCGTCATCGACCAATTGACGAAGGCGGTTGCGCAGGCGCGCCTCGCCGGCGGAGCATCGGTTCCCGTCATCCCGGGGCTGCTGCGGTTCACGCTCGTGCACAACCCAGGCGCCTCGCTCGGCATGGGATCGAACATGACATGGCTCATCGCGCTCATGTCGGCCGTCGCGTGCGCCGTGCTCCTCGTCCTCGCCCTGCGTACGCAGTCGATGGCGTGGACCGTGTTCCTCGCGCTCGCGTTCGCGGGCGCGTTCGGCAACCTCATCGACCGCGTCATCCATGCGGACGGGTTCCTCAACGGCAAAGTCGTCGATTTCCTCGATTACGGATGGTCGGTAGGCAACGTCGCGGACATCTTCCTGATGGTCGCCGGCATCGGCATCGTCGTCCTCATCCTATGCAACGTGCCGTTCCGCACAAGGACCATGGAGGATGCGGCGGCAACGACGGGGGAGGATGCACAGCGATGATCAAAGTGGTCCCTGCGCCCGATATGCTCATCGGACGGCGGTTCGACATCGCCGTCGCGAAGATGCTCGGCGTGTCACGCGCGAAAGCCGCCGTGTTCATCGAAACGAACCAGGCGCGCATCGTCGGCCGTGAGCACGAGCGCGACAAATCGGCGGTGCTGCAGGCGGGCGACGTCGTCGAATTCGAACTCGTCGACGAACAGCGCCCCGCGGAACCGATCGCACGGAACATGCCGATCGTCTACGAGGACGAGGACATCGTCGTCGTCGACAAACCGGTCGGTGTCGCCGCGCACGCGTCGGTCGGCTGGACGGGGCCGACCGTGCTCGGTTCGCTCCTCAAACGCGGCGTCGAGATCACGGCACTCGGCGCACCAGGGCGTCAAGGCATCGTTTCGCGCCTCGACGTCGGCACATCAGGGCTCATGCTCGTGTGCAAGACCGATCTCGCGTACAAGGAGATGCGCCGGCAGTTCTCCGAGCATGAGGTCATCAAGACCTACCATGCGCTCGCGCAAGGCAACCTCAAGGAGGACAAGGCGACGATCGAGGCACCGATCGGGCGCGCGAAGGTCTCCGACTTCCGCTTCTGCGTGACACCGGGCGGCAAGGAGGCGGTCACGCATTGGGACGTGCTCGAACGCTTCGGTGAGGCGACGCTCGCGAAGATCAACCTTGAGACGGGACGCACGCATCAGATCCGCGTGCACTTCTCGTCGATCGGGCATCCGCTCGTCGGCGACGCGATGTACGGGGCGAATCCGAAGCTGTCGGCCGAACTCGGGCTCGAACGGCAGTGGCTGCATGCGATGCAGCTCGAATTCCGGCATCCGCGCACGCATGTGCGCACCGTCGTCACATCGCAGTATCCGGCCGATCTCAAGCATGCGCTCGATGCGATGCGCGCACGCCACACGGACGGCGAGGATGGCGCCGACGGCATGTGAGCCCCGTCGCATCCGCGCGGCCGGCGGTGCATGCACCGGACGTGCGGAGTGTCGCTTGGCGGGGTTTGTGAAATGCGTGACAACCCCTTGAAGGGCGTCAGCGAAATCCGCTAGATTGATGGCATGGCTCAATCCGCGAACTTCGTTCATCTGCACAACCACACGCATTATTCGCTCCTCGACGGCGCATCGAAGATTCCCGGGCTTGTCGCGCGTGCGAAGGAACTCGGCATGCCGGCGGTCGGCATAACCGACCATGGCAATATGCACGGCGCGTACGAGATGTGGAGCACGGCCGTCGCGCAGGGCGTCAAGCCGATTCTCGGCATCGAGGCGTATGTGACGCCGGAGACGGCGCGTGGCGACAAGTCCCGTGTGCATTGGGGCACCGAGGACCAGCGGCGCGACGACGTGTCGGGCGGTGGCCTCATCACGCATCTGACGTTGTGGGCGGAAAACGACGAGGGTCTCGTCAATCTGACGAAGGCCTCGTCGGTCGCGAACCTCGAGGGCCGCGTGATGCGCTACCCGCGTATGGACAAGGACGTGCTCGCGACGTACAACAAGGGCGTCATCTGCGGTTCGGGGTGCCCTTCGGGCATCATCCAGACGCGTCTGCGCCTGGGCCAGTTCGACGAGGCGCTGCGCGCGGCCGGCGAGCTGCAGGACATCTACGGCAAGGACAACTTCTTCATCGAGCTGATGGACCACAACATCGAGATCGAGCGGAAGGTCACCGGGGACCTGCTCGAGATCGCGAAGCGCCTCGGTGCGCCGCTGCTCGCTACGAACGACTCGCATTATGTGCTTGAGGCGGACGCAGCGACGCAGGACGCGATGCTGTGCATCAATTCGGGTTCGAAGCTCGACGACCCGGACCGGTTCAAGTTCGATGGCAAGGGGTATTACCTGCGTACGGAGCAGGAGATGCGTGAGTTGTTCCGAGACCTGCCGGAGGCGTGCGACAACACGTTGGAGGTCGCGGAGCGGTGTAATGTGATGTTCGACGACCATGAGGACGGCGCGTTCATGCCGAAGTTCCCGTGTCCCGAGGGCTGGGACGAGACATCGCTGTTCCTGAAGAAGGTCGAGGAAGGCCTCGAGAAGCGCTATGAGGGCAGCGTGCCCGACCATGTGCTCGCGCAGGCCGATTACGAGTGCGGTGTGATCTGCCAGATGCAGTTCCCAGGCTACTTCCTCGTCGTCGCGGATTACATCCAGTGGGCGAAGGACCATGGGATCATGGTCGGCCCGGGCCGTGGCTCGGCGGCGGGTTCGATGGTCGCGTACGCGATGGGCATCACCGAGCTCGACCCGTTGGAGCATGGCCTGATCTTCGAACGGTTCCTCAACCCCGAGCGTGTGAGCCTGCCGGATATCGACGTGGATTTCGACCCGGACGGGCGCCTCAAGGTCATCGAGTACTGCGGTGAGAAGTACGGGCATGACAAGGTCGCGCAGTGCGTGATCTACGGCACGATCAAGACGAAGCAGGCGCTCAAGGATTCGGCGCGCATCATGGGCTACGAGTTCGCGATGGGCGAGAAGGTCACGAAGGCGCTGCCGCCGGCCGCGACGGGCGGCAAGGACATCTCGGTGCATGACATTTTCGACCCGAAGTCGAAGCGTTACGCCGAGGCGCGCGAATACCGCGAGCTCTATGAGTCCGATCCGGACGCGAAGGCGATCACCGACAAGGCGATGGGACTGGAGGGCCTCATCCGCCAGACCGGTGTGCACGCGTGCGCGACGATCATGGGTTCGGAGCCGATCACGGACACGTCGCCGCTTTTGGAGCGCACCGACGGGACGGTCACGACGACCTTCGAGTACCATACGTGCGAGACGCTGGGCCTCGTGAAGATGGACTTCCTCGGGCTTTCCAACTTGACGGTCATCAGTGACACGCTCAGGAACATCGCCGCCAACGGCAAGGAGGCGATCGACTACACGAAGATCCCGCTCGACGACAAGGAGACGTACGAGCTGCTCTCGCGTGGCGACACGCTTGGCGTGTTCCAGCTGGATTCGGACGGCATGCGCGCCCTGCTCAAGCAGCTCAAGCCGGACAACTTCAACGACATCTCGGCGTTGATCGCCCTGTACCGTCCGGGCCCGATGGATATGAACTCGCATACGAACTACGCGAAGCGCAAGAACGGGTTGCAGAAAATCGAGCCAATCCATCCCGAGCTCGCCGAGCCGCTCAAGGAGGTGCTCGACGAGACCTACGGCCTGATCGTCTATCAGGAGCAGGTGCAGTCGGCCGCGCGCATCCTCGCGGGCTATTCGCTCGGCAAGGCGGATGTGCTGCGCCGTGCGATGGGCAAGAAGAAGCCCGAGGTGCTCGCCAAGGAGAAGGTGCCGTTCTTCGCGGGAATGAAGGAGCACGGCTATTCCGAGGAGGCGGCGCAGGCGGTGTGGGACGTGCTCGTGCCGTTCTCGGGCTACGCGTTCAACAAGGCGCATTCGGCCGCGTACGGGCTGATCTCGTATTGGACCGCGTATCTCAAGACGCATTACCCGGTCGAGTTCATGGCCGCCCTGCTGCAGGGCGCGGTGAGCAACAAGGACAAGACCGCCCTGTACCTGGGCGAGGCGCGGCGCATGGGCATCAAGGTCCTGCTGCCGGACATCAACGAATCCGTCTACGCATACTCCGCCGTCGGCGACGTCGTGCGCTTCGGCCTCGGCGCGATCAGGAACGTCGGCGAAACGGCCGTCAAGGAGATCATCGAGGAACGCAACGGGCAGCGCGGCAAATACATCGATTTCATGGACTATATCCGCCGCGCGCCGCTCACCGCGCTCAACAAGCGTCTCGTCGAATCGCTCATCAAAGGCGGCGCGTTCGATTCGGTCAACCCCAACAGACGTGCGTTGTGCGCGGTCCACGAGGCGGCGATCGACTCGGTCGTCGACATCAAACGCCGGCAGGCGAACGGCCAGTTCGACCTCTTCGCCGACCTCGACGGCGGCGAGGACAGCGACCCGTCGCTTCTCGGCGACGCGGCGATCACGATCCCCGACATCGAGGAATGGGACAAGAAGACGAAGCTGCAGTATGAGCGCGACATGCTCGGCCTGTACGTCTCCGACCATCCGTTGAGCGGCATGCAGAGCGTCCTCGCGGCGTTGCGCGAGATGTCGATCGCGCATCTCATCGACCGCGCGCCGACGATGCCCGAACGCACACAGGTCACGATCGCGGGCCTCATCACGAACGTCGACCGACGCATGTCGAAGAAAGGCAATCCGTGGGCGATCGTGACGATCGAGGACATGGAAAGCTCGATCCAATGCATGCTCTTCGGCAAAGTGTACGAATCGGCCGCCGCCGACCTCGCCGTCGACACCGTCGTGCAGATGCGCGGCATGGTCGAGGTGCGCGACGAGACGGTGAGCCTGCGCGCGACCGAGATGCAGCTGCCTTCGCTCGAAGCGGAGGACGCGCGGCCCGTGCTCATCACGCTCCCCACAGGCGCGCTCCAACGCGACCGTCTCGAACAGCTTGGCACCGTGCTCGCGAACCATCCGGGCTACTGCGAGGTCAAACTCGCCGTGTTCAACGAACGCGGCGACGCGCAAGTCCTGACGATGGGCGACCGCTTCCGCGTCACGCGCGACACGAGCCTGTTCGCCGACATCAAGATCATCTTCGGACCTGCCGCGCTCATGTCCTCGTGAGCGCCGACGCCCCATACGTGTGTGGCCGCATCGTGAGATGCGGCCACACACGAATCACGCTCGTGACAGGCCGTTGTTACGATAGTGGCTTATGAGCGAAGAACACTACATGCGCACCATCGATCTGCGCGGAAAAGAACTCACCCGCGCCCAGATGCTCGAGGCGATGCCTCGCGCCGACATGGGCACCGACGAAGCGACCGGGCTCGTCCAGCCGATCCTCGACGACGTGAAGGCGCACGGGGCGAAGGCGCTCCGCGCATACGCCGAGAAATTCGACCACGTCGTGCCGAAGTCGCTACGTGTGCCCACCGACGTCATGGACGCGGCCGTCGCCGGACTCGACCCCGAAGTGCGCGCCGCGATCGAGGAATCGATCCGCCGTGCCCGCGCCGTCGCGAAGAACCAGGTGCCTGAGGACTTCCACACCGACCTCGCCGAAGGCGCACGCGTCTCGGAACGTTGGATCCCGGTGCAGCGCGTCGGCCTGTATGTGCCCGGCGGCAAGGCCGTCTATCCGAGCTCGGTCATCATGAACGCCGTGCCGGCGCAGGCCGCCGGCGTCGAATCGCTTGCGGTCGCGACGCCGCCGAACCGCAACGACCCGGACGGCTGGCCGAACAAGACGATCCTCGCGACATGCGCGATGCTCGGCGTCGACGAGGTCTACGCCGTCGGCGGCGCGCAGGCGATCGCGATGTTCGCGTACGGCGCGACCGACGTCGATGACCCGCAGTCGCCCGTCCTGTGCGAACCGGTCGACAAGATCACCGGCCCGGGCAACATCTTCGTCGCGACGGCGAAGCGCCTCGTCTCCGGCATCGTCGGCATCGACGCCGTCGCCGGTCCGACCGAGATCGCGATCATCGCCGACAAGGACGCGAACCCCGCATGGGTCGCCGCCGACCTCATCGGTCAGGCGGAACACGACGAGCTCGCCGGTTCCGTGCTCATCACCGACAGCGCTGACCTCGCCGACGCCGTGCAGGCCGAGCTCCTCAAGCGCGTACCGCGCACCGAGCACGCCGACCGCGTCAAGACATCGCTTTCAGGCCGCCAGTCCGGCATCATCCTGACCGATTCGCTCGCGCAGTCGATCGACGCCGCGAACGCCTACGCGGCCGAGCACCTCGAAGTGCAGACGGCCGACCCGGACGCCGTCATCGCGAAGATCCGCAACGCCGGCGCGATCTTCCGCGGCCCGTATTCGCCAGTCCCGCTCGGCGACTACATGTCCGGTTCGAACCATGTGCTGCCGACGTCCGGCACGGCGCGCTTCGCCGCGGGCCTTGGCGTACACACGTTCATGAAGCCGGTCGAAGTGATCGAATACGACGAGCAGGGCCTCAAGGAGCTCGCCGCGCGCGTCAATGCGTTCGCCGTCTCCGAGGACCTTCCGGCGCACGGCGAAAGCGTGCTGAGCCGCTTCGTCACCGACCCCTATGACAAGGCGACGCTTGAGGACCAGGAACAGGAGGCGGGCCTTCGATGAGCGAAGGGACGATTCCGGCAAGCCTGCCGCTGCGCAACGACCTCATCGGCGAGGAGCCCTACGGCGCCCCGCAGCTTGACGTCCCGGTATGCCTCAACGTCAACGAGAACCCGTATCCGCCGAGCCATGCCGTCATCCGCAGCATCGAAAAACGCGTGCGTGAGGCGGCGGCGACGCTCAACCGCTACCCCGACCGCGAACACATCGAGTTGCGTCAAGCCTTCGTCGACTACCTCGCGAAGGAATCGCACGCCGAACTGACGACTGACGAGGTGTGGGGCGCGAACGGCTCGAACGAAATCATGTTGCAGCTGTTCGAGGCCTTCGGAGGCCCCGGACGCAACGCGCTCGGATGCGACCCGACGTATTCGATGTACCCCGAATACGCACGTGATACGTTCACGACATGGAACACGGCGCCGCGCCACGCCGACTTCACGCTCGACGTCGACGAGACGATCCGCCAGATTGACGCGCTCGAACCGTCGCTCGTCATCCTGACGAGCCCGAACAACCCGACCGGTACACCGTTGCCGATGCCCGACCTCGAACGCATCCTCGACCACTGCCAGAACGCGACCGTCGCCGGCGCCGCCGACGGCGTGCATCCGGTCGTCGTCGTCGACGAGGCCTACATCGAATTCCGCGACCCGGGCACCCCATCCGCGACGACGCTTGTCGGCACCTACGCGAACCTCGCCGTGAGCCGCACGATGAGCAAGGCGTTCGCGTTCGCCGGCGCCCGCGTCGGCTACGTCGCCGCGAGCGCCGGCATCATCGACTGCCTGCGCATCGTGCGCATGCCGTACCATCTGTCCGCTGTGACGCAGGCGGCCGCGCTCGCCGGATTCGACCACACCGACGAACAGCTGTCGCAGGTCGACCATCTGCGCCGCACACGCGAGGAGACCGCCGCATGGCTCAAGGAGCAGACCTACGACGGCACGCCGCTTGAGGTAGCGCCGTCGCAGTCGAACTTCCTGATGTTCGGCGGTCATTTCGATGACCGGGGCGCGATCTTCGACGAAATGCTCACGCGTGGCGTCCTCATCCGCGTCGTCGGCCCCGAAGGATGGCTGCGCGTGTGTATGGGCACCGATGAGGAGATGAAGGCGTTCCGCGACGCGCTCACCGCGTCGATGCGCGCCGTCGAGCAACGCCGGACGGCGTAGCGGCGCGTCCCGCACACCGCGCGGCACAGGCAACATAGGCATAGGACGCAACAAGCAGTCAGGAGGAACACGAGATGGCACGCACCGCTTCGATCGTTCGGCAGACGAGCGAATCCACGGTCGAACTCAGCCTTGACCTCGACGGCACCGGCAAGACCGAGATCAACACGACCGTGCCGTTCTACAACCATATGATGACGGCGCTCGGCAAGCACTCGCTCATCGACCTGAAGATCAACGCGTACGGCGATACCGACATCGACGCACACCACACCGTCGAGGACACGGCGATCGTGTTCGGCGAGGCGCTCAAGCAGGCGCTCGGCGACAAACGCGGCATCCGCAGGTTCGCGGATGCGACGGTCCCGCTCGACGAGGCGCTCGCGAAGGCGGTCGTCGATGTCTCCGGGCGTCCGTACTGCGTGTGCACGGGGGAACCGGAAGGTTTCCAGTATGCGATGATCGGCGGCCATTTCACCGGTTCGCTCGTGCGTCACGTCATGGAATCGATTGCGTTCCACGCGGATATCTGCCTGCATTTGCAGCTCATCGCCGGACGTGACCCGCATCATATCGCCGAAGCCGAATTCAAGGCGTTTGCGCGCGCGTTGCGGTTCGCGGTCGAACCGGATCCGCGCGTCGACGGCATCCCGAGCACGAAAGGCGCGCTGTGATGGCGGGACACGACGATACGAACGGCGATTTCGGCATGAATGATGGATTCGATGACGCCGATGTGCATTTCGACGACGCCGACCTTGAAGCCGCGCTCGAAGGGTTCGAACAGGAATTCGCAGACACGCACCGCGACGATGTGCACGACGGTGGCGACGCGCATGACGCGCCGTCCGATGGCGGCGACGCACCGCTTGATTTCGAGGACGAGCTGCAAGGCATCCTCGGCAACAAGGCGAAATGCGCCGTCATATGCTCGCATCTCGCGAGCGCGGAGCTGTTCGCCGCGATATGCCGCCTCGCCGATGTGCCCGCGTTGTGCGTCGGGCACCCCTATGGCTGTGTCGCGATCCTGCGCGACCTCGAAGGCAATGCGCCCGAGACGGCCGCGCATGACCTGACGACGGTCATATCCGGCATGGGCGTGCTCCTCGTCGTCAACCGTGCGGACAAGATTGAGGCGGAGATCTACGAGAACGGCGTGGGTGTCGACAAGATCCCTCCGCCGTTCGCGTTCCCGACGCTCGCGCCGTTCGTCGAGGACTACATGATCGGGCTCGTCGACGTCCACGGCATCGAGTCGGAATCGGATGAGACGGTCGACACGGCGTCGATCGCGACGCACAAGGACGCCGAGGCGCGCATCCGCGCGTTCATGCGCAGCCATCCGATACCGCCCGAGGCGCTCGGGGATGACGACGACAATACATTGTGACAACCACTGACACGCGCACGCGGCATATGGATGCGGCGTGGGCGCCGGGCAGACGGGACAGGACATCGCTTGAAAGGCGGCAAGGACAACATGAAGACGGTCGTTGTGTTCGACTACGGCTTCGGCAACGTGCGCTCGATGGTGCGTGCGCTCGCCGATCAGGGACTCGACGTGACACTCACGTCGAACTACCGGCAGGCACTTGAGGCGGACGGGCTCGTCGTGCCCGGCGTCGGTGCATACGGCGCGTGCATGGAAGGCCTGCGCAAGGTCTCCGGCGACCGCGTCATCTACGACCGCCTGCGCGCGGAACGCCCTGTGCTTGGCGTGTGCGTTGGCGAACAGATCATGTTCGAGGAAGGCGAGGAGCACGGTGAGGAGGCCGAGGGCCTCGGCCTCATCGGCGGCACCGTCACGAAGCTCGACGCGGACGTTGTGCCGCATATGGGATGGGACACCGTCGAAGCGCCGGAAGGTTCGATCCTGTTCGCAGGCATCGAACATGAGCGGTTCTACTATGTCCATTCGTACGCGGCGATGGCCGTGCGCCCCGTCGACACAAGCGAATACAGCATCGATTTCGGCGACAGCGCGGAACGTGTCGCATGGTGCGACTACGGGCGCAGCCGTTTCGTCGCCGCCTACGAGCACGGCCCGCTTTTCGCGACGCAGTTCCATCCCGAGAAGTCCGCCGAAGCCGGCGCGCAGCTGCTGCGCAACTGGGCCGCCGTGCTGTGATCGCCCATAACGGGCCCATCATCCGTTTCCCAGCAAACACAAAGGAAAACAACCATGTCATTGACCCTTCTTCCCGCAGTCGACGTGCGTGACGGCAAAGCCGTGCGCCTGCGCCAAGGCGAATCCGGATCCGAGACCGACTACGGCTCGCCGCTCGAGGCGGCCCGCACCTGGGTCGAGGCCGGCGCGCAGTGGATCCACCTCGTCGATCTCGATGCCGCGTTCGGCACAGGCGACAACCGCGCGCAGCTGCGCGACATCGTCCATGAACTCGGCGACCGCGTGCACATCGAGATGTCCGGCGGCATACGCGACGACGATTCGCTGCGCGCCGCGCTCGACGCGGGTGCCGCACGGGTCAACATCGGCACCGCCGCACTCGAGGACCCCGAATGGACAGCGCGTGTCATCGGCGAATTCGGCGACCGCGTCGCCGTCGGCCTCGACGTGCGCGGCCATACGCTCGCCGCACGCGGCTGGGTCAAGGAAGGCGGCGACCTGTTCGAGACGATGAAGTTCCTCGACGACGCCGGCTGCTCGCGCTACGTCGTGACCGATGTGACGCGTGACGGCATGATGAGCGGACCGAACATCGAACTGCTGCGCGAAGTCGGCATGCGCACCGACGCGAAGGTCACCGCGTCGGGCGGCATCGCGAAACTCGACGACCTGCGCGCGATCGCGTCGCTCGCCGAATTCGGCGTCGATTCCGCGATCCTCGGCAAATCCCTCTACGCGGGCGCATTCACGCTCGGCGAGGCGCTCGTCGTCGCGAACGGCGAGTGACCCTGTGCGCCGCGCATCCATCGCGGCGCACATGCAGTTGTCCGCTCAATCCTTCGCGCAGGGCAGTTCGCCGTCCTTGATCATCTTCTTGAAGACGCGGTAGTCCTCCTCGTTCTGGTCGGCGTACGAATCGGCGAAGCTCGCCATCGCGACGTCGAACGCGTCGGTGCCGCCGAGGTAGTTCGCGATCGCGATGCTGTCGCCGCTGCGCGCATGCGCGTGCGCGAGACACCACGCGCACATCCTGCCGAGGTCGTCGAGTGAGACGTCGGTCAGATGGTCGATGTCGATCGACCCTTTCCCGTTCCACAACTGACGTACGTAATAGTCGCGCGGATTGCCATCGTTCGCGACGAACTTCGTCCATCCGAGCATGATGTCGGCGGTCGTCTGGATCAGTTTCTGGCCCTGCACGACGCGTTCGCCATGCGACGCGTATTTCGAACGTCCGACGAAGCGTTCGAGGACGGAATCGGTCGCCTCCTTCATCTGCAACATGAGCGGATCGTTGATGTCGCGCCCCGTGAGCACCGACACCCACGCGCGCGTGCCGACGGAGCCGACACCGACGACCTTGCGCGCCGTGTCCTGGTAGTGGTACTGGCTGAGCACATGACGGCGGTCCTCGTAGAGCGAATCATGGTACGACGTGAACAGCTGGTCGAGGCGCTGTTCAAGCGCGTGGATGTCCTTGTACCCCTCAAGGTCCTCGATCGGCACCAGTTCGGGCGGCATCGAACGGAAACGCAGATGGTCGCCGTCAAGATACGTCAGTTTCGCGGCCGCGCTACGTGAATCCTTCGATTTCGCCTTCATGACCGCCGCGCGCAACGTGCGGTTGCGTTTGCCGTGCGCCGACGATTCGAATTGGTCGAGCGTGTTCTCGACGTCGAGATGGTCGTACCACATATCCAGATAATCCATTTGAGAGAACTGGTTGATGTAGTCACGGTATGTCTTGACACAGTCGCGCACCGCCGTGTGCCGGTCCTTCGAATACACGCCGTTCGCGCGTCCGCATATCTCGACCGACGCGGCGAGGCGTTTGATGTCCCACTCCCACGGTCCCGTCGTCGTCTCGTCGAAATCGTTGATGTCGAACACGAGATGCATCGTCGGCGAATAGAAGATGCCGAAATTGCCGATGTGCGCGTCGCCGACGGCCTGCACGGGGATGCCGGTGACGGGCGTTTGCGCGAGGTCGTTCGCCATGATGAGCGCCGTGCCACGGTAGAACGTGAACGCCGAATCGCTCATCCGGTAATAGCGCAGCGGGATGAGGCTCTGCAGGCGTGTACGTGACTGCTCCTCGAGCAGTCCGATGACGTCGCGCCTGTCCTTGACGACCTTCCATACGGCGTGGGATTCCAGGGGCGCCTTCTTGCGTGCCTCGATGCCGGCGCGCGCACGCGAGCGCGGCGTCGGCGACTGCCGCCATGTGTGGATGTCGACGACAGGGTCGTCGGGGGTCGATACGACGATGTTTCCGTTCATGTGCACCATACCCGCCACGATAGCGCACATGCCGCCGCGACGCCGCCGTGTTCACGACGGGGCGGCCGTGTCCACGGACGGCCATTGTTAACATCTGCCGTAACATCGGCATGGAACGATGGGCCGCATGGATAAACAGCAAGAGTTCGCGCTTCGGACAGTCGAGGAGCGCGACGTACGTTTCATTCGTCTGTGGTTCACGGATGTGTTGGGAACGCTCAAGTCGGTCGCGATCGCGCCTGCGGAGTTGGAGGCGGCGTTCGAGGAGGGCATCGGCTTCGACGGTTCGGCGATCGAAGGCATGACGCGCGTCTCCGAGGACGACATGATTGTCAAGCCCGATCCGAGCACGTTCCAGATCCTGCCGTGGCGCGGCGGTCCGCAAGGCACCGCGCGCATGTTCTGCGACATCCTGTCGCCCGAAGGCGAGGCGTCGCTCGCCGATCCGCGCCACGTGCTCAAGCGCGCGCTGTCGAAGGCGAAGGAGAAGGGGTTCACGTTCTATGTGCACCCGGAGATCGAGTTCTACCTGTTCGAGAAGCAGGACGATTGGTCGCGAACGCCCGTCCCGATCGACGAGGGCGGCTATTTCGACCATGTGCCGCGCAGCCCGGGCATGGATTTCCGCCGCGCGACCGTCAACATGCTCGAGCAGATGGGCATTTCCGTCGAATACTCGCACCATGAGGCTGGTCCGGGGCAGAACGAGATCGATCTGCGCTACGCCGACGCGCTCACGATCGCCGACAACATCATGACGTTCCGTACGGTCGTCAAGGAGATCTCACTCGAACGCGGCATCCATGCGAGCTTCATGCCGAAGCCGCTCGCCGACGCGCCCGGTTCGGGCATGCATACGCATCTGAGCCTGTTCGAAGGCGACACGAACGCGTTCTACGAGGCGGGCCAGGAGTTCAACATGTCGATCACGGCACGCCAGTTCGCCGCCGGCATCCTGCACCATGCGGCGGAGATCTGCGCGGTGACCGACCAGTTCGTCAACTCGTACAAGCGCCTGTGGGGCGGCAACGAGGCGCCGAGCTACATCTGCTGGGGACACAACAACCGTTCCGCGCTGCTGCGCATCCCGCAGTACAAGCCGGGCAAGGGCAATTCGGCGCGCATCGAGTTCCGTGCGCTCGACCCGGGCGCGAACCCGTACCTCGCGTATTCGGTCCTCCTCGCGGCGGGTCTTGACGGCATCGAGAAGAAGATGCAGCTTGGCGAGCCGACGAGCGACGATGTCTGGGAGCTCACCGACGCCGAACGTCAGGCGATGGGCATCCAGCCGCTTCCCGAGTCGCTTGACGAGGCGCTGCGCATCATGGAGAAGTCCGATTTCGTCGCCGACGTGCTCGGCGAACATGTCTTCGAGTACTTCATCCGCAACAAGCGCAAGGAGTGGGAGGAGTACCGCAGTCAGGTCACGCCGTTCGAGCTGCGCAAGTACCTCGCGAAACTGTGACCGGCGCTGTGTGACGCCGTATGGATATCGTTGGCCCCGGCCGTGTCGACCACGGCCGGGGCCAACGATATCCATATACGACCAAACTGTAGGGGAGTTATGGGGGCGAACCGTCGCTCATAGGCGCGGGTCGCCGAACCATCCCGAATAGATGATCGAGAAGTTCCTGTTGCCGTACGTCGAACAGGCGTCGCCTTCGCCGGCGCCCGCTGCGAGCGCCGCGTCGTTCGGCTGGTACGGTGTGTAGATGTACAGCAGCGCCGTCGCCTTGTTCTCGATGTACACGTTCGCGCCGCCGCATGAGACGTCGGGGTTGAAGCGGATGAAGTTGAGCTGCTTCGCATGGAAGCCGTACTCGTCCTCATGGTGCACATAGTACTGGTAGCGTTCCGCCGACCCGAACACCTGGTTGAAGAAGCCGGCGTATGCGGGGTCGCAGTGGTCGTCGTCGGGGCAGCTCAGACCCATCGCCGACTTGAACTGGAAGTCCTTCGGATTCGTCGCGCTCACGAGCTGCTGTTCCTTCTGCAGCATCGTCAGCAGCACTTTCGGCGAGACGTCACACGCCGTCGCCGCGGCCGTGATGATCGCGGCCGCCGACTGTGGTTCCTTCGCTCCTGGGTATTCGCGGCAGTAGTCGTTCGCCGCGCGGCGCTCGACGTTGAACTTCCGTGTGCGCAGGCACGAGTCCTTCGTGCATTGGGCGCCCTGTTCGTCGAGGAACGCCTGCACCTGTGCCTCGTTCATCGCGGCGCCGTTGAAGAACTGCCCATCCGAGATGATGTCGCCGGGGTTGAAATCGTAGGTCTCCGTAAGCGAGACCTGTCGTGCCTTCGCATCGGCGAGTTCGACGCGCTCCGTCACGAAACGCACGACGGTGATGATGAGGGCGACGGCGACGATCGCCGCGAGCACGCCGACCGTCGCGATCCTCGTCCGTGTCGCGGCCGACCCGTGGTTCCATTGCGCGCGAAGACGCGCGAACCGGTGCGTCGCGCGTGAACGCTGCCGTCCGTTGACGATTCTCGACGCGAACGTGCCGTGGCCGCCGCGTGTGCGTTGCGTGGATGTCTTCGCCGCCGGTTTCGTCTGCTGCCGGGTCTGTTTCGTCTGTTTCGTCTGCTGTTTCGTCGATTTCGCCGACGGTTTCGACGCATTTTGGTGTGTGCGCGCCGCGGGCCGCGTTGATGTGCGTTGCGATGACGCGCGTTTCGACGATGTGCCCGCATGTGGCGACGATGTGCCCGCCGGTTTGCGCGCGCCGCGTTTCGGTGCGCCGTTCGATGCTGCCATGGTTGCTGCTCCTCCCTTGCGCCCGTCAGCGCAGCGCCTTCGCGATGCGCTGCACGCTCACCGGCTGGTTCGTGCCGAGCTCCTGCGCCCACAGTGAGATGCGGTATTCCTCAAGGAGCCAACGTGCGCGCGTCGCCTTCGCGACCGCCTCGTCACGCGCGGCGCCCGCCGGCATCGCCTCGGCCTTTGTACGCGCGTCGTCGACGAGCTGTTTCGCCTCGTCGGCCTGCCATGCCCAGCGCACGTCGCGGTTCTTGTCCGCCTTCGCCTTGTCGAGCCGGATGAGGTCTGCGCGCAGGTAGACGTTGATCCTCGGCAGCACGAGCGGCGGCGTCTCGCCGATGAACCCCGGATGCACGAGCGTCGCGATGTGTTCGCGCACCGATTGGAGCACCGAGAGCATCGGCAGGTCCGCGGGGCCGCTCACCGCCTTGTCGACCTTCGCGTACTGTTCGAGGACCGTGACGACGTCCTTCGCGACGGCGTAGACGGTGTCCTCATAGACCTGCTCGACGCCGGCGACGGCCTGTGCGAGCGCGTCGTCGTCGGCGAGCGCGCCGATGTCCGGCAGCAGTCGTTTGACGGCGGCGCGCTGGAGGTCCTCGACGAGCTGCTTCATGTTGTCATACGGCGCCGAGGCGAGGCGCAGCGCCTCGCCGCCAAGCCAACGCGACGAGATGCGCTCGGCCGGCAGGCGCAGACGGTCGAGCGCGCCGTCCCACAGCATCTGCTCACGTGAGCGCGTCGTCGCGCCGGCGTTGCGCAGCAGGTCCGCCTGCCTGACGACGGCGCCGGCGTCGGCGGCCTGCTGCGCCTCGCGTTTGACGACCTGACGCGCCGAGACCTGCGCCTCGCTCGCGAAACGGCGTTGCAGCTCGGCGAGCGATTTGCCGCTCGCGACGACCTTCGGCATGACGCGTTCGCGTCTGCGGCCGTGCCTCGAACGGGGCATCGGCTGTTCGATGACGAACGTCATGCGCAGATACGGCGGCAGTTTCGCGGCGAGGCCGTCGAGGACCTCCGGATGGATCTGCGCGCCGACGACATCGATCGCGGCCTTCGTGAACACATGGAGGATGTCCGGCCAGCCCTCACCGTCCGGTGCTGAGGCCGGCTCCTCACGCGTGCCCGAACCGGGCGCGTACGGATAATGCGCGTCGATCCAGTCCTCGATCCTCGCGGCCGTGTCCGGGGCGGGCACGAACTGCACACGCAGCGTCTTCGGAAGCGCTTTGATCAGTGCGACGATGAGCTCGTGGCGCAGTCCCGGCACATTCCAGCTGAACTCGTCGGGTGAGACGCGCGAAAGCGCCGTCATCGGGATATGCACGCTCACGCCGTCGGCATCGTCGTTCGTGTCGTAGATGTAGCTCAACCGCAATTCGATCGCGCGGCCGTCGGAACCGACCGTGACCCAATGGTCGGGGAAATCGCCCGGATCATAGGTGCCGGCGTCGAGCAGACGGTCGACGTTCGCCGGATCGAAATCGAGGAGCCCCGGGTGCGCGTCGTGCTCCTTCTTCCACCATGCGCCGAGTTCGGCGACGTTCGTCACATCCTGCGGGATGACGGCGTTGTAGAAGTCGAAAAGATCCTCGTCGTTGACGCTTTGCGCGATCTGGCGTGTGCGGTTCGCGTCGTCGAGCGCGTCGGCGACGACCTCGCGGTTGCGTTCGACGAAACCGTCGTATGGGAACCGCTGCTGGATCTCGCCTTCGACAAGCCCTTGGCGGATGAGGAAGTCACGCGCCTCAAGCGGATTGATGCGACCCCATTGCACATGGCGACCTTGAACGATCGGCAGCCCGTAGAGCAGGACCGTCGCGTCGGCGACGGCGCTGCCGCGCGACGCCGACCAATGCGGCTGCGCGTACGTCGTGCGCGTCAGGCCCTTCGCGAGCGGCTCCGCCCACGTGGGGTCGATCTGCGCGCAATAGCGCGACCACAGACGGCTCGTCTCGACGAGTTCGGTGCTCATGACCCACGGCGGCGTCGACTTCGCGACCGCCGACGCGGGGAAGAGCGCGAAATGCGTGCCACGCGCGCCCTGATAGTCGTTCTTCGCCATCTTCTGCGCGCGTTTGAGCGCACGTGCGCGTGCGGCGCCCTTGAGGTTCGCGTAATCGGACGCCTTCGGCTCGCGCACGACCTGCATGCCGATCATCGACAGCAACCCCGCGAGCATCGACGTGTGGATGCCCTGCGCATCCCACGAACAGCACAACGAGTGGGCGGCCTGCTGGTTGATCGGCAGCGCGCGCACCGCCTCGTCGGGACGCGAGACGGGGATCGGCCCACCGACCTTGAACTTGAGGCCCTCGCACAGTTCACGCAACTGCGCGACGAGGTCGCGCCACTGGCGCATGCGCAGATGGTGGAGGAATTCGGCCTTGCACAGGCGGCGCAGCGCGTTGCCGCCGCGTTCGCCGTCCGCGCCGAACGCGCGGTCCCAGATGTTGAGGGCCGTGAGGAAATCGCTCGTCGGATCGGCGTAGCGGTTGTGGATGCGGTCGGCCTCCTCGCGCGCCTCCTCGGGACGTTCGCGCGGGTCCTGCAAACTGAGGAACGCGACGATGACGATGAGCGCGGCGAGTGTGTTCGGCGTCGTCGAACGCGCCGCCTCGATGAGCATGCGGCCAAGCCGCACATCGATCGGGATACGTGCAAGCTGGCGACCGGTATGCGTCAGACGGATGTCGCCACGTGTGCGCGAAATCGCCTGCAGTTCGGTCAGCTCGTTGATGCCATCGGAGACCGCCTTGACGTCCGGAGGGTCGATGAAGCCGAAATCGGTGATGTCCTGCGCCGTGTGCGCGACACCGACGGACAGCATATGGAGCACGACCGCGCCGAGCGACGTGCGCAGGATCTCCGGTTCGGTGAACCGCGGGCGGCTTTCGTAGTCCTCGGCGGAATACAGGCGGATCGCGATGCCGTCGGCGATGCGGCCGCAGCGGCCCGAACGCTGGTCGGCGCTCGCCTGCGAGATCGGCTCGATCGGCAGACGCTGCACCTTCGCGCTCTTCGAATACCGCGAGATGCGCGCAAGGCCCGGGTCGACGACGTAGCGGATGCCGGGCACGGTGAGCGACGTCTCGGCGACGTTCGTCGCGATGACGATGCGCTGGTGCGCGTGCGATTCGAACACGCGGTGCTGGTCCTTCGCGCTCAGGCGCGCGAAGAGCGGCATGACCTCGATCGCGTCGGCGCGGCGCATGTCGGCGCAGCGGGGCCCGAACGCGTGGCGGATCGCCTGTTCATAGTCGCGGATGTCGCGTTCGCCGGCCGCGAAGACAAGGATGTCGCGGGGCCCCCGGTCATGCGCTGAGACGGTCACGAGCTCGACGCACGCGCGCGCGACGGCCGTCGGCACGTCGGCGTCCACGTCGCGCGCCCCGCCCTCCTCGTCGGCGCGCACATCGGCGAACCCGGGCACATGCGCCATGAGCGACGGTGCGCCGCCGAGGGGCTCGTAGCATATCGTGACCGGATACGTACGCCCCGAGACCTCGATGACGGGGACCGGCTTCTTCAACGCGTCCTCGAAATGCTTCTGGAATTTGACCGAATCAATCGTCGCGGACGTGATGATGAGCTTGAGGTCGGGGCGTTCGGGCAGGAGCGCCGTCAGATAGCCGAGCAGGAAATCGATGTTGAGCGTGCGCTCGTGCGCCTCGTCGATGACGATCGTGTCATAGCGCGTGAGCTTCGGGTCACGTTGGATCTGCGCGAGCAGAATGCCGTCGGTCACGACGCGCAGCCGCGTCTTCGGTGACGACTCGTCGGTGAAACGCACCTGGTAGCCGACCTCGTCGCCGAGGCGCACGCCGAGTTCGCTCGCGATGCGTTCGGCGACCGTGCGCGCCGCGAGGCGCCTCGGCTGCGTATGCACGATCTGGTGCCCGTGCGTGCCGCGGCCGAGTTCGAGGAGGATCTTCGGCAGCTGCGTCGTCTTTCCCGAACCGGTCTGGCCCGAGACGATGACGACCTGCGCATGGCGCACGGCTTCGGCGATCGCGTCGCGCGCGCCGCTGACCGGCAGTTCTTGGGGATAGTCGAATTTCATATGGTCGTGATCAACACTTTCCACTGGCGATCGGATGCAATCAAAACGAATCGGAGAGGGGAGGGACAATCAGCGCGCATGATGCACTTCGATGACGCGGTACCCTTTCGAACTCGCGTATTTCGACACGTCATACGTGTCACCGAGCGCCTCGTCGAGCCAACGGATGAGCGAATCGGAACCAAGGTTCCTCTGCACGACGAGATACGCGTATCCGTCGTGCGCGAGACGCGGCAGCCACGTCATCAGGAGCGTGTGCAGCTCCTGTTTGCCGATGCGGATCGGCGGATTCGACCAGATGAGCTCGAACTCAAGCCCTTCGGGCACGTCGTCTGCCGTGCCCACGTGGATGTTCGCGCAGCCGTTGCGTTCGGCGTTGTGTTCGGTCAGTTCGATCGCGCGTTCGTTGACGTCGATCGCGTAGACGTCCGCGTCGGGGGATTCGAACGCGAGCGCGAGGCTCAGCGCGCCCCATCCGCAACCGATGTCGAGGAAATCGCCGCGTGCGGGCGGCATAGGCGCGTGGCGCAGCAGCACGGCCGTGCCAAGGTCGACGCGGTGCGCGGAGAAGACACCGTTCGACGTCTCGACGTCCGCCTCATGCCCGCGCAACGTCACATGCATCTCGTGACGCACGTCCTTCGATGACGGCGACGCCGCGAAATACTGTTCGTTCGGTTGTGTGGATTCGTTGTGCGCCATCGTGCTCCGCCTCGCTGTACTGTATACTGATATGTCTGTTTATCCGATGATAATCAGGACTCGGTAAGTTTTCCAAGCAATGCATGCACTCCAGGCAAAGGTGAGGGTTATTTGACCACAATCAACACATTCGACGACGATACGCGCGATGGCATGTCCGATGATGATACGTTCGATGAAGACACGTTCGAAGGCGGCACGCGCCGCGGTGTGCTCGCGGACCGTTCCGATGTGCTGCTCGAAGACGGCGGCGCGGACGGCGCGGGCGATGAGATCTGGCGCGAACGCGCGTCGCGCAACGAACTCAAACACGTCGCGGGCCTCGGCGAACTCGAGGACGTCACCGAAGTCGAATACAGGAAGGTGCGCCTCGAACGCGTCGTGCTCGTAGGCGTATGGTCGTCGCGCACCGGCACGTTGCGCGACGCGGAGGAATCGATGCGCGAGCTCGCGGCGCTCGCGCAGACGGCGGGCGCCGAGGTGTGCGACGCCGTGCTCCAGCAGCGCTCGCGGCCCGATCCGGCGACGTACGTCGGCGCGGGCAAGGCGAAGGAGGTCGCGGACATCGTCGCGGTCAACGAAGCCGACACGATCATCGTCGACGACGACCTGCCGCCGAGCCAACGACGCGCGCTTGAGGATGCGACGAAAGTCAAGGTCGTCGACAGGACCGCCGTCATCCTCGACATCTTCGCGCAGCACGCGACGTCGCGCGAAGGCAAGGCGCAGGTCGAGCTCGCGCAGCTGCAGTACATGCTGCCGCGCCTGCGCGGCTGGGGCGCGGCGCTCTCGAGGCAGGCGGGCGGCCGTGCGGCGGGCGCCGACGGCGGCATCGGCTCGCGTGGGCCGGGTGAGACGAAGATCGAGCTCGACCGCCGCGTCATCCGCACGAGGATCGCGCATCTGCGCAGGCAGATCGCGCAGATGGCACCGTCGCGCGAGGTCAAGCGCGGCTCGCGGCGCAAATACGGACTGCCGACGATCGCCGTCGTCGGCTACACGAACGCGGGCAAATCGTCGCTCACGAACCGGCTCACCGGTTCCGCCGAACTCGTCGAGAACGCGTTGTTCGCGACGCTCGACACCGCCGTGCGCCGCGCGCGTGCGAAGGACGGCCGTCTCTACGCGTACGTCGACACGGTCGGTTTCGTGCGCAGGCTGCCGACGCAGCTCGTCGAGGCGTTCAAATCGACACTTGAGGAGATCGCCGACGCAGACCTCATCCTGCACGTCGTCGACGCGTCCCATCCCGACCCGTTCGGACAGATCGACGCCGTCAACGACGTGCTGCGCACAATCGACGGCGTCGACCGCCTCCCCGTCGTCACCGTGTTCAACAAAACCGACCTCATCGACGATGTGACACGTGAACGCCTCAGCCAACTCGCGCCCGACGCGTTCCTCGTGTCGTCGGCGAGCGGTGAGGGCGTCGATGCGCTGCGCGCGCACGTCGAGGGGATGCTGCCGAAGCCGAACGTGCACGTCGAGGCGCTCCTGCCGTACACATCCGGTTCGCTGCTGTCGAAGATCCGCGAATACGGCAACGTCGAATCGGTCGAATACCGCGACGACGGCGTCATGCTCGAAGCGGACGTCGACGAGCACCTCGCCGCGCAGGTCATCGAACAGTCGATCGCCGACGCGCACGATGCGCACGATGGCGGTGCTGACGATGCAGGGGAGCGGGACTTCGACCGCGCCGCGCGCGCGATGCTCAAACGAGACGAACGACACGCGTAATCGCCGCATATAGACGTATTGCGTACGTTTGCGCATATGCGCGCGTCCGCACACGTTCACCTGTGTGGTGCAGCGTTGGGAATCGGTCGCGCACCCGTTGTCTCACAACGGGTGCGCGACTTTCATGTGAAGTTGATGACATCGATATCACCTTTCGGCGAACAGATATCGGCACCGTAATCATTGCGCCGTTTTTTCGAAACGTGAACAAAGACGTGTCTGATACAGTGAACAACGAATGAATATGCATCCGCCACAAGCGGATCGTTTGGTGATTATTGAGAGGTTATCATGGTGGATTCACCCATTAAGCCCACAAAGCTCGCAATCGTAGGCGCCGGCGCAGTCGGCTCCACCCTCGCCTTCGCGGCCGCCGAACGCGGCGTCGCCCGCGAGATCGTCCTCGAGGACATCGCGAAGGAACGCGTCGAAGCGGAAGTGCTCGACATGCAGCATGGTTCGAGCTTCTTCCCGACCGTGTCGATCGACGGATCCGACGATCCGGAGATCTGCCGCGACGCGGACATGGTCGTCATCACCGCAGGCGCGCGCCAGAAGCCGGGACAGTCGCGTCTCGACCTTGCGGGCGCGACGATCAACATCATGAAGTCGATCATCCCGAACCTGATCAAGGTCGCCCCGAACGCGATCTACATGCTCATCACGAACCCGGTCGACGTCGTCACGCACGTGTCGATGAAGCTCTCCGGACTGCCATCGAACCAGATGTTCGGCTCGGGCACGAACCTCGATTCGGCGCGTCTGCGTTTCCTCATCGCGCAGCAGACCGGCGTCAACGTCAAGAACGTGCACGCCTACATCGCGGGCGAACACGGCGACTCCGAAGTGCCGCTGTGGGCGTCGGCGACGATCGGCGGCGTCCCGATGTGCGACTGGCAGCCGCTGCCGGGCCACGAACCGCTCGACGCGGCGATGCGCGAGCAGATCCACCAGGAGGTCAAGAACGCCGCGTACAAGATCATCAACGGCAAGGGCGCCACGAACTACGCGATCGCGATGTCCGGCGTCGACATCATCGAGGCCATCCTCAAGGATTCGAACCGCATCCTGCCGGTGTCCTCGCTGCTGAGCGACTTCCACGGCATTTCGGACGTGTGCATGTCGGTGCCGACGCTGCTCAACCGCAACGGCGTCAACTCGCGCATCAACACGCCGGTCTCCGACCATGAGCTCGCCGAGCTCAAGCGCTCCGCGGAGACGCTCAAGGAAACGGCCGCGCAGTTCGGCTTCTGATTCCTGGACCCGTTCCCGCACCGGTGTGGCCGGTGCATGAAGGCCGGGAGACGACCCGATCGGTTGCCTCCCGGCCTTCGCTGTATCGGCGGGCTGGTGGTGTGCATCCCGATTGGTTGGTCTGGTCTGCGGGTTGGGACGCAAAGGGGCTGGTTTGCGGGTGGTTTGGTAGGTGGTGCCTGCGGTTCGGGTTGGAGTGGCCGGGTTGGTTGGTCCGGTCTGCGGGTTGGGACGCAAAGGGACCGTTTTGCGTCCGGTTTGGTAGGTGGTGCCTGCGGATTGGGTCGGAGTGTCCGGGTTGGTTGGCCGGGTCTGCGGGTTGGGGCGCTAGGGGGTTGGTTTGCGGGTGGTTTGGTAGGTGGTGCCTGTGGTTCGGGTCGGAGTGTCCGGGTTGGTTGGTCCGGTCTGCGGATTGGGACGCAAAGAGGCTGGTTTGCGTCCCGTTTGGCAGGTTACGCCTGCGGATTGGGGCGCGATGGCGCGCGATGGTCTACTATGGGCACGGACGAACCGTCGGCAACAAGGAGCGGATATGGCGCATACACATGGGCATGGGGGACACGGCGGCATGGAGCACACCGGCCGGTTGATGACGACGCTCATCCTGACGGGGACGATCTTCGTTGCCGAGGTCGTCGGCGCCGTCGTGACCGGTTCGCTTGCGCTCCTCGTCGACGCGGGCCATATGATGACCGACGTCTCCGTGCTCGCCGCGTCGACGGCGACCGCGTTCCTGATGAAACGCAAACCGGACAACGCACGCACATGGGGTTGGGCGCGCCTCGAGGTCATCACGGCCGCGGGTGGTGGCATCCTGCTGCTGTTCGTCGGGCTCTATGCGCTCATCGAAGCGGGCATGCGTCTGTTCGGGGCCGAATCCGACACGATCCATGATGTGCGTCTGCTGCTGTTCTTCGGCATCCTCGGCCTTGCCGCGAACATCGGATCGATCCTCGTGCTGCGCGCGCAGGCGGGCGACAACATGAACATGCGCGCCGCGTTCCTCGAGGTGTGTAACGACGCGCTCGGTTCGGTCGCCGTCATCGTGTCCGCGGTCGTCATGATGACGACGGGATGGGATGGGTTCGATGCGATCGCCGGTGCGTTCATCGCGTTGTTGATGATTCCGCGTGCCTATGTGCTTGTGCGTGACGCGATGCGTGTCCTGCTTGAGGAGACGCCGGAGGGACTCGACCTTGACGAGGTGCGCAGGCATCTGCAGGGTGTACCGCATGTCATCGCCGTACATGACCTGCATGCGAGCGTCGTCGCGACCGGCATGCCGATCCTCACCGCGCACATCGTCGTCGATGGGCGGATGACGATGGAACAGGAGGGGCAAGTGCTCCACCAGTTGCAGGATTGCCTCCGTGAGCATTTCCCGGTCTCGATCCCGCATACGACGTTCCAACTTGAACCGCAAGGGTATACGAGCGACAGCTCGTCGCAGTTCCATGCATGACGACGATGGGGTCGCATCAGCGCTGATGCGACCCCATCGGCCTATGGGTTCGTATTGTCAGATCTTGCGCAGGACAGTGACGACCTTGCCCATGATCTGGGCGTGTGTGCCGTCGATTGGCGAATAGTTCGGGTTGTGGGGGATGAGCCATGTGTGGCCGTGTTCCCGGCGGAAGGTCTTGACGGTCGCCTCGTCTCCGAGGAGCGCGGCGACGATGTCGCCGTTCTCGGCGTCCTGCTGTTCGCGCACGACGACGAAGTCGCCGTCGCATATCGCGGCGTCGACCATCGAATCGCCGTGCACTTCGAGCATGAACAGATGGCCGGTGCCTGTGAGCCGCACCGGTAGACGCATGACATCCTCGACATGCTGTTCGGCGGTGATCGGCGCGCCGGCGGCGATCGCGCCGACGAGCGGGACGTCCTGCGAGGCCATGTACGCCTCGTCCGAACCCTGCGCATAGGTGTCGACGATGACAGGCAGGCTCTGCAAGCCGATGACCTCGATCGCGCGTCCCTTGTTCGCGTCGCGCCGGATATAGCCTTTCGTCTCAAGCACATGGAGTTGGTGCTGGACCGATGACGTGCTCTTGAGGCCTGCGGCCTGGCCGATCTCGCGCAGCGACGGCGCGAACCCCTGCTGCGAGGTCAGGGCGCGGATCGCGTCGAGCACGCGCTGTTGGCGCTCGGTGAGCGGCTCATCTGGGTCGTCCGTGACAGGCTCGTCCTGCCGGGATTCGGTGCTGTGCATGGCGTGTCCTTTCGTTGGTAGCCACGATACCGCGAAACGCCGATGAAATCAAACAGATGTTCGAATTGCGCTTGACGTTTTCGAACAAATGTGCGAACATCGATCATATCGTTAGAACAGATGTTCGAAAGGTGGTCTCGCATGGAGATTCGTGGCATGAGGGAAACGCTCGCCGGCGCCCGCGCGCATCGCGGTCATATGCTCATCGATGTGCCATGTGCGGACAGGTCGGACGGCGTGCATCTTCGTACGGGCGAACGTGCCGTCACCGTGCCGATGCGCGGTTGGTTCGTGCGGCATATGCGGGCGTTCGTCGTCACGGTGCTCGCATGCGCCGTCATCCTCGTCATGTGGGGTACGCAGGGCGCGTTTGCGCAATCGTCCGCGCAGGGGCATGCTGTCGAAAGCGATGCCGCGACCGAAGCGCTGCGGCGAGATGTGCTTCATTACACGGTGCGTTCGGGGGACACGTTGTGGTCGATCTCCCGATGGTGCGGCTATGCGAACGCACAGGACGGCGTCGACGCGCTCATGGCGATGAATGGCCTCGAGACGGCCGAACTCAAGCCGGGCCAGCACCTTGTCCTGCCGATGGGCATATGACGATGGCCGTCGCGGCGATGCCATACGACGGCCATCGGGTTAGCCGCTTGGGAATGTGGGGATTGCTCAGGAACTTGAGGAGGAGTTGTCAAAAGTCGGATTTTTGCGTATGGGCGGATTGCCGTAGTATGTCGGATAATCGAAAGGTACTCGGTAGCCTTCGGCATATAAGGACCAGCTGACGTTTGCGCCTATCTCCTTTATGCTGGAAACAAGATTGCCCGGCAAGTTAATCATTCCTGCATCGACTTTTTCGTCTTCAGTGGCGACTGAATTCCAGACAAGTGACGCGAATGTCGAACAATTATTATTGACTAATCCCCATGATGTATGTGTTGTGATGTTCTGATTCACTACGGCAAGATCTTGTTGTCTTAGAGGTCGTTGAATAGACACGGAATCTCCCCAATAGACACCGGTGCTCTGTGCGTACCCTTCTGCGTTGTACCAAAGTCCTTTCGGGTCTGTGTTTCCCCATGTGCCAACGGTGATGGATTTGCCGTCGTCTACGGTCAATCCTCCGATTTTTAAAGAAGAACCGTTGTAGTTGGTGATGGAGATCCAGGCATGACCGGCATTGTTTAATGATGAGAAGCCGCCGTCGCCCAACGCGTAAATCCGCATTACTGCAACGCTCATAGCTGCGCGTGAAGTTGAGAGCTCTTCAATTGTGCTTTTCTGGCTCTCTGGCAGCTCGATTATTGGTGCGGGGGATGGTTCGAAGCTACCTGGTGTGATAGTGATGTCACTTGGGAAGCTCGTGGGGGATTTCAGCGTATTCTCAGATATTGGGGCGCCTACGCTGGACGCGTTGGCAACTACGGGAGCGAACAAACTTGTGAGAATGGTCAGAATTACACTTATGCAAGCAGTTATTCTCTTATTCATATTCATTTCCATAGTCCTTTCATGAGTTGAAGCACAACGGCAACAATCAGGGCGAAGACCGGGTAGAGGACGAATCGAATCCATACCATGGCGAGCCCCGAACTCTGTTCGATGTGCGAACTGAAGAATCGATAGGACATGTAGGTTTCCATTATGCCGAAGCCGAGAATGCCTAGGATGGTAATGATTTGTGCAATGGTGAGTATTAATCCATAATCGGCGTATAGTTGCTCATGCGAAATGGGATTATACAATTTTCCCTCCTTTTTGCTTCCTTGCTTCTTGATTATATCTTGATTAAGATAATTTCTATGTCGCGTGTCGTGTGAGGGGATGTGTGGACGTGAAACATCCAGAATCTGGTGTGGCGTAATCCAATCATCTTCTCGACATGAATAGTATGGATTTCGCAATAGATGCGTAGATGTGGCACCGCAGCCCCGGTGAGATGTATCGTGTGTGAGACGATCCTGGCCAGTGCGTGAAGAAGGAAGGGTGACCCCCCTATAGCTTGTAACGCGTGCAGGAGTCGGGGGGCGTATGACGGCACGTGGTTCGAAAAAGGACGCGCTTGCCGCTATTGTTGCAGATATGTATTGTCCTTTCTGCCAGAACCCCGATACGAAGGTGATCGACACGCGCATAAGCGATGACGGCCACTCGATCCGACGCCGCCGCGAATGCCCGAAATGCGGGCGCCGCTTCAGCACCGTCGAGACGGCGATGCTGCTCGTGCGCAAGCGGTCGGGCAACGTCGAGCAATTCGACCGCAACAAGGTCGTCGCCGGCGTGCGCAAGGCGTGCCAAGGTCGCCCGATCAATGAGGACGACCTCAAACTGCTCGGGCAGAAGGTCGAGGAGAGCCTGCGCGCGAAAGGCATCGCCGAAGTGCCGTCCGAGGAGGTCGGCAAGGCGATCCTCAAACCGTTGCGTGACCTCGACGAGGTCGCGTACCTGCGGTTCGCGAGCGTCTACCAGAACTTCGAGGACCTCAACGACTTCCAGCACGCGATCGATGATCTGCGCGACACGGACTGACCTATGACGGCCCGCATATGACAAGGGCGGGGCGCATCCCGAACGGGAAGCGCCCCGCCCTTGTGTGAAACGGGGGGATGGCGTCAGTTCTCTATGACACGCATGCGGATCGTGCCCGGGATCGCGGCGAGCGCATCAAGCGTCTGCTCGTCGGGGATTGTCGCGACATCGGTCACGACGTAGCCGATCTCGCCTTCCGTGCCGAGTGCCTGTGCGGCGATGTTGATGTCCTGTTCGCCGAGCACGCGGTTGACGGCCGCGAGGATGCCCGGCAGGTTGTCGTGCAGATGCGCGATGCGCGCGACGCCCTTGCAAGGACCCGTCGTGATCTGCGGCAGGTTGACCGACAGCATCGTCGACGCCTTCGACCAATAGTCGTCGAAACGCTGGGAGACGAACTGTCCGATTGACTCCTGCGCTTCAAGCGTCGAACCACCGATGTGCGGTGTGAGGATCATGTTGTCCTCGTCGGCGAGCGGTGTCGAGAACGCGTCGCCGCTCTTCTTCGGCTCGACCTGGAACACGTCGATCGCCGCGCCCGACAGGTGCCCGCAATCGAGGTGGCGTTTGAGCGCGTCGAGGTCGACGACGAAACCACGTGAGCAGTTGATGAAGATCGCATCCTGCTTCATATGCGCGAAATCATCCTCGCCGAAGAAGCCGACGTTCGACTTCCTGCCGTCGACATGGATCGTGACGGCGTCGGAACGTTCGAGCAGCTCGTCGAGCGTGTCGCAGCGTTCGGCGTTGCCGAGCGCAAGCTTCTCCTCGATGTCATAGAACAGCACACGCATGCCGAGCGCCTCGGCGAGCACCGACAGCTGTGAGCCGATGTTGCCATAGCCGATGATGCCGAGCGTCTTGCCGCGCACCTCATGCGAACCGGCGGCGGACTTGTCCCACAGGCCGTGCTTCATATGGTGCGTGTGCGCGGGGATGCGACGCATGAGGCAGATGATGTCGCAGATGACCAGTTCGACGACGGAACGCGTGTTCGAATACGGCGCGTTGAAGACGGCGACGCCCGCGTGCGCCGCGGCCTGCAGGTCGACCTGGTTCGTGCCGATGCAGAAGCATCCGATCGCCGTGAGCGTCGGACGTGCGTCGAGCACGGCCTTCGTCACGGTCGTCTTCGAACGGATGCCGAGCATATCGACGCCGTCGAGCGCGTCGATGAGCTCACCCTCGGACAGGGCGCCCTTCATCGTCTCGACTTCGAAGCCATGGTCGCGTAACGTCTGCGCGGCGAGCGGATGGATGTTTTCCAGTAACAGTGCTTTCGGCATGGAATCCACCTTAGAGGTTGAGCAGTGTTTCATCTTCGTTTGTCCGTAGTATAAGCAGACGCTGCGTCGGGCGCGTGAGCGCGACGTACAGGTCGGCTGCCGCGCTCACGCGCGATGGCGCCTCTTCGGCGATCAGTCCGGGTTCGACGACGACGACGGCGTCGTATTCGAGTCCTTTGACCGCGCGCGTGCCGCATATGACGACCTGGTCGCCGAGCACGCCGCGCCGTGTGCCGCCGAACGCGTCCGCGAGCGCGTCGCGCACGGCGTCGGCGATCGCGTCGGGGACGATGACGGCGACGCGTCCCGTGCCGTCATCGACGACGAATTCGTCGGCGAGTGCGAGTGTGCGGTCGGCGACGGCGCGGTAGAGCGCCGCGCGGTCGCCGACGGAGACACGTTCGACCGATTCGGGCACCGAGCGGATCGCCTTGACGGTCGAGATGTACAGGCCTTCGCCTTGGGCGAAATCAGCGGCGAGGTCGGATACCTCACGCGGATTGCGGTAGTTGATCGTCAATTCGTTGAGGTCCCAGTTGTGCGCGCCGAACAGGGCGTTCATCGATGTCGCCCAGTCGTGTGTGCCACCGAGCGCCGACGTCTGCGCGACGTCGCCGACGATCGTGAACGAACGTGACGGGCAGCGGCGGATGAGCATGCGCCAATCCATCGGCGTGAGTTCCTGCGCTTCGTCGACGACGATGTGCCCATAGGTCCATTCACGGTCGGCCGCGGCGCGTGTCGCGACGAGTTCCACGTCGTCGCCGCTCATCTCCTCGGCGAGGCGCGCCGACGAGACGATGCCCGATCCGATGCCCGCCTGCGCGAGCGTGTCGCGCGCGTACTGCTCCTCCTCGGCGCGTCTCGCGTCGCGTGCCGCGCGCTTCGCCTGCTCGTGCGGGTCGGGGCCGAGCAGTTCGAGTGCCTCGTCGAGCAGCGGGATGTCGGAACGGGTGAGCGGCGCGCCCGGCTCGCGCGTGAGCATGCGCACCTGTTCGTCGGTGAGCCACGGCGCGAACCGCTTGAGCTGCGCGGGTTTTGAGAACATCTGGTCGATGAGCCACGCGCCGTTCATCGGTAGCCATGCGAGGTTGAGCGTGACGCGCAGACGGTCGTTCATGCGCAGTTGCGCGAGGATGTCCGACATTTCGGCGGCGTCGGGCGTGTAGTCGAGCTGCTCGACGATGCGTGTGCGCATCGCGTCGAGCATCGTCGTCACGAAGGTTTCGCGCGCCTTGTTGTGTGGCTGCCGTGTGCGGTGCGCGTCGGCGATCGCCTGTTCGATGTCCGCGGCGCGCATCGGTGCGGACATGCCGTTGACGGTGATGACGGGCAGTTTCGAGGGGACGCGTTCGCGTGCGGCGACGGCGTTCGCGATCGCGTGCGCCATGCGGCGCTGGCCTTTGAGCCGCGCGACGTGCGGATCGTCCTCACGATCGGCGATGACACCGGGGATGAGTTCGCCGATCGTACGGCTCACGACGCCGGTTTCGCCGAGCGAGGGGAGCACCTGGTCGATGTAATGCAGGAAATCCTCGCTTGGGCCGACGATGAGCACACCCGAGCGTTCGAGCCTGCGGCGGTGCGTGTAGAGCAGATAGGCGGCGCGGTGGAGCGCGACGGCCGTCTTGCCGGTGCCGGGGCCACCCTGCACGACGAGCGCGCCGCGCAGGTCGGCGCGGATGATGCGGTCCTGTTCGGCCTGGATCGTCGCGACGATGTCGGTCATCTTGCCGGTGCGCCGCGAGCCGAGCGACGCGAGGAGCGCACCTTCGCCGGTGAGCGTGCCGCGTTCGGAAGCGGCGTTGACATGCTCGGAATGCACGTCGAGCACTTCGTCCTCGATGCCGACGACGTCGCGGAAATGCAATGTGATGTGGCGGCGCATGACGATGTCGCCGTGGTGCGACGGCGTCGCCTCATAGAACGGGCGTGCGGCCTCCGCGCGCCAATCGGTCAGGATCGGTTCATGGTCGGCGTCCGACAAGCCGATGCGGCCGATATAGCGCCGGGTTCCGGCCGTGTCGTCGAGCCGGCCGAAGACGAGACGGTCCTCGACGGCGCGCAGCTGTGCGAGACGGTCCTCGTACATCGTCGCGAACGAATCGCGTTCGGTGCGTTGCGTCGGTGACCCATGCGACCCGGCCGCACGCACGTCGTCCAAGCGCTTGCGCACTTGCGCACGAAGGTCATCGAGGCGCCCATAGGCGCGGTCGACGGCGTGCTGTTCCTCGTCAAGCTGCGATGAATATTGTGACATGCTGTCTGCATCCCCTCGGTGGAAGTTTGGCCGTCCAAGTGTAGCAAACACGCCCAACAGGGCGGTGCCGCGATGCACGTCCACGCCGTCGCGCCCCCGCCGCGACGTGCGCGCACCGCGGGGAAATGTGCCGAAGGTGTGCACGATGTGGGATGTGTGTTCACGCTCACGGCGTGTTTACCCGCCGAGTGGGGGATTTAGGTGAGTAGTGGGGTAAAGTGGTTCCCTGAGCAAGTGGTCGCAGACAGGAATCAAGTGTGTGTGGAGGTGAGCGATGGCGGATCACACCGACGCACCATCCACGCACGCGGCGCCCGGGACGCCTTCGCAGTCCCTTCCGGACGATGCCTATGATGCGGCGCCTCTGCTACTGGGAACCTATACACCGAAGATCGATGCCAAAGGAAGGGTCGCGTTGCCTGCGAAAATGCGTACGCAATTGGGGGAGGGCATGGTGCTCGCGCGCGGTCAGGAACGCTGCGTCACGATCCTGCCGCGGCAGGAGTTCCGCCGCATCGCCGCGCGCATCCAGCACACGTCGATGGGCGATAAGGCGGCACGCCAATACCTGCGCATCTTCCTTTCGGGCGCCGTCGACACCGAGATCGACCGGCAAGGCCGTGTGAGCGTGCCGCAGATGCTGCGTGACTATGCCGGCCTCGGCGACGACATCGTCATCATCGGCGTCGGCACACGCGCCGAGATCTGGAACGCGGGGGCGTGGGCGGATTACCTCGCGCAGAACGAACAGGGATACGCGGACATCACCGATGACGTGTTCCCGGATATGGGGTTCTGATGACCGATTACGCACATATCCACGAACCAGTCCTGTTGCGCGACTGTGTCGACCTCGTCGCGCCGGCGCTCGCCGCGCCCGGCGCGCTCGCCGTCGACTGCACGCTCGGTCTTGCAGGGCATACGATCGCATTCCTCAAGGCATGCCCCGGCGCGCGCGTCATCGGCATCGACCGCGACGCCGAGGCGCTCGCGATGGCGACCGACCGTGTCGCGTCGGAAGGGCTGTCCGACCGTTTCACGCCCGTGCATGCGGCATTCGACGAGTTCTCCGATGTCCTCGCGTCCGAAGGTGTCGACGCCGTCGACGCCGTCTTCATGGACCTGGGGTTGTCGAGCCTGCAGATCGACGAACGCGAACGAGGGTTCTCCTACTCCCATGACGCGCCGCTTGACATGCGCATGGACGTGACGCAGCCGCTTACGGCGCGCGACGTGCTCGCTACCTACGACGAACGTGCGCTTGCGCGCATCTTCAAGGAATACGGCGAGGAGCGCTTCGCCCGCCAGATCGCGCGCGAGGTCGTCGCCGTGCGCGCGCATGCGCCGCTCACGACGAGCGCCGAGCTCAACGCGCTCGTCGACCGTGTCGTCCCACAGGCGCACCGCGCGAGCGGCAATCCCGCGAAGCGCGTCTTCCAGGCGTTGCGCATCGAAGTCAACGGCGAGCTCGAGAAACTCGCGCGCACGTTGCCGCAGGCCGCGAACCAGCTCAGAGTCGGCGGCCGCATCGTCGTCGAGTCGTACCATTCGCTCGAGGACCGCACCGTCAAGACGTTCATGAACCAGGGGCTGCGCGCGGACGTGCCCGCGGGGATGCCGGTCATCCCCGACGACATGCAGCCGTTCTTCAAGGCGGTCACGAAAGGGGCGGTCATGGCCGACGATGAGGAGAAGGCGCACAACCCGCGCGCGGCCTCGGTGCGGCTGCGGGGCGTCGAACTCATCCGCCCGGTGCCGCGGCGTTGGCGCACGCGCTTCGACGAACAGGCGCAGGGGGAGCGCACGGCATCGCGCGGCGCGCGGCGCAGGCAAGGGCATCGCGGAAAGGCAAGGCACTGATCATGGCATCGTCAATGCGTTCATCGCGTTCCTCGGCGGCCCCGGCAGGGCGGCAGGACCAGGAGGCAGGGAGCGGCCATGCCCACAAACGCCCACAATTGCATGTCGTCGAGAACCGCAGGACGTCGTCCTCGAAGGTCGGCCGCGGCATGGAACGGCTGCTGGACTGGACGCGTACGCGCCGCTCGCCGGTCGTCCACATCGTCATAGCCGTGCTCTTCCTCGGCGTGTGCCTGCTCGGCGCGCTCCTGCTGCGCACGCAGATGAGTTCGAACTCGTTCGAGGCCGCGACGATCGAGCAGCACATCACGATGCTCCAGCAGGACGTCGAGGAGGACCAGACGAAGCTCTCGCAGCTTGAGGCCACATTGCCCGAACGCGCGCAGAAGATGAAGATGGTCCCCGCCCAGAACTCGCTTTCGATAGACCTCAATGGCTACGCCCCGTCACAGGAAGGCAACCGCTGACCATGATGCATCCCATCCGTTCGTTCAAAGCGCTCACACAGCAGGCGCAACGCGCCGTCGCGCTCGGCGTCGTGCTCGCGATGATCGCATCGGTGTGCCTCGTGCGCCTTGGTGTGATCCAGCTCGTCGAAGGCGCCCACACCGCGCAGGCGGCGACGCAGAGCCGCACCGTCAAAGTCACGCTCGATGCGAAACGCGGCAGGATCCTCGACACGAACGGCGTCGTGCTCGCGCAGAGCGTCGAACGCTACACGATCATCGGCAACCCCGAAGCGGCGCAGGACTTCACGCCGCTCGATTGCACGCCACGGACGAAGGACTACTGCCAGCAGCTCGACGGCAAACCGCTCAAGACGACGGGCGTCGCCGCCGTCGCGCAGTTGCTTGCGCCGTTGCTCGGCATGAGCGCGGCCGAGATCGGCGGCAAACTCGCCGGGACCGGCCAGTATGCCGTCCTCAAGAAAGACGTGACCCCGGAGGTCAAACGCAAGATCAGCGCGTTGCATCTGGGAGGCATCGTCTACGGCGAGCTCAGCGACGAACGCGTCTATTCGAACGGCACGTTGATGGGTGTCTTCCTCGGCGGCGTCAATGACGAAGGCAAAGGCGTCGCAGGCGTCGAGCAGCTTGAGGACCGCACGCTCACCGGCACGGACGGCTATGAGATCTACCAGCAGGGCAATGGCGGCGAGCAGATACCCGGCACGATGACCGAATCGAAGAACGCCGTCAACGGTTCCGATGTCCAGCTGACGATCGACCGCGACGTGCAGTGGCGCGTCGAACAGATCCTCAAGCAGAGCCAGGACACCTACAAGGCCGGATGGGGCATCGCCGTCGTGCAGAACGTCAAGACGGGGCAGATCGTCGCGCTCGCCGACACGGACACCGTCGAAGCGGGAAGCGACGACGCGAAGCTCAACGTCGCGCGTGCGGTCAACCAGACCTTCGAACCCGGTTCGATCGGCAAGGTCTTCACGATGTCGGGCGTCATCCAGGAGGGTCTGCACACGATGGGCGACAAGTTCACGGTCCCGGGGACGATCACGATCGACGGGCAGAAATACAAGGACTCGTTCGACCACGGTGACGAGCATTGGACGATGGCGGGCATCCTCGAACAATCGTCGAACGTCGGCACGATCCTCGCCGCGGAGAACCTGAGCGACGACAAACGCTACGAATACCTCACGAAATTCGGCCTCGGCCAACCGACCGGCCTCGGCCTGCCGGGCGAATCGCAGGGCCTGCTCGCGCAGGCCGCGCAGTGGGACGGCCGTACGCGCAACACCATCCTGTTCGGCCAGGGCTATACGGTCAACGCGTTGCAGTTGACGAACGCCGTGTCCGTCATCGCGAACAACGGTGTGAGGAAACCGCAGACGATCATCAAATCGGTCACCGGCGCGGATGGCAAGGTCCATGAGACCGAAGTCGGCGAATCGACGCGCGTCATCGACGAATCGGTCTCGAAACAACTGCTCAACGCGATGGAATCGGTTTCGGAACACTATGCGTCGAAAGGGTTCGCCGGCGTGGACGGCTACCGTGTCGCGGCGAAGTCCGGCACCGCGGAAGTGGCGGGCGACGACGGCAAGCTGTCCTCGCTCATCAGCGACTATTCGGCGATCATCCCCGCCGACAACCCGCAGTTCGTCGTCACCGTCGTCCTCAAGGACCCCGAAGGCAATTACGGCGGTCTGACGGCGGGGCCGGTCTTCGCGGAGATCGGCAAGTTCCTGATGCAGAAATACGAAGTGCCGAATTCGCAGCCGCGCAAGGATGCGATTCCGGTCGAATGGTGAACGGCGACGAGGGAGGAGCCAACAATGAGCGCAATCAGTGAAACGGTATCGCAGCGCATGACGCTCGGCATGCTCGCGGACCGTTATGGATACGAGCTTGTACCGGATTTCGCGCGCGATGTGACGATCACGTCACTCGCGAACGATGTCGAATCGGTCACGCCGGGCGCGCTGTTCATGCCCGGCACCCGCATCGACAAAGGCCGGATCGCGCTTGCCGTGCGGCGTGGCGCGTATGCGGTCCTGCTGCCGACGTCGATGCGCAATGCGGTCGACGACCCGCAGGTGCCGGTCGTGTTCGCCGACCCGACACCCCGCCAGATCGGCGAACTCGCGTCCTCGATCGCGGGACGCCCCGCCGAATCGATCGCCGTGTTCGCCGTCGCCGGGAGCGATGTCGACGCCGTGCGCAAGGACGTCGATGTCCTCGCGCAGTTCCTGCATATGCTCGGCAATCCCGTCGGCACCGTGTGCGAAGGCGACTCGCAGTCACTTGAGCGGTTCCTCGACCTCTCCTATCCCGTTGACGCGTTCGCGATGCAGCGCGTGTTCTCGGTGTGTGTCGAGGACGGTGCAGCCGCGATCATCATCGCGCTCAACAACCGTTCCGTCGCTTCGGGTGCGCTCGAAGCGGTCGGCGTCGACGTGCTCGGCTATGACGATGCGGCCGGCGACGAGCACATCGACGAGATGCTCGCCCACGTGAGCGAACAATACGGTTGCGTACTCGACGCGAACACACATCTCGCCCAGCGGGGCGAGGAGACCGACGCGATGGCGGAACAGGCCGATTTCGGCGAAGGCGAGACGCGTCCGCTTTCGCTCGCGATCGCGATGGTGCTCGCCGCGGGCGTGCGCAAGGCGAACATCCGCAACGCGCTGCGTGTGTCGAGGGAGATGCGCTGAGCGCACGGTTCACGGACGACGATATGGGCTTTCGGACAAGGAGACAACGATGATGAGGATGATGCTGGCCGACGTGGCCAAGGCGGTCGAAGGCCGCATGATCAATGCGGACGACATGTCCGCGCAACGGTTCGTAACCGACGTCGTCACCGATTCGCGCGCCGCGCATGACGGATCGCTGTTCGTCGCGATCAAAGGCGAGCACACCGACGGGCACGACTATGTGCGTGGCATCGCCGCGCAGGGCGCCGTGGCCGCGATCGTCGACCATGAGATCGACGACGCGCCCATCGCGCAGATCATCGTGGGTGACACCGTCACCGCGCTCGGACTGCTCGCGAAAGCCAACCTCGAACGTCGTCGTACGGAACGCGAACCGTTCACGGTCGTCGGCATCACCGGGTCGGTCGGCAAGACGACGACGAAGGACCTGCTCAACGCGCTGCTGTCGACGCTCGGCAAGACGATCGCGCCCGTCGGATCGTTCAACAACGAGATCGGACTGCCGCTCACGGCGCTCGAAGTGGATGGCGGCACACGCTACCTCATCGCGGAGATGGGCGCGAACCATCTCGGTGAGATCGCGCATCTGACGACGATCGCGCCGCCGGACGTCGCCGTCGTGCTCAAAGTCGGCGTCGCGCATCTCGGCGAGTTCGGATCGGTCGAACACATCGCGCAGGCGAAAAGCGAAATCGTGCGCGGCCTGCTCAACGATGGCACGACCGTGCTCAACGCCGACGATCCGCGCGTCGCGAAGATGCGTGAGATCGCGCCCGGCAACGTCGTGTGGTTCGGCGTCGAGCATGCGCAGATGCATGACGGGGACGGCTACGTCGCCGCCGATGACATCACGCTCGACGATCTGGGACGCCCCGTCTTCGCACTCGTCGACGACGCGGGCGTCGAGCAGCGCGTCACGCTCGGCATCGCGGGCGCGCACAACGTCATGAACGCGCTCGCCGCGGCGAGCGTCGCACGTCTCGAAGGCATGCCGCTCGAACGGATCGCGGCAGTATTGTCGGACGTCACGGCCGTGAGCCCGCACCGCATGGCCGTGAGCGACGTCGAACGCGACGGCGAACGGTTCACGCTCATCGACGACTCGTTCAACGCGAACCCCGATTCGATGCGCGCGGGCATCGACGGACTCGTCGCATGGCGCGCACAGGAGGACGTGCAGCCGTTCCGTGTCGCCGTGCTCGGGGCGATGCTCGAGCTCGGCGACGGTGAGGCGCGCGCACACCGCGGCATCGGCGCCTACGCCGTCGAAGCGGGCGCCGACGCCGTCATCGCGGTCGGCGCGGACGGTGATGACCACCTCAACGCGCTCGCGGAGGACATCGCGGACGGCGCGCGCGGCGCGCTCGGCGCCGACGATGCACCCGCCGTCGTATATGTGACGAACACGGCCGACGCGGACACGGCGGTCGAGGACATCAACCGCGAACACAAGGACATGGTCGTGCTGCTCAAAGGATCGCACGCCTCCGGCCTGAGCGCGCTCGCGTCGCGCTGGACCGGCGACGCGCACTGAACGGACTAACCCACTGCAATCACGCAACCGAATGGAGAACCCCAGGTGATCGCACTCATCATTGGCATCTTGGTCTCATTGCTTGTGACGATGATCGGCACACCGCTGCTCATCCGCATCGTGCACAAGCTCAACTACGGGCAGTACATCCGCCAGGACGGCCCGCAGTCGCACCTCGTCAAACGAGGCACGCCGACGCTCGGCGGCGTCGTCATCGTGCTCGCCGTGCTCCTCGGATGGGGCGCAAGTGCACTGTACCGGTACTGCCTGCATGGCGCCGTGCCGTCATGGTCGGCCGTCCTCGCGCTCTTCGCGATGGCGTCGATGGGGCTGCTCGGCTTCATCGATGATTTCGCGAAGGTCCGCAAGAAACAGAACGAAGGCCTCACGGTCGGCGGCAAGTTCTTCGGGCAGATCGTCTTCGCGACGCTCTTCGCGGTCCTCGCGCTCGTCCTGCCGACGAAATCCGGGTTCCCGAGCGCACAGCCGGGCATGAGCTTCATCGAGAAACCATTCGTGAGCTTCGACTTTGCGGGGCGTGCGCTCGCGATCATCCTGTTCGTCGTCTGGGTCAACTTCCTCATGGCCGCATGGACGAACGCCGTCAACCTGTCGGATGGCCTCGACGGCCTGTGTGCGGGCTCGTCGATGGTCGCGTTCGTCGGCTACGCGATCATCGCGATCTGGGAAAGCTACCATCTCGCCGGTTCGCACCGTTCTGGCTTCACGTACGCGGTCTCCGACCCGCTCGATTTGGCGATCATCGCGTGCTGCGCGGCGATGGCATGCCTCGGCTTCCTGTGGTACAACTGCAATCCGGCGTCGATCTTCATGGGCGACACCGGTTCGCTCGCGCTCGGCGGCCTGTTCGCGGCGCTTTCGATCGAGACGCACACCGAGTTCCTTGCGATCATCATCGGCGGCCTGTTCGTCATCGAGGCGATGAGCGACGTCATCCAGGTCGGCTATTTCAAGGCGACAGGCAAACGCGTGTTCAAGATGGCGCCGATCCACCATCATTTCGAGCTCGAAGGATGGACCGAAGGCAAGGTCGTCGTGCGCTTCTGGATGATCGAGCTCATGTTCGTGATGACCGGCCTTGTCATCTTCTACGGCGATTGGGTCGCGCGTTCGGGACTGTGGCACATATGACATACGGCGCCGGGCACATGGCGGATGCCGGCACAAGCGGCAGGGATACAGCAATGATGGAAGGATGGAACGATATGGAACTCGACCTTGGGCATATGACGGTCGTTGTGGCGGGGCTCGGCGTCTCGGGACGCAGCCTCGTGGAGATCCTGCGTCCGCGCGCACATGAGGTCATCGCGGTCGACGAACGCAAACCGGACGCCGACCTCACCTCATTCGACGACATTCCGTGGGACCGCGTCGACCTCGTCTGCACATCGCCCGTGTTCAATCCGCGCACACCGTTCATCCTCGAGGCGGGCCGCCGTGGCATCCCGGTCATCAGCGAGGTCGAACTCGCATGGCTCATGCGCGTCGACAACACGAGGACGGGAAAGCCCGCGCCGTGGATCGGCATCACCGGCACGAACGGCAAGACGAGCACGACCGAGATGACGTCGGCGATGCTCACCGCATGCGGCCTCAACGCACCGGCCGTCGGCAACATCGGCAAGGCCGTCTCCCACGCCGCACTGAACGCGGACAACGACGTGCTGTGCGTCGAACTGAGCTCGTTCCAGCTGCATTTCACGTATTCGCTCGAGCTTGACGGCGCCGCGATCACGAACATCGCCGCCGACCACCTCGACTGGCATGGCGGCATCGAACAGTACGCCGAAGACAAATCGAAGGTTTTCGACGGCGCGCGCCGTGTCATCGCCTACAACGCGCAGGACGAACGCGTCACCGAACTCGCCCGCGAGGCGAAGACGGCCGAAGGCTGCGTCGATGTCGGCTTCACGCTCGCCGAACCCGTCGCGGGCCAGATCGGCGTCAAGGACGGATGGATCGTCGACATGGCGGGCGTGACCGGCATGCCGGTCGGCGTCGAACACCGGCTCGCGGCGCTCGCCGACTTCCCGTATCTCATGGAGCCTGACGGCACGCTCTACCCGCATCTCGTCGCCGACGCGCTCACCGCGATCGTCCTCGTGACGGCGCTCGACGTGGACCTTGACACGGCGCTCGCCGCGCTCAAACGGTTCAAGCCCGGCGGCCACCGCATCGAGGAGGTCGCCGCGCTCACGGACGAAGACGGTTCCGCGATACGGTTCATCGACGATTCGAAGGCGACGAACGCGCACGCCGCGCGCGCGTCCCTGTCAAGCTTCGCGCCGGGAAGCGTCGTATGGGTCGCCGGCGGCCTCGCGAAAGGCGGCCGTTTCGAACAGCTCGTCGCCGAGGAACGCGACCGGCTCAAGGCGGCCGTCGTCATCGGCGTCGACCAAGAGCCGATGCTCGACGCGTTGCGCACAAGCGCACCCGATCTTCCTGTGGCCGTCATCGACCCGTCCGATGCCGCGACCGTCATGGCTCGCGCCGTCGACGCGGCAGCCGCGTTCGCGTCCCCCGGCGACGTCGTGCTGCTCGCTCCGGCATGCGCATCGATGGACCAGTTCACGTCCTATGCCGACCGCGGCGACCGCTTCGCGGCCGAGGCGCAGCGTTGGGTGAATGCGCATGGCCGAGACTGAACGCAAGCCACGCAAGCCACGTACGGCGTCGTCAAACGGCGCCGTCGGGGCGCCGCGCCGGCAATACACGGTCCGCAGGCGCTCGCTCGCCGATACGGACGGTGCAGCCGTGCAACCGTCCGCATCGAAGGCACGGCCGGCGGCGCGTGACGCGCTCGATTTCTCGCAATACCGCGGATGGCGCATGTTCCTCAACCCACTATGGTGCTACCACGGCTTCTTCGCATGCGTGCTCGCGTTGACGCTCTTCGGCCTCGTCATGGTGTTCTCGAGCTCATCGGTCTCGATGGTCGCCGCCGGCGCCGCGCCGTGGACGCAGTTCATCAGCCAGATGGGGTTCGCGGTGCTCGGCTTCCTGCTGATGGCCGCCGCCGCGATGATGCCGTTGCGTGTCTACACGATGCACCACCTCATGTACATCATCTATGGGGTCAGCCTTGTGCTGCAGGGCATCACGCTCACGCCGCTTGGCATCGAGGTGTACGGCAACCGCGGCTGGATCCCGATCGGACCGGTCACGCTGCAGCCCGCGGAGATCCTCAAACTCATGCTGTGCATCGTGTTGCCGCTCTCGCTGCGCCGCGTGCATGCCAAGCACCTCGAATCGCGCACGGCGAAGCCGCGGTTGCGTGATTATATGCTGCCGCTCGGGATGCTCGCGTTGGCGGTCGGGCTCGTCATCCTCGGCAAGGACCTCGGCACATGCATGATCCTCGTGTTCATCGGCCTCATCGCGTTCTGGACGAGCGATTTCCCGAAACGGTGGCTCGGCGTCGCCGGCGTCATCGCGGTCGTGTTCGTCGCATTGTTCGTGCTCACGAGCTCGAACCGCATGAGCCGTATCCTCGCGACCTACCAGGGATGCGAGGACGGCGCGCAGACCGTGTGCTACCAGTCGATGCATGCGCGCTATGCAATCGCGTCGGGCGGTCTGCTCGGCGTCGGCATCGGCAACTCACGTGAGAAATGGAACTATCTGCCGGCCGCGCACAATGATTTCATCTATGCGATCATCTGCGAGGAGCTCGGCTTCGTCGGCGGCCTGCTCGTGCTGCTGCTGTTCGTCGTGCTCGGATGGTGCATGATCGTCGTCGCGATGAGGACACCGAACAAGTTCGCCTCGTCGGTCCTGCTGTGCCTGACGATATGGATCGTCGGGCAGGCGCTCATCAACATCGCCGTCGTGCTCGGCATCCTGCCGGTCATGGGACTGCCGATGCCGTTCGTCTCGGCGGGCGGCACATCGCTCATCATGTGTCTCACGGCGGCGGGGGTATGTCTGAGCGTCATGCGCAGCCAGCCGCAGATACGTGCGGAACGCACGAAGGCATGACCTCAACCGCGTCGACTACAGTGAAGGCATGATGAGTACAGGAACGCAGCACCGAATCATTCTCGCCGGCGGCGGCACCGCCGGCCACGTCAATCCGCTTCTCGCGGTCGCCGACGCGATCCGCGCACGGGATGAGGACGCCGACATCATCGCGCTCGGCACGGCCGTCGGCCTTGAGGCCGACCTTGTCCCGGCCGCCGGATACCGGCTCGAAACGATCGAGAAAGTGCCGTTCCCGCGCCGACCGAACGCGTACATGTTCACGTTCCCTGCGAAATGGCGCCGCGAGACGGCGAAGGTCCGGGAACTCATCGGCGCGCAGGGCTCGAATGTCGTCGTCGGCTTCGGCGGCTACGCGTCGGCTCCGGCATACGCGGCCGCGCACAAACTCGGCGTCCCGATCGTCATCCATGAGCAGAACGCGCGCGCCGGCATGGCGAACAAACTCGGTGCGCATTGGGCGCGCTTCATCGGCACCGCCTATGACGGCACAGGCCTTGAACCCGCGAAAGGCGGCACGATCGAGCGTGTCGGCCTGCCGCTGCGCCCCGCGATCGCGGCGCTCGCCGAACAGCTGCAGACCGACCGTGCAGGCGCGCGTGAACGCAACGCGCGTGAGCTCGGCCTCGACCCGTCACGTCCGATCATCGTCGTCACCGGTGGTTCGCTCGGCGCGGCGAGCCTCAACCGTGCAATCGCCGGCACCGCGGGCACACTCGTGCGCCATGCGCAGGTCGTGCATCTGACCGGCAAAGGCAAGATCGACGAAGTGCGCGACCGCGTCGTGCAATCGGCGGGCTCACAGGTCCTCACCGGTCTCGGCGACGACGCGCAGCCGGGACGTGACTACCATGTCGCGCAATACCTCGAACGCATCGACAAGGCCTTCGCATGCGCCGACCTTGTCATATGCCGTTCCGGAGCGGGCACCGTGAGCGAACTGACGGCGCTCGGGCTTCCGGCCGTCTACGTGCCGTTGCCGATCGGCAACGGCGAACAGCGCTTCAACGCACAACCCGTCATCGACGCCGGCGGCGGCCTGCTCGTCGATGACAAGGACTTCACGACGACATGGGTCGAGGAACACATCCCCGCAATCCTCTCGAACCCGGCGACACTGCGCACCTATGGCGAGCGCGCGTGGACATACGGCATCCGCGACGCCACCGACCGCATGGCGGCGCATATCCTCGACATCGCCGACGCGCAGGCGTGAGCGGGACACCACAAAAACGCATCGACAGACAGACACGGACATCGCAGACAACGAACAGGAGCGTTTTCCAGTGAACGAACAGACACCGCAAGCCATCGACCTCGACCCGGCAACCGCGCGTTTCGCGCCGACGGCGCGTGTGCAGGACCTCGGACGCACGCATTTCATCGGCATCGGCGGCGCGGGCATGAGCGTCCTCGCGGAGATGCTGCACGAGCAGGGCGTCGACGTCGACGGTTCGGACGCGCACGAAAGCGCGAAAACCGAACGCCTCGCCGCAATCGGCGTCCCGGTGCGCATCGGGCAGCGTGAAGACAACGTACGTGACGCGGACATCGTCGTCTATTCGAGCGCGATCAAAGCGGACAATCCGGAAATCGTTGCGGCGTCCGCGAACGGCGCGCGCATCGTGCACCGCAGCGACATCCTCGCGCTCCTGATGCACGGCAAACGCGCCGTGACCGTCGCCGGCGCACACGGCAAGACGACGACGAGCTCAATGCTCGCCCACATCCTGCTGCATGGAGGCGAAGGCGACCTCGCCGACCCAAGCTACGCGATCGGCGGATCGATCCAGGGCGTCGACGGCACGACACTCGACGGCGGCCACGCCGGAACAGGCGACGTCCTCGTCGCCGAAGCCGACGAATCCGACGGCAGCTTCGAAAAATACACGCCACACATCGCGATCGTGACGAACGCCGAAGCCGACCACCTCGACCACTACGGCGATGCAGACACCTACCACCGCGCGTTCGTCGACCATCTCGGCCACGCGCGCGGCGCGATCATCGTATGCGCCGACGACGCGAGCGCACTCGCAGTCCTGCGCCAACTCGACAGCCGCACCGCGGCGCGCGCGATCGCGTACGGCACGACGTCGCGCGACGACATCGGCGAACTCAACGGTGCACGCTACGTGCACATCGCGGCCGAACAGGAACGCGCGGGCAGCGGCAAGGAGACCTTCACACTCGAAATGCCCGTATCGGTCGCCGAAGGACGACTCAGAGCGGGCGACGACGGCGCAGCAGACAACGACGGTGCGGAAGACAACAGCGGCGCGCTCGTGCGTGTGCCCGTCGCGCTCGCGGTGCCGGGACTGCACAACGCGCGCAACGCGACCGCCGCGATCATCGCGGCGATGCTCCTCGGCATGGATCCGCACCGCGCGGCCGACGCCATCGCGACATTCCTCGGCGCGTCGCGCAGGTTCGAAATCCGCGCGCACGTCGGTGGTGTGACCGTCGTCGACGACTACGCGCACCATCCGACCGAGATCGCGGCACTCCTCGACGCCGCACGCCGACGCTACCCCCAATCGACGATCCATGTGCTCTTCCAGCCGCATCTGTTCTCCCGTACGAAGTTCTTCGCGGACGAGTTCGCGCACGCGCTCGCGAAAGCCGACGACGTCATCGTCACCGGTGTGTTCCCCGCGCGCGAACGGCAGCAGGACTTCCCGGACGTGTCCGCGTCGACGATCGCGGACGCGGCCGGCGACGGTGCGCACATCGACGTCGAGGAGCATATGGAGACGGCGGCGCAGATGATCGCGATGCGCGCGAAGCCCGGCGACGTCGTCTTCACCGTCGGCGCGGGCGACATCACGAAGATGGCGCCCGTCATCGCGCATGTGCTTGAGGCGCACGTCGGCAAGGACGACTGATGGCAGGGCGCACTGTCAGATCATCGTCATCGGGGGCGTCGTCCTCCGGTGACGGCACGCCGAAGCCGCGTTCCGCGCGCGGACGCGCCGCATCTTCGGATGCCGCGCGTACGACGGATGCGGGTGCGGGCACGAACGGACGTTCGTCGGTGGAAAGTGACGCACCGCGCGCGCGGCGGCGCAGCGTTTCCTCACGCGCGACCGCGGATGCTGCGGCATCAGCGAAGACGTCATCGAAGAAAAAGACAACGTCGACGAAGAAGACAACGTCGGCAAAGACGTCATCGACATCGGCATCGACGAAACGCACGTCGCGCAGCGTGCGCTCCGCGTCGTCGACCGCGGACACGTCCGCGTCGCACGGTCGCGTCGCGCGTTCGGCGTCGTCACACGCATCGTCGGCGACGGGGGAGCACCGTTTTCCGATCGACGCGAAGGATGCGCGCGTCGTGACGCCGCGCGTCGCCAGAAGCGACGGCGCGACGCACAGCGCGGCGAATGACACGTCGACAGACACGTCGGCGGTGAACGGTGCGGCGGCGCGCGCGGGTGACGGCGCACGTCGCGAGCCGCGACGTCCGTCTCTCCTCACCCGTGTGCGCGCGATGCTCCCCGGCCGCGCGAAGTCGACACAGACACCGACGGTGCGGCGTACGCGCATCGTCGAGGAACCGGTCGGCGCGAGCGCGCCCGGAGCATTCGTCGACGCGAACAACATGCGCAGCGAGGACATCGTCGCGAAGACGCTGCGGCAGACGGCGGGCGGCGTCGGCGTCGCGACGCGCCCGAAAATCGTCGATTTCACGAAACGGCAGAAGGAACGCAAACGCGCGAACATCCGGCAGGTCGCGACGCGTGTGGGCATCGTGGTCGCCTCGTTCGCGGTCGTCATCGCGCTCGTCTGGCTGCTGTTCTTCTCGCCTGTGCTGCGGCTCAATCCGGACAAGATCTCGGTCTCCGGCGCGAACCAATGGGTCAGCCGTGAGCAGATCATGACGATCGCACGTGGACAGGCCGGCAAATCGCTCCTGCTCGTCTCGGACGGCGACGTCGAACAGCAACTGTCGCAGATACCGGGTGTGTCCTCGGCGCAGGCGACGAAGAAGTTCCCGAACGGTTTCGATGTGCACGTCGAAGCGCAACGGCCGGCTGCGATGCTGCGTGTCAAAGGCGGCGACATCCTCACCGCGGTCGATGCGAAGGCGCGCGTGCTCAACGCGGTCGATGCGAAGGCGGCGTCCGGGATACCGGTCATCGATGTGCAGTCGGTCGATGGTGCGGTGGGCAGTCGTGCGATCAAGACGGCCGTCGTCATCCTCGACGCGTTCCCCGAAGCGTGGAGGAAGGACGTCACCGGCGTGAACGCGCCGACGCAGGATTCGATCACGACGACGTTCGCGAACGGCATAACCGTGGTATGGGGTGACGATGCGGACCTCAAGCTCAAAATGGCAATCGTCGACAAGATCATGAACGATCCGAACGTCATCGGCGACAAAAAACAGATCAACGTCTCCGCACCGAACCGACCGATCATCAAATAGCGCGCGTGGGCGGCTGTTGTTGGCGGCGGTGCCGCAATGTGTAGCCGTCTACGGCGTACATAGGGGCGCAGGTGGCGGCGGTGCCGCAATGTGCAGCCGTCTACAGTGCACGTATGGCTGTTGTTGGCGGCGGTGCAACGATGAGCGACCGTCTACAGAGACGCTGCAGCCATCGTCGCGATAGGCGATCGCGAAGACGTAACGAAGAAGCGCCACGTTCCTAGGAACGTGGCGCTTCTTGTACTGTGAGTGGAGCCGCGGGGAATTGAACCCCGGTCCGGTGACCGTACCCTCGTACTTCTACGTGCGTAGTCTGCTGACCATTCGGCAGTTTTTCGGCCCCCATCAATGTCGCAGACGACTGATGGCGAGCCTAGCCACAGTTAGAGTCCCTGCGTCACCCTGCGGTTCAATGACGCAGGCAAGTCTTCTAACGACGCCCGACATCTCCCCGAAGACACGGAAGAGCGGACGGAGCGGCGCTCGCTGGATTAGATCTGATTACGTTGAAAATCAGGCAGCGAGAGCGAACTCAGTGCGGTTAGATTTAGCACTTAATTTAATGTGCAGAGCACATCACGAGCGGACTCTACATTCTCGGCACGCTTCTCCGAAGCGAACAGATCACCGTCGAAACCAAATCGGCCCCTTTTGAATTATCAAACCCCGGTAACGACATACGCCGTGTAAGCCGGACTTCTCAATATAACACGAACAGTGACGATAGGCAACCGCGACGTCGAGTGCGCCGCGGTTGACGCACGTCATTTCGCGTTGATGCGTTCGCGGTTCGCGATCGCGAGCTCACCCAGATACCGGTAGATTGGTGCGATGTCGAATTTACGGGGGAATTCGAGCGTAATCTCGTCGAGTGTCTCCGTTCCGGTCTTGCGTTGGTAGACGTCCTTGAGATACGTGATGTTGAGTTCGCTGTCGTCGCCGATCGCGCCCGCCGTCTCCACTTCGACGTCGACGACCGCGTCGAGGTGGATCGTCTTGTAGCGCGCCTTCGCGCCGGTCGCGCCCTGTTTGTCGATGAAGATGATGCGGATGTTCGTGAAGATGACGGCGTCGCGGACGAGTTGGTACCCGTTCGTGATCTGCTCGCCGTTGAACAGGAACGGCCCGTATTCGCGCATGAGTTCGTCGTTGCTGACCTGTTGCAGATTGCCTGCGAATGCGTTCAGGATGCCCATCGTGTCCTCGTTTCTCGTTTTCCGCCATTGTAGTCGATGACGGGTCCTGTATGGGGCTGATATGGGGCATGATATCGAAAACGGTTCGTGTGCCGCAGCGGGGAGGCTGCGGCACACGAACCGTGGGGAAAGGGAGCAGGAATAGGCGTCCTTGAGCTCGTCGATCTGCGGCGGCGCTGTCGTCAGATCTGGTATCCGTTCGTCTCGTAGTATTGCGGCGAATAGCCGAACGCCGCGTAGAGCAGGCCCGGGAGCGTGACCGCGGCCGCGCGCTGCACCGCCTCATCCTTGATGTCGCCGTCGCCGCCGGCGACGTCCCAACGGTAGACGGACGGTTCGCTCGCGTAGCGTGTGCGCACATATGCCTTGAGCCACGGCTTCGAGACGAACATGACGAGGTAGGGGACCTCACGTTCGAGCAGCGCGTGCACGTCGCCGTCCTCGAGTTCGTCGCCCTTCTGCGTGAACACGATCGTGCCGCCGCCGTCGTACGCCTTGAGTGAGACGTTGAGTTTGACGAGGTCGTGCGCACGGGCGCCCGCGTAGGCGAGCGGCGTCAGGCAGTCGTTCTTCTTGAATTCCTCGAGCATATCCGTCAGATGCGTCATGAGCGGTCCTTTCGTCGGCGACGGCCGGCGTGTGCGTACGCCGTGCCCCGCGCTCCACGATACACCGTTTGCGCTGTGCCGTACCGCGTTCGCGCACGCCGTACGCGCACCTTCCGGCATCCAACGTTCGTATGAACGTATCTTTGGGTGTCTACCGCACCCAAAGATGCCGAAATAGGGTGCCAGAACGGTGCTGTGGGGCGATTTCGTGCCGATTCTGCACCCAAGGATGTCGAGATACGCGATTTCCGCGATATTGCGATATGATGGTTGTTCGCACTGGTGGGAATGTGGGAATGGCGGAGGAGATGTCATGAAGTTCTGTTCGCAGTGTGGCAAGCCGCTCGGCGCGGATGCGAAGGTTTGCGGATATTGCGGCACGCCCGTGCATGGGGTTCCTGTGGCGCGACCGTCGGCGCCTGTTGCGGCGCCGACGACGCAAACGCCGGTGGATGCCGTGTCCGCAACGTCGAAATCGACGAAAGTGTTGCGCGCGGCAATCGCCGCGGTGGTCGCAGTCATCCTCGTATTCGGGGGATTGCTCGTCTACAACACGTGGTTCGCTGGGGCCGAAGTACCGTCCGCCGGGGCGCAGGACAGACCCAAGGCGGATGACGTCGTGGCACGGCTCAAAGGGGAGGGCATCGATGCCACAAAACGGCAGCGGTACGCGAAGGAGCCCGCGGGACAGTATCTCGGTGTGGATGGCGTGCCGGCTGGCGGGCGTGTGAAGAAGGGGACGAGTGCGGTCGTTGTCGAATCGCTCGGGCCTGGCGTACCTGAAGGCACGGTCGGCAAGGAACGCGGCGATGCGGTCGAACAGGTTAAGGACATGGGCGTTCCCGTCACGACGTACGGGATGGTGTCGAACAACCCCGGCGCAATCGTCGCTTCGTATCCGGAGGATGGCCATGCGCTGACTGAGGATGGTGAGCGCATGAAGGGCGATGACCTCGTGATGCCGAAAGCCGCCGAAGGCCAAGCGGATGGCATTCTGCTCGCCGTCGGTGTGGAAGGCAGGGGCGTGCCCGCGGAAACGTACGGTATGAATGGGGACAAAGCGACCGATATGCTCGAAAAGGACGGCTTTGCGGTGACGACGCAGCTTGTGCCGGCGGACAAGGACATGATCGGCAAGGTCGTGCGCACCGATCCGGCGATCGGGCACGAATCGGACGAGACCGACGTGACCGTGTATGTGGGCGCTGATGCGAAGGACCTGCGTGAGGCGATGATGACGACCGCATATGACCAGGAGGGGTACCATGGCCGCGTCGTCGCCGATTTCACGCCGTTGCTTGGCACGTGGTGCCGTGATGACGGCTCATGTGTCACGCTTGCGCAGCAGAAGGACGACGTCAGCGGGGATGGTGCGGTGCGCAACATCACGGTGACGCGCGATGGCAAGACACAGCCGGACAGGGTGTCGAATTCCGGATTGAAATCGCATCCGGGCGATACGATGGCCGCTACCGACTGGGACCTTGACAATCCGTTTGGCGGCCTCGAGAACCTGCTGTCCGCAGGGGACACAGGCGTCATCGATATCTACGACGGCAATCCGCTGCCATATTGCGGAACGGAGCCGGTTGCGCTCATGGCTTCCCGCAAATGCGTGAACGGTACGCTTGTGGACAGTGGCTCATCCGATGGCGGATTCGAAGGGACGACGTTCCCGATGAACGAGTTCCTGCTCATCGCTCCCGTCGGGGCGGATATGGACGCCGTCAAGCGGTCGGGGTATTTCGCAAAGGACAATGAGCTGAAACGGACGAAGGGTGCGCAGCAAGGCAAGGCGGATGCCGGCGTCGACGAGAACCGTCCGTATCTGCTGCTGCGCGATCCGAATCTGTACGACAAGGACGATATCGAAGTGGGCTACGACATACGCGACCTCGAACAGAGTCCATTCATTCCCACTGAGCACGGCGGTCCCGATGTGAAGTTCGCACCTGCGCCGAGCGCGTCGTCCGCTTACTACTTCGTCAATGATGGATTCAATTGGGCGACGTTCGACAATGGTGTGCAGGTGTGCGACGCCGATGGTTGCACGGCGCATGACGATGCCGATAAGGCGCAACAGGCGGATGCGAAGAAGACGACGCCCGATGCGGCCAAGAGGAAGACTGATGCGACGAAGCGGCCGAGTCCGCAATCCTCGCCGACGCAGATGAAGAAGCGGACCGCCGAGGACATGACGGCCTCCGAGATCCGCGATACGCTGAACAGTGGCGATTTCTCGATCATCGCGGGCAGGTATTGCTCACATGACGACGGTTGCCTCATTGTGGATGATGAGGGCGACGTCCGCGCCGAGGGCGCGAGCAGAAAGCTCACCCGTGAAGGGTCGGGCACAACGCTGCATGTGAATGAGGAACAAATGTTTGCGGATCCCGCATTCGAACAGGAGTTAGTCCCGTTGGGCGCTCCGGATGACGACTACCGTTGCGTTGGTGTGGATGGGGACGTCGAGTTGACGGGCACGTCATGTTTGAACAGTAGTGGTTATTCTGCTGCCGACACGTTCTTCCCCGCGCAGATGCTGTATTACCCGAAGGGCATCGATCTGAACGGCGAAGGCGTGACAGGGCGCTATGCGACCATCTACGCTTCCTATACGTCGCCCGACACGAGCAGACCGTTCATCCAATGGTTGCAAAGGATCGAGAACCCACCTGTCGCCGACGAGATCGTCTACTATCTCGTCGACTGAGCGTTGTTCGGTATCTTTGGGTGTCTACCGCACCCAAGGATGCCGAAATAGGCCGCGGATTGGGTGATGCGGGGCGATTTCGTGCCGATTCTGCACCCAAGGATGCCGAGATACGCGATTTTCGCGTACGCTTGGGCGATATGGGACATGACACACCGGTCGAAGGGACGACACCCGAACCCGCCGGTGCCGCGCGATGGGCCACGTGGACGTTGCACAGATTGTCCGGTTCGCCGTTCCGTGCGAAATTCCGGCTGTCCGCGCTCGTCGTCGCGTGGATCTCGTGTGACCTGCACGCGCATCCCGTCGCCCAAGGTACGCTGCCAATCGACACACAGCCGCCGACGCGGGCCCGCGCGCAATCGAAGTCTGCGCCGAAGACGCCGGACGCGACGATGGAACCGTTGTTCTGACCTTCCGTCCGACCCGAACGGTCCATCCGCGCACGCGCTGCTACGATGGCCGTGTGCGCAACGTTTCCGATTCCCCTCCGTCCGCCGTCGTCCTTGACTATGCCGATGTCCTCGTCGATTGGCGCCCCGAACGCGTCGTCGGCTTGTTCTATCCGCCGGGTGTGACCGCGATGTTCTTCGACGCGGCCGATCCGCATGGATACGACCACTACCGCCGCCGCGCCGCCGAAGGCTGGGATGACGGGCGCATCCTCGACGCGTACACGGCCGAACACGGTCCCGCGGTCGGCTGGATCATGCATCTGCTGCTCGAGCACCGTGCGCTCGGCCTCTATGACATGCCCGATGGCATGCCGTCGCTGCTGCGTGAGCTCGCGCACTCCGGCATCGACATGCACGGGTTTGCGAATTGCTCACGTCGTGCCGTCGCGCTCATGCACGCGAAGTATCCGTGGCTGGACCTGCTCGGTGATGCGGTCGCGTATGCGCCGACGACCGGGGTAGAAGGGCCGCGCGCTCTCATCCCATCGGCCGACGCGCTCGCACGCCACGGTCTCGATCCCGCGACGACATTGTATGTGACACATGATGATGACGCCGCGCGGACGGCCACACGCCAAGGGCTGCGTGCCATCCGTTTCGACACCGCCGACGGATTGCGTACGGTGGCATCCGGCTGACCTTTTGCAGTGTCCGCCGCGAGTGCGCCCGCGCCGTTGCGCTGCACATGGTGACGATGTTATGAAGAATGGCGCATATCCCTGCCGCGCGTTGGGCGGATACCGTATCATCGGTAATCGGACTTCAGCGGAGGGAACGCGATATGGACACACCACCTTCATCGGAACCACGCACAATCGCACGCATGCTCGCGGTGCTTGGGGAGCAGCAGCTTGCGGACGCCGTCGACTCCCTCATCTGGAACGGCGAGCAGAATGCGGCGACACCGTTCGAACGGTATGCCGCGCGCGAACTTGAAGCGGCCGCCGCGTCGCAGCTTCGGTACATCGACGAGCTCGCGCAACTCAAGGTCTCCCGTTTCGAAGACGGCTCGGCGCTCGTCGTACCGTCGATCGAACTCGCACAACCCGAACGTGAGACGGTCTACGCGGTCGAAAGCGCGCTGTCGCGCATCGGCGTCTACGAGCATGTCGCGCATCGGATGGATGGTGGCGAAGGACTGGTCGGAACATTGTCCGACACCGACATCGCCGACGCGCACGCGCATCTGTTCCCCGCATGGTCGACGCTCGTCGAACGGATGCGGTCGCGGCCGGACCTTGGCGAATCCGATGATGATGGCGTATGGCATACGATGCTCGCGTTCTGCACGCTCGTCGAATCGTTGCACCTGCCGTTGCGTTTCGACGCGCGCTGTGATTTCGACCCATCGAGTGGCGTCTTCGGCATCGCGTTCGAAGCGCCGACGCCCGCACAATTGCCGCTGTACGACTTCATTGGCGGCACTGATGTGGACGGTGCGCCGTCGTGGGCCGCGAACACACCGCACACGCTCGCACAGCGCGCGTCCGCGATGACGCTCGCGCTCGCGGCGTTGCTCGCGCTCGCGGCGTTCACGTCCGGCCGTGCGGTGACGACGGTGCTCGTCCACGCCTACGACGACGAATTGACGATGATGGAACGTCCCGTCGCATCCGCGCGTTTCGCACGCGCATCGTTGACGGACGACGTGATGAGGGCGATTGGCGAGGCTGTCGGCGACCATATCGACACAGCCGATCCACAACAACTGCTGCGGCTGCTCGCACCGGTCGCGGATGTGCAGGCCGGACTCGGCGAGGCTGGGCGCCTCGTGCTCCGTGACGCGTTCGAAGTCCCCGAGGCCCTCATGCAACACCGCATCCCGGTGTGGAAGGACAACCGCACACTCCCCGAGAACCTGCAACGCAGGCTGCATGCGCTCAACGTACGTTCGCTTGACGTCGACCATGACGACGGCATCATCACCGCGCAACAGCTCGACCACACAGTCGAGGAGAACCCCGGGAACCCGTTCATCGCGGAAATGGAACTCGAGAACGCGATCACGCGCATCGAACAGACCAGACCGAAGGGGCGCAAGCCGCTCTATTGCGGCGAGGGGAGGTCGCGCGCGGCCGTCGGCATGCTCGTCGACGATCCGGACGTCATCTACTGGCGTGCGCCGCTTTCGCTGTTCCGTGCGCATATGGCGCTCGCGTACAGCTTCATGCAGGGCGAGCAGCCGCAAAGCGCGCTCGAACATGCGCGCCGGTGCGTTGAACTCGCGCCCCTGACCGCGGATGCATACACGACGCTTGCGCTCGTCACGAGCAACATCGACGTGACGCATCAGGAGAAGGCGCTTGAGATCCTGTGCGAGGGATTGCGGCACGCGACGACGCTGCACGACTACAGCAAGCTGTACCTGCACCTCGCGCTTTGGCATGATGCCGTCGGCAGGGCCGAAACCGCGCTCGCATGCGTGCAGCGTGCGCTCGCGGGAAGGTTGTATCCGGCCGAGACGGCGGAGGCGACGCAATTGTTCATCCGGCTGCCGATGATGCTCAAGATGTCCGGGCCGATGGACCAGGACGCCGCGCGGCGCACGCTTGAGGCGGCCGGCCTTGACATCGACTCGTACCTCGAGACGGCGATGTTCGTCGACCCGGTCGTCCGCGGGCTCGCCGATGCGGGCATGCCGTGCGCTGCTGCGATGTGCATGGAGGCGTACGACGATGTGATGGTCCTCATGCAGCGCAGCCTGCGTGACGGCATCGCGAAGCCGGCCGCGAACGGTTGATCCGCGTCTCGCACAGCCTACTGTGCGCCGCCGAGACGCTCCTCAAGGTAGTCGCGCAGCACGCGCGCATGGTTGACGTCGGGGTCGCGCGCGCCGTAGACGAGCGTGACCTTCGGATGCTCGCGGATGATCTGTTCGAGTTCCTCGACCGCCGGATTCGCGTCGAGTTCGCGCCGGTAGCTCGCCGCGAACTCGAGCATCGTGTCCGGATTGTGGTTCCACGCCTTACGCAGCTCGGTGCTTGGTGCGATGTTCTTTATCCACAGGTCGAGGTGTTCACGTGCCTTCGACATGCCACGTGGCCACAGCCTGTCCACGAGCACACGGAATCCGTCATCCTCCTGTGCGGGCGCATACGCGCGCTTGATCGTCAGTTCCGTCATAGGTGCCAGTGTAGGCGCTGCCGGCTGTGGATTGCGCCGTGTTCGCCGACGTGGAAGACGCTTGACGTCCCACCGTTTCCCGCTCGCGACGCCTACGCCGTTCCGCTACAATGGAAGGCAGTGTGCCCACTGACCCAAGTATCAAGAAAGGCGGCCGATGGCGGATGTGAGGACCGAGCTCGCACAGCTGCGGCCGGTATACGAGACGGGCGTGCTGCGTATGCTGCTGCACAAATACGCGGACGTCTACATCGCGATGCTGCGGTCGTGTTTCAATCCGTTGACCGCCGAAGTACCGCAGGAACGCCTGTTGGCGCATATGCGCGAAGCGGTCGGTGAGCTCGCCGCGATCGGTGCCTATACGCCGCGCGAAGGCGAGGACGGCATGATGGCCGCACGCCGCATCCTCAAGGAACTCAAATCCGAGGACGCCGGCGACTACGCGTGGATCGCCGATTCGATGGACAAGCGCGCGCACCGCGTCATGTGCCGCCTCACGCAGCGCGCGCACCGCGCGATCGAGGCGCTCGCGACGCTCCAGCAGCGCACCGTCTCGCTTTCGGGCGCGCAGGTCAATTCGATCATCATGGAGATCGAGCACGCGCGCAAACAGCTCACCGTGAACGTCGGGGAACGCATCGAACTGCTCGAACGTGAGATCGCGCAACGCGAACGGCAGATCGACGAGCTCAAGGCGCACGGCATCGAGGAACGCCCGACGAAGGAACAGGTCTCCGACATCATCAACGTCGTCTACAACACGTTGCGCGGCGTCCCCGTCGACCTGCGCGAACTCGTCATCGCCGAACGCGACAACGGCGACGCGTTGCGCAGACGCATCGACGACGGCACGATGAGCGGCGACGAGATGCTCGCGTTCTACCATGAGGCGTTCGACCGCACGTACAACGAAAGCGACGAAGGACGTCGTTTCAATGACGCGTTCCAGGTGATGTACGCGCCCGAGAGCCGCGCCGAACTCAACGAAGCGTTGCAGGACATCTCGGACAGCGAATGGCTGCACGGCGAGGCCGATGACCTGATGAGCGTCGTCAACCGCGAATTCGAGGACATCTACAGCGGCATCGACGACGTCCGTCGACAGATCCGTGTGACCGACGACAGCATCCGCTTGATCGTGCGCCAACAGACGGATATGCAGTTCCGTACGATGTCGCGCAGCCTCGCGCGCCTGTTCGCACGTCTGTCCGATGACGCGCGCGCGAAGTCGAAACGGCGGTTCGACGCGGGGCTCGCCGACGCGTCGCTGCCGGCATTGCGCACGCGCATGCGGCAGACGCCGGCGCGCGCCATCGCGCCGCGCCTCGCCGGCGCCACGGCCGTGTGCACCGAGGACCTGTCCGCGATCGTCGCCGCGGGAGGTCCGCGCATCCACCATATGGTCGAACTTGTCGCGGCGCATCCGGTGATGCACAACGGCGACGTCGACATCGTGCAAAGCTTCAACGCGCTGCCCGCCGACGAACGCAGGGAAAGCGAGATCGTCGGATTCCTCAGTTACCTTGGCGGCGCGCACGGTGATGACGGTGCGCACGATGGTGATGATGGACGCGGTGGTGATGGGGAATGCGTGTGGCGCTGCGTCGGCGCCGACGGGTGTGAACGGCGTTGGCGCACGCGCGCGCTGCTTGTGCCGAGCGCGGCGCTCGACGCGTTCCTCGCCGACGCGCGCGTGGAGGATGTGCGGATGCGGCGGGGATAGCCGGCCCGCGCACACAGATATGACGACGGACGATGGAAAGGACGAGACGATGGCGATGGATGCGGCGGACGCGCGCGACGCGGATGCGAACGACGGCGTCGTGAGCGCGGCGAGCGCACACGAGTGGGATGAAGGAATCGACGACGGTGCGGGCGTCGCCGACCTCGCGAACCCGGACGCGCTGTTCGACGGCGACACCGGCGACATGCCCGCACCCGCACGCGAGGCGGCGATCGCGCTCAAGCGCAACCGCGCGATATCGGGCGACCTGTACCAGCAGGCGGTCGACTACATCGACGACGTGCGCCGTTCGCTCAACAACGACATGCTCGTGCCGGTCATCGATGAATATTACGGCGTCATGTATGCCGAGCCGATGCGCGCCGACGACTACGACATCCGTTCGCTCAAGACGCGTGTGACACTCAGCGCCGAGGAGGCCGTCGCGCTCGCGATGCTGCGGCGCAAAGTCCTCGAATACGAGAACGTCGGCGTCGACGCGGACCAATGGGTCATCTCGCGCGAGGAAATCATCCAGACACTCAGCACCGGTGCGGGTCCGCTCGCGGGGCGCAACAGCGAGGAGGCCGTCGTGCAGCGCGCGGACCGTCTCATCACGGCGATGGGGACGTACGGGTTCCTCATGGACGGCGACGATGGCGGCGACATGTACGTCATCACGAAACTCGTGCCCGTCGTGCTCAATGCCGACCGCATCAACCGTTGGCTCGGCATCGACGATGACGACACCGTCGGCACCGATGGCACCGATGATGGCGGTACCGACGATGCCGCTGACGTGGATGACGTGGATGATATGGACGACGATACGGAGGTGCTGTTTTGAGTAGGGAACACGACCTGTACGCGCCGATCGAGCTGCTGCCAAGACATTGGATGCTCAAGTCGCGTCAACTCGTCAACTGGGGGTCGTACGACGGCTACCACGTCTTCGAGCCGTCGATGGCCGAGGACGGCACGGTCACGTTGCTCACCGGGCAGAGCGAATCTGGCAAGTCGACGCTCGTGGACGCGCAGGTCTCGCTGCTGTACCCGGCGAACGCGGCGTTCAACAAGGCGTCGAACGCGGGACGTTCCGACCGTTCCGACTATTCGTATCTGCTTGGCCTGCGCGGCATCCGCAACAACAACGGCCATGACGAGCCGGTCTATCTGCGAGGCCGCACCGCGCACGGAGACCCGTACGCCGTATGGTGCGCGATCGTCGACGCCTACGAGGACACGGCGAACAGCGGCTCATTGTGGATCGCGAAGTTCATGTGGCTGCCCGCGGACGGCACGGCGGAATCGGTCACGAAACTGTACGCCGTATCCGAAACGCCGATCGACCCGAGGCTCATGGACGCGCACCGTGAGGAGAAGTTCACGATCCCGATGCTCAAACGCACCTATGCGGGCATCACCGCCTACAATTCCGCGAAACAGTTCCATGAGGACGTCTGGAAACGCTTCGGGCTGACCGAGGCCGCATGCCGCCTGCTGCACCGGATGCAGGCGTCCGACGCGCCGTCGCAGCTCGACGACATCTTCCGCAAAGGTGTGCTCGACGAACCGCGCGCGATCGAATGCGGACATGACGCGGTCCACGACTACGACGAATACACGAAGAACTTCTCGAGCATGGAACGCAACCGGGCACGCGTGCGCGAACTCGAAGCGATCATCGAAGCCTATGACGGGTACGCCGACGCCGACGCCGACGTGCGCGGATTGCGCGCGATCGACGCGGACAACGACGACGGCGCGCTCACACGCGCGCGTTGGCTCGACGCACGTGTGACACAGGACGTCGCCGGCGTGCTGCCGACCTATGAGGAGTTCGCGACGCGCAGCGCGGCGGCCGCCGCCGACGCGCGCGCACACGCCGACCGTCTCGACGACGACGTCGAATCGCTCAACCGCCAGCTCGGCGGATCGGGCGGCGACGAGATCGAAGGGCTCGAACGTGACCTCGCACAGGCGAAACGCGACCTCGGACGCGTCTGCCAACGCGCCGAGCGGCTTGCGCCGTATTTCACGGCCGCGGGCGAACAACTGCCCGAGGGCCGTGACATGTGGGAGGCGCTCGCGCAACGGTACGAAGAGCTCGACGAGACGTACGACGATGCGCGCGACGCGCTCAAGGGCCGCCAATACGACGCGTTCACCGCCCACAAGGCCGCGCAGACGCATCTCGACAACCTCACGAAGGACTACGCACGCAAGGAACGGTCGCGTACACGCATCACGAAGGACATGGACGAGGCGCGTACGATGATCGCGCGCGCGGCGGGGCTTGACCCCGCCGAACTGCCGTATGTCGCCGAACTGATGGACGTCGCCGACGACGCCGAGGAATGGCGCACCGCGATGAACGTCGTCTACGGTTCGATCGCCCCCGTCCTGCTCGTCGACCGCCGCCATGAGGACGGCTTCGCCGCGAAGGTCTCGACGGTCCCACGTGACGCGATCTCGCGCAAACGCTGGCAGTTCGTCGACGTCGACGCGGATGTGGACGTCGACGTGCGCGACGGTTGGCTTTCCGGGGTCCTCACGTTCAACGACGAATCGCCGTTCGCGCCATGGGTGCGTGCGCGCGTCGCCGACGCACGCTCCGACGCGCGCCTCGTCGACGCGATCGACGACCTTGACGAAGACGAGCGCCAAGTGCAGCGCGACGGCCAGATCAAGGACGGGCGGCGCGGCAGCCACGGCACGAAAGGCGTCGCATCGGTCATCGGTTTCGTCACCGCGCGGTACCTCGACGAACTGCGTAAGGAAATCGACGCGGCGGCCGCGGCGGTCGCGTCGAGCGACGAACGCGTCCGCGAACTCGACGTCGAGATGCGCAGGCTCGAACACGCCCATGCGCTCGCCGAACGCCTGCGCGACAACACGTGGGAGGACGTCGACGCGAACGGCGTCGAGGAACGGATGACACGGCTGCGCGCGCGTATCGACGAACTCAAACAGGACCCGCGGATCGCCGAACTCAGCGCGGCGCTCGACGCGGCGAGGAAGGACCTCGCGGCCGCGCGCGCCGCCTCCTACCGCGCCGACGACGAACACCGGCAGGCGCAGGCGGCGCTCGAGACGTCGCGCGCATGGATCGCCGAACGCGAACGGCAGGATCGCGCGCATGCGCCGATCGTCGACGACACATGCGCGGCGCTCCTCGAACGCTGCTATCTCGCGTATTTCGGCGACGGCACGAAACACGTGGGCGAACGCGTCGGCAGATTGCTCGGCCTTGCGCAACAGGCGTCGGGATCCCCTGGTGGCCACACGCGCACGAACACGACGTCCGCGCAGCGCTTCGTCGAACTCAAGGCGTCGGTCACCGACGGCGTACGCGCGCGGATCGGCGAACTCACGACGCTGCGCGACGGCAGGAAACGCGCATGCGAATCGGGCATGCTCGCCTACCTCAACCAGTACGCGCCCGGCGACGACCGCATAAGCGCCGACGTCGAGAACGCGAAATATTTCATGCACAATCTCGAGGAGCTGCGTCCGAACGTCATCGGCGACGCGGCCGTGCACACCGAATACTTCAACTCGCTCGGCAAAATATACCAGGACCTCGCCGAACTGCAGCAGATGCTCAAAGTCGACACGCAACGCATCCGAGAACAGATCGACAAGATCAACCATCTGCTCGCGCGCTACCCCTTCGGCGCGAAACGCGGCACGCTCTCGATCGGCGTGCAGGTGCACAACCCGGACGCGGCGTTCATGTCCGCGCTGAGCCGGCAGGTCGAACGTATGAGCGCGTTCCGCGAAAGCGGCAGCCGTGACGTCGAACGCTGCAAGACGCTCTTCGCGCAATGCGCGCCGTTCATCGCGCAGCTCAAGGAAAGCTTCGACGACTACGCGGCCAACGGACACGGCAACGCGAACCTCGACCCGCGGCGGCGCTCACGGTTCTACGGGTCGGTCGCGCATGCGGACGGGCTGACCGAACACATCAACTCGACAGGTGGCGGATCGGGCGGCTATCTGCAGGAGCTCACATCGTTCGCCTACGGCGCGGCGCTCATGTACCTGCTCGCGAACGACAACGCGACCGTGCCGTCCTATGCGACCGTGTTCCTCGACGAAGCGCTCATCAAAGCGGACGGCCAATACACGCGGCGCGCATTGAGCGTGCTGCCGGGACTTGGGTTCCAAGTGGTCGTGTCCGCACCGGAATCGAAGACGACGGAAATCATGGGATCGGCGTCGGCGATCGTCGTCGCGCGGAAGGACCCGGACGACGGACGCACGACGCTGCGCGCCGGATACGTCGAAGCGGGCGGGAATGCGATCATATCGCGTGACGGACGTATCTGATGCCGGTTGTGAAACGGACGGTGCGCGATAGCCGCCGGTCTTCTAGGATGGAGGACATGGCAAACGAGAACGGTTATACGCCGATGGACGGTTCCAATGGCGATGCGCAGGTCCCATACGGCGGCGCGGCGAACGGTGCGAATGGTGTGGATGCGCCGCGCACCGCGGATGTGCACAACGCGGACGGCGGCGCTGCGGGCGACCGTCCGGAATACGGTGCGTACGCGCACGAGTACAACGACCGGCTCGCGTACGGCGCGTACGCCGATCCACGGATGAGTGACGACGAACGCTATCCGTTCGGCAAACCGGAGGAGCCTCGGCAGACGCCTGCGCCGGGCGCGCAGTATCCGGCGGTGCAGGGCAATCCGAACGCGCAGCCCAATCCGTATGCGCAGTACAACCCCTATGCCGACCCGACGAACCGGCAGCGGTACCAGAACTATGAGCAACGGTACGGCACGCCGGAAGGCAACGGCTATGACGGCATGTGCATCGCCGGATTCGTGATGTCGCTGATCATCCCGTTGTTCGGACTCATCTTCTCGATCGTCGGCCTTGTCAACGTGCGTAGGACGGGCAAACGCGGCAAAGGGCTTGCGATCGCCGGCATCATCATCAGCGCGTTGTCGATGCTGCTGTCGTATTACATGCTCGCGACCGGCATGATGCAGCACATCCTGCCGATGCTCGCGTGAACACCTGCTTCCGCAGTGCGGTACGTTGGTGTGCGTCGTAGCGTACCGGAGTGCGATAGGGGTGTTCAGATGCCGAGTTCGTCGGTGTCGAACAGGATCGTGACGGGACCGTCGTTCGTCAACGCGACGTCCATATGCGCGCCGAAGCGCCCTTCACGCACGTCGAGGCCCTGCGCGCGCAATGCGTCGTTGAACGCGGACCACACCTTGTTCGCGTGTTCGGGCGCGCCCGCGGCGACGAAGCTCGGGCGGTTGCCTTTGCGCACGTTGCCATAGAGCGTGAACTGCGATATCGAGAGGACCGCGCCGCCGACGTCGCTGATCGAACGGTTCATTCTGCCGTCGTCGTCCTCGAAGACGCGCAGATTGGCGATCTTATGCGTGAGCCAACCGATCTGACGTGTCCCGTCCGTATCGGACACGCCGACGAGGAGGACATAGCCGACGCCGATGCGCGCCTCGCCGAACGTCGGATCGATCGATCCCGTCGTATCGTCGATGACGGTGACGGACGCGGAGCTGACTTTCTGTAGGACAATGCGCATGTCTGCACTGTAGCGCGCGCATCGCACAATACAATCCACGATCGCGCGATTGTGTGATATCGCGGCATATACGGACGTGTCCGCGTTGTGCACAGCGCGGTGTGCACAACGCGGACACGTCCTACCGAACATCGTTTGTCCGATCGTTCCCCATCGGACACGACAATGGTCACTCGCCGAGGATGTCCTTGAGATAGTCGGGCATCGTCTCGGGATACGTCGGCCATGCGCCCTCCTGGGTGCAGACGAACGCGGCCGTGTTGACGGCGGTGCGGTGCGCGAGGCCGAGCGAATCGCCCGAGAGGATGCGGCCGGTGAAGGTTCCCGAGAAGGAGTCGCCCGCGCCGACGGTGTCGACGACGGTCACGCGCGGGGTGTTGAGCGTCGAGACCTCGCCGTCGTTCGACATGATCGTCGAGAACGTCGCACCGCCGGTGAGGATGAGGTAGCGCAGGTCGTACTGTTCGATGAACCACTTGCACGCCTCTTCGTCGCTCGTGTCCTCGATGCCGAACATGCCGCGCAGCAGCAGCAGTTCCTCGTCGTTGATCTTGAACACGTTCGCGTATCCGAGCATCTCCTCGATGAGTTCCTTCGAATACATGTCGCCGCGCAGATTGATGTCGAAGAACTTGAGCGCGCCGTCCTTCGTGTGCTTGAGCAGTTCGATGATCGTGCCATGCGATTCGGGGGAGCGCAGCGCGAGCGTGCCGAAGCACACGGCGTCGGCCTGTTCGACGATGTCGATGAGCTGACGCGTGTACGAGATGTGGTCCCACGCGACGTTCTCGACGATCGTGTATTCGGGGATGCCGTTCTTGAGCGCGACCTCGACGGTGCCGGTCGGCCATGCGTTGCGCTGGAGGACGGCGTGGATGCCGGACTTCTCGGCCGCGATCGCGAGCTCGTCGCCGAGGTCGTCCTCGCCGACGGCGCTTATCGAATACGCTTCGGCGCCGTTCATCATCGCGTGGTACGCGAAGTTGACGGGTGCGCCGCCCGCGCGCTTGCCGGTCGGGAGCATGTCCCACAGCAGTTCACCGAGGGAGACGACGATTGGCTTGGCCATGATGACCTTCTTTCTTCTTCTTGTTTTGGTTTGGTTGGTCGGTTGGTTTTGGTTTTGGGTGGTCTGTGTCCGTCCGGTCACGTGGACGCGGAGGGTGTCTGTCGTCGGATCAGGTCGACGAAGCGCGACGGTTGTTCGAGGAACGCGGTGATCGCCACGGCCGCGGCGCCTGTGACGGCCGCGTCGGTCGGCATATCGGAGAGGGTTATATGCGTCGTGCGCGCGAGGTCGTCGAGTACGCGTTCGTCGACGACGCGTTGTGCGGCGTCGAGGAGCGTTTCGCCGCCGTGAGCGACGATGTCGCCGATGATGATGCGTGGGGGATTGAACGCGTTGATGATTGTGACGAGTCCGTATCCGACGACCGTGCCGATGTCGCGCACAAGTGCGAGCGCGCGTTCGTCGCCGCGTTCGGCGAGCGCGAAGAGCGCTTCGCACGCTTCGATGTGCGACAGTTCGTCCGATCCTTCGACGATCGCGTCGCCTTCGGCGAGCGCCTCGTCGAGCGTTTCGTGGATCGCGACGGCCGAGCAGTAGCGTTCGAGGCAGCCGTGGTTGCCGCAGTCGCATGCTTTGCCGTTGACGTCGATGCTCACGTGGCCGATCTCGGTCGCCGTGCCGCGTGCGCCGTCGATCGTGCGTCCGTGTTCGATGACGCCGAGGCCGACGCCTTCACCGATGAGGTAGTACGCGAGGTCGCGTTGCTGTGCGCTATTTTGTGCGCCCTGTGCACTGTGTGCGTCCGTTTGCTGCGTGTCTGCGCCGAACAGCTGCTGGGCGAGCGCGCCCGCGCGCGCGTCCTGTTCGATGACGACGGGGACGTCGAACGCGTCGGCGAAGGTGTCGGGGAAGTTGACGTCGCGCCATTCCTGCATCGACGAGACGACGGCCGTGCGTCCGCGGTCCTTGAGATACGGTCCGGGGACGGCCATGCCGATCGCGATGACGTCGCCGAAGCGCGCGATGATGTCGTTGATGAGGCGCTTGAGCGCGGCGACCGCGTCGGCGATCGACGGATGGTCCGCCGTCGTGTCGACCCAGATCTGCGCCGCGTTGCCGCCGAGGTCGAACAGGCCGACCTGGATGAGGCTGCGCGCGAATTTGACGCCGATGACGTGGAACCGTTCCGTGTCGAGCGCCAGTCCGATCGAGCGGCGGTTGCGCGCGCCTTCGATTTCGCCGGTTTCGCTGATGAGGTCGTCTTCGATGAGTTTCGCGGTGATCTTCGTGATCGCGGCCGGTGTCAGGTCGAGTGCCTTCGCGATCTGCGCGCGTGACGCGACGCCGTTGTTGTAGAGGAAGCGCATGACACGGGCGCGGTTGTATTCCGACTGGCTCGGTTGTTCGGTCCGCATCGTACCTCCCTGTGTCCGTCGTCGCATCCGTTTGCTCAACGGCTGCCGTAGTCGCTGAGCGAACTCTTTGATTAACTACGTTAAATATTAACGACGTTAACTTAAGCGCGCAAGTCGACACGCCGAACCACAATCGCACATCGGTCGCCCCCTCCATCGCACTGTGGTACGCCTAGAACCCCCGTCGCCGTACCGTCCTGCGGAATATGTCGCACAACGGTACGCTTACACCCCTCTCACCGTACCGTTGTGCGACATACACCGCGCTCCGGTACGCTCACACCTCCGTCAGCGTACCGCACTGCGGAATGGGTATCGTTTATTCGGACAGATGTTCGGTCGAGTTCGACAGCATCCATTCGGGCTTGTCACCATCGGTGCCAGGCTTGTCAAGGCCGAGCGACGCGCGCACGTGCTCCTCCGGGTTGAGCAGCAGTTCGACGACTTCGCTCGCGACGGACTTGCGCGAGACTTCGGTGCCGCGGAACAGTTCGCCCTTCTCGGTGATCTCGAAGTCGACCTCGTCCTTGTCGGTGAGCCATGCCGGACGGATGATCGTGTACCTGAGGTCGCTCGCCTCGATGACGTCGGCGGCCTTGCGGTAGTCCGTCAGATAGTCGCCGAGGACCTTCGCGTTCCATGCGCCGAACTCGCCGGGGACTTCGCCGTAGATGCCGAGCGACGAGATCCACACGAGACGTGTGATGCCTGCCCTGTCCATCATGTCGACGACGGCCTTCGCCATCGGGATGATGTCCGCGGTGTGGCCACGTCCGCTCGCGAGGTTTGCGTACACTTCGTCGGCGCCGTCGATCGCGGCGAATACGTCGTCCGGGTTCTTCGCGTCACCTTTCACCACAGTCACGTGTGGGTTGTTCTTGATGTCCGCGCCGAGTTCGTCCTCGGTGTGGATGAAGAGTGTCAGATCGATGTCGTCGTGGGCGAGCAGCATGTGTTCGGCGATGCGCGCGATGCGTCCGTTGGCTCCTAGAATCGCGATCTTCATAAGATGAATCACCTCTGTTTCGGTCACGCATACGATGCGTGCGGCGGTGTCTCCGCCGATTCCACCGCCCATCCTAAGCGTGTGCGATATGCGGCGGGCGAACTAGCTGTCGGCGGAACAACGTCGTACGAACCATACTGTCGTGCGTCATCCGCCGCACTGCGGTACGCTCAGGTGTCCGTGAGCGTACCACAGTGCGGAGAGGTGGCTGTTGTCAGTAATGTTCGATGACGCCGTCGAACGCGAACTGCGCGTATGCGCTGCCGGCTTCGCGGTTGCGCAGGTAGCGCTGCACATACGCGATACGCTCACGCGAGCTGTCCGCGAGCGGCTCGGGGAGCGCATCGAGCGAGAACCATCCGACGTCCTTGCTCTCGTCATCGCCGATGATTGGTTCGCTGTTGCCGTCGGGAGCGACTTCACACAGGAACAGGTGGTCGAGATACCACGTCTGGTCACCGTTGATGTTTGTCTTGACTTCGTGTCCGGATTTGACGTTCACGAGGTCGGTGACGATGACGTCGACACCCGTTTCCTCCTTCGCTTCGCGCGCGACCGTGTCCGCGGGCTCCTCGCCGGGTTCGTTGATGCCGGTGACGAGCGTCCATTTGCCGTTGTCGGAGCGCTGCTCAAGCAGGATCAGGCCGTCGTCGCGGCGCACATAGCCGGTCACGCCGATGAGCCACAACGGCATATGGCCGATGCGCTCACGCAGTTCGAGGATGAATCGCGGCGTGCTCATCGCGCGGTCCTCTCGCCTTCGACCGCCATCTGCGCCATCCACGCCTCGACGTCGTCGATCTGCTTCGGGATGCCGGCGGAGATCCATTCGGGGCCGTCCTCGGTCATCAGCACGTCGTCTTCGATGCGGATGCCGATGCCGCGGTACTCCGGCGGGATCATCAGGTCGTCCTCGCGGAAGTAGAGGCCCGGTTCGATCGTGAACACCATGCCCGGCGTGATCTTCGCGCCTTGGTACGACTCGTAGCGCGCCTGCGCGCAATCGTGCACGTCGAGGCCGAGATGGTGCGCGACGCCGCATGCGAGCCAACGGCGGTGCTGCTGGCCTTCAGGGGAGAGGCTCTCCTCGACGTCGACCGGAAGGATGCCCCAGTCGTGCAGGCGTTCGGCGATCACACGCATGCACGCATGATGGATGTCGGAATACGTCGCGCCCGGCTTCGCCGCTTCGAAGCCTGCCTGCTGCGAGTCGAGGACCGCCTGGTAGAGCTTCTTCTGGAAATCGGTGAACTTCCCGTTCGTCGGGAACGTGCGCGTGATGTCTGCCGTGTAGAGCGAGTCGACTTCGACGCCCGCGTCGATGAGCAGCAGTTCGCCGTCGTTCACGGTGCCGGTGTTGCGGATCCAGTGCAGGATCGGCGCGTGCGCACCGGACGCGATGATCGTGTCATAGCCGACCTCGTTGCCTTCCTCGCGTGAGATCGCGTTGAACGCGCCTTCGAGGATGCGTTCGGAACGCGGTTTGCCGATCGCGCCCGGCAGCGCGCGCAGGATGTTGTCGAAGCCGTGCTTCGTCGCGTCGACGGCGCGGCGGATTTCGCGCACCTCGTACTCGTCCTTCTCCATGCGCGCCTCGGACGCGAATTCGTGCAGCTTGTCGTCGCGCACACCGCTGTCCGCGTCGTCCGGCATGCCGTGCTCCTCGCGCAGTTCGTCCACGACCGCCGTGACCTCGGGGTCGGTTCCGCGGATGACGCGCAGCTGCACGGCGCCGTTCTCAGCGCCGACGTCCTTGCCGAGCATATCGGACAGTTGCGCGATGTCGTGCGTTTCGATGCCCGTCATCGCCTCGAGTTCGTTGAGTCCCGCACGTGGGCCAACCCAGTATTCGCCGTAGTGCGGGTCCTTGAAGAAGTCCTGCGTGTAGTGGTCGGCGCGGGGAGCCACGAACAGCATCGGCGTATGCGTGCCGTCATCGTTCGGGTCGAGGACGAGCACCGCGCCCGCCTCGAAATCCTGGCCGAGACCGGTGTAATACGAGAACGCCGAATCGGGACGGAACGCATAATCGCAGTCGTTGTTGCGCACTTTCGGCTGCCCCGCGGGAATCACGAGACGTTCACCGGGGAACGCCTCGCTGAGCGCCTGCAGACGCGCCGGGATATACACGGCCGATTCGAGACGTTCGATCTTGGGCTCGTTGTCATCCCAACCGCTGCTCATGAATTCGACGAACGCGTCGGAGCGCGGACGCAGCGAACGGTTGTTGACACGGTCGCCCATCGGCTGGTCGTCGCCGGGTGCCGCCGCCTCTTCGCGCGCCTCGTATGCCTTGTCCTGTGCGGTGATCACTTCGCTCATGCCTGCCCTTTCGTTGTCTCTTGGGGAACGCGGTACCTGTCGCCCAACATCGTAGTCACCAGAGCGAACGTGTTCGCGGAAAGTGTGGAAGTGAACAAATCCCCGGTTCTGAGCATCCTTCCATGCACTTGCTCGCGCCTATATCATGCTCGCGATGATAAAATAAGGGCAGTATGTGCGGAAGGAGGCGGAATGGAACATCTCACACCACGTAAGATTGCGGCCATTGCGGTTCCCATCGCACACGAATATGGCATCAAGGAACTGTATTTGTTCGGTTCGATGGCGCAGGGCACGCAAACAGAACAATCCGATGTCGATTTCATCTACGATTTTCCATGTGCTCCAGAAGAGTATCGAACGGTCATTGATTTTCGGAAAAAACTGAGTGAATCATTGGGTAGACCTGTGGATCTGATTCGCAAGGAATATCTCGACGAACCCAAGAAAGACAGGGATTCGGAGCGCATCCGCCGAGCGTTCATGCATAATCTGCAACAGCATCCCGTCTATAGGATTCTATGAGGAGAAGGGGTGTCTCATGATTCTGGGCGAAAAAGATGCCATGCACTTGGCTGCCATGCTGCGATATTTGAACCTTGCATCCTCATTCATAGGAGAGATGACTTTCGGTGAATTCTCTGATGAGTCGCATGTGCAAACTCAGTTCGCAGTGGCGATGGCCATTGCCCAAGTTGGAGAACACGTGAAAGGACTCTCTCGGGAATTCAGGTCAGATGAGAGTTCTGTTGATTGGCGTGCGATAGCAGGTACCCGAGATTGGCTGGTACATAAATACGACGAGGTGGACCTTCGTGTTCTGTACGGTTCGGTTATGAACGACACTCCCGCGTTGGTTGAGTTGCTCGAGTCCCTTCTCGAAGATGATTCTGTGGATTTTGGACCTGTTGCCATGCTGGATGACATCACGACTCCTTTGCCTCCAGAGGAAGACTAGTCGTTGCCAACGAAGAGAAAGCGTGGGACACCTTTGCGCGTCTCCGGTGCGCGAAAGCTAGGATTGAAATATGGATATCTATGACAACTGCCCGGAATTGTGCGACGACGCCTACCGTATCCGCCTGATCGAACCCGGTGACGCCGAAGACCTGCTCACCGTATATGGCGACAGGCTCGCGCTGCCGTTCTTCAACTCCGACAACTGCCACGGCGCGAATTTCTACTGCCGCACGTTGCACGACGTCGAGGAAAGCATCAAGTACTGGCTCGTCGAATACCACGAGAACCGTGGTTTTGTGCGCTTCGCCGTCGAATCATTGGAAACGGAGAAGACAATCGGCACATTGGAGATGTTCCGCCGCGAAGCCGACGATTACTACGATGATTGCGGCATCCTCCGCATCGATCTCGCGGTCGCGTACGAACGCGAGGATGTCATCCACGGCATCCTCGATCTTGTGTCCGTTCCATTCATGACATTGTTCGGTTGCGCAAAAATCGCGACGAAAGCGCCGATCTACGCGGTCGAACGACGCGCAGCGCTCGCGGGTGCGGGATACGTCGCGAAAAGGCAGCCGCTCATCGGGCACGACGGTACGCACTACTACGACTATTGGCAGATGCCGCGCGCCTGAGGAACGTGTATCGCGACAATGTGAACGGTACCGTGTGTCGACATTGCGGCATGCGTATACGAGAGAGATAATGGGGATAAATAATTGAAGAGATAATAATTATCAATATCAATCATGAGAAGGTGATTGTGATGGGGAGATATCGTATCATCAGCGCCGCCGCGCTATCGATCGCGATGATCGGCGCATGTGGTGCATGTGGGGGCACACATGACGCGGCGAACCCTCCGGCAACGTCCTCGCCGACGTCGAGCAGTGCGGAAACAACAACCCCGAATGCGGATGATGGATACCATGTCCTGCCCGACTATCAGGTCAAGCGGCTGCAGGACGAGCTGCGGAACTTCCCTGTGGGTGGGACGATGATTGAATCCGCGGGGCCTGCGCCCAGTTATCTGGACGTGAACGGCGCACATGTGATGCAGACGATGCAGAACGAGACGAAGCTCGATTTCCGCGCGGACAAGTCGTACACGCTCATCGCGATGTGCACGGGGGAGGGTGGCGCGAACGTCGAATGGCGGTTTGGTGTGCAATTGAGCAGGCGGCATCTCGATTGCCGACCGTACAGTGACACGCGGTACATGAACGCGGGCATCGCGGACATGGGCGTGACCGGCATCGGAGCCGACACGAGTGTCGTCACGATCACACCGGAAAACGGTACCAAGGCGGAGATCGCATACCGCATCGACGAGTCGGATGCGCCCGCGCCGATTGTGGCCGACGGCATCACGGTGCGTGATCAGTGAGGGTAGTTGATTGATGGAATCGCATAGCGCACATTCGTGGAAGCGGTTGACAAGGGCAATCGTCGCAGTGGTCGTAGTAGCAGCGGTTGCGGTGGGCGTGTGGTGGCTGTGGCCGAAACCACTTGACACGTCGCATACGAAGGTCGAGATTTCCGCGTCCTCGAAATTCACGGATGCGCAACTGGACGATCTGGTGCAGGCGTCATACAGAGTGAACGCGGGTATGAAGAACTGTAGCGTCGACAAGGTGACGTATGACGAACGGCAGAGCGAGGATATTGTCGATATGGAGATCGACTCCTATGACGAAGGCCACGGTTCCGCACTCGGAAGAGCGGTGAGGGAACGCGGGCGCGGTGGCGCGGCTGTACTGTTCGTCGACATGACCTGCCAAGAGCATGTGGACGACGAGGACCACGTGGAGTCCTACATGCTGCTGCCGCAAGATGATGGCACGAAGGTGTGGGAGCTGCAGGACCGCGGCAACGGGTGAATGGCGTATCCAATGGTTGAGCGGTGAACGTCTCACATCCGTGGTTGATCGATAATGCAATAGTATTACTATTGATATATAGATGCAATACTATTGTGAAGGAAGAGTCATGGTCACTTCGACATATCGCGTGGATGCGGATCTTAAGGCACAGGCTGCCGCACTATATGAATCGATGGGGATGAGTCTGAACACTGCCATCAATGTGTTCCTGCGTCAATCTGTCAAGGAACAGCGAATGCCGTTTACTCCAAGTGCCGCACCTGCATTGCCGGCGGCGGATGCGAGGTCATCGAACGGTGTAGTGTACAGGGGCACGGATGACCGCGGTTATCCCATCATCGAAATCCCTGATTCCATGGTGCTTATACCAAAGACGGATGAGGATGGAACGCCTATCCTTCCTCAAATCTGGAAGCAGTGAGATGGCTGCCGTTCGGATTCTTCAGGCCATCCAACAAGTGCCTCCAGAACTTTTGAGGTTGCTTATGCTCGATATGAACCGTTCGTGCATTGCAAGCAAATGCAGCTGATGATGCGCCCAAAGTGGACGGGGAGGTGGGCGCATAGAATGGACAGCTGAATCGAATCGGCAGCGCACACAGTGGGCACACAGCGGGAAGGTCAGCGCGAATGGCAGACAAGAGCAGCATCCACGACGTCGAACGGGACATCATGGGTCGTCCGAGCGAACGGAACACGACGAACCTCGATCTCAAACGCATGAAGATGATCCTCGATCTGCTCGGCGATCCGCAGGATTCGTTCCGCATCATCCACATCACCGGCACGAACGGCAAAGGCTCGACGGCGCGCATGGCCGAAGCGATCTGCCGCGCGTGCGGCATGCGTACGGGACTGTACACATCACCGCATCTCGAACACGTCAACGAACGCATCGCGATCGACGGACAACGTCTGTCCGACGACGATTTCGTCGAACTGTGGGAACAGATGAAGGACTTCGTCGCGCTCGTCGACGCGAAAATGGACGCGGAAGGCGCGCCGCGCATGAGCTTCTTCGAAGTGCTCACGGCGATGGCGATATGGAAGTTCGCGGACGCCCCCGTCGACGTCGCGATCGTCGAGGTCGGCATGGGCGGACGTTGGGATGCGACGAACGTGCTCGACGCGGACGCGGCCGTCATCGGACCAATCGACATGGACCATATGGCGTGGCTCGGCGACACGGTCGAACAGATCGCACAGGAGAAGGTCGGCATCATCAAACCCGGCTGCACGGCGGTCATCGGGCGGCAGCCGCACGAGGACGAGGTCATGTCGATCATCGAGGAAGCGGCCGCCGAGAACCATGCGACGCTCGTACGCGACGGCTACGAGGCGGAAGTCGTCTCCCGTATGCCCGCGGTCGGCGGACAGATGGTCACGTTGCACACGCCGAACGGGACATATGCGGATGTGCCGATCGACAAATTCGGCGAACATCAGGCGCACAACGCGCTCGCGGCGCTATGCGCGGCCGAGGTCGTCGTCCCGGTCACCGGTGCGCTCGACGGCGACCTCGTTGGCGAGGCGTTGAGTTCGGTCAAGATCCCGGGACGCATCGAACAGGTGAGGAACTCGCCGACGATCATCATCGACGGCGGCCACAACGTCAACGCGGCCGAGGCGTTGCGCGCGGCAATCGAGGAGAACTACGACTTCACGCAGCTCGTCGCCGTCGTCGCGATGATGGAGGACAAGCAGGTCGAGGAATATCTCGGCGTGCTCGAACCGATCGTGAACGAGGTTATCGTCACCGAGAACTCGTGGAAGGACCGCGTGATGCCTGCACAGGAGCTTGAGAAGATCGCGGACGACGTGTTCGGCGCGGAGCGCGTCACGTGCATCCCGTCGCTGCCGGACGCGATCCAGGAAGCAGTCAACCGCGTCGACGCCGACGACGAACTCGGTGTCGGCTACGGGCACGGTGTGCTCATCTGCGGCAGCTTCGTCACGGCGGGCGACGCGCGCATGCTGCTCAAGGAATCGATTCACCCCGACCTCACGCTGACGAAATCCGAACGCGTGCACCAGCCGGTCGTGACGCCCGAGGCGCGCGCGGACGCCGAGATGGACGAAGCGGAACGCGAATACGAATCGGATCAGGACACCGATTTCGATGTCTTCGATGTGTGCGGCATCGTCGGCGCGGACGATACGGATGATGCGGAAGACGCGGACGGAGGTGCCGCGGAACACTGATACGGCTGATGTGGGCGGCTGTACGAGGTGGCGGTGCCGCGACGTGCGGCCGTCTGTGGCGTACGTTTGGTTGTTGTTGGCGGCGGTGCCGCGACGTGCGGCCTTTTGCAGCGTACGTGGAGACGTCAGTGGCGGCGGTGCCGCAACGTACAGCCACGTGGGAAGTTCGTATATGACGACATGGGCGGCCCGGCTTGTGCGGACCGCCCATGTCGTATCGCTGATGACTACTTCGTCGGGTTCTGTGGTTGCGTCATCGACTGCTGCGGCGCCGTCGACTGCTGTGTCGTCGCCGCAGATGCCTTCTTCGCAGCACCATCCTTCGGTTTCTCTCCGCCGTCCTTCGGCTTCGCGGCTGCGCCCTTCGAGGCTTTTGCCGCTTCGTGCGCCTTGCGGTCGAGTTCCTTCTTCTTCGCCGCCTTCTCGGCGTTGCCCTGCGGCTTCGGCCGCAACGCGCGCCTGATCTTCTGCATGAGCCGCAGCGCGTTGTAGAACGTCTTCTTGATCGGGATATCGTATCCGGCGGCGATCATCGTCGTCTCTTCGGTGAACTTCGTCTTGAATTCGTTGAGCGACGTGAGCGACGGTGCGAAATCGTTGCCAATGCCCATGAGGTCGAGCTTCTCGTATCCCATCTGCCCGAGCGTGCACGCGACCGTGTACAGCAGTTTGTCGGGCACATGTTCGCGCCTGACGGACGTGAGCATCGACGCGTAGTAGTACACGCCGGTTTTCCCTTGCAAGGTGACGATCGACCATGCGACGACCTTGCCGTCGATGCGTGCGCCGAACACACGGCAATGCTCGGGGCCAAGCGCCTTGATCATATCCACGTAGTCGCTCATCGGCGCGGGGGAGAAGCCGTCGCGTTTCGCTGTTTCGACCATGACCGCGTAGTATTCCGAGAAGTCCTTCGTTGCGATGTCCGTCTCATCCGCGCACGACGCCGGCGATTCACGCAACGCCTTGCGCACGTCGCGTCTGCCGCGCCGCTTCATGCGTGCGAGGATCGCGTCGTCGCCGCCCGTCACGTCAAGGATGACCGTTTCGTTGTACGGCACCGTCGAAAGGACCGGATACGTCCCCTTGTCCGACCAGGTGTCGATGCGCAGGAACGCGATATGCTTGTCGTGCGTCTTGACGAAGTCGACGAGTTCGGCGATGACGGCCTGTTCGAGCCGCTCATCCGGCTTGCTTTTCCATACTGGGCCGTGCACGGAGCGCAGATAGTGGTAGCCGTGCGTCTCCATGTCGATGAGCGAGACGACCGCCACAAGTGCGTTGTCCTGCCTGATGATGAGGCAACCCCAGGGGGTGCGTCCCGCGACGCCCGTCTGGAAGTCCGCCCATACCGACGTCTGTTCGATCGGCAGTTCGATGCCGTTGGCGGCTGCTTCGCGTTCCATCGTCTGCGGACTGACGCGTTCGATCGTGATCATGATGTCCTTTCGTTCCTTGGCATCCCTATTCTATGTATGCGGTGCGCGTTCAGCTGAACATCCGTGTGAGGATGTACGAGTCGCCTTCGTAGGGTACGTGCCTGTTGCGTACCTTCATCCATTGTTCGTCGCCTTTGCCGATGACGAGCAGCACGTCGAAACCGTCATGGTCGCGCGCTTCGGCGACGATGTCTTCGACCGCGGCGGCGCGGTCGATGATGATCGACGCGTCGACGTCCGGATTCGTCACATAGCCGAGCATCTCCTCGGCGACCGCCATCGGATCTTCCTTGTCCGTGTCCTCGGCCGTCAGCACGATGCGCTGCACACGGTCCTGCGCGGCTTCGACGATCTCATGGCGGCGGTCGATCGCCTTGTCTCCCGTCGAGCCGGTGAGGAGTGTGATCCGTGGATGACGGTCGCCGAACCTGCGTTCGATGAAGTCGAGCAATGCGCTCACCGACGCATAATTGTGCGCATAGTCGACGATCGCGACCGTGTCCGAACGCGGATCCTCCATCTCCTCCATACGTCCCGAGATACGCACATCGGCGAGCGATTGCAGCGCGCGCGGATCTTCGATGTCGATGCCGACAGTGTGCGCGAGCGCGAGCGCCGCGCACGCGTTCGCATAGTTGAAGTCGCCTTCGAGTGCGAGATGGAGTTCCCCGAGCGGCTGCCCCGCGGTGAACGCGAACGTCGTATGTGCGTCGTCGACCGGACGTGCGTTGACGTCGGCGTTCATGTCCTCGATCGAACATGTCGTGACGGGGACGTTCATGACGGTTGCGTCCTCGGCGATGAGGTCCGTGTAATCCCCGGGAATGTTGAGCACAAGTGCGCGCGTGTTGCGTACGATCTGCCGTTTGCAATACAGATAGTCCTCGAATGTGGGGTGTTCGATCGGACTGATGTGGTCGGGGGAGATGTTGAGGAACGCGGCCGCGTCGAACGTCAGGCCGTGGACGCGGTCGACCTTGTACGCCTGCGACGATACCTCCATGACGAGGTAACGCATGCCATTGGCGACCGCTTCGCGCATCATACGTGCCGCGTCGAGCGATTCGGGCGTCGTCAGGTCGGATGCGACGTAGTGCTTGCCATCGACGCAGTTGTCGACCGATGAGAACAACGCGCACGTGCCGCCGCACATCGTGTTGATGACCGCGTGCGTGAAGTACGCCGTCGTCGTCTTGCCTTTCGTGCCGGTGACGCCGATGAGCGTGAGCTCACGTTCGGGATAGTCGTAGAACGCCTGTGCGAGGAGGCTGAGCGCCTTCGTCGCGCTGCTGACGATGAGGCCGGGCGCGCGCGTGGCGCTGCTGTAGTCGTGTTCGGCGACGTATGCGGCGATGCCCGCGTCGTCGGCGCCATCAAGGTATGCGGCTTTGAAGTTGCCTTTGCAGCACATGAGCGTGCGCGGACGGATTTGCTTCGTGTCGTAGGTGATGTGGGCGAACGGGACGTCGGCGCCGGGAAGCACGCCCGCGAAATCGGTCCAACGATCCGGGGTGATGATCTCACGCAGCAGACCGTGTTCACTCAGCAGGTCGGCGGCGGATTGCAATGTCAACGTCATGGCTTGTCTATGCTCCTTGGGGGTACCGTTGTTCCGTCCAAGCATTCTACCGCGCGGCTTGCATCGTGTACGCGCATGGACGCGTAACGCCGCGGGCTTGAGCGGGGGAGTTGCGTACAATGGGGAGCGTGACCGAACAAGAGACGAAAGCCGAGACGATGGAGGCCAAGCGCGCGCGCTTCGAGAAACTCGCGATGCCCGCCGTCAACGCGCTCTATCGTCAGGCGATGAAATTCACGAACAATCCGGAGGACGCCCAGGACCTCGTCCAGGACACGTTCGAACGCGGCTTCAAGGCCTTCGACTCGTTCAAACCGGGCTCGAACTTCGAAGCGTGGATGACGACGATCGAACGCAACGCCTTCTTCAACCAGTATGCGAAAGCGAAGCGTCGTCCGCAGCGCGCGAACGACGCGACGGGCGAATACGACGACTGGGACATCTACGCGGCGTCCGAACACGCGTCGCAAGGGCTGCGATCGGCCGAACAGGAGTATCTCGAGGCGTTTGCGCCGGAGGAGATCATGGCCGCGCTCAACAAGCTGCCCGAGGAACGCAGGCAGGTGTTCATCGATGCCGCGATCGACGGCAAATCGTACCAGCAGGTCGCCGATGAGCAGGGCATCAAGATCGGCACCGTCATGAGCCGCCTCAACCGTGCGCGCACCCAGCTGCGCAAGGAACTCGCCGAATACGCGGCGGCGCGCGGCTACAGCACACAGCCCACGAAGGCGTCCGGCAGACGCGGACGCAAACCGAAGACCGACGTCGTCGCTGTCGTGAGCGGAAATAAATCGACGTCGAAACCCATTGAATCTGATGGCGACCACGAACTCGTGGACAATACGGCGAAGGGCGGTGCGCGATGAACGCGGACGAGCGGCCCGAACAGGAACAATTGGGAAACGACGAGATGAACGAACCGAACAACGAGGCGGCGGAAGGCGCCGAAGACGCGCACAGCGCGGACTGCTTCGATCCGGATACATGCTGCGACCACTACGAACAGATGATGATCCGCGCGATGCGCGCGGTGCTGCGGCCGGACGAGGCCCCCGAATGCCTCTATGAGAAACTCAGGATGACGCTCGACGCGTGCTGCGGCGGCAAGCACCATGTGACGCATACCGTCATCACCCATACGGTCATCCACCACAACGCGGACGGGCGGTGACGTCGGCGCGGACGATGGCCGTGCAGTCGTCCGGAACAAACGAAGAACCCTTGGAACCATGAGGATTCCAAGGGTTCTTGTCGTATACCGGGCCTTGGTCAGGCCGTGGCCGGCGAATCAGGCGTTTGGCCTTTTGCCGTGGTTCGCTGCCTTTTTACGACGAGCCTTACGCTTACGTCCGCGCATTCCCATGATGGACTCCTTTGGATAGAAACAATCAATGCTAGCCTTGATTAGCCTACAGGATTATCGCATGCCGCCGAGACGTGGCGCTGATGGACGAATCGGTGCGGCGGCATGCATGCACCGGACGCTCAGTCGAGCACGCCGATGAACATATGCGTTTCGCTCGTGCTCCCGGGTTCGAGGCGGATGAGGTCGACGCCGGTCGCGAACGCGTTCGCGTACGCTGTCTGCGGTTCGACCGCGACACCCGCCGGATGCTGGTCCGGTGGGAAGCCGGTGCCGGTGCAGACCTGGAACGACGTGATCGTGCCGTCGCCGCCGACGCGCACACGCATGCCGTCGGGACGCGTCAGCACCGCAGCCGTATTGCCTGATGCATCATGGTGGACGTCGGTGAGCGCGTCGTCGTACGGCTGTTCGGTGAGCGCGCGCGGCGTGCGGAAATCGAACTTCGTCCCGTCGACGGGTTCGGTCCCGGTCGGGATCAGGTTGTCGTTGACGCACACGTGCGTGTCCGCGGCGATCTCGAGCGTGCACCGCGCGTTGTCGGCGTCGATCTCGTCACCATATCCGCTGAAACCGTTCGCGATCCACGGATGCATCGCGAGCGCCCACGGCGCGGCGGTCGCACCGAGGTTGTGCGCGCGCACGCGCACGTGCAGACCGTCGTCGTCGAGCGTATAGGTCGCGGTCACGTATATATCGAACGGGTAGTAGGAGACGGGCGGCATGCGCCACGCCAACGTCACGTCGCGCTCGGTGAGGCGTACGAGTGTCCAATATTGGTCCCTTGCGAAACCGTGGATCGCGTTGTCGCGCGCGGGTTCGTTGATCGGCAGTTGGTAGGTCGTGCCGTCGAACGTGTAGGTGCCGTGCGCGATGCGGTTCGGGAACGGGATGAGCAGCTGTCCGTGGCAGCAGCTGACAATGTCGTCCGCGCCGAGCGGAACGGTCACGTCCACACCGTCGCATGTGAGGATGCGCAGCGTCGCGCCGACCTCGGTGATGACGGCGCGGTAGCGCCCGTGGGAGATCGTGTATTGGTCGCCGGTGCGCGGCGGCAGCGGCGTCGTTGCCGCCGTTGTCGATGGTGTCGAAGTTCGTGTTGGTTGTGTCGATGTCGGTGTCGATGTCGATGTCGTCGTCGAAGACATGTGGCTGCTCCATTGGTCGCCTGAAGCGTGTGCGGACGTCGTGCGGCGCGTGCGCTTCGGAAAGTGCGGATGATTGCTCAACCATCATAATACGAACACACGCGGATGTGAGCGCGCACATGGCGGCGGTGCCGCGATGTGCAGCCATCTGCCGCGTACGCACGGACGGTGTTGGTGGCGGTGCCGCGATGTGCAGCCGTCTACCGCGTACACACGGACGTTGTTGGCGGCGGTGCCGCAGAAGACAGCTATCTGCAGCAGACACATGGACGTCAGTGGCGGCGGTGCCGCAGTGTGCGGCCGTCTATAGTGTGCACGAACAGTGGTGTTTGGTATCGTAGGGAGTCGATTGGATACAGGAGGGACGACGACGATGGCACGACGCATCATTCTGGCGAATCCGCGCGGGTTCTGCGCGGGAGTGGACCGCGCGATCCAGACGGTCGATACGATTCTCAAGACCGCGCGTCCGCACAGCGCGGCGGCGCAGGCGCACGCAAACACAAATGCGGATGCGGACGGGGCGCCGCACGCGCTGCCGCCGGTGTATGTGCGTCGGCAGATCGTGCACAACCGCCACGTCGTCGAGCAGCTCGCCGCGCGTGGCGCCGTGTTCGTCGAGGAACTCGATGAGATTCCCGATGAAGCGGCCGCCGCGGGTGTCCCGGTCGTGTTTTCGGCGCACGGCGTATCCCCGGACGTGCAGCGTGAAGCGGACCGCCGTGGATTGACGATCATCGACGCGACGTGCCCGCTCGTCGGCAAAGTGCACCGCGAAGTGCTGCGTTTTGTGCGCGAGGGGTACGAGATCGTCTATATCGGGCACAACGGCCACGATGAGGCGGTCGGTGTCGTCGGCGAGGCGCCCGATCATGTCCATCTCATCGAACACGCCGCCGATGTCGACGGTCTCGATTTCGCACCGGGCACGAAACTCGTATTGCTCACGCAGACGACGCTGAGCGTCGACGAGACTGCCGATGTCATCGACGCGTTGCAGAAGCGTTTCCCTTGGATCGAGCTGCCGCCGAGTTCGGACATCTGCTATGCGACGTCGAATAGGCAGGAAGCCGTCAAACTCGTCGCGCAACAGGCGGATGCGATGGTCATCGTCGGCTCCGCGAACTCATCGAATTCGGTGCGGCTGATGGAGGTCGCGGACGAGGCGCTCGGCGCGCGCGGCACGGCGCACCGCGTCGACGACGCCGCCGAAATGGATCCCTCATGGTTCGATGGTGTCGATACGATCGGTGTCTCGTCGGGTGCGTCCGTTCCCGACGAACTCGTCACGGGCGTCGTCGAACGTCTGCGGACGCTTGGATTCGACGAAGTGGACACCGTCGAGACGATCCAGGAGAACATGCACTTCGTATTGCCGAAGGCGTTGCGCTCAGTATGATTTGTTCGTCGTGCCGATCGGTGCGACGACCGCGTCGAGGACCCGCACGAGGTCATGTGGGTTGACACCGAGGCTCAGGCCGCGTTTACCGCCTGAGACGAGGATGACATCGAAATCCATCGCCGACGAGTCGAGCACGGTCCTATGCCGCGTCTTCTGACCGAGTGGGGAGATGCCGCCGACGACGTAGCCGCTTTCGCGCATCGCGACCTTCGGATCGGCCATGTCCGCCTTCTTCACGCCGACGGTGTGCGCGAGCTCCTTGAGACTCATATGGCCGTTGACTGGCACGACGCCGATGACGCGTTCGTCACCGGCGTCCGCCATCAGCGTCTTGAACACCTGCCGTTCGTCGTAGCCGAGCTTGCGCGCCGCTTCGAGGCCGTACCCCTCCGTGTCATCGTTGCTGTGTTCGTATTCGTGGATCGTGAACGTGACGCCCGCGTCCTCAAGCTGTTTGATTGCCGGCGTCGCGGCCGCCTTCTGCTTCTTGTTGCCCATATGCTCAGTGTAGGACCGACGAACGGCAACAAAAACAGGGCTTCCGCATGAGCGAAAGCCCTGATGGGTTAGTGATGGCGCGCGCTAGGCGCGGTTGCTCACTCGGAGATCTCGGCGAAGTACTCGAGCGTGCGCACCATGTTCGACGTGAAGCCGTACTCGTTGTCGTAGAAGGCAACGGTGCGGGCCATCGTCACGCCGTCGACGGTGTTGACGTCGGTCTGCGTCGGATCGAAGACGCCACCGTGGGTGTCGCCGACGATGTCGCCGGAGACGATCTCGTCATCGTTGTAGCCGTAGTACGCGCAATCCTCGAACGCGTCCTTGAACGCGGCGTTGATCTCGTCGACGGTCGCGTCCTTGTCGAGGACGGTGAAGAGCTCGGTGATCGATCCGTCCGGGACCTGCACGCGCTGGGCGTGGCCCTGCAGCTTGCCGTTGACTTCCGGGACGACCTTGCCGATCGCCTTCGCGGCGCCCGTCGAATGCGGGATCGTGTTGACCGCGGCGGCGCGCAGCGCACGGCCGCTCTTGTTGCCGCGCGGGCCGTCGAGGATCATCTGGGTGCCGGTGTAGGCGTGGATCGTCGTCATGAAGCCGGCCTTGATGCCCCACTTGTCGTTGAGGAGCTTGACCATCGCGGCCATCGAGTTGGTCGTGCAGGAGCCGGCGGAGACGATGTTGTCGTCCTTCTTGAGGATGTCGTGGTTGACGCCGAAGACGACGGTCGGGGTCGTCTCGTCCTTCGCCGGGGCGGAGATGAGGACCTTCTTCGCGCCGGCGTCCAGATGGGCTTGGGACTTCTCGGCGGAGGTGTAGAAGCCGGTGCACTCGAGCACGAACTCGACGCCGTCGTTCGCGACCCACTTGAGGTCGCGCGCGTCGCGCTCGGCGTAGACCGGGTATTCCTTGCCATCGACGACGATGGCGGTGTCGGTGGCCTTGACGTCGACCGGGGTGCCGTCGACGTGCTTGAAGACGCCGTGGGTGCTGTCGTACTTGAGCAGGTAGGCGAGGGCGGCCGGCGAGGTCAGATCGTTGATCGCGGTGACCTCGATGTCGGCGGCTTCGCCACCCTTCTCCTGCAGCTCGAAGATGCGGCGGAACGCGAGGCGACCGATACGGCCGAAGCCGTTGATACCAATCTTAACTGTCATGTAGTTTCTCCCTTGGGGACAGCTTCGGGGCGTTCGCACGCCCCTCGGCTTGGTTAACCAACGTCTCCACTCTAGTTGCTTTGCTTGACTTCAGCCACGTTCGCGCGCGCCGAAATCGTTGAAAAATACGTGAGAACGTATGCACCATCGACCGTCCGCACGAAGCGCCGCGCGTTCAGCGCACGACGAGCGCATCGGTGACCTTCGCCGAGACCGCACCGAGGTCGCCGCGCACGTCGGCGCCGACGAGCGCCGGCAGCGGCGCGCGGTCGTCGAACACGACGATGAGGATGCCGTCGCGCACCGCGACGCGCGCGTCGAGCCGGTCGACGAATTCGTTGCTCAGGCCGTTGACTTCGAGATTCGTCAACACCGCGTCGTCAAGGCCGTACTTGAGCCCCGTCTCCGATACGCCCGACGAGGAATCGGTATGGGAGAAGACGGACACATATTGGGTGTCGTGCACGTCGTGCGCCGGGAACTCGAGCGCGGCGCCACACACGGCCGTGACGACGCGGCCGTCGCCGTGCAGATACGCGATGCCGCCGTGCGCGGCGACGAGCGCCGTCTGCTGGATGTTCGATATCGTATGGTCGACGCGGCCGCCGAGCGCACCGTAGACATGGAATTCGCGCGCGCCGCGCCGCCAACCGATCTTCAATGCGCTCAGCAGGTCGGGGTCGTCCTTCTCGCTCGGCAATGCGACCGTGCGCGCGTCGACGTCGGCGCGCGGCACCGACGTCGAATCGAAATCGCCGACGACGACGTCGACATGGCATCCCCGTGCGCGCGCATGGTCGTAGCCGCCGTCCGCGGCGACGACGAACGCGTCGGACGGCGGCGGATATGGCGAATCGTAGTAGTCGCCCGCGGCGAAGACGACGCAACGTAAGGTATCGGCGGATTGCATGGTTGCTCCTCGGTTCGTTCGTGTCCGCTCCGATGATAGCGTGCTGTGCGGCAAGCGCGCCGATGCGGCCGTACATGGTCGCCGATGGGGAGGGCGCCGCGGTCCGCGGCGCCCTCCCCGCACAACGCAAGCCTCCGTGTGTCGCGAAAGTCCGGGGGTGTGGTAGTATCGTTCAGGCTTGAGAAATCAAGAAAGTGGGAAACCCACCTGGAAGTTCGTCATGACTTCGGGTCATAGGCATCGCCTTCGCGCACATATGCGGCGCAGGCACCGCCCAGCCGCGCACATGGTGCTGCGGCGGAACCGGCACGTCCATGAAACGGACGGTCGACGATGCCGATGAACGAAGCATGATGGCGGCACAGTGGATGACCACGGCACGAAACCATAGGAATGGAGTCATCATTAGCGACGAACCACGCATTAACGACGAGATTCGCGTCTCACAGGTGCGCCTTATCGGACCGAACGGCGAGCAGGTGGGAGTCATCGCGACTTCCGTCGCACTGAACCTGGCGAAGGAAGCGAACCTCGATCTCGTCGAGGTGGCGCCGAACGCGAAGCCCCCGGTTGCCAAGCTGATCGACTACGGCAAGTTCAAGTACAACGAGAAGATCAAGCAGCGCGAAGCGCGCCGCAACCAGAGCACCGCGGAAATCAAGGAAATCCGTTTCCGCCTGAAGATCGACGAACACGACTTCGAGGTCAAGAAAGGCCACGTCGAGCGCTTCCTCAACGGAGGTGACAAAGTCAAGGTCACGATCATGCTGCGCGGACGCGAACAGTCCCGTCCGATCGGCGGTGTGGAACTGCTCCAGCGGCTCGCCGACGAGGTCGCGGAATCGGGGACCATTGAATCCGCACCGAAGCAGGAGGGACGCAACATCATCATGACGTTGGCTCCCAAGGGCAAGAAAGTGCACACGCAGTCCGAACAGCGCCGCCGCGGTGCCGAATCGCGCGCGGAACGCCAGGCGCGGCAGGCGGCACGTCTTGCAGCCAAGCAGGAAGCCAAAGCCCAGGAGGCGAAGGAAGCACAAGCCGTCGTCGCCGAAGCAACCGAGACTTCAGCAACGAAGTAACAACAAGGAGGGCAGCAATGCCGAAGATGAAGACAAAGACCGCGGCCGCCAAGCGCGTTCGTGTGACCGGTTCCGGTAAGCTCATGCACGCTGGCTGCGGCATGCGCCACAACCTCGAGCACAAGTCCGCTCACAAGCGCCGCGACCTCAAGCGCGACTCCGCTCTGCCGACGTCGCAGGCCAAGAAGATGAAGGGCCTGCTGGGCTGAGACCGGCAAGTCGATACCGTTTGAAGATTTTTTAGAAAGCTGAGGAACAACAATGGCACGTGTCAAGCGCGCAGTGAACGCCCACAAGAAGCGTCGTACAGTACTCGATAGGGCCTCGGGATACCGTGGCCAGCGTTCGCGCCTGTACCGCAAGGCGAAGGAACAGCTGCTGCACTCCTTCAACTACAACTACCGTGACCGCAAGGCGCGCAAGGGCGACTTCCGCAAGCTGTGGATCCAGCGCATCAACATCGCGGTCCGCAACGAAGGCATCACCTACAACCGTTTCATCCAGGGCCTGCGCCTCGCCGGCATCGAACTCGACCGCCGTGCGCTCGCCGAGCTCGCTGTCTCCGATCCGGACACGTTCCAGGCGATTGTCGAGCAGGCGAAGGCCGCGCTGCCTGAGGACGTCAACGCTCCGGTCGCTGCCTGAGCGAACCGCAGCGCGCGCCGTCCGCGTATCGTATGAGCCGAACCCAGCCTCCGTGCGGGTTCGGCTCTTTCTGTGCGGTGTATGTGGCGGCGGGGCGCCGCAGTGTGCGGCCGTCTGCGGCGTGTGAGTGGCCGTTGTCGGCGGCGGTGCCGTACCGTGCGGCCGTCTGCGGTGTACATAGAGACATAGTCGGCGGCAGCGCCGCACTGTGTGTCCGTTTGCATAGTTGGAGTCGAAGAAGTCAGGGGCGATGGGGATGGCGAATGAACTGCAGATGGTCAAATCGAGGTTCCTCGCGTACATCGACGTCGAACGCGGTCTCGCGAAGGCGACCATCGAAGCGTACGAACGCGACCTCGACCGCTATATCCTGTGGCTCGCCGACCGCGGGATCGATGGACCCCGGCAGATCACGACACTGCACGTCGAAGCGTTCCTGCAATCGCTCGCAATCGACGGACAGAGCGGCACAAGTCGCGCTCGGCATCTCGCGAGCGTCCATATGTTCCACCGCTTCATGTTTGGCGAACATATCGTCGACGATGACGTGTCGCAATCGGTCAAGGCACCGAAATCCGGTTCGCGGTTGCCGGATGTGCTCGACGTCGATGAGGTCGCCGCGCTGCTCAAGGCGGCCGCGACCGACGACACCGACGACGCGGCCGGACTGCGCGACAGCGCGCTCCTCGAGTTCATGTACGCGACGGGCTGCCGCGTGAGCGAAGCGGTCGCGACGAACCTCGACGATTTCGACTTCGACGAACAAGTCGTCCGCCTGACGGGAAAAGGCAGCAAGCAGCGCCTCGTGCCGTTCGGCGACTACGCGCGCGACGCACTCCTCACGTACCTCAAATATGGGCGCACCGTGCTGCAGGAGAAGGCGAAACGTTCATCTGAGCTGCGCGCCGTGTTCCTCAACCTACGTGGACGCCGCCTGTCGCGCCAGTCGGTGTGGGAGATCATCCGCCGCGCCGGCGAGCGCGCGCACATTACACGGCCGCTGCATCCGCACACGTTGCGGCATTCGTTCGCGACGCACCTGCTGCAGGGCGGCGCCGACGTGCGCACGGTGCAGGAGCTGCTCGGGCACGCGTCGGTCAAGACGACGCAGATCTACACCCATGTCAGCCCCGACGTGCTCATCGAAACGTACATCACCGCTCACCCACGCGCCAAATAGCCGTTTTCGGTGGTGGTGAAGCGGTACACTAGAACTTTAGTGAAGACAGGACGTTCCCGGCCCGGCCGGAACGTCGGGAAATGCATGACCTGATAAAGTGAGCGGTATGCCTACGGATTTGCTTGGACGAGAATACGAGACCTTCCCGGTGCCCGAGCCGTTGCGGCAGCACGGTCCGGCGCGCGTCATCGCGATGTGCAACCAGAAGGGCGGCGTAGGCAAGACGACGAGCTCGATCAACATCGCGGGCGCGCTCGCGCAGTACGACAGGCGTGTGCTCATCGTCGATTTCGATCCGCAGGGTGCGGCGACGGTCGGCCTCGGCATCAATGCGAACGTTCTCGACAATACGATCTACACGGCGTTGTTCAATCCGAAGATCGACGTCCACGACATCATCCAACCGACGAAATTCGCGGGACTCGATATCATCCCCGCGAACATCGACCTGTCCGCCGCGGAAGTGCAACTCGTGACCGAAGTGGGCCGCGAGCAGATTCTCGCGAGCGTGTTGCGCCCGATTATCAAGGAATACGACGCGATCATCATCGACTGCCAACCGTCGCTCGGTCTGCTCACCGTGAACGCGCTCACGGCCGCCGACGGCGTCATCATCCCGGTCGCCGCGGAATTCTTCGCGTTGCGCGGCGTCGCACTGCTGATGCAATCGATTGAAAAAGTACAGGCGCGCATCAACCCCGGACTCGAAGTGTTCGGCGTACTCGTGACGATGTACACGCACACGCTGCATTGCGACGAAGTCGTGCAGCGCATCTATGAAGCCTTCGGCGACAAGGTGTTCCATTCCGTCATCTCACGGTCGATCAAACTGCCCGACGCGAACGTAGCGGCGGCGCCGATCACCTATTACGCCCACAACCACAAAACCGCGCGTGAATACCGCGAGGTCGCGCGCGAACTCATCGCGAAGGGCGTCGTCGCGTAAATTGTGTACGCGGCAGGCGATGGCGGCGGTGCCGCACTGTGCGGCTATGTGCGGCAGATATATAGAAGTAGTTGGTGGCGGTGCCGCACTGTGCAGCCGTCTGTGGCGTACATATGGCTGTCAGTGGCGGCAGTGCCGCAGTGAGCGACCGTCTGCGACAGATATATAGCAGGGAGTCTGCGGCGTATAACGGCATATGCCAAAAGGGACGTACGTGTGCGTCCGTGGGGGATGACCACTATCCGAGCATCACTTATAGTCATCGTGACTATAAGTGATACGCTGACGTTGTTCTCGATGATGCCTGATGCGCGACCGCATCGGTGCGCAGGGATGCGGAAAGGAGCGGCGATGGGCGTTGGCAATGTCAGCGAACGGCGGAACGAAGCGCCCCAAGTGGGTGTGACGTCGGTCATTCTCGCGCTCGGTCCCGCGGACGATGGTGAGCGCAGACGTCTGTGGATGCCGCTTGTGCGCCGCATACGCGAACCGTATCTCGGTGCATGGGCGCTTCCGGGAGGTCCGCTCAAAGCCGGCCGTTCATTGGAACGTTCGGCATATGAGACGCTCGCGTCGACGACCGATCTCCATCCGAAATACCTCGAGCAGTTGTACACGTTCGGCGACCCCGAGCGGTCGCGTGGGGGAGTGCCGATGGTGTCGATCTGCTACTGGGCGCTCGTCGGGCAGGTCGATGTCGCGTCGCTCGAGACGAAACACAATGTCGCCTGGTTCGCCGACGACGCATTGCCCGAGCTTGCGTTCGACCACCGGCGCATCGTCGACTACGCGACCTGGAGGCTGCGGCATCGCCTTGACATGCCGCAGGTCGTCCGTGAACTCGTCGGCGACGAGTTTACGCTGCGCGAATTGCATGCCGTGAGCGAAGCGATCGAAGGCCATTCGATCGACCTCGCGAATTTCCGCAGGCGTACGCTCGCGTCGGGCATGATCGAAGAGACGGGTGCGCGCAGGCGCGTCGGCAGACAACGCCCCGCCGCGCTCTACCGGTTCCGCTCTGACGCGGATGGCATCGCCGGTGACGCGGGCAGTGTCGCGGACGCAGCGCTGCCGCAAGGCTTCGGTGTGAGCGAACTGTCGCGATTCGCGAACGTCGACGCGCACATGGATGCAGACGACGCGCATATGAGCGCGCTTTCCGCGCTCACGACCGACACACGCGTGTGAACGAACATCGGTACATGTCCGCGATATGCATCGTGCGTATGTCACGACATCGCCGACATTGACATCGTCACATCGTCGCATCGTCGATGCGGCGGTGCGGCGGTGCGGCGGTGGCATGACGTGGCGCGTACCGGAGGACGGGTGCATACGCCCCCAAAGTTCCTTGGAATTCGACACATCACCAGTCCACCAGTCCATATGTTCATCTTTTCCATATTGCAGACCACAGCAGCATATCGGAGGTAACCATGACCGCTGCAGAAAGCACATTGGGCGTATCCGCGCGAGGCGCGGGCGCATCGAAGGCACCTGAGCCGCTCGCGGACGCGGACGCCACGACGCTCACGCGCAACGAGCGCCTCGACCGTCTGCCGTTCAACCGCGCGCACCGCAAACTGCTCGTCGCGTCGGGCATCGGCTGGGCGTTCGATGCGATGGACGTCGGCCTCGTGTCGTTCGTCGTCGCCGCGATCGCCGCGGACCCCCACTTCAACCTCGGCGCCGTGCAGAAGTCGTGGGTTCTGTCGATCGGCTTCATCGGCATGGCGGTCGGCGCCGCGCTCGGCGGTTGGTTCGCCGACCGTTGGGGACGCAAGACCGTGTTCACGGCGACGATGGTCGTCTTCGGTGTCGCGAACGGTGCGATGGCGTTCTCGTGGACGCTCGCGATGCTCCTCGCCGCACGTTTCGTCATCGGTCTCGGCCTTGGCGCGGAACTGCCCGTCGCCTCGACGCTCGTCTCCGAATTCTCGCCGACGAAGCAGCGCGGACGTATGACGGTGCTCCTCGAATCATTCTGGGCCGTCGGTTGGATCGTCGCGGCCGCGATCGGCTATTTCGTCATTCCGAACACCGGTGATTGGGGGTGGCGTTGGGCGCTCCTCATCGGCGCGCTGCCGCTGCTGTACGCGATCGTCGCGCGTCGTCAGCTGCCCGAATCGGTGCGGTTCCTCGAAGCGCAGGGGCGCGATGAGGAGGCCGAACGCTCGGTGCGCTATTTCGAGGCCGCGAGCGGCGTCAAGCCCGTCGCGAGCGCGAAGGCCGTCAAACTGCCGAAGATCCGCACACGTGAACTGTTCGGCCGCAAGTACATCGGTGTGACGGTCGCGATCTGGGCGACGTGGTTCTTCGTCAACTTCTCGTATTATGGCGCATTCACCTGGATGCCGAGCCTGCTCGCCGACCAGTTCGGTTCGCTCACGAAGTCCTTCGGCTATACGCTTGCGATTTCGCTCGCGCAGCTGCCGGGGTACTTCCTTGCCGCGTGGCTCGTCGAGCGTTGGGGGCGCCGCCGTACGCTGAGTGTGTTCCTCGCCGTGTCCGCCGTTGCCGCGTTCCTGTTCTCGCAGTCCGTGAACGTGCCACAGGTGCTTGGCTTCGGCATGCTGCTGTCCGCTTCGAACCTCGGCGCATGGGGCGTCCTCTACGCGGTCACGCCGGAGATCTATCCGACGCGTCTGCGTGGCGCCGCGTCCGGTGCCGCCGCCGCGTGCGGCCGTGTCGCCGCGATCATCGCGCCGCTGCTTGTGCCGTGGTTCCTGACGATGTCGGGCGGCAACAAGTCGGTCGCGTTCATCGTGTTCGCGGTCGCGTTCGTGCTCGCGTGCATCGCCGCGCTCTTCCTTCCCGAGAAGACAGGTGCGACGCTCGACGACTGACGTCCGCTTCTCTCCTTTTTCTTCGCCCGGCGTCGCGCGTTCCCGCAATCTGTGGCAACGCGCGACGCCGGGCGTCCTTTTTGCGTCGTGCGTTCCTGCAGATTGTGGTGTCGCGCGACGCTGGGAGTGTGATTCCGTCGTGCGTTCCCGCAATCTGTGTTATCGTGCGACGCTGAGGTCGCGTTGGCGTCCGGGGTTCCCGCAGGTCGTGGTGTCGCGCGACGCTGGGAGTGTGATTCCGACGTGCGTTCCCGCAGTCTATGTCATCGCGCGACGCCCGTGCCGTGTCAGCATGTGCGCGTACGATTGCGATGGTTTGTGTGCGAATGGTGAACGCCGGTTCCGCGTCCATCAGGGTCACACAGGAAATCAATGGTCTTTGAGGAGAAAACATTCATGGCGGTTCGCGGCGATATTCGTAATGTGGCAATTGTGGCTCACGTCGACCACGGCAAGACCACGCTCGTCAACGCAATGCTTCAGCAGTCCCACGTCTTCAACGAGCGCGAGGAAGTCCCCGATCGTGTGATGGATTCGAACGACCTCGAGCGCGAGAAGGGCATCACGATCCTCGCGAAGAACACGGCTGTCCAGTACACCGGTCCGCTCGCCGAGAAATACGGCCATCCCGAAGGCATCACGATCAACGTCATCGATACGCCAGGCCACGCCGATTTCGGTGGTGAGGTCGAACGCGGCATCTCGATGGTCGACGGTGTCGTCCTGCTCGTCGACGCGTCCGAGGGGCCGCTTCCGCAGACGCGTTTCGTGCTGCGCAAGGCGCTTGAGGCGAAACTGCCGGTCATCCTGTGTGTGAACAAGGTCGACCGTCCCGACGCACGCATCTCGGAGGTCGTCGGCGAGGCGTCCGACCTGCTGCTCGGCCTCGCGCAGGACGTCATCGAGGAAGGCGTCGACCTCGACCTCGATGCGCTCCTCGACCTTCCCGTCATCTACTGCGCCGCGAAGGCCGGCTACGCGTCGACCGACGAACCGGCGAACGGTGCGCTTCCGGACAATGACAACCTCGAACCGCTCTTCGAGTCGATCATCACGAACATCCCCGCCCCCGAATACGATCCCGACGCGCCGCTTCAGGCGCATGTCGCGAACATCGATTCATCCGACTTCCTCGGCCGTCTCGGCCTCGTGCGCATCTACAACGGCAATCTGGAGAAGGGCAAGACCTACGGCCTGTCGCGCGTCGACGGATCGATCGAGAACTTCCGCGTCTCCGAGCTTCTGCGCACGCAGGGCCTTGAGCGCACGCCCGTCGAATCCGCCGGCCCCGGTGACATCGTCGCCGTCGCGGGCGTCAACGACATCATGATCGGTGAGACGATCGTCGACCCGAACGATCCACGTCCGCTCCCGCTCATCCACGTCGACGACCCGGCGATCTCGATGACGTTCGGCACGAACGATTCCCCGCTCGCCGGCACGGAGGGCAAGGACCACAAGCTCACCGCGCGCATGATCAAGGACCGTCTCGACCGTGAGCTCATCGGCAACGTCTCGATCAAGGTCCTGCCGACCGAACGTCCGGACGCGTGGGAGGTGCAGGGCCGTGGCGAGCTCGCGCTCGCCGTCCTCGCCGAGCAGATGCGCCGCGAAGGCTACGAGCTGACCGTCGGCCGTCCGCAGGTCGTCACGAAGACGATCGACGGTGTCCTGAGCGAACCGATGGAATCGACGACGATCGACGTGCCCGAGGAGTACATGGGCACCGTCACGCAGCTCATGGCCGACCGCAAGGGCCGCATGGAATCGATGTCGAACCACGGTTCCGGCTGGATTCGCCTGCAGTTCACCGTGCCGTCGCGTGGCCTCATCGGCTTCCGCACCGCACTGCTGAGCGCGACGCGCGGCACCGGCATCGCCTCGTCGCTTTCCGCCGGGTATGCGCCGTGGGCCGGCCAGATCGTCACGCGCCAGAACGGCTCGATGGTCTCCGACCGTCAGGGTGTCGCGACGCCGTACGCGATGCAGCGTCTGCAGGCGCGTGGCAACTTCTTCGTCGAACCGCAGTCGCCCGTGTATGAAGGCCAGGTCGTCGGCGTCAACAACAAGCCCGACGAGCTCGACGTCAACATCACGCTCGCGAAGCATATGACGAACATGCGTTCGGCGACCGCGGACGTCCTTGAGACGCTCACGCCGCCGATCAAGATGAGCCTTGAGGAGTCGCTTGATTTCGCGAACGAGGACGAGTGTGTCGAGGTGACGCCGGAGTCGATCCGCATCCGCAAGATCATCCTCAACCGTGAGGATTGGTACAAGTGGCGCGCGAAGCAGCGCCGCGCGAACAACAACGCGCAGAACGCGAAGTGACACCATTCGTCACGGTATGAGACACGGGCGTCGGCGCAATCGTGCGCCGACGCCCGTGTCTCATACCGTGACCGATGGTGTACCGCACGATGACGGCCGTCTTCGCGCGGTACGCCTACACTGTGGGGGTATGAGCACGACCGATCCGCGACCCGAAGCCGACCCCGTGATGCAATCAGTGCCATCGCCATCTGTGCCATCACGAGCAGTGGCGATGCGGCGCTCGCCGTGGAGCCACCGACAGAACGCCGTCGTCCGCACGCTCGTCACGATTGCGAGCGCGGCCGCCGCGGGCGCGTGTGGCACGCTCGCACACCGCATGGGCGCGTCGATGAACATTCCATATGGTCTTGTGCTCGCGTTCCTCATCATCGGCATGTCCGCATGGTGCGCCCGCGCGCGCGGCGGCGTCATCGGACTCGCGTTCCATCTGATCGTCTCGTATCTGACGATATGGACGCTCGCGATGCCGGGCCCTGGTGGCGACCTCATGTTGCCGATCGGGTTCCGTTCGGCGACGATTCCCTGGTGGTCGCAGCACGTGGGATATATATGGCTCTACGGGTCGCTCATCGTCCAACTGTTGTTGCTTGTATGCCCGAAACGGTGGTTCCGCACGATGTCCGCACCAGTGGACGACACCGCGGACGGTAGTGTGGCGCAGGGGGAGGGGCGATGAGCGCGAGACGGTTGCATTATCTGGGCCCCGAGGGCACGTTCACACATGAGGCGGCGATTGCGGCGGCCGCGATGTTTCCGTGTCATGACGACATCGACCTCATGCCGTGCGGCGACGCCGCGTCGATCGTGCGCGCGGTCGCGCATGGCGACGGTTGGGGTGTCATCGCATGGGAGAACAACGTCGAAGGTTACGTCGTGCCGAATCTCGATATGCTCATCGACGCCGAGGATGTCGCCGGGTTCGTGCGCGTCGGCGTCGATGTGACGTTTTCCGCGTTTGTCACCGAAGAGACCTATGTGACGGCGCTCGCACAGCGAGGTGCGGGCGAATCCGAATTCGATGCCGTATGCCGCGTGTGCACGACGGTGTCGGCGCATCCGCACGGCCTTGCGCAGTGCCGGAGGTTCATCCGCGCCCACCAGCTGCGGGAGATGCCGGCCGCGTCGAACGGGGCCGCGTGCCGCGACCTCGCGTACGGGTGCGTCGCGCTCGGACCCGACATCTGCGGACGGTTGTACGGATTGCACCGCATCACCGCACACGTCGAGGACTTCCAAGGCGCGCGCACCGAGTTCCTCGTCATCGCACGTCGTGACGACGTGCGCACCGAGCTTGCGTCCGCGCGCGCGCAGGGCGCCGAGGCCTTCGAGTCGATTCTCACGTTCATTCCGCTCGCGACTGGTCCCGGCGTCCTCGCCGACGCGCTCGACGCGATCCGCGATGCGGGCCTCAACATGACGAGTTTCATCTCACGGCCGATCAAAGGCCATGACGGCACCTACAGCTTCATCGCGACGCTCGACGCGGCGCCATGGGAGCCGCGGTTCCGCGCGCTCCTCACCGAGGTCTTCGAACATGGCGACTGGCTTAAGACGCTCGCCGTCTATCCACGCCGCGAACGGCCACATCCGCCCGTCGACGAATGGATGCTTCCGCAAGGTGGGGTACGATGCAATATGGAGACCAACGAGACATTGTCCGCTTCCCGGAGCGATGATGCGACGATGCGAAAGGAACTGCTGTGGTAGAAGAGGTATCCCGCTCCCTGGGGGAGGCACCGGACACGATCGAGGAGACGGCGACAATGCCGGCGATCGGCCCGGAAGGCATTGAATGCCCGCGCCATATCGCAATCGTCGGCCTCGGCCTCATCGGCGGTTCACTCGCATTGCGCCTGCGTGCAGCGGGCGTGCGGGTAAGCGCATGGAACCATCGTCCGCACCCGTATGCGGCCGCGCGCGCCGCGGGCATCGATTGCAAGGACAGCCTCGAGGAGCTCGTCTCGGATAACCCCGACGTCATCGTGCTGTGCAATCCGCTTGTCGCGATGCCGAAACTGCTCAAGACCTTGAAACCGATCATCGACCCGTCGCGTACGACGCTCACCGATGTCGGCAGCGTCAAGGGGCTTGTCCGCGAACAGGTGCACGCCGCGGGTATCACCGACTGCTATGTCGGCGCGCATCCGATGACCGGCAACGAGCATTCCGGATGGTCGGCCGCCGACCCCGACATATTCGACAACGCGCTGTGGGCGCTCACCTACGACCACCACACCGAATACGCGCGCATCGTGCAGGTCGCCGGTATGATCACACGCGGCCTGCGCAACACGCTGATCGTCATCGACGACGAGACGCATGACCGCGCCGCGTCGCTCATCTCACACATGCCGCACGTCGTGTCGACGGCGCTCATCAACGAACTGACCGACAACCCGTACCGCAACATCGCGGCGGCGTTGTCAGCCGGCTCATGGCGTGACATGACGCGCGTCGCGCTCACTGACCCGGACCGTACGGCGGCGATGGTCGTCGAGAACGCCGCGAACGTCGAGGAACTGCTGCGCAACATGGCGAAGCGTCTCGAATCGTTCGCCGACGCGTTGCATGACGATGATTCCGCGGCGATTCACCGTTTCTTCACGGAAGGGCAGCCGTACCGCGACTACAAGGCGAAACAGCGTACGGCGTTCGACACGGGTGAGACGCAGACGGTGTTCACGACGCTCAAGATCAGCGCCGACGACTGGCGCCGCGACCTGCTTGATTCGGCAATGCGTGGCGAGCATATCGTGAGGTTCACGTCGGGCCACCATGCGCTCGCCGAACGCCAGTTCACGATCTGACGGGCCGTTCCGGCACCGGTTTGAGGATCGCGATGTCGGCGGCGCGGATATCCACGTCCTGCGCGGGGCGTGACCCGTTTGCTGCGGCGTCGCGCGTCATTGCGAGCGTCGTGCCGTCCCATGCGCGCACGTGGCCGACGACGTCGCGGTATTGCATGCGTCCCGTGCGTTCGTCGACGCCCGCATAGAGGCGCACGACGACGCGTGCGCCCGCGGGAATCGTCTGGGGGAGTTTCATCGCATCTCCTTCGTCGATGTGCGCGTCCAGCGGACGCGTATGTGGATATCGCTATGTGATTGTACTGCGTGCGGCATGATGGATGAATGTCCGCTCGATGCAGGAGGGATGGGTCATGAGAATCGTCATCGCGCCGGATTCGTTCAAAGGATGCATGACTGCGGCCGAAGCGGCCGCGGCGATCGAGGAGGGCATGCGCAGGGCGTTGCCGGACGCCGACTATGTGGCCGTGCCGATGGCCGATGGTGGCGAAGGCACCGTGCAGGCGCTCGTCGACGCGACAGGGGGACGTCTCGCCCCGGCCGTCGTGACTGGTCCGCTCGGCACGCCGGTCGCCGCCGTCTACGGCATGCTTGGCGATCGCGATGGCGGGAGGACGGCCGTCATCGAAATGGCGTCCGCTGCTGGTCTCGGCCTCGTCGATGTGGCATCGCGCGACGCGCGTGTCACGACGACATTCGGCGTCGGTGAGCTCATCCGCGACGCGCTTGACCACGGTGCGACGTCGTTCATCATAGGGCTCGGCGGTTCGGCGACGAACGACGGTGGCGCCGGCATGATGCAGGCGCTCGGCGTGCATCTGCGTGATGCCCATGGCAATGAGCTTGGTTATGGTGGGGCCGCGCTCGCACAGCTCGCGTCGATCGACGTGTCCGGGCTCGACCCACGGGTCAAGGCGGCGACGTTCATACTCGCGTCCGATGTGACGAATCCGCTGACGGGACCATGCGGCGCGTCCTCCGTGTTCGGCCCGCAGAAAGGCGCCGATGCAATGGCCGTCGCCGAACTCGACACCGCATTGCGCCGTTGGGCCGCCGTCATCCGCGACACGCTTGGCCGCGATGTAGAACATGTGCCCGGTGCGGGCGCGGCCGGCGGACTTGGGGCCGGGTTCCTCGCATGCACCGATGCGCGGATGCGTCCCGGCGTCTCAATCGTCGCCGAAGCGACGGGACTCTCCGCACGTGCATATGGCGCGGATCTATGCGTCACGGGTGAGGGCTGCATCGATGGCCAGACACGGTACGGCAAAACACCCGTTGGCGTCGCGCGCATCGTCAAGGACGCGGCACCGGGCTGCACCGTCGTCGCGCTCGCCGGCTGCGTCGGGCATGGGGCCGATACGCTCCAGGACCATGGCATCGATGCCGTGTTCGGCATCATGTCCGGTCCGGTAAGCCTCACACAGGCGATTGGCGAAGGGCGCGCGAATCTCGTGCGCACCGCCGAGAACGTCGCGCGCCTCGTTGCGGCGATACGCATACCGCATCGTCATGCGCCACGACCCTCGATATCTGCATGAGCCATGTGCATAGGGGTGGCAACGGGAAGGCCCCGTGTGGCCGTTCGATCGAACGGCCACACGGGGCCTTCGTGCGTTGGGACGCTGTGGTGTGGTATGGCCTCACTCGCTCGCGACGGCGTCAAGCACCGGCTGCTTGAGCGCACGGCGCGCCGGCGAGATGCTCGCGACGAGGCCGACGAGGACCGCGACGACGAGGAACAGCACGAGCTGGTCCCATGGGATCGTCAACGTCGTCATGCCCTGTGATTCATAGGCGGCGCGGATGACGACACCGGCCGCGACACCGACGACGATGCCGACGATCGTGCCGAACACCGAGAGGATGACCGCCTCGATCGCGAGCATGCCGCGCACCTGGCCGTTCGATGTGCCGATCGCGCGCAGCAGGCCGATCTCCTTCGTACGTTCCGACACATTGAGCGCCAACGTGTTGACGATGCCGAAGATCGCGATGATGATCGACAATGCGAGCAGCGCGTAGATGATCGCGAGCATCGAGTTGATCATCGAGCTCATCGACGACTTGAACTCGTCGCGCGTGAGGACCGAGACCGTGTAGAACGGCTTCACGGTCTCCTTGAGGTCCTTGCCGAGATGTTCGACGTCCGCGCCGGGCTCCGCCTGCACGTACATCTGCGTGACCATCATCATGTCCTTGCTTGTGAGCTTCTCCGCCGTCGGCAGCGAGATCATGACACCGTCGGCGTAGAGGGAGTCATCGATGATCGCGCCGATCCTGACCTGCTCCTTCTTCGTCTCGGTCTTCATCTTGACGAACTGCTTCGGATCGACGTCCTGCGCCTGCTTGACGACGTCTTCGGCCTCCTTCGCCTTGGCTTGTGCACCGGAGACGTCACCAGAGGCCGCAAGTTGCTGTGCCTCCTGCTGCAGCGCGGTCGCCTGCTGCTCGACTTGCTTCTGGTAGGCTTCGGACGCCTGCTTCGTGGCCTCTTCGTCGACCGACGTGTTTTCCGATTCGAGGTCGATCACATCGCCGATCTTCCAATGCTCGTCGTCGGCGATCGTGCGTCCGACCGCCGCTTCGCCATCTTCGACTGCCTTCGCGGCGTCGCCGTCCTGTTGAGCAATCGGTGCGATTTTGGTGAACAGATCGATATTGCCCGTGTTCGGCATGATGTCCTCCGTGGCGTTGGCCACTTTCACTGTTGGCAACATGTAGATCGGCGACGATGCACCGACGCCGTCGGTATCTTCGATTGCGTCGACGGCCTTCGTCGAGATCGGCTGTGACATGCTTGCCGTCATCGCGACATAGTCGGCGTTCACGTTGTTGTCGACGAGGTTGCTCACCGATGTCTTCATCGACGTCGCGACGACGCCGAGGCAGCTGACGATTGCAACGCCGATGAACAATGCGGCGGCCGTGTTCGCGGTGCGGCGCTTCGCACGGCCGATGTTGCGCGTCGCGAGCTTGCCGGTGACCGGGAACATCTTCGATGGAACCCAGCCAAGCACCTTCGCGGCGGGCGCGACGAACGCCGGTGCACAGACGATCGCGCCGATGACGACGAATCCGGCGCCAAGGCCGAGCGTCCAGCCGGACCCGAGGTCGTTGAGCCACTGCCAGTCGACCGTCTTCGCAGCGTCGAGATAGCACAGCACCCAGAAGGCCGCGCCGATGACGACCATCGCGATGCCGAGCCAGCCGCGCGCCTTGACCGGCTTCTCCGGGTTGACCGTCTCGTTCATCGCCTGGATCGGGGGAGCGGTCGCTGCGGTCTTCGCCGGCAATGTCGCACCGATGATCGTCACGACGACACCGACGATGACACCGATGATGACGTCGGTCGCCGATGGCGCAGGCGAGCCGGACAGCGGCATGCCGCCGCTTGTCATGCCCTTCGCGATCGCTTCGAGCAGACCCCAGCCGAGCAGCACGCCGATGCCGGAGCCGACCAGGCCGAGGATGACGGCCTGGATGAGCACGCTCGCGAACACCTGCAGCGGCGAGGCGCCGACCGAGCGCAGCAACGCATAGCCGCGCATCGATTCGCGCACAATCATCGTGAACGTGTTCGCGATGATGAACGCGCCGACGAACAACGCAATCGCCGCGAAGATCAGAATCAACGGCTGGATGAAGCCGAGCTGGTCCTGGATGCTCTTCGTCGATTCGTCGCGCACCGAAGCGCCGGTCACGGCGTGCGCGTCCGCGCTCTTCGGCAGCATCTCGTTGATGCGGTCGGCGAGCTGTTGCTGCGCCGCTTCGTCGAGTGGTGTCGTCTTGTCGCCGTACACGCCGATGTACTGGACGCTCGAGGTGTCCTCACCCTCCTCCTGCAGCTGATGTTCGACGAAGCTCGGACGGGCGAGGATCAGAATCGCGCCGAGCTGTGTGGACGGTGATGTGAAGACGCCCGAGACCGTCATCTCATGCACCTCGCCGTCGATGACGATCTTCGCCGTGTCGCCGGTCCTGAGACCGGCCTTGTCGGCCGTGTCCTCGAGCAGTGCGACCGCGTCGTCCGTCCGCGGGTAGCCCCCGGAGACGAAATGGGTGGAACGCCACGGATCGTGCTCGTCGAATCCGATGACGAGCGTCGGGGCGCCGACCGTCGTCATCGCGTCGCCGTTGCGGTCGAGCAGCACGGCGTTGCCCAGCTGATGCGTCGCGTCGGCGCTTGCGACGCCGTCGACCTTCTCGATATCGGGGATGACGTCAGTGCTGATCTCGTTGTAGGTGTGGCTGTTGACGCCGCCTTCTCCGTCCTCTTTCTGCTCGGTCGCGCCGCGCACATAGACGTCGGCGTCCGAGTTGGAGCCCATCATCTGCGCGACCTGGTCGTTGAGCATCTCACGGAAGCAGAACGAGCCGACGACGAACGCGACGCCGAGCGCGATCGCGATGATCGACATGACGAAGCGGCGGAAATGGGCCTTGGTATCTCGTAAACCTATGCGGAACATCAGTGGCTCAGGCCTCCTTGCCGGCGGTGGGTTCGACCTCGACCGGGCCGTTGTCCGGATCGTCGTGCTCGGCGAAGACGGCAAGGATGTCGTCATAGGTCGGGTGGTCCATGTCCTGCGTGATCGAGCCGTCCGACAGCACGAGCACACGGTCGGCGAAGCTCGCCGCGCGCGGGTCGTGCGTCACCATGACGATCGACTGTCCATACTCCTGCACGCACTGGCGCAGGAAGCCGAGCACCTCGCGGCTCGAACGCGAATCGAGGTTGCCGGTCGGCTCGTCGGCGAAGATGACGCTCGGGCGCTCCATCATCGCGCGGGCGCATGCGACGCGCTGCTGCTGGCCGCCCGACAGCTGGCTCGGACGGTGGTCGAGCCGGTTCTCCAGGCCGACGACGCCGACGACCTTCCTGAACCAGTCACGGTCGATCGGGCGGTGCGCGATCTGCAGCGGCAGCAGGATGTTCTCTTCGGCCGTCAATGTCGGCACGAGGTTGAACGACTGGAAGATGAAGCCGATCTCCTTGCGGCGCAATTGCGTGAGCTGCTTCTGGTTCATCGACGAGACCTCGAGGTCCTCGACGAACACCTTGCCGCTCGTCGGTACGTCGAGGCCCGCCATGCAGTGCATCAGCGTCGATTTGCCGGAACCGGACGGCCCCATGATCGCGGTGAGTTCGCCGCGGCGGAAGTCGACGCTCACATGGTTGAGCGCCGTCACCTGGCTGTCGGTGTCTCCATAGGTCTTGTACAGATCGACCGCCTTCGCGACGACCGGATCGTTGCTCGGCGCGGGTGCGCCTGTGGTTTTCCTGCTCATATGAACCTTTCCCAGTGGTCTGGTGGTAGTGATGATTCGATGCACGACGAGACTCAGACGCCTGCCGTGTGCCTTTCCGTTACCCATTGTCCGCGAAACCGTCTCGACGCAACGGTGACTGCCGTCACCTTCGCACGATGTTCCCGAATGGGACCGTGACTGCCGTCACTGTCGCATCATGTCCGGAACTTCGACGGGCGGACCGCCCATGACCGCATCGTACCGTATCGGGACGCACGGTATGCCACAATGTCCACATTCGTGCGGCCGTACCGGGACCGCCCATCAAGGACGATTCCAGCTATACCCGAGGGCATACATCCGCCGCGGCAACGTCGCGTTGCACATGGTCCAAGACGCCGCAACCGCCGGTTGCATCCGCGTCATTGCAACGATTGCGGAAACCTTCCCGATCCTCGTCCGCGACGACGTCCGTCTCACGATGTGGGAAGTGGAGACATGCGCAACCGGTTGCGCGGTGTCGATGAAACAGTGCCGATGAAGGTGCACACGGTGGATATGGATGGATATGTGCGGATGGATATGGATGGATATAGTGGAAGGCGGCAACGGCATCGTCGACAGAACAGGGGAGCGCATGGACGCACGGTATACGGTCGAACGGTTCGTCGACTATCTGCGCGCGGCGAAGGGATTGAGCGAACACACCGTCGCCGCCTACCGCTCCGATGTGCTCCAATGCCTCGACGCGCTCGCGGCGTCGGGGAAGACGGAACTCGACAACGTGACCTTGGGCGACCTGCGGATGTGGATGGCGGGGGAGTCGCGCCACGTCGCGAAAAGCAGCCTCGCACGCAAGACGATCGCGGTACGCCGCTTCTTCGCATGGGCGCTCGACCACAATGTGCTCACGCATGACCCGGCGGCCGCGCTCAAAACACCGAAACTGCCGAAGACCCTGCCCGCCGTGCTCAACGAGACACAGGCCGGGGCGCTTATGGACGAAGCCGACACCGAAGCCGCGCAACAGGGCGACGACCCGCATGCGCGCGCAATTGCATTGCGTGACTGCGCGATGCTCGAAGTGCTGTATGCGACGGGCATCCGCGTCGCCGAGCTCGTCTCGATGGACCTCAACAGCGTGCGCTACGGCAACCGCACGATCACCGTCACCGGCAAAGGTGACAAACAGCGCGTCGTGCCGTTCGGCGCGCCCGCGCAGCGTGCGCTCGAACAATGGACCGAACAGGGTAGGCCTCTGCTCGTGACGCCGCGTTCCGGGCAGGCGCTGTTCCTCGGCGCGCGCGGCGCCAGGATCGACCAGCGCATCGTACGCGGTGTCGTGCACCGCGAGGCGGCGCGCGCCGGCGTTCCGGACATCTCGCCGCACGCGTTGCGCCACAGCGCGGCGACGCATATGCTCGACGGCGGCGCCGACCTGCGCGAAGTGCAGGAGATGCTCGGGCACTCGTCGCTCCAGACGACACAGCGCTACACGCATGTCTCGATCGAGCAGCTCAAAGCGCGCTACGCGCAGGCGTTCCCACGCGCGTGAGCGTGGCCCCGATGGGCGCTATACCGGTGTGCCGTCGGTCGATTGTTTCTCAAATCGAGAACACCGGTTGCAAGGGTGTGGCACAATAAGGTGTTAATCGGCGATGGGGCTGGAACCCGCAAGTGGTTTCGGCCCCGTCGTGTATCGGCGGGCATGACCCGCCGGCCGATCAAGGAAAAGGAGTAACCACATGAAGAAGAAGGCTATCGCCGTCGTCGCAGGTGCCTGCGCGCTCGGCATGCTTCTCAGCGGCTGCGGCGGATCCGGTGACGCATCCAGCAACGCCAGCGGCAACATCATCACCGCCTACAACTCGGAGCCGCAGAACGCGCTCATCCCGGGCGACACGAACGAGACCGGCGGCGGCAAGGTCGGCCAGCTGCTCTTCGCGAACCTCGTGCGCTACGACTCGAAGGGCGACACGAAGATGGAAGTCGCCGATTCGATCGAGCCGAACAAGGACGCGACGCAGTACACGATCAAGCTCAAGGACGGTTGGAAGTTCACCGACGGCACGCCGGTGACCGCCGAATCGTTCACGAAGTCGTGGAGCTACACGGCGAACGCGAAGAACGCGCAGAAGTGCGCGTCGTTCTTCAGCTCGATCAAGGGCTATGACGACCTGCAGAAGGACGGCCTCAAGGGCGACGAACAGCTCTCGGGCCTCAAGGTCGTCGACGACAAGACCTTCACCGTCGACCTGAACGCCCCGGATTCGGTCTTCCCGATCAAGATCGGCTACCTCGCGTTCGCGCCGCTTCCGGAATCCTTCTACAAGGACCCGAAGGCCTTCGGCGAGAAGCCGGTCGGCAACGGCATGTACAAGCTCGACAAGTGGGACCACAACTCGCAGATCGTGCTGACGAAGAACGCCGACTACAAGGGTGAGGAGCAGCCGAAGAACGACGGCGTCACCTTCAAGATCTACACGTCCCCGGATTCCGCGTACGCCGATGTGCAGGCGGGCAACCTCGACGTCATGGACACCGTCCCGGCCGCGAACACGAAGACCTTCGAGAAGGATTCGTCCGTCGAGGCCTACAACAAGGCCGGCTCCGTCATCCAGACCTTCACGATCCCCGCGGGCATGAAGCACTGGGAGACGAGCACGAAGGAAGGCCAGCTGCGCCGCCAGGCGCTTTCGATGGCGATCGACCGCGAGCAGATCGTCAGCAAGGTCCTCAACGGCGTCGGCACGCCGGCGACCGATTTCACGGCACCGGTCATCCCGGGCTATTCGAAGGACCTCAAGAACGCGAAGTACCTCAAGGCCAACCCGGACGAAGCCAAGAAGCTGTGGGCCGAGGCCGAGGCGATCTCGAAGTGGGACGGCACGCTCACGTTCTCGTTCAACGCCGATGGCGGCGCGCAGCCGATCTACGAGGCGATCGTCAACCAGGTGAAGAACAATCTCGGCATCAAGGCCGCGACGAACCCGATGCCGACGTTCCAGGAGTTCCGCAACGCGATCTCCGACCGCAAGATCGAAGGCGCGTTCCGCACCGGTTGGCAGCCTGACTACCCGTCGGCCGAGAACTACCTGTACCAGCTGTACGATTCGGACGCGGCCGACGGCCACGGCTCGAACGACGGCGACTACAAGAACACCGAAGTCGACGAGCTGCTCGCGAAGGCGGCCTCGGCGACGAACGACGACGAGCAGATCGACCTCTACCACCAGACCGAGGAGATCCTGCTCGAGCAGCTCCCGGCGGTCCCGCTGTACTACTCGAACGCCGACGGCGTCGCCGCGAAGGGCGTCAAGGGCTTCGAGATGGATTGGCAGAACCAGCCGATCTACGAGAACATGACGAAGTGATTCGTCGGTTCAGCCATCCATGGGCGCGTTAATCGAACGCGCCACATGATATGGATATGACGAAGGCTCCGCATGACCCGGACGGGTCATGCGGAGCCTTCGTCATATCCTCTGTATCCTTACGAATCGTCGGTCGCGTCCTCAGTCGCGCGGCTCCTCGTCGGATGGTTCGGGCACGTCCTCGAGGAACTCGATGCGGACGGTCACCGTCGGTTGGTCATGCATAGATCCCCATTTCCAGTCAATATATGAATAATCGTATAGTTTACCAAAGTGAATGCATAATCCTGACATAAGTTCACAGTATGGGACGCCGCACCACACAACGAATCGGCGGCAATGCGCGAATATCGTCGATGTTCGCTCAGAACGTGGGCAATCCCACTATATATCGGTCAAAAGGATGCAGAATCAGGGGTGGAAGTCAAGTCATGCGGTAGACTTGCTGGATACCGCGACCGCGACCGTGGCATGATCAGCCATGCCCTGAACGCGGTCAGTAAGACAACAAGGAGCAACCAATGGGCAAATATCTTCTGCGCCGCATCCTGCAGATGATCCCCGTGGTTCTCGGTACGACACTGTTGGTGTATGCGCTCGTCTTCGCGTTGCCGGGTGACCCGGTCAAGGCGATGTTCGGAGACAAGCCCGTCAATGAAGCCGTCGCTGCCCAGATCCGCGCCGAATACAATCTGGACAAGCCGTTCATCGTGCAGTACTTCCTGTTCCTGAAGAACGCGCTGAGCCTCAACTTCGGTGAGACCTTCGCCGGTCAGCCCGTCATCTCGGAAATCGGACGCGCGTTCCCGGTCACGATCAAGCTCGCGCTCATGGCGTTCTGCTTCGAAGCGATCTTCGGATGCGTGTTCGGCGTCATCTCCGGCCTCAAGAAGGGCAAATGGTACGATTCGGTCATCCTGATCGTCTCGCTCCTGCTCATCTCGGTGCCGACGTTCGTGACCGGCTTCCTCGGCCAGTACCTCCTCGGCGTCAAATGGCGCATCCTGCCGGTCACGGCCGGATCGAACCCCGGATTCCTCGACCTGCTGATGCCGGCAATGGTGCTTGGCTCGGTGTCGATGGCCTACATCATCCGGCTCGCGCGCTCCGAGGTCTCGTCGAACATCGCCCAGGACTATGTGCGCACGGCGCGCGCGAAGGGCATGACGAACACGTCGGTCACGTTCCGCCACATCCTGCGCAACTCGATGATCCCGGTCGTCACGTACCTCGGGCAGGACCTCGGCGCACTGATGGGCGGCGCGATGATCACCGAACAGATCTTCAACATCCACGGCGTCGGCTTCCTCACCTACCAGAGCATCCTCAAGGGTGAGGCGAACATGGTCGTCTCCGTCGTCACGCTGCTCACGCTCGTGTTCGTCGTGTGCAACCTGTTGGTCGATATGCTGTACGCGGCGCTTGATCCGCGCATCCGTTACGCGTGAGGGAGGCAGGAGCAATGACAGACATCACGAAACCGTTGCCGGGACAGGAGCGCTATGTCGCGCCGCTCGACGAGACGCCGCTGCAGACCGTCGACACGGTCGACGAATCGGCACCCGCGTCGAGCATGTGGGCGGACGCGTGGCGCACGCTGCGCAAGAACCCGCTCTTCATCATCTCGGGCATCCTCATCCTCTTCATCATCTTCGTCGCGCTCTTCCCGGGCGTCTTCACGAAGAACGACCCGAACTACTGCAACCTCGACAATTCGCTTGAGCCGGCTGCGGCGGGCCATCCGTTCGGATTCGACCTGCAGGGCTGCGACGTCTACGCGCGCGTCGTCTACGGCACGCGCACGTCGCTCAGCGTCGGCATCCTGACGACGCTCATCGTCGTCGCGGTCGGCACCCTCGTCGGCGCGATCGCAGGCTTCTTCGGCGGATGGGTCGATGCGGTCCTCAGCCGCATCGTCGACATCTTCATGGCGATCCCGATGCTGCTCGGCGCGATCGTCGTGCTGCAGATGTTCCGCACGATCACTTCGATCTGGAAGGTCGTGCTTGTGCTCGCGCTCTTCGGCTGGGTCTCGACGGCGCGCATCGCGCGCGGCGCCGTGCTCTCGTCGAAGAACCTCGAATTCAACACGGCGTCGACGGCACTCGGCTCGACGCCGACGCGCAACCTGTTCCGCCACATCCTGCCGAACTCGGTCTCGCCGATCATCGTCATCGCTACGACCTCGCTCGGCTCGTACATCGTCTCCGAGGCGACGCTGAGCTTCCTCGGCATCGGCCTGCCGACGACGACGGTCAGCTGGGGCGGCGACATCTCGAAGGCGCAGTCGATCCTGCGCACCGACCCGATGGTGCTGTTCTACCCGTCCGTCGCGCTTGCGATCACCGTGCTCGCGTTCATCATGATGGGCGACGCCGTCAAGGACGCGCTCGACCCGAAGAGCCGCACGGCCTGACAATTGCGGAGGAATGAAACACATGACACAGGAAACGACACAGGAAACGAAGATCGAGGACAAACTCGAGGACCTGCAGCACCAGGAGGGTCCGCTGCTTGAAGTCAAGGACCTGCAGGTCGATTTCACGACCGACGAAGGCCACGCCGTGCATGCCGTCCGCGATTCGTCGTTCAGCGTCTATCCGGGGCAGTGGGTCGCGATCGTCGGCGAGTCCGGCTCCGGCAAGTCGACGTCCGCGATGGCGTGCCTCGGCCTGCTGCCGGGCACCGGCAAGGTCGTCGGCGGCTCGATCAAGCTCAACGGCACCGAGATCTCGCACTACACGCAGAAGCAGTTCGTCTCCGTGCGCGGCTCGAAGATGGGCCTCGTCCCTCAGGACCCGATGAGCAACCTCAACCCGGTGTGGCGCATCGGCACGCAGGTCAAGGAGTCGCTCGTCGCGAACAACATGGACGTCTCGCATGAGAAGCGCTCCGACCTCGCGAAGGCGCTCGCGAACGCCGACATCGAGATCAAAAGCGAAGGCGACGAGACGTTCCTCGGTTCGAAGGAACTGCCCGAGCTCATCGAAGCGGCCGAACAGGCGCTCGTCACAATCGGCGTGACCGGTGACGACCTCGACAAGCACATGGCGTATTTCCGCGGCGAATGGGTCCCCGGATCCGAAACCCGTTGGCGTGTCGCCGACGACCTCATCAAGGCTGGCGTCAAGGACGATGACGCATGGTACATCGCGAAGAAGTACGTCACCGGTTCGACGATGGAGGACCGCATCGCGGGCCTGCTCGACGAGGCGGGCCTGCCGGACGCGGCGACGCGTGCACGCCAGTACCCGCACGAGTTCTCTGGTGGCATGCGCCAGCGCGCGCTCATCGCGATCGGCCTCGCGTGCCGTCCCGAACTGCTCATCGCCGACGAACCGACGTCCGCGCTCGACGTGACCGTCCAGAAGAAGATCCTCGACCATCTGCAGGACCTCACGAACTCGCTCGGCACGGCCGTGCTCTTCATCACGCACGACCTCGGCCTCGCCGCCGAACGCGCGCAGCACATCGTCGTCATGTACAAAGGGCAGGTCGTCGAATCCGGCCCGTCACTCGAAGTGCTCCAGCATCCGCAGCATCCGTACACGAAGCGTCTCGTCGCCGCGGCACCGTCGCTCGCGTCGCAGCGCATCGTCTCGGTCGAGGAACGCGGCGCGGACGCGACGGCGCTCATGGAACACAAAGTCAATGAGGATTCCCTCGAACATGCCGACACCGTCATCGACGTCGAACATCTGACGAAGGAATTCAAACTCCCACGCCGCAAGGAACTGTTCAAGGCGGTCGACGACGTCAGTTTCCAGGTCAAGCGCGGCACGACGCTCGCGATCGTCGGCGAATCCGGCTCCGGAAAATCGACGGTCGCGAACATGGTGCTCAAGCTCCTCGAACCGACATCGGGCACCGTCACCTACAACGGGCAGGACATCAGCGCGTTCAAAGGCAAGACGCTCCTCGACTTCCGCAGGCACGTGCAGCCGGTGTTCCAGAACCCCTACGGTTCGCTCGATCCGATGTATTCGATCTACCGTTCGATCGAGGAACCGCTGCGCATCCACGGCATCGGCGACAAGAAGAGCCGCGCGGCGCGCGTCCGTGAGCTGCTCGACATGGTCGAACTGCCCGAGACCGTCATGCAGCGGTATCCGAACGAACTGTCCGGCGGCCAGCGCCAGCGCATCGCGATCGCGCGCGCGATGGCGCTCAATCCGGACGTCATCGTCTGCGACGAGGCCGTCTCGGCACTCGACGTGCTCGTGCAGGACCAGGTGCTCCATCTGCTCAACGACCTACAGGCGAAGAACGGGCTGAGCTATCTGTTCATCACCCACGATCTCGCGGTCGTGCGGCAGATCGCGGACGACGTCGTCGTCATGCAGCACGGCAGGCTCGTCGAACACGGCACGACGGACGAGGTCTTCCTGCATCCGCAGCAGCAGTACACGAAGGACCTCCTCGACGCGATCCCGGGCGGCAAGCTCGAACTCGGCCTCGACCTGTAACCGGGGCCGGCCGCCGGTCGTATGATGCGCGGCGGTACGCCCCACCCCGATGGGGGGCGTACCGCCGCGCGTGCATGTCCGCGGCCTGGTACGCGCAGAGGTCCGTGAGCGTACCGTTGTGCGGAAAAAGTTGCGCGACGGTACTTGGATCAGGATTCCACGGGATTGCGGACTTCGTCATCCACATCATCCACAGCTGCATCGTCCATATCGTTCGTATCTGTGTCGTCGACGCCATCGTCGTCCTCATCGCCATCGTTTGTGGCGTCCGCATCATCGTCGCCGTCCTCGACGTGGGCGCCGTCCTCCTGCGCGAACGTGTACGCGGCCATATGGTACGCCTTGCCGATCCTGTGGATCGTGTCGAGCAGATCGAAGGCCTGCGCGAAGATGATGAGCGAGAAGATTTCGTGCGAGACCTCCGCGGTGAGCAGGTCGCCGCCAGGCAGATGGCCGAGCAGGACGAACGCGAAGAACATCGTCGGGTAGATGAGCTGGCGTTGGTAGCCGTAGAAGAACGCGCGTCTGCCGAGATGGAAGACACATATCGGCACGAGGTTGATGGCCGAGAAGATGATCTGGATGAGCACGAGGACGCCGAAGCCCTCGTTGAAATTGTCGAAGAAGACCTTCCCGAAGATCGACAGGAACACGATGATGTACACGTTCGCGCCGATGAGGTACGCGAATTGCAGACGCCGCGAATTCGTGAAGAACCCGGCGACGAACACGATGAACACCGAGACCTCGACGAAGACGTCGGCATAGAATTCGCGGTCGTCGAACAACGATACGCCCGCGCCGACGAGTGCGACGACGACGAGCGCGATGCAGACGAGGAACAACCGCGGGATGCGTGGAGTCGATGTGTCATGGGGAGTCCGTGCGCGCGTCTGTTGTACGTTCGTCTGTCGTGTGTTCTTCTGTGGTTCGGTTGTCCGTTGCATGCCCATGGTGCTCGATTCGTTCGTGTCGTGACGCTTCCCACGGTAGTGCGGCGCGCGCGTGGGGCGCCGACTTCGCCGATGCCGAAACATGGGCGCGCATCGCGCGCGTCGTGAACCGGCGTGGCGTTCGGGCGGGCGCACAGGTAGGCTCGTGACCTATGACGATGACGATCACGACTTCGAACCTCAACGGCATCCGCGCCGCGAAACGCAAAGGCATGGAAAAATGGCTCCTCAGGCACACGCCCGACGTATGGTGCATGCAGGAGACGCGCGCGCCGCAGGAGGTCCTCGATGAGATCTTCGAGGAGATCGGCGCGGACTACGCACAGGCGGGGAAGGTCGAACGTGCCGGGGACATCCATACGATCGACGACGTGTGCAGGATCAAAGGACGCGCGGGCGTCGGCCTCGTGAGCGTGCTGCCGTTCGAGGGCACGCGCATCGGCCTTCCCGGACTCGACGAGGATGTCGACACCGGACGTTGGATCGAGACGGACGTGAGGACCGAACAGGGGTACACGGTGACCGTCGTATGCGTGTACGTGCACGCGGGCGCCGACGGTGACGACATCAAGGAAGTGCAGAAATACCGCTTCCTCGACGCGATGACGGCACGCATGGAGGAACTGCGCGAGGAGGCGGCGCGCGGCGGCAAACAGGCGGTCATCTGCGGCGACTTCAACATCGCGCATACGCCGATCGATCTGAAGAACCCGAAATCGAACCTGACGACGCATGGGTTCCTGCCCGCCGAACGCGCGTACATCGACCGGTGGGTCGGCGAGATGGAATACGTCGACGTCATGCGCGACCTCGCGGGCGACATCCAAGGGCCATATACATGGTGGAGCCAGCGCGGCCGCGCGTTCGACAACGACGCCGGCTGGCGCCTCGACTACCAGTTCGCGACGCCTGAACTCGCCGCCGCGGCGCGCGGCTTCACCGTCGACCGCGCCGAGGAATGGTACAAGCGTTGGTCCGACCATGCGCCGTTGAGCATCACGTACGGCGTGTGAGCCGCGCGGCGGGCCGAATGTGCGGCATGTGTGGCGAACGCGGTACACCACGCCCATGTCCGGGCGGCGCGTGCTAGGCTTGTGGCGGTAAGCGATTGGCGTGCGCGCCCGTGGCGGCGGCGTCACGGGCGCGCACGTGAGCGAAGGAAACGAGGAACCCATGGGACTGTTCGGATTCGGCAGGAAGAAGAAAGAACGCGAGGCGCGTCTCGCCGAAGCGGTCGCTTCGCAGACACAGGATGTCGCGAAGGAGGCCACCGAGGACATCGACGTGACGAAGGCCGAAGACACCGGACGGGACGAACGCATCGCGCGCGAGGAGCATGACGCCGAGGAGGCGGCCGTGCGCACGGACGAGGGGGAGGGCATCGCCGAGGCCGCCGACGCCGAGGACGCGGATGGCGATGACGAGGCGCTCGCCGTTCCGACCGAGGCGGTCATGGACTACGAAGGGCGCGGCGACATGTACGGCCCGTGGGACATCAACGAGGACAACGGCCCCGATTACGACGAGTACCTGTCGCTCGGCTCGTTCTACATCCCGTTCGTGCAGGGCATCCAGCTGCGCATCAAGGCGAGCAAGGCCGACAACACGCTCCTCGGCGCGACGGTGACGATCGGGCGCTCAAGCCTTGAGCTCGAAGCCTTCGCCGCGCCGAAGACGATGGGGCTGTGGGACGATGTGCGTGAGGACCTCGTCGAGGCGAACCCGGCCGCCAAGGTTGTGCCGGGCATCTTCGGCGCCGAGATCAGGCTGCCGATCACCTTGCCGAACGGCAAGACGCACGTCACGCGCATCGTCGGCGTCGACGGCCCGCGTTGGATGCTGCGCGGCATCTTCTCCGGACCTGCCGCGGACAACCCGGACAGCCCTGAGGCGAAGGTCCTCGACCGCTTCTTCTCGTACATCGTCGTCGACCGCGGCGAGGAGCCGCTTGCGCCGCGCGACCTCATCCCGATGGCGCAGCCGCTCACGCCGGGCGAGCGCCGCGCGATGGCCCAATCGGCCGAGGACGGTGACGGCGACGGCAATGGCCCATCAACAATCGATGGCAAGCCGACAGGCCCGATGAACTCCGACCACGAGGTCGAGCAGAAGACGACGCTCTCGCGCGGCCCGATGTTCTCCGAACTGCGCTGAGCGCCCGGACGCGGAAAGCGGAAGACCAGACGATGAACGAACCCAGGAAACGCACCGGCCTCGGCGCGCTCGCCTCAAGCGACGGCGGCGATTTCTCCGTCATCCAGGCGATAGGGGGCCCCCGCGGCGTCGTCGAATCGATGCTGCCGGGCGTCGTGTTCGTCGTGATGTTCATCATCACGAGCGACCTCAAACTGACGGTCATCGTCTCGGCTGCGCTCGCGGCGCTCCAGGTCGTCGTGCGCCTATGCCAGCGGCAGTCCGCCATGGGCGCGCTCTCGGGCCTCGTCGCCGTCGCGATATGCCTCGTATGGGCGTGGAGGAGCGGCGAGGCGCGCAACTACTACATGTACGGGTTCATCACGAACGCCGTCTACATCGTCGTCCTGCTTGTCTCGCTGCTCATCAAGGTGCCGGGGCTCGGGTTCATGATCGAGTTCATCCGCTCATTGCCGACCGAACGGTTCCGCGCATGGCTCGACGGCTGGCGTTCCGATAAGGCCCTCATGCGCGCGTACAACACGATCACATGGCTGTGGATTGGCGTGTTCGCGTTGCGCCTCGCCGTGCAGGTGCCGCTCTATCTGACGAACCGTGTCGGATGGCTCGGCACGGCGCGCCTGTTGATGGGCATTCCGTTCTGGGCGCTCGCGATATGGGTGTCCTATCTCATCGTCGCCGACCCGATGCACCGCCATAGGCAGCTGGAACTCCAACGCGCCGAGGAGATGGGCGAGCATGGGGTCCAAGGCGGCGCCGGCGGCGAACGACACTGATTGACAAGTGACGGGAATGGGGCGGATATGGGCAATGGCATCATCCTCAAAGTGGCTGTGGGCGTATGTTGCGCGTTCGCGGTGTTCGCATTGGCCTCGTGCGCGCCGCGGCACGCGGCCGTCGGCGACACGGGCGCCGCGCAGGACGCTCCAGCCCATGTCGATTCGCCGGGGGAAGCGAGGACCGTCGCGCTCATCGGCGACACGCACGGCGCCGAAGAGCTCGTCGAATCCGCATTGGACGCGGACGGCTATGCCGTCATCCTGATGGCCCGCGGCGATGCGGACGATGCGCCGGCCGCGCGCATTCAGGCGGTGCGTGACGCCGTCGCGCGCAATGTGGGCGTCATCATCGTCAGCGGAATCGATGCCTCGAAGGACGAAGGACAGTGGCGCGTCGCGTTGCGGCTCGCACGTGACGCGGGCATTCCGGTCGTATTGCTCAACCCGGTCGAGGTGCCGGACGATGAGGAACTGTACGCCGCCGTGTTCACGGTCAACGACCGCATGATGGACGCGCAACCGGTCGGCGAGGCGCTCGGCAAGGTCCTTGACGACGAACCGCATGACAAGGACATCCTCGTCACGACGCTCCACTGAGCGCGGACGATGCGATCATCCACGGACAACGCACAGCGAAGGAAACGGGTATGGAAGCCATAGTGGACATCGAACGGTATGCGGACCAGGGACGGTGCGTCGCGCACATCGACGGGCGCGTCGTCTTCGTCCGGTTCGCGTTGCCGGGGGAGCGCGTCAGGATTGCGCTTGACGAACCGACGGACAGGAACGACCGCTTCTGGACGGGCGAGGTCATCGAGGTCCTCGAAGCGAGCCCCGACCGTGTCGAGCCGAGCTGGCCGCTTGCTGGTCCGCTCGCGATGGGTGGCGGCGTCGGCGGCGCCGACCTCATCCATGTCTCGCTCGAAGGCCAGGAACGCTGGAAGGAAGCGGCCATCAAGGACGTCATGGCGCGGCTTGGACATGTCGACCTCGACGATATCCCCGTCTACGCGATGCCCGGGGACGAGGAAGCGCAGGGCCTCCATTGGCGCACGCGCATCGAGATGATCACCGACGACGAGGGCAGGCCGTCGATGCACCGCCGCGGCAGCCACGACCGGGTACCGATCGACACGATGCCGCTCGCGACACGCGCCGTGCTCGAAGCGGCCGCGATGCACGACGTATGGGAAGGCGGCGCGCTCCCGGCAAACGCGCAGGTGCGCATCGCCGTGCCCGAACCGCGCGTCGACGCCGCGGACATCGCGGATACGGACGCGCTGCGTCGCGCGATCGGCAGGAACCACGCGGTCATCGTCGACGGCAAGGTGCGCCACGGCAGCCGCAACCTCACCGAACGTATCGAAGTCGACGGCCGCGCGTTCACCTACACGGTCGACGCCGGCGGCTTCTGGCAGATGCACCGCGAAGCGCCACAAGTGCTCCCGCAATACGTCATCGACGAGATCCGCGGGGCGCTTGGCGGCCGCACGCCGCGCAACGGCCGCAACCTCGTCATATGGGACCTGTATTCGGGCTCCGGACTCTTCACATTGCCGCTCGCGACGCTCATCGACGACCATGCGAAACTCGTGAGCGTCGAAGGCGCGAAGACGGCCGTCGCGAACGCCCGCAGGAACCTCAAGGCGGCGGGCATCCACACGGTGCAGGCGTTGTGCGGCGACGTCCTGAGGACCCTCAAACACGACATCGATCCACAGCGCGCGCATCCCGACATCGTCGTCCTCGACCCGCCGCGCGCGGGCGCGAAGGCGAACGTATGCGACCTCATCGCGGACTCCGGCGCCCCGATCGTCGTCTACATCGCATGCGACCCCGCGTCGCTCGCACGTGACACGGCGACGCTCACGAAGCGCGGGTATGCGCTCCATTCAATCGCCGCGTTCGACATCTACCCGATGACACATCATGTGGAGACGGTCGCCGTCTTCACGAAATGAGCGAACATGGGCCGGGTGCACACGGTCGGGTAGACTGTCGCGCATGAGCGAAACGACGAATGCGGCGGCGTCCGCACAACCGAAGATGCCGGACGTGGACGAACGGGGACTCACCGACGCGCAAGTGGAGGACCGTGCCGAACGGGGGCAGACGAACGCCGTCGCATCGTCGACGTCGCGTTCGCTCGCAGACATCGTACGAGCGAACGTGTTCACGTTGTTCAACGGCATCATCCTCACGGCGATGGTCATGGTCCTCATCGCCGGATCGTGGAAGGACGCGGTCTTCGGATTCGTCATCATCATCAACACCGGCATCGGCATCGTCACCGAGCTGCGCGCGAAGCACACGCTCGACAAACTGTCGATCCTCGTCGCATCCGACTACCTCGTGCGGCGCGATGGCAAGGATGTCGACGTCCCGCACAACGACATCGTCCTCGGTGACTACATGTGGCTGCGTTCGGGCGAACAAGTGCCCGCGGACGCGACGATCGTGCAAACGTGGGGGCTTGAGCTCGATGAGTCGATGATCACCGGCGAATCGCGCACGGTGCGCAAAAAGGAAGGGGACACCGTCTATTCGGGGTCGACGGCCGTCTCGGGCATCGCGCTCGTGCACGTGACCGCCGTCGGCGCGCACAGCTACGCCGCGACGCTCACCGCGCAGGCGAAGGTGTACAAGAAGAACGTCTCCGACCTCAACAAAGGCATCAACACGATCCTCAAGTTCATGACGTTCCTCGTCGTGCCACTGTGCATCCTGCTCATCCTCACGCAGATGAAGACCGTCGGCGGCTGGTCGGCCGCGATCGCGACGGGCGCATGGAGGCGCGCCGTCGTCTCGTCGGTCGCGGGCGTCGTCGGCATGGTCCCGGAAGGGCTCGTGCTGCTCACATCGCTCAACTTCGCACTTGCGGCGATCAGGCTCGCACGCAAGAACACGCTCGTCCAGGACCTCGATTCCGTCGAGACGCTCGCGCGCGTCGACTGCCTCAACCTCGACAAGACCGGCACGATCACCGACGGCGGCATTGTCTACGACGACTTCATCGCGCTTCCCGGCTGCGCCGACAAGCATGAGGCGATGCAGGCGCTCTACGACCTCGCGAACGAGGAAAGCCCGAACGGCACCGGCCGCGCCGTGCTCGCGGGGCTCGGCGAACAGGGCTTCACCGGCAGCGCGCAACTCGAACGCGTGCCGTTCTCAAGCGCGCGCAAATGGAGCGCCGTCGCGTTCCACGACGCACCGCACGAAGGGCGGGGCGGCGTGTGGTACATGGGCGCGCCGGAAGTGCTGCTCTCCGGCTTCGCGCACAAGTACCCGGACGTGCTCGACCAAGTCAACGACTATGCGAACAACGGCATGCGCGTGCTGCTCATCGCGCATATGGCAGGCGACGTGCCGGCGGATTTCGCGACCAATCCGCGGCTTGAGGCCACGGCGCGTCCGGCCGCGATCGTGCTGTGCTCCGAGCATATCCGTGACGACGCGGAACCGACACTCGCATGGTTCCGCGAGCAGGGCGTGCGCTGCCGCGTCATCTCGGGCGACAATCCGGTCACGGTCGGCGCGATCGCCGGCAAGGTCAAACTCACCGGCGACCGCAAACCGGTCGCGATGGACGCGCGCGCACTGCCTCAGGACGTCGACGAACTCGCGCGCGTGCTCGAGAACGTCGACGTGCTCGGCCGCGTGCTGCCCGAACAGAAGAAACAAATCGTGCAGGCGCTGCACACGCAGAAGCACGTCGTCGCGATGACCGGCGACGGCGTCAACGACGCGCTCGCGATCAAGGAAGCGGACCTCGGCATCGCGATGGGCAACGCGGCGCCCGCGACGAAAGCGGTCGCCGAAGTCGTCCTCGTCGATTCGAAGTTCTCGCATCTGCCGGACGTCGTCGCACGCGGACGGCAGGTCATGGCGAACATGGAACGCGTCGCGAGTCTGTTCCTGACGAAGACCGTCTATTCGGCGCTCATCTCGTTCGGCGTCGTGCTCAGCATGATCCCGTTCCCGTACCTGCCGAGGCACATCAGCTACATCGGCGCGCTCACGATCGGCGCCCCCGCGTTCCTGCTCGCGCTCGCGCCGAACACGCGCCGGTACATCCCCGGGTTCCTGCGCCGCGTCTTCGCGTTCTCGGTGCCGTGCGGCGTCGCGACGGCGCTTTCGGTGCTGCTGTCCGCCTGGTTCGTGCCGAAGCTCATGGGCTGGGACGGCGTCGCGACGGCGCATGACCAGCTGCTGTGGCGTTCGATGTGCGCGACGGTGCTGTTCGTCATGGGCATCTATGTGCTCGCGCGCGTCGCGACACCGCTCAATTCGTGGCGCGGCTGGCTCGTCGCGGCGTTCGCGGCCGCGGGCGTCATCGGCATGTGCATCCCGTTCATCGCGCGCTTCTTCGCGTTCGAACTCCCCGGCGGCAAGGGTCTGCTCACCCTCGGCGCGCAGATCGTCATCGCGACGCTGCTCTTCGCGCTGAGTGTGTGGCTGTTCCCCAAGTTCCTGCCCAAGACGATGCGTTCGGTCATCTCACAATACAAGCGCATCTCGAAGCGCTGAAACATCCACACGGTATCGTGTGAGCCAATCATCAATTCGACAACCATCGGAGGAGACCTTATGTCCATGCGCGACGACCAGCTGGACGTCCTCAGCGTCGGGGAGCAGTCGTACGACTACTACCGCATCGCCGACCTTGAAGGCATCGACTACCTTCCCTACTCGCTCAAGGTGCTCGTCGAGAACCTCGTGCGCAACGAGGACGGCGCCAACATCACCGACGGGCACGTCAAGGCGTTGCTCGATTGGGATCCCGCGGCCGATCCGAGCCACGAGATCCAGTTCACGCCGTCACGCGTCGTCATGCAGGACTTCACCGGTGTGCCGTGTGTCGTCGACCTTGCGACGATGCGCGACGCCGTCAAGGAGCTTGGCGGCGACCCCGAGGTGATCAACCCCCAGGTCCAGTCGGACATGATCATCGACCACTCCGTGCAGATCGACGCGTATGGCGTCGACGACGCCGTGCAGATCAACATGGACATCGAATACGAGCGCAACGGCGAACGCTACCAGTTCCTGCGCTGGGGGCAGCAGGCGTTCGAGAACTTCCGCGTCGTGCCGCCGGGGACCGGCATCATCCACCAGGTCAACATCGAATACCTCGCCCAGGTCGTCATGCGCAAGGCTGCCGCGGACGGCAGGACGCTCGCGTACCTCGACTCGTGCGTCGGCACCGATTCGCACACGACGACCGTCAACGGCCTCGGCGTGCTCGGCTGGGGCGTCGGCGGCATCGAAGCCGAGGCGGCGATGCTCGGCCAGCCGATCTCGATGCTCGTGCCACGCGTCGTCGGCTTCAAGCTCAAAGGGTCGATCCCCGAAGGCGTCACGGCGACCGACGTCGTGCTCACAATCACCGACATGCTGCGCCGGCACGGCGTCGTCGGCAAGTTCGTCGAATTCTACGGCGAGGGCATCGCGTCCGTCCCGCTCGCGAACCGCGCGACGATCGGCAACATGAGCCCGGAGTTCGGTTCGACGTGCGGCATATTCCCGATCGACGACGTCACGCTCGACTACCTGCGCCTGACGGGCCGCCCCGAGGAGCAGGTCGCGCTTGTCGAGGCGTATGCGAAAGCGAACAAGCTGTGGCATGACGTCAACGACCCGGCATACGTCGAGCCGCAGTACTCCGAATACCTCGAACTCGACCTGTCGACGGTCGTCCCGTCGATCGCCGGCCCGAAGCGCCCGCAGGACCGCATCGAACTGACGCATGCGAAGACGACGTTCGAGGAGACGCTGCCCGGCTATGTGACCGAGAAGACGAACGGCAATCCCGTGCACGTCTCGACTGATTTCCGCGGCGACTTCGACATCCAGAACGGCGACGTCGCGATTGCGTCGATCACATCGTGCACGAACACGTCGAACCCGTCCGTCATGATCGCGGCCGGCCTCATCGCGCGCAATGCCGTCGCCAAGGGCCTCAAGCCCAAACCGTGGGTCAAGACCTCGCTCGCGCCGGGCTCGCAGGTCGTCGCCGACTACCTGAAGCAGGCGGGGCTGCAGGACGATCTCGACCGGCTCGGCTACCAGCTCGTCGGCTTCGGCTGCGCGACGTGCATCGGCAATTCCGGCCCGCTGCTGCCGGAGATCTCCGAGGCGATCAACGCGAACGACCTCACGGTGACCGCGGTGCTGTCCGGCAACCGCAATTTCGAAGGCCGCATCAGCCCGGACGTCAAGATGAACTACCTCGCGTCGCCGCCGCTTGTCATCGCCTACGCGCTCGCTGGCACGATGGACTTCGACTTCGAGACGGAGCCGCTTGGCGCCGATCCGGAGGGCAAGCCGGTGTTCCTCAAGGACATCTGGCCGACGAACGAAGAGGTCGAGCAGGTCGTGAACGGCAATGTGAGCCGTGAGATGTTCCTCAACGACTATGCATCCGTGTTCGAAGGCGATACGCGCTGGAAGGGCCTCGATGTCCCCGAAGGCGAGCTGTTCGCCTGGGACCCGGAGTCGACGTACGTGCGCAAGCAGACCTTCTTCGATGGCATGACGGCCACGCCGGCGCCGGTCGAGGACATCCGCGACGCCCGTGTGCTCGCGTTCCTCGGCGACTCGGTCACGACCGACCACATCTCGCCGGCCGGCGCCTTCAAGGCGACGAGCCCCGCGGGCGAGTACCTCATCGAGCATGGCGTCGAGCCGAAGAACTTCAACTCGTACGGTTCGCGCCGTGGCAACCATGAGGTCATGGTGCGCGGCACGTTCGGCAACATCCGCCTGCGCAACATGCTGCTCGCGTCGGTCGGCGAAGAGGTCAAGCCGGGCGGCTACACCTATGACTTCCTCGCGATGAAGCCGACGACGATCTATGAGGCGTCGCGCGACTACATCGCGAACGGCACGCCGCTCGTCGTCATCGGAGGCAAGGAGTACGGCACCGGTTCGTCGCGCGATTGGGCGGCGAAGGGTACCGCGATGCTCGGCGTCAAGGCCGTCATCGTCGAAAGCTTCGAACGCATCCACCGTTCGAACCTCATTGGCATGGGCGTGCTGCCGCTGCAGTTCCCCGAGGGCGAATCCGCCGGATCGCTCGGCCTCGACGGCACCGAGACCTATTCGATCACCGGCATCGACACGCTCAATGATGGCGAGACACCGAAGACCGCGCACGTCGAGGCGACGCACAAGGACGGTTCGAAGACCGAATTCGAAGCGGTCGTGCGCATCGACACGCCGGGTGAGGCCGATTATTACCGCAACGGCGGCATCCTGCAGTATGTGCTGCGCAACCTGATGAGCGAGTGACGCACCGCGCACCAGAGCGCCAACGCAAGAGGGAGGGCCCGTCCACAGTTGTGTGGACGGGCCCTCCCTCTTGGTATGTCTTGTGAGTTGGTATGTCTTGTGAGATTTGAGCTTACTTGCCCTGCTCCTTGGCGGCCTTCGCCGCCTGCTTGCGCTGCTCGTCGGCGACGATCGCACGCACGCGTTCCTCCTGGAGCGCCTCGCGCTGCGCTTGAAGTTTGTCGTCCTTCGTGACGGGCGCCTTCGTCTTGCCCATCTCCTCGTACGCGTCGATGATCGCGGCGCGCACGGCGGCGCGAATCACGTAGTACAGCACCCAGATGCTCAGTGCGGCGATGATGATCGTGAACAGGATCGTATAGATGGTTCCGGCCATGGCGATGCTCCTTAGTCGCTCTTTCCTCATATGATGCCATCGTTGGCAAACACTGACGCCATTATAGGCAGCCGCCCCATGCGCCGCCGTACGCTCGCCGCTCAGCGCAACGACGTAGAATCCTGTCCTATGGACGACACGACGAATGACACCGCGAACACGACTTCCGATACGCGCGAATACGAGCGTATGCGTTCCGGCGCGTTGTACATCGCCGACGACGCATACCTCCACGAACTCGGCGCACGCCGTCGCCGCCTCCAACAAGCGATCAACACGAGCGCCTGGGACGCGTTCGACGAACGCGAACGGCTGTTCCGTGAACTGTTCGCTACGTACGGCGCAGGCTCGCACATCGAACCGCCGTTCCGCTGCGACTACGGGTGCAACATCACAATCGGCCGCGATTTCTACGCGAACACCGACTGCATCATCCTCGACGTCGCGCCGGTCACGATCGGCGACAGCGTGTTCTTCGGCCCGCGCGTCGGCCTGTATACGCCGTACCACCCGATCGATGCGCGGACGCGCAACGCGCAGCTCGAAGGCGGCCTGCCGATCCGCATCGGCAACGACGTGTGGTTCGGCGCGAACGTGACCGTCTGCCCGGGCGTGACGATCGGCGACGACGTCGTCATCGGCGCCGGGGCGGTCGTCACGAAGGACATCCCCGCGCACAGCGTGGCCGTGGGTAACCCGGCCCGCGTCATCCGCGCCATCGACGACGCCGAACGTGATCGGTGGCGTGCGAAAGCCGCGGAATACCGTGCTTGGAAAAGCATGTGACGCGAGTTCGGCACGCACGGGGCATGCTTTGCGTCGCGTGCTATAGAATGTGCACGTGGGCACAAACAACACAGCACTGATCATCGTTGATGTACAACCGACGTTCATGGAGGGCGGCGAACTCGCCGTGGTGGGCGGCAATGCGGTCGCCGAACGCATCCGTGGTTTTGTCGAGCGGAACCGCGGCCGGTACGCGCTCATCGCGACGACGCAGGACTGGCATATCGAACCCGGCAGCCACTGGTCGGACAATCCCGATTTCGTGGACACATGGCCGGTGCACGGCGCAGCCGGCACGCCGAACGCGCTCCTGCACCCGGCGATTGAGTCGCTCCATGTGCCGCACCACATCAAGAAGGGGCAGTACAGTGCCGCATACTCCGGGTTTGAAGGAGTCGAAGACAACGGCAGCGCCATCCCCACGCGCGACGATATGGCCGAGGCGCTCGCCGCGGGCCGCACACTTGATGCGCTGCTCGCCGCCGAGGGCGTGTCGCGCGTGGACATCGTGGGCATCGCGCTGTCGCATTGTGTGCGTGACACCGCGCTCGATGCGGCGGCGCGCGGCTACGAGGTGCGCGTGTACGAAGACCTGAGCGTGCCGGTGAGCGAGGAGTTGGGCAAGGCGGCCGTCGAACAGATGCGGCAGGCTGGGATCACGATCATCGAGGGGGACGAGTATGTCGATTAGTGCGAGCGAAAAGCCGCTGTCCAGGGTATTCACTTCCGACTACCGTTTTGCGATCCCGGCATTCCAACGCTCGTACAGTTGGCATGACGCGCAGATGAAGCAGCTCCTCGAAGACGTCATGGACGCATGCGCCGTGCACGACGGGCCGTATTTCCTGGGTTCGCTCATCCTCGTGCACGACGAGCACGGTTTGCACCAGGTGATCGACGGGCAGCAGCGGCTTGTGTCGCTGTCGATCATCTTCGCGGTGCTGCTCACGCTCGAAGAGGATCCGCAGCTGGGCGCGAGCCTCGCCGGCCTGCTCACCGAAGCAGGTGACAAACTGCGCGGCATCGAGACCGAGCCGCGCCTGAGGCTACGTGAGCAGGATGAGGAGTTCTTCCGCGAATACGTGCAGCACGGCGACCTCGAGGCGTTGTTCGACCTGCGCGACACGGACATCGCGACGCAGGCGCAACGCAACATCCAGATGAACACGAAATGCGCGTACGACATGCTCGCGTCGATGGCCGACGACGAGCGACGGCAGTTCGCGGCGTATCTGGTCAACGACGTCATGTTCGTCATCGTCGCGACGGACGACATTTCGGGCGCCTACCGCATATTCGACGTCATGAATATGCGCGGCATGCCGCTCACACCGTCCGACGTGTTCAAAGCGAAGGTCGTCTCGGGCATTTCGAGCGCCGCGCGCACGGTCTATGCGCGGTACTGGGACGACATCATGGAGCCGATGGGCGATGACAACGCGCGCATCGAACGGTTCTTCGCCGACCTCGACCTCATCTTCACGCGTACGCCCCTATGCGAGTCGCTCATCGCCGATTTCACGGACCATGTGCTCGACGGGTACATCCGCAAAGGGCAGTGCATCGAATTCATCGATGACGTGCTGCGCCCATACGCGATCTGCGACGAGATCCTGCACCGGCCGAGCGAAAGCCTGCTGCCGCGCAAAGTCACCGACCTGCTTTCCGGATTCGACGACTACCCGTACGACGATTGGAAGCCGGTCGCGTTGTGGGCGCTCGTGCATTCGCTCAACAACCTCAACGATCCGGACACCGTCGTGTTCTCACGCAGCGGCCATGCAGGCGCCCACGTGACGGTGCACGACGGCGACCGTCTCGTGCAGGTCCTCGAGATGCTCGACCGCGTGACCGGCATCGATTGCCTCAACGGCAAGTCGGAGCTCGACCGGCGCACGCGCGCCGCGACAATCGTGCGCGACCTGAAGAAGGGACTGCCGCTACAGCGCATCGCCGGGTTCAGTGTCGGCGCCGACGAGCAGCGGATGGCAATGTTGCATTTGCGCGGCGAGCTTGCGATTGACGCCAACATGAGGCGGTTGCTGCTCATCCGCGCGAACGAACAACTCGCCGGTGGGCGCATCACGCGTCCGCGCAGTCTCAACGCCGTGCCGATCATCCCCGAACGGGTGCCGCCGGGCTCGCAGTTCGCCACGTGGCCGGCGGGCGCATGCGACTACTGGGCGCAACGGATCGGCAACTTCGTGCTTACGCAGAAGGCGCCGCGGAATTTCAACGGCGTGGACGACTTCGGCGCACGGCGCGACCTGATGGTGCGCGACGCCAGTTCGCGGCGGTTCCCGTTGACACGCGCGCTGCGCGATCTGGAGATGATCACCCCGCAATATCTGGAGTTGCGGCAGCGGCAGATCATCGACCTCATCGCGCAGGCCTGGCGCATCGATCGCGGTGATGTGGTGATCGCCGAACAGCAGGCCGCGGCCGCGGCGCACACGTCGGGCATCGCGCACCGGTCCAAGCGCACGTCGAAGCGCGTGGCGGTGGCCGAAGTGGTGCGCGCGGGGCTGCTCAAGCCGGGGGACCGGTTCGTGTGGAACCGGCCGCGCAAGCATGAGGCGTGGATTATCACCGTCACTGAAACCGGGTTCCAGGGAGAGGACGGCACCGAATACGCGACGCCGACGGCCGCGGCACGGCAGATCGGCGGGTCGACGGCGAGCCTCAACGTCTGGAAGCGGGAATCCGATGGGCGTGCGTTGAGCGACATCTGGAAGGCGTACCGCGCGATGATGTAGCGCCTGCCAATCCAAGGAGGGCGGCCACCGTGCACGGTGGCCGCCCTCCTTGGATTGGCAGGATTGCGGACAGCGCCTTACGCCTCGGCGAGTTGGGTCGTGCCCGGGGCCGCCAGCTCGGGGCGCGAACGGCGTAGCTTCGAGAACGCGAGCCCAAGGCAGATGAACGCCACGCCGAAGAGCAGCACAATCGCGTTGTTGGCGAGCCACAGCCCCGCATCGATATGGCCATCCATGCCGTTGACCGCGTCGATCGACTGGCAGAACCACCAGCCGGGCAGCAGTTTGCCGATGATGATCATCACATGCGGCATCATGTCGATCGGGAAGGCCATGCCTGAGGTGAACATGACGAGCAGGCCGAACACGTTCGCGATTGCGTTGACGGCGACGGAGTTCGCCGACAGCATGCTGATCATGAAGCCGCTCGCCACGCCGACGAGCGCGTAGAGCACGAGCGAGGCGCCGGAGTAGAGGAGCGTCGGCATGGGTATGCCGTTGATCGGCAGTCCGGCGAGCGCGGGCAGCGCCATGGATATGCCCCAATACAGCAGGCTGACGATTGCGCCGAAGAGTGCGCATGCGGCGAATTCCTGCATGACCATGGCACCGGTGTGCTGTGGCGAGGCATACAGCCTGCGGCGCACATTCACCGCGGAGAACGCGTTCATCGCGAGCGCCGTGCACACGAGCATCGCCGCGAGCAGCGGATAGACACCCATTTTGACGGTCATCACATAGGCGGTGCGCGCCGACTCCTGCTTGTCGCTCGCGGCGCCTGGATCGTCGGCCACGCTGATCTGTGGGTAGGCGCTCGCGTCGTCGGCGAGCGTGTCGATGACAGCGTCAGCCGCCGTGTTGAGCGCCGTGGGCGTCACAACCGCCCCTGTCTGCGTCTGCTGCGAGAGTGCTTCGATGCGCGTCAGGCGCAGGAAGTCGTCCACCTGGAGTTTCGCGAGCGAGCCGTAGGCGCCGGTGAAGCTGACGACCACGTCGAGTTTCGGCTCGTCGCCGTTGGTCGCGAGCGCATCGGCGAGGCGCTGCGTGTAGCCATCGGGGACGATCACGATCAGGTCCGCGTAGTTCGAGGCGGCGGCCGTCTGCAGGTCCTCGCCCGTCGTGCCGACGTCGACGAGATTGCAGTCTTTCGCGAGGAACTCGCGCATCGCACCGACCAGTTCGCCGCCGTGCGGGTCGCGGTTGACGACGGCCACGTCCGCTTTGGCGGATTCGTAGTGGACCGAGCTGTCGGATGCGGAGAGGTCGGTGATCAGTGTCCAACTCAGGCCGAACATCATCAGGCACAACCACACCACATAGATGAGGATCATGAGTTTCTGGGCCAGCAGGACCTTCAGCGTCGTCTTAAAGGTGTGCATAGCGTTGCCTCCTGAGGAACACGGTCGCCAATGCGAGGGCGAGTACGGCCATCGTCAGCAGGATGCCGACGGTGCGGAAGAATGGGGCATATGAGTCGTAGTAGAGGATGTCGTAGAACAGGTTCGTCACCTGCTGCGTGGGGTTGATCGTCGCGACAATCGGCGCGTTGCGCTGGATCCAGTCGCTCAGCGCCATCGCGCCGGAGCCGTACAGACCGCTCAGGAGCGAGAGTGCGCATGAGAGGGCGGTCGTCAGGCCGATTTTCGTGCCGGCGGACAGCCTTGGCAATGAGCCGAGCAGTGTGCCGAGTGCGTTCGCCGCAAACGAGGCGACGACGATCGCGAGCATGGTGGCCGCCCAACGGCCGCCGAACGATATGCGGCACACGAAGTGGATGTACAGCAGCGCCACGAGCAGCGAGCAGAACGTGCACAGCCAGCTGGCGAGAAACCCGCCCATGAGCTGGCGGAACCTCGAGAGCGGCGCGAGCGAACGGCGCATGCCGAGCGCGGAGAGGTTCGCCTGCGTCGAGCACACGGTCGTCACGGCGAACGTCATCGCCATCAGGGCGGTCATCGCGAGGAGCGCATAGTAGTACCGTGCGGATTCGTCCGGTTTGAAGTTCGTCAGACGCACCTGACGCGTGAAGTCCGGCGTCTCCTGCATGGCAGCCGCGAATCCGGCGTCGCGCAGCACGGCGGGGTCGGTGTCCGCGATCTGCGCCACGGTGAGCGCCTGCCGGTTGAACATGCCGATCGCGCCGTCGAGGATGCTCAACGAGATTGGCAGTCCGGGGGTGCTCATCGTGTCGTTCACGCTCGAGACGGTCGCGCGGCTGATCGTCATATGCAGCAGGCCGTCGCCGTCCACCGTCAGGAACCCACGCACATCGGTGTCGGTGTTGATCAGGTCGGTCGCCTCGGTGGCGCTGTCCACCGCCGTCACATCGAGTAGGTCGCGCAGGTCGGTGCCGCCCGAATCCACGTTCATCGCGGCGGGTGCCGTGCCGCATGCCTGCAGGGCGACCGGCGTGCGCTGCATCGCGGCGACTAGTTGCTGCGCGCCTTCGGACTTGCAGTAGTCGCCATTCGCCACCACGGCGAACCGCATCGTCGTGATCTCATAGGTCGCGCCGAGGTTGCCGAACATGCCCAGGAACATCGTCGAGAGCAGGATCGGAAAGCAGAACAGCCAGAACAGTGACGATTTTTCGCGCAGATTGATGCGCAATGTGGTCAGGAACGTGCTCCACATCGTGGTCTCTCCTTTCGTATGCGCATGCGGTCAGTCGCGCAGGTCGGTGCCAGTCAGGGCAAGGAACACGTCGTTGAGCGTCGGCGTATGCGAGCTCACGTGGCCGACAGGCACATCCGCCTGCCGCAACGCCTGCAGCACGTCGATCAGATTGTGCGCGCCCTGTGCGCACGAGATCGTGAGCGTGTCCTGCTCGAACGCCACGTCGTGCACCGCGGGCAGGGCGCGCAGGGCGGCGATGGTGCGTTCGCGCGCGTTCGCGTCCGCCGCGAGCGTCGGCGCTTCGATGCTGATGCGCTCACCCACGTCGATCATGCGCTTGAGTTCGTCGGCGGTGCCGAGGGCGATCTGCCGGCCGTGGTCGATGATCTGGATGCGGTCGCAGATCTGCTCGACCTCTTCCATGTAGTGGCTCGTGTACACGATGGTGGAGCCCTGCGCGTTGAGCTGCTCGATGCCTTCGAGGATCGCGTTGCGGCTCTGCGGGTCGACGGCCACGGTCGGCTCGTCGAAGAAGATGAGCTCCGGCTTGTGCACGATGCCGCACGCGATGTTCAGTCGGCGCAGCAGGCCGCCGGAGAGTTTGCGCGGGCGGTATGTGCGGTAGTCGTTGAGCCCCACGAACGCGATCGCCTCGTCGACGAGCCCCTTGCGGCGCGCGCGGCCCGCCACGTACAGCGAGCAGAAGTACGAGATGTTCTCCTCGACCGTCAGCTCGTTGAACACGGCTATGTCCTGCGGGATGATGCCGATGCGGCGTTTGAGGTCATAGCTCGTCGGGCCCATCGGCTTGCCGAAGATGCGGATCTCGCCCGAATCATAGGTGAGCAAGCCGAGGATGCAGTTGATCGCGGTCGTCTTGCCCGAGCCGTTCGGTCCGAGCAGGCCGTAGATCTCACCTCGGCGCACCTCCATGCTCAGGTAGTCGAGGGCCAGGTTGTCTCCATAATGCTTGACCAGTTCGGTCACCCGGATGGCCGGGGTGGGCTGCGCAATGCGTTGTGCGGCGCTCGCCGGGGTCGGTGCTGTAGTGTTCATGCCAACCATTGTTCCAAGCGGGCGTGCGCCGACACCGTGCCTGCCATCACCAATTTCGTGAAACAGTGGTGACAAATGTCACGATACGCATTGCGGCAGGCACGGTGTGCCCGATAATGGAACCGGTACCACGCACACGGCACGGAAAGGAGCGCAGCATGGCGGACATCGCAGTCCATGTGCTCATGGCCGTCATCTGCACGCTGCTCGCCCTGCTGGCCGGCTCCGACATCACCGTGGCCACCGTGGTGGGCCTGCTCGTGGCGGTCTGCCTGGCGGCGCTCGCCGCGCTCGTCGAGACGAAGGCATGGCTCGCCTTGAGCATGGCATTCTGCGTGGCGGCGGTCGCCATTCCCACATGGGCCATGTTCCTGCCGCTCGTGGCGTGCGATCTGGCCTATCAACTCGTGTTCTGCGCCACGCCACGCACACGCCATGCCAAATATGCACTCACGGCGGCACCATGTACGGCGGCTTGCGTGGTGACGGGCATGGCGCTGATGCGCATCGGCGGCGTGTGGCCGCACGACGCGCGTGCGCTCGCCTGCATGCTGTTGGTGCCGCTCACCGTGCTGACCGCCGTGGCGGGTTGGCTGCGTGCCGATGGCCTGCGCTCGCAGATGCGCTACCGTGCGCTCGCCGATGCACGGCGTGAACGGCTGCGCCTGTCGCATGCGCGCATCGCCGATGTCGAGGCGCAGCGCACCGCCGACATGCGGCAGGCCCGGCTCAACGAACGCACGCGCATCGCCCGTGAGATCCACGACAACGTGGGCCACGTCCTCACACGCGCGATCATGATGACGCAGGCCGACCACGTGGTGGCCATAACGGTGGGCGACGCCGAGCACGCCGCGCAGTTCGGCCAGATCGGCGCCACGCTCGACGAGGCGATGACGCTGATCCGCGCGTCGGTGCACGACCTGAAAGACGAGGGCACCGATTTCCACAGCATGGTCGAAGACGCCGCAATGGTCGACGAGGGTGTTCCGCTGACGGTGCATCTGGCCGACGGCATCGGGTACGCCCCGGCCGCGGTCGCGCGCTGTTTCGCTGCGGTCATCCGCGAGGCGCTCACCAATGCGGTGCGGCATGGCACGGCGAACGAGGCCACGGTGAAGCTCATCGACCTGCCGGGCCTGTGGCAGCTCATCGTGCAGGACAACGGCGGCAAGCCCGCGCGCACGGCAGGTGCTTGGCAGGCGGGCATCGGACTTGCCGACATCGAGGAGCGCGCGCGTGCGCTCGGCGGCAACGCGACGTGCGGGCCATACGGCACCGGATGGCGTGTGTTCGTCTCGGTGCCGAAACCTGCGGACGGTCGGGACGGGCGCGCGGACGGCAGCGGGAGGAAGGTGGCGTGATGATCGCGTATGCATATGACGAAGGAAACCAAACATGGAGCACGCGGATGACGGGAGGAACACAATGATTTCGGTTGCGATAGTCGATGACGATCCAATCGTCTGCTCGTCAATCGGGACGATCCTGACGGCGACGCACACGGCGGCGGTGCTGTGGACGGCGCACGACGGCGCGACGGCCATCCGTGAATACGGGCGGCACGTGCCCGACGTGTTGCTCATCGACGTGCAGATGCCGGACATGGACGGCCTCGACGCGTCCGCGCGGATCCTTGACGCGCATCCGGACGCGAGGATCCTCATCCTGACGACGTTCGCCGATGCCGACTACATCCGGCGCGCCGTGCAGCTGCATACGAAGGGGTACCTCATCAAACAGGACGTCTCGTCGGTCATCCCGGCCGTGCAGGCCGTCATGGCGGGGCAGGTCGTGCTCGGTGCGGAAGTGCTCGGGCAGCTCGCCATGCCCGCGAGCGCGGCGGATGACGGTACCACGGATGGTGTGCCGCTCGCCGAGGACGAACGCTTCGCGCGGCTCACCGAACGTGAACGCGACGTCGCCATGCTCGTCGCGGAAGGCTGCGACAACCGGCAGATCGCGGCGCAGCTGCATCTGAGCGAAGGCACGGTGCGCAACCGGATAAGCGACATCCTCGCGAAGACGAACATCCCCAACCGCACGAAACTCGCCGTCGAATGGCTCAGCTGCCACTGACGGCGTTGGTGGCAGCGGCAGGTCTGCTGCAGTCGGCTGTGTATGTCGGCACCGCCGCACGGTGCAGCCATGTGTGCGCAGCAAATAGTTGTGCGCTGCGTCGCCGCCGCACTCCACGTCCATCTGTGTGCTGCATACGGCTGTCGGTTGCGGCACCGCCGCACGGTGCGTCCGCGCGTTATCTGACGAAGTCGTCTACAGCAACAATGGAGACACTGTCCATATCGGTGTTGCAAATGTTGTCATACTGAAAAATTTGCAGAAACTACGATTTCTGTTTTCAATACTGCATAGGTTATCATTTCGATATGGATACCACGAACGATACGCGGACACAGGCGGACGCCGTGCACACGATGAGCGTCAACGGCACGTCGTATGACGTCGTCCGTCTGCTCGGCAAAGGCAAAGGCGGCTATTCGTACCTCGTGCGGGATGCGGACGGCGCCCATTATGTGCTCAAGCAGATCCACCACGAACCCTGTGCCTACTACCAATTCGGCGACAAGCTCGCATCCGAGCTCAACGATTACCGTACGCTCAAGTCGATCGGCGTCAATGTGCCCGAGATGGTCGACGTGGACGAGGACGCCGAACGCATCCTCAAGCAGTACATCGAAGGTCCCACGATCTACGACCTCGTCGCCGCCGGCGCCGTGCGGCCATGGCATGTCGAGTGGATGCGCGCGACGTGCCGCATGCTGTACGCGGCGCATACGAACATCGACTATTTCCCGACGAATTTCGTCGTGCACGATGACGACATCTTCTATATCGACTACGAGTGCAACGCGTACATGGAGGAGTGGGATTTCGAGCACTGGGGCATCAAGTATTGGAACCGCACGCCGGAGTACCTCGCGTACGTCGCCGAACACACGAACGACGATGGCGGCGACGGCGATACCACACACCATGGGACCGATGACATCAAGGAGACAACATGAACGTCCGAGGGGAGAAGAAAGAGACGATGGAACCGTTCGAGGCATTGTGGCGCGCGTTCGCACAGCTGCCCGAAGTGACGGCGGTCGCGCTCGGCGGATCGCGCGCGGGCGGCGCATACGACGAGACGAGCGACTACGACCTGTACATCTACTGCGACGCGCTGCCGAGCGAAACGAAACGCGCCGCGATCATCGGCGAACACTGCCGGTACGCCGAGATAGGCAACGCGTTCTGGGAACTTGAGGATGACTGCACGCTCAACGACGGCGTCGACATCGACATCCTCTACCGCAGCCTCAACGATTTCGCGCGCGGCATCGCGGCCGTCGTCGACGAGGGAGAGGCGTCGGACGGCTACACGACGTGCATGTGGCACAACCTGCTCGGCTGCCGCATCCTCTTCGACCGCGACGGGCGCCTCGAAGCGCTGCGCGCACGGTACGACGTCGGATATCCGGATGCGCTGCGCGCGAACATCATCGATACGAACATGCGGCTGCTGAGCGGACAGCTGCCGTCATACGACCATCAGATCGCGAAGGCGGCCGCACGTGGCGACCTTGTGAGCGTCAACCACCGCGCGGCCGCGTACCTCGCATCGTATTTCGACGCGTTGTTCGCGCTCAATCGGCTCACGCATCCGGGGGAGAAGCGCATGGCACGCTACGCGCGCGACCATGCCACGCTGCTGCCCGCGCATTTCGACGAGGACCTCGACGCGCTGTTCGCGTCGATGTTCACCGACGTCGACGCGACGGGACGCACGCTCGCACGGATGACCGGCGAACTCAAGCGCCTCGTCGATATGACGGCGTGCGGTGCGCCGCGGTGATCGTTGCCGACGGTCGCATCGTGCGTCGGCGCCGCACAGTGCGTCCATTGGCGACCTGTGCGTGGCAGTCGGTGGCGGCGCTGCCACCTAGTACGTCCATCCGTACGCCGCGGACGGCTGTGCGGTGCGCCGCCGCCGCGGTGTACAACCGTTGGTGTCGGGGACGCAGCCGCCGCCGCTCCATTCGTCGTCGCGGCGGCGTGCCGCTATGCCGTACTGACGCGTCATGCCGCCGTGTAGCGCGTATGCTTGCGGCATAAACGCGCGGAATACCACGGCTTTGCCGGCTGTTGTGGAGATAGTGCGAATCTTCGGCCGCCGCATGGCGTGTTCCCAGCGTATTTCCAGACGGGAGACGGTGGCGACGGTAGAATGGAGCCAATCGAAGGCAAGGCAACCTACAAGGAGAACGAATGACATACGGTCAGCAGCCGGGCGGCCGCCGCCCGAACGGCCAGGAGCCATACGGCATGGCGCCGCAGTATGGCATGTATGGCGCCCCGCAGAACGGCGCGGGGACGATGTACAACGGCGCGGGCGGCGCGTACAATGTGCAGCCGACCTATGTGACCGAACGCGCGGAGCATGTCTCGATGACGCGCGCGTACGGCGAGATGACGATCGCGCTCGTCCTCACCGGCCTCGTGGCGATCGTCACGCAGATGACACACCTCTATGAGCGCTTTATCGAGGCGACGGGCATGCTCGGCGTGTGGCTGCCGATGATCGTCGAGGTCGGCATCGCGATCTACCTCGGCATGCGTGTCATGAACATGAAATCGTCGACGGCACGTGTGTGGTTCTACGTGTACGCGGCGCTCATGGGCTTCTCGTTGAGCGTCATCTTCAGCGCGTACAGCATCACGACGATCGGCTACGCGTTCCTCATCAGCGCCGTGTTCTACCTCGCGCTCACGATGTTCGGCCTGACGACGAAGGCGAACATGCTCAAAGCGGGCCCGGTCCTCGTCATCGGCCTCATCGTGCTCATCGTCACGCAGGTCGTGCTCATGTTCGTCGCCCCGTCGAACACGATGCTCAAGGTCGTCGCCGCGATAGGCATCGTGTTGTTCGCCGGCATGACGATCTACGACGCGCAGTTCACGAAGCGCGTCTTCGCGCAGTACGCGTCGCAGGGCCCCGAGATGATCAAGCGTGTCTCGATCCTGTGCGCGCTCAACCTCTACCTCGATTTCGTCAACATGTTCCTCTACATCCTGCAGCTGTTGGGATTGAGCAGGGACTGACGCCAACCGGCGCACACGTATGCACATACGCATATGGGCGGTGCGTCACGCGTCTCCTCACGGAGCGCGTGACGCACCGCCCATATGCGTATGGATGACGCCGCACGCATGCGCGGGTGCACGTGGCGCCGTCAGCTGATGCGCTGCGGGTGCAGCGACGTCTCCGGCGCCTGCGTGCCTTGCGGTGCGCCGTTGATGTCCCGGTGGATCGACTGCATCTGTGTTTCGACGTTCTGCAGCGAACGCGCGCAATCGAGGAGAGTCTGCGAATGCTCGTTCAGTTTCGCGTCGGGAAGGTCGGTCTTGTACCGCAGCGCATGTTCGAGGCTCGCCCAATAATCCATCGCGATCGTGCGGAACTGTACCTCGACGGGCGTGTAATGCGCGCCCGATGACAGGAACACGGGCACCGCGTAGATGACATGGAGCGAACGGTACCCGTTCTGCTTGGGGTTGAGGATGTAGTCCTTGACGCGAAGCACCTGGATGTCCGATTGTGCGGACAGGTAGTTCGCGACCGAATACACATCGTCGCGGTAGTTGCAGATGACGCGGATGCCGGCGACGTCGAATAGGTTGTCGCGCATCGACTGCACGGTGAGCGGCAGGTTCTTGCGCCGCATTTTCTCGATGATCGAATCGATCGATTTGAGCCGGCGTTCCATATGGTGGATCGGGTCGTGTGAGAAATGCACTTGGAATTCGGAATCGAGGATCTCGAGTTTCGTGCTGATCTCGTACATCGCGCCCTCGTACACCTGCAACTGGTCGATGAACTCGGTCACGGTGTCCACTTCCGACGCCGCGAACGACGCGGTGCCGTCGGGGGAGCCGATCTCGCCGAGTTCGTCGACGATCGCGCTCAGCCGTGCGCGGAGTTCGTTCGTGTTCACACGGTTCTGTCGGTCAAGTATCACAGTCGGCCATTGTAGCGAACGTCCCTGCCGGAACGCTGAAAGACACGTGGGCGCCGCGGCGCGCCACTGTGCCCGCCCTCCGTTAGCATGTGCGGTATGAACGAAGAGATGATGACCGAAGAGGAACGCGCGCTCGCGCCCGCGGACACGCAGGGCGCTCGCGGCAAAGGCGTGTTCAGCGTGCACACGCTTGGCTGCCAGATGAACGTGCACGATTCCGAACGCATCGCAGGCGTGCTTGAATCGGCGGGCTATGTGCGCGCGAGCGAGGAGCAGGAACAGGCGCACGACCTCGACCTCATCGTCATGAACACATGTGCGGTGCGCGAGAACGCCGCCGAACGCATGTACGGGACGATCGGACTGTGGGCGAAGATGAAACGGGAACGTCCCGGCATGCAGATCGCGATCGGTGGTTGCATGGCGCAGCTCGACCGCGACAGGATCGCGGCGCGCACACCGTGGGTCGACGCCGTGTTCGGCACACGGAACATCGAGGACCTGCCCTCGCTCCTCGATCGGGCGAAGGTGACGGGCAAGGCGCAGACGAAGGTCGCCGAACGGCTTGAGACGTTCCCGAGCGACCTGCCTGTGCACCGTGCGTCGAAGACGTCGGCGTGGGTCGCGATATCGGTCGGCTGCAACAATACGTGCACGTTCTGCATCGTGCCGACGACGCGAGGCAGGGAACGCGACAGGCGCCCCGGCGACGTGCTCGACGAGATCCGCGCCGTCGTCGCCGACGGCGCGAAGGAAGTCACGTTGCTCGGGCAGAACGTGAACTCGTATGGATATGGCATCGGCGATCGTTACGCGTTCTCGAAACTGCTGCGCGCATGCGGCGGCATCGAGGGCCTCGAACGTGTGCGGTTCACGTCGCCGCATCCGGCGGCGTTCACCGACGATGTCATCGCCGCGATGGCCGAGACGCCGAACATCATGCACCAGCTGCATTTTCCGCTCCAATCGGGCTCCGACCGCATTCTGCGCGCGATGCGGCGTTCGTACCGTTCGGACAGGTTCCTTGCGATCCTCGGCAAGATCCGCGAGGCGATGCCCGACGCGCAGATCTCGACCGACATCATCGTCGGCTTCCCCGGGGAGACCGAGGAGGACTTCCAGCAGACGCTGCGTGTCGTCGAACAGGCGCGGTTCTCGTCGGCGTTCACGTTCATCTATTCGCCGCGTCCGGGCACGCCGGCGGCCGCGATGGAACAGGTGCCCTATGAGGTCTCTCGTGAGCGCATCGAACGCCTCCTCGTGGTGCAGGAACGCATCACGGCTGAGAACCTCAAGGGGTTCGAGGGGCGTGACGTCGAGGTCATGGTGACCGGGCACGCCGGCAAGAAGGACGGCGAAACGCATCGTGTGACCGGCCGCGAACGCACGGGTGTGCTCGTGCATGTCGGCGTGCCGGACGGCGAGCCGATGCCCGGGGTCGGTGACTTCGTGACGGCGACCGTGACCCACGCGGGTGTGCACAACCTCATCGCCGATCCGGACGTCGCGGCCGGACAGACGTACCGCGTGCGGCATTGACCGGCAGTGAACACCATCACAACATATTTAATATCTCAATATCAAATCTCAATATCAAGGAATCGGTGGATGGACAGCGCACAGGACGGGGAACGGGTGACGGGCGCGGACACGATCGTGGACGGGCCGCTCGTCGCGCCACGCCTCGTGTCAATCGTCGGACCGACGGCGTCGGGCAAGACCGGGCTCGGCATCGCGATCGCGCAGCGGCTCGCCGCGCGCGGCGAACGCGCCGAGATCGTCAACGCGGACGCGTACCAGATGTACAAGGGCATGGACATCGGCACGGCGAAGGCGGACGCGCGCGAGCGCGCCGCCGTGCCGCACCTTCTGCTCGATGTCATCGAACCGGACGAGACGATGTCGGTCGCGCGGTTCCAGCACATGGCGCGTGCATGCATCGCCGACCTGCAGGCGCGGGGCATCCGCCCGATCCTCGTGGGCGGATCGGGATTGTACGCGCGCGCGGCGATCGACGACATCACATTCCCGGGAACCGACCCCGACGTGCGCGCGGAACTCGAACGGCGCGCCGAACGCGAAGGGCCAGGCGTGCTGTTCGAGGAGCTCAAACGCCTTGACCCCGAGGCGGCGACGCGTATGGACCCCCACAACCCACGGCGTACGATACGCGCGCTCGAAGTGATCGCGGTCACCGGCAAACCATATTCGGCGTCGCTGCCGCGGTACCGTTACGTCATCCCGTCGGTCCAACTCGGCCTCGACATGCCGCGCGAGGACCTCGACAGGCGCATCGACATGCGCACGGACGCGATGTTCGACGCAGGATTCGTAGACGAGGTCAGGCGTGTGCGTACGCATCTCGGCGTCACCGCGGCGCGTGCGCTCGGCTACCAGCAGGTCATCGATTACCTTGACGGGCTCGCCGACCTCGACGAGACGCGGTTCCTCGTCGCGCAGAAGACGAAGCGCCTCGCACGCAAGCAGATGGGGTGGTTCGGCCGCGACCCGCGCATCCATTGGCTCCAGGCGCTCAATCCTGAGCTCGTCGACGTCGCGATGCGGATCATCGATGTGGCCGACGAGGGCGGCTATGATGCGATCGACATGCATGCGGACGACTACGTGCAGCACCATCTCGGCGACCTCGCGTGACCGACGCGGCCCCGCGGTAGAATCAAGGACTGTTATGGCACGATCGACATCCTCGAATGCAAGCAAACAACCGCGCAAGGCGAGCTCGGGAGGCCCGTCCGGCGGTACGTCCGCGAAGCGCGCGCAGCCGGCGACGGCGGACGAGCCCGGTTGGAAGAAGGCGCTCCTCGCGATACCACGTGCGTTCGGCGCGGCCGTACGCAAGGTGAGCGTCGGCGACTACGACCCGGCGTACCGGCGCGACGGGTTGTGCTTCGTGCTCATCGTGTTCGCCGTGTTCTTCATCGGATCCGAATGGTTCCGTGTGGATGGTCCGCTCGGCCGTGGCCTGCATGCGTTCGCGTCCGGGCTGTTCGGCGTCATGAGCGTCGTCGTGCCGGTCCTGCTTGTGCTCGTGTCGATCCGCCTCATCCGCAATTCGGGGAAGGGCTCGGGTAACACGAGCGTCCTCGTCGGTTGGGCGATGCTGCTGTGGTCGGTGTGCTCGATCATCGATGTCGTCATCGCCGCCGACACGAAGGAGTTCTCCTGGGCGAACCTGCAACGTGCGGGCGGCCTGTTTGGCTTCCTTGTCGGCTCTCCGCTCGCATGGGGGCTTTCGCAGTCTTTCGCGATCATCGTGTTCGTTGTCTCCGCATTGTTCTCGATTCTGCTCATCACCCGCACACATGTCACCGACGTGCCGGACAAGGTGCGCGCGCTGCTCGGCAAACCGGAGCATGCGAACGACATGGACGGTGAGGTGCGCGACGATGCGCAGTTCCCGAACGAAGTGCGCGTCGGCGATGACACGATGCGCTTCGCCGAAGGCGTGCCGTCACATGACGGTGAGGATGAAGGCGATGACCATGACGGGCCGAAACGCAAGGGCGGCTTCCTGCGCCGTCTGTTCCGCCGCCACCGCAACGAGGGTGTGGACCGCTCGCTCGACGAATACGCGGGCGACGAGGCGTTCGTCAACGCCGTGAGCCGGCACGGCGACACCGCCGAGACGCGAGTCGTCGGCGGCCCGCGCACCGTGAGCAGCGGCGGCGCCTACAACGACGACGCGACGCGGAGCATCGACTCGAACACATGGGCGGCGCAGCAGCCCGAGCCGAGGACGACGCCGCTGCCGTCGGGGTCGATGCCGGCCGTCGCGGCCGCCGACCCGTGGGGCGCGCTTGATGACGGCGCCCCGACGCTTCTCGTTTCCCCTGAGACGGGGGAGGTGCTCGACACCCATACGGACACCCACATGGATGCACGGCGACCCGAAGCGGCCACGGCGCCGCATGCGCACGAAGCGGGCGCCGGGGCCGCGCCGGCACCACCATCCACGGCCGGCGGCGACGCGGCCGCGGGCGCCGAGCTCGTCCCGTACCGGTTGCCCGACCCGAACCTGCTCATGAAAGGCAAGCCGCACGCGGCGCACACGCAGGCGAACGACAACGTCATCCGTGCGCTCAACAATACGTTCGAGCAGTTCAAGGTCGACGCGAAGGTCGTCGGCTTCCTGCGTGGCCCCTCCGTCACCCAGTACGAGGTCGAGGTCGCGCCCGGCGTCAAGGTCGAGAAGGTGACGAACCTCGACAAGAACATCGCCTACGCCGTCGCGAGCTCGGATGTGCGCATCCTCTCGCCGATCCCGGGCAAGAGCGCGATCGGCATCGAGATCCCGAACGTCGACCGCGAGATCGTGCATCTCGGCGACGTGCTGCGCTCCGACAAGGCCGTCAACGACCCCAATCCGATGCTCGCAGGCGTCGGCAAGGACGTCGAGGGCCATTTCGTGACCGCGGACCTGACGAAGATGCCACATCTGCTTGTCGCGGGCGCGACCGGATCGGGCAAATCGAGCTTCATCAATTCGATGCTCACGTCGATCATCATGCGCGCGACGCCCGAGCAGGTGCGCATGATCATGGTCGACCCCAAGCGCGTCGAACTGTCCGCGTATGCGGGCATCCCCCATCTGCTCACGCCGATCATCACCGATCCGAAGAAGGCCGCGCAGGCGCTCGAATGGGTCGTCAAGGAGATGGACGCGCGCTACAGCGACCTCGAGTTCTTCGGATTCCGCCATGTCAAGGACTTCAACGAGGCGGTGCGCGCCGGCAAGGTGCATGCGCCCGCCGGTTCGAACAGGAAGGTCGCGCCGTATCCGTACCTGCTCGTCGTCGTCGACGAGATGGCGGATCTGATGATGGTCGCGAAGAACGACGTCGAAAGCTCGATCCAGCGCATCACCCAGCTCGCGCGCGCCGCGGGTGTGCATCTTGTGCTCGCGACGCAGCGTCCGTCGGTCGACGTCGTCACCGGCCTCATCAAGGCGAACATCCCGTCGAGGCTCGCGTTCGCGACATCGTCGGCGACCGATTCGCGCGTCATCCTCGACGCGACGGGAGCCGAGACGCTCATCGGGCAGGGTGACGCACTGTTCATGCCGATGGGCATGGCCAAGCCGATCCGTGTGCAGGGCGCGTGGGTCAACGAGTCGGAGATCCGCAAGGCCGTCGACTTCGTGCGCCAGCAGCGCAAGCCGCACTACCGTCAGGACATCGAGCAGATGGCCGCCGAAGCGGAGAAATCGAAACTCGACCCGACCGAGGACATCGGCGGCGACATGGACGAATTGCTCCAGGCCGCGGAGCTCGTCGTCAGTTCGCAATTCGGCTCGACGTCGATGCTGCAGCGCAAGCTGCGCGTCGGCTTCGCGAAGGCGGGGCGCCTCATGGACCTGCTCGAGTCGCGTGGCGTCGTCGGGCCATCGGAAGGCTCGAAGGCGCGCGAGGTGCTCGTGCAGCCGAACGACCTGCCGCAGGTACTCGCGTTCATCCGGGGTGAGACGACGTCGCTCACGGGCGGTGCGGACGCGCAGCCGGCGGCGGCCCCCGAATCCTGACTGTCAGAGGGCGTGGAGTAATCTGAGCGTCATGGAAAAGCGAAGCAGCAATCGTTCGTCATTGTGGGACGGGTGGAACACGCCGCCGAATCTCGTCACGTTCTCCCGCATCATCCTCGTTGTCGTGTTCCTCGGCCTGTACATCGGCGCCGGGCAATGGGGGTCGCGCAACATCGGCATGCGTTGGGCGGCCGCGGTCATCTTCATCATCGCTGCGTCGACTGATAAGATCGACGGGTGGATGGCACGCAAATACCATCAGGTGACCGAGCTCGGCAAGCTCATGGACCCGATCGCCGACAAACTGCTCACGCTCGGTACGCTCATCGTCGCCGCATGCCTCAACGAATTCGGCATCACGTGGCTCGGTTGGGTCGTCACGGCGCTTTTCCTCATCCGTGAGATCGGCATCACCGTCATGCGGTTCTCCGTCATCGACCACGACGGCCATGTCATCGCCGCGTCGCAGCTCGGCAAATACAAAACGCTCACGCAGTGCCTCGGCCTTGGGTTGCTGCTTCTGCCGGTGTGGTCGTTCGTGCCGGCCGGCGCACATCCGTTGTGGCTCACGGTCTATTTCGTCATCACCTATACGCTCATCTACTTCTCACTCATTCTGTGTCTGTATTCCGGATGGCAATATGTGAGCGCCGTGCTCAACGCATCGAAATCCAAGAAGGGTGCCGCATCGCGCCAACAGGATGGTGATGCCATGGCCCCGCACGGCGGACGGTGAAAAAGCACACGCCGTGCCATACATGCGCGACGCCGCCTTCCTTCCCACGACGCCGGCACCCGCCCCATCCATATGGTGTTGCGGATGCCGGCGTCGCCATATGCAGCCGCAATCCACATGACACGCGAAGCCCCACGAAAAGAGTGAACCATGGCACAGTCCGATATCGAATCCGCCAATCCCCGCGACCTGCATGACGCAGACGATCTGCGCCGCTATTGCGACGCGAAGGCGTCGTCGATCCTGCCATGGTGCGCGGCGCGCGGCATGAAGATCGCATGCGCTGAATCGCTTACCGGGGGGCTCCTCGCGGATGCCTTCGTCAGGATCCCGGGGGCGTCGCGTGTGTTCCTCGGCTCGGCCGTGACCTATGACATCCGGGCGAAGGCGAAGGTGCTCGGCGTGGACGCGGAATTATTACGGTCTCATGGCGCCGTGGACCCCGAAGTCGCCAGACAGATGGCGACGCTCACGGCTCAACTCTTCAGCCAACCGGAATATCGCTCAGGGGTAATCGGGCTGTCGACGACGGGCGTCGCGGGACCCGGGCCCGATGGCGACAAACCGGCCGGCCTAGTCTATATCGGCGTGTCGCTTCCTCAAAATACATATTTCCCCACACAATCTTCACATTATGCACTACAGTTGGATTTGCAAGGTTCCAGAGACATTATTAGACAGCAAACAGTGGGCTGTGTTCTGGAAAACCTGAGCCAACTCACAGGTTCTTCACAGGAATAATTCCTGATACTGGAATCGACGAACACTGTCGAAAAGGAAAGGAGTGTGATTGCCATGGATATGGATATGATGACTTTCACCGAAGGACAGACCGAGGTCAAGAAGGTCGAGGCGTCCACTCCGTCTCGCACCGGAACGGCACGCATGCGGGAGCTGACGCCGGCACAGCGCCGCGCCGTCATGTTCGCGCAGCAGCAGGTGCTTCGTGCACGTGCGGCCAAGAGGGCCAAGGATGAGCGCCAGGCGGCGCTCGTACGCATGTGGCAGGAGGAAGACGCCGAAACCGCGAAGCCACGTGCCGTCATCCGCAAGCGTGAGACGATGGGAGAGGTCAAGGAGGTGTCCTTGCGCGAGGCCATCGGCCATGTGCTGCGCGACCTGCGCACGCATGACCACAAGACCCTGCGCGAGGTCAGCGAGAAGGCCGGTGTTTCCCTTGGATACCTATCCGAGGTGGAGCGCGGCCAGAAGGAGGCGAGCTCCGAGCTGCTCGCGTCCATTTCCGAGTCGCTCGGCCTGAGCACATCCCAGATGCTGCGCATGGTCGCCGACTACCTTGACTCCGTGGATGCCTGAACCGACATATACGACGCGATGCCCATGGGATGGGCCGCAAGCGTCCGACCACGAATGGGGGCGCCCGTTGAGGGCGTCCCCATTCTCATTGTTGGGGCCGTATGCGCGAAGTGCCGTGCTGCGGCTTGGCATGGAGCATGCGGCTTCGGCGAGATGCGAAGGTGTAGAGTGACACGGTATGCGTGAACGTGAATTCTGGGAACTGCTCGAGGAAGTGTTCGGGCGCAGCTACGGCCGTGCGCTCGCCCACGATCAGCAACTGACGAAACTCGGCGGCCGCACCGTCGTCGAGGCGCTCGGCGACGGTGCGGAGCCTCGCGTCGTATGGAACGTGCTGTGCGACCAGATGGAGGTGCCGGACACGCGGCGGTGGGGGAAGGACCATGTCGCTCCGCCACTTCCGGTCGACTTCCATTGACCGTATGACCGTATGCGCCGGAGTGAGCCGCCGACACGCCGTCGTCATTCGAACAAATGTTCGCATCATCGGGTATGATGGTCATTCAGTACGGCGGGCGCGGGATGTGCGCGCTCGGCGAAATGTGGATAACGGTACCGTCCGTACACATGGGCTGGCCCGGCTTGGCGCCGGGCCGCGATGCCGGATACCGTGGAGGTCAGCCATGCGGCACACGCCGCAGGCTGACGAAGGCACCGTAGGAAACGTCAAGACACAAGGAGGGCTGCGATGGCAGCGGCGAAGGCCAAGGAACCCGAACAGGACATGAGCTTCGGACCGAATGTGGACCCGAGGCGTCAGGAAGCGCTCAAGAACGCGCTCAAACAGGTCGAGAAGAGCTTCGGCAAAGGGTCGGCGATGCGTTTGGGGGACAAGCCCGAACAGGATGTCGAGGTCATCCCGACCGGCTCGCTCGCGCTCGATATGGCGCTCGGCATCGGCGGATTGCCGCGTGGACGCATCGTCGAGATCTATGGACCGGAATCGTCCGGCAAGACGACGCTCGCGCTCCATGTCGTCGCGAACGCGCAGAAGAACGGTGGCGTGGCGGCGTTCATCGACGCCGAGCATGCGCTCGACCCGGTCTATGCGCGCAATCTGGGCGTCGACACCGATTCGCTCATCGTCTCGCAGCCCGACAACGGCGAACAGGCGCTTGAGATCGCCGATATGCTCATCCGCTCCGGCGCGCTCGACGTCATCGTCATCGACTCCGTCGCGGCGCTCGTGCCGAAAGCGGAGATCGAAGGCGATATGGGCGACAGCCATGTCGGCCTGCAGGCGAGGCTTATGAGTCAGGCGCTGCGCAAGATGACGGGCGCGCTCGCGCAGGCGAACACGACGGCGATCTTCATCAACCAGCTGCGTGAGAAGATCGGTGTTTTCTTCGGCAGCCCCGAGACGACGACGGGCGGCAAGGCGCTCAAGTTCTATTCATCGGTGCGCATGGACATCCGCCGCATCCAGACACTCAAGAATGGCGATGACGCGGTCGGCAACCGCACGAAGGTCAAGGTCGTCAAGAACAAGATGGCGCCGCCGTTCAAATCGGCGGAGTTCGACGTCCTCTATGGCGAGGGTATCTCGCGCGAAGGCTCCGTGCTCGACATGGCGCTCCAGACGGACATCGTCAAGAAATCCGGTTCGTGGTTCACCTATGAGGGCGACCAGCTCGGGCAGGGGCGTGAGAACGTGCGCAGGTTCCTCAAAGACAACCCGCAGATCGTCGATGAGATCGAGAACAAGGTCAAGGTCGCCTATGGTCTCATCGACGCGCCTGAGGACACGTTCGCACAAGGGGAGGAGGTCGAGTCGACGATCGAATCCGAGGACATCGCCGCGACCGAGACCCCGAATGGGAAGAACGGCCAATGATCTCCGCCGAGGATTTCCTCGCCGCGCATCCGGCGTCCCCCGTACGCGATGACGGGGCGCCGGATGCCGTGGATGCCGACGGTACGACACGGGGCCCGCGTCAATCCGTCGGCGCGTTCGGCGCATCCCGTGATGGCGACGTCGTGCGCTTCGCGCGTGGCGCACGGCGTGCCGGGAAGCGCCGGAACGGCCTGGGGCCGGGCAAGCGTGCCTCTGGAGGCTTCGCCTATACGCCTGCGGAGGACCCCCGCGACGGGGAGGCGTGCAAGGAGGCGGCGCTGCGGCTGCTCGACGCGGCGCCGCGCTCCTCGGGCGGCCTACGCGGCAAACTCGCCGAACGCGGGTATGCCGACGACGTCATCGGAGCCGTCATCGACCGTCTCGTCGAATTGCGGCTCCTTGACGACGAGGAATACGCCAGGTCGGTCGTGCGCGCGTGCGTGAACCGCATGATGGGCAAGCGTGGCGCGATCCTCGAGATGACGCGCAAAGGCGTCGACGACGCACTTGCGCGGCGCATCGCGGACGAAGCGGCGGTCGAAGGAGTCTTCGACGATGCCGCATGGGAACTCGGGCGCCATGTCGCGAGCCGGACACGTGGCAAGGATCCGCAGACGGCGAAACGACGGTTCTGGAGCGCAGGAGGACGCAAAGGTCATGATCCGGCGGTGTTGCGCGATGTCAGCGATGTGTTGTTCCAACGGCATGGCACCGAGGGGGAAGAAGGAAAGTGAGACCCCTTATACCCCGGGTTCTGTCGTGCCCAATGGGCACGGATGGCCATCCATCTCGACCTGACGTCGCCGTCAGGCTCCAGCAGCCTACCCGAAGGCATTGGACGAGCAGCCCTCAAACGCCTTCTGCTTGGCCTTGCTCCCGATGAGGCTTGCCATGCGGCCGGCTGTTGCCAGCGGCCCGGTGGTCTCTTACACCGCCGTTTCACCCTTACCTGTCCGAAGACGGGCGGTCTGTTTTCTGCTGCGCTATCTCTCAGGTCACCCTGGGCGGACGTTATCCGCCATCGTGCTCTGCGGAGCCCGGAAGTTCCTCAACCAACGAATGTGGTCGCGGCCATCAAGAGGTCTCAACCGTAGTATTCTAACACCGTGTCCGACAATCGGCCGCATCGTGTGGGCGTCGCATGGAAAAAAGAATTAAACCAGCAGCGTTACCGCATTTTCCCGCATGTCGTCGGTTACAATGAGTGATATCCGGACGGCGGCATCGCCGTCTCGGTCCGTATATAGCGGCGAACAGCCGCTTGAGTCTAGGGAGGTCCACATGGATATCGTGATTACCGGCCGTCACATTCAGATCAAGCAGAAGTTCCGTGACGTCGTCGAAAGCAAGATGAATCGTGTGACCGCAATCGCCCCTGATGCGCAGCGCGTCCAGGTCGTGCTGTCGCATGAGGGTAATCCGCGTATGCACGACACCGCGATGCGTGTCGAGCTCACCGTCATCGCCGGAGCGACCGTCATCCGCGCCGAGGCTTCGAGCCTCGACGAGATCAGCGCGCTCGACCTGGCGCTCGACAAGCTCACGCTGCGTCTGCGTCGTGCACGTGATCGCCGCAAGGATCACCGCAAGAACTACACGCCGCTCCCGGTCGATGCGGGTGAGTTCGTCCCGCCGTCCGAGGAGGAAGAGGATATCATGGGCGACGCCGCGGACGCCAACAGCCCGGCCGCCGCCGTCGCGTCCGACCTCGGCCCGGGCGAGGCGATCGAGGTGCATGTCGGCGATACGCCGATCGTCATCCGCCGCAAGCTGCACGTCGCCGAACCGATGAGCATCGATGAGGCACTCTATGAGATGGAGCTCATCGGCCACGACTTCTTCCTGTTCGTCAACAAGGACACGATGCGCCCGTCGGTCGTCTACCACCGCCATGGCTGGAGCTACGGCGTCTTCGAGATCGACACCCCGGAGAACATCAAGAAGGCCGAGGAAGCGAAGAAGGCCTGAGCGCCCAGTTTCGCGATAGGGGACGGCGGTTGTCCGACCGCCATATGGCCGAGGGGCCGGTTAGCCGATGGAGGCGGCCGGCCCCTCGGCTTTGCCGTGCCCAGTCGTGGCGCGGAGTATCTTGCGGTGTAGGTTTGTGGATGTCTTGTAGCGGAATATGAGAAAATTACGTAATTAGGTCGAAAAACGAGGAACAAAATCGCGTCGACCGCTATTGTTGAAGATGTTATCGCACGGAACCATCTCACCAAGGGAGTGACATTGGTAGACATTGTAGGCAAAGCGCTTCGCATGGGCGAAGGCCGCCAAATCAAGCGTCTCGAGAACGTGGCCAAGGAAGTCAACGCACTCGAGGACCAGATCTCGGCGCTGAGCGACGAGGAGCTCAAAGGTCAGACCGCGAAGTTCAAGGAGAAGCTCGCGAACGGTGCGACGCTCGACGACATCATGGCGGAAGCGTTCGCCACGGTGCGCGAGGTCTCGAAGCGCACGCTCGGCCAGCGCCATTTCGACGTCCAGCTCATGGGCGGCGCGGCGCTGCATTGGGGCAACATCGCCGAAATGAAGACCGGTGAAGGCAAGACGCTCGTCGCGACGCTGCCGAGCTACCTCAACGCGCTCGAAGGCAAGGGCGTGCACGTCATCACCGTCAACGACTACCTCGCGAGCTACCAGAGCGAGCTCATGGGCCGCATCTACCGTTTCCTCGGCATGAGCGTCGGCTGCATCGTCACCGGACAGAAGCCGCCGGAGCGCCGCAAGCAGTACAACGCGGACATCACCTACGGCACGAACAACGAGTTCGGCTTCGATTACCTGCGTGACAACATGGCGTGGGAGAAGAACGAGCTCGTGCAGCGCGGCCACCATTACGCGATCGTCGACGAGGTCGACTCGATCCTCATTGATGAGGCGCGTACGCCGCTCATCATCTCGGGCCCCGCCGAAGGCGACGTGACGCGTTGGTACCGCCAATTCGCGAAGCTCGTGCTCAAACTCGTGCGCGACGAGGACTATGAGGTCGACGAGAAGAAGAAGACCGTCGGCATCCTCGACCCCGGCATCACGAAGATCGAGGACTACCTCGGCATCGACAACCTCTATGAGCCGAGCAACACCGCGCTCATCGGCTACCTCAACAACGCGATCAAGGCGAAGGAACTGTTCCTGCGCGACCGCGACTACGTCGTCACCGGCGGTGAGGTCCTCATCGTCGACGAGCACACCGGCCGCATCCTGCCGGGCCGCCGGTACAACGAAGGCCTGCACCAGGCGATCGAGGCGAAGGAGAATGTCGAGGTCAAGGCCGAGAACCAGACCTTCGCGACGATCACGCTGCAGAACTACTTCCGCATGTACGACAAGCTCGCGGGCATGACCGGTACCGCCGAGACCGAGGCGGCCGAGTTCATGGGCACCTACAAGCTCGGTGTGCTGCCGATCCCGACGAACCGCCCGATGATCCGCCAGGACAAGGACGATCTGATCTTCCGCACGAAGAAGGAGAAGCTCGCCGCGATTGTCAAGGACGTCTCGGAACGCCATAAGAAGGGACAGCCGGTCCTGCTCGGCACCGCGTCCGTCGAGGCGTCGGAAGTCGTCTCCTCGCTGCTCGATGTCGTCGAGATCCCGCACAAGGTGCTCAACGCGAAGCAGCATGAGAAGGAAGCGGCCGTCGTCGCCGTCGCGGGCCGCAAGGGCGCCGTGACCGTCGCGACGAACATGGCCGGACGAGGCACCGACATCATGCTCGGCGGCAACGTCGAGTTCCTCGCCGACGCGAAGCTCAAGGAGGAAGGCTATTCGCCGGAAGACACGCCGGAGGAGTACGAGAAGCTGTGGCCGGAGACGCTCAAGCAGATCAAGGAGCAGGTCAAGGACGAGCATGAGGAAGTCGTCGAACTCGGCGGCCTGTACGTGCTCGGCACCGAACGCCACGAATCGCGCCGTATCGACAACCAGCTGCGCGGCCGTTCCGGCCGTCAGGGCGATCCGGGTGAATCGCGCTTCTATCTGAGCCTCGAGGACGACCTTATGCGCCTGTTCAACACGCAGCTCGTTGCCCGTGTCATGGCGAAGGGCATGCCCGAAGGCGAGCCAATCGAATCGAAGGCCGTCTCGAAGGGCGTGCGCAACGCGCAGAAGGCCGTCGAATCGCGCAACTTCGAGATCCGCAAGAACGTCCTCAAGTACGACGATGTGATGAACAAGCAGCGTACCGTCATCTACTCCGAGCGCCAGGCGGTGCTCAAGGGCGAGGACATCCACGAGGACATCGAACGCTTCATCAAGGACACCGTCACGAGCTATGTGACCGGCGCGAAGCGTGGCTCCGACAAGCCGAAGGACTGGGATTGGGACGGCATGTTCAAGGCCATGCGCGAGCTCTTCCCGACGAAGGTGACCGAGGACGAGGCCAAGGAAGCGGCCGAAGGCCTCAAGGGCGAGAAGGCCGTCGACGCCGTCGTCGACCTCTTCGTCAACGACGCGCAGGACCAGTACGCGAAGTTCGAGGACAAGCTCGGCGCCGAAGGCCTGCGCACCCTCGAACGCCGTGTCGTGCTCGCCGTGCTCGACCGCAAGTGGCGCGAGCATCTCTATGAGATGGATTACCTCAAGGACGGCATCGGTCTGCGTGGCATGGGTCAGCGTGACCCGCTCGTCGAATACCAGCGCGAAGGCTACCAGATGTACAACTCGATGATCGAGGCGATCAAGGAGGAGTCCATCCAGCTGCTGTTCCATGTCGACGTCGATTCGGTCGCGCAGACGCAGGACCATGAGGACATGGCGCAGGACGTCGTCGACGACCAGGTCGTCGACGAGGCCGAGAACGCGATGGGCGAGGACGTCGACGTCGACGAGCGTGACGCCGATGCGGTGCGCATCGTCGAGCCCGAGGAACCGTCGAAGTACGACGACACCGCCGATGAGACCGCGGTCGCGCTCGGCGACGAGGTCAAGGAGGAGGTCGAGGAGATCGACGATGCCGACGACGAGACGCACGGCATCGTCGGACCTGCGCCGATCTCGCACGCCGAGGGTAAGGTCCCGGCGAACAAGCGCCCGAAGAACGAGGAGCTCAAGACGCCGTGGGCCGACGGACGCACATTCCCGGGCACGCCGAGGAACGCGCAGTGCCCGTGCGGTTCGGGGCGCAAGTACAAGGTCTGCCACGGACAGAACGAGCGGTGACGGCAACCGCCATCGACTGGTCGGGACATGACAACGGCGGGGGCGCCGCGACGACAACGGTCGCGGCGCCCCCGCCGTTGTCATCACCGTGGCCGCACGCTGATGCCGTGGCCTTCATCGCTCCAGCGGATGACATGAAGCGCGCTGAAGTCGTCACGGTCGCTGATGAAATACAATGGATGGCCGCTGCACCGCCGAGCGCGGCGGTGAGTTCGGCGGCGGACATCGGGAAACGGACGGTCACCCCATCGAAGACGGCGGCGTCATCGGACAACAGGATCGTGCGCGGCATGGCCCCTCCATCGGTCGTGTCGGCAATGCGTCGCCCCGATTGTGTGTGTGGGCAATCCCCGAAGGCGGGTGCCCATGATGCGGGAATCGAAACAGGTTCGTTGCACGCCCTTCCTAGACTGGTCGGTGCATTGCACGATACCGATGAGGAGAGGTCATGGCCGACATCACATGGAAAACGATCCTGACGAAGCTCGTGAAGGGCGAGCATCTGACCGCGGAGGAATCCGAATGGTTCGTCGACGACCTCATGCAGGGCAACGCCGAACCGGCCGCCGTCGGCGCCGTGCTCGCGACGCAGCAGCAGCTGGGATTGACGGCCGGCGAGGTCGCCGGCGCCGCGAAGGCGATGGTCTCGCATGCCGTGCCGCTGCGCGTCGCGCGTGAATGCACCGACATCGTCGGCACGGGCGGCGACGGCGCGCACACCGTCAACCTGTCGACGATGGGTGCCGTGATCGCCGCCGCCGCGGGCGTCATGATCGCGAAGCACGGCAACCGTGCCGCAAGCTCGAAATGCGGCGCCGCGGACTGCCTTGAGGCGCTTGGGCTGCCGCTCGACCTCACGCCGGAGGCGGTCGCCGAGATCGGCGACGAAGTGGGTATCACGTTCGCGTTCGCGCGCACGTTCCATCCGGCGATGCGCTTCGTCGGCCCCGTGCGCGCCGCACTCGGCGTGCCGTGCGTGTTCAATGTCCTCGGTCCGCTCACGAACCCGGCGAATCCGAAGCATGTCGCGATCGGCTGTGCGAACCGCGCGATGAGTCCGGTCATGGCCGCCGTCTACGCGGCGAACGGACAGAGCGGCATGGTCTACACGTCGAAGGAGGGGCTTGACGAGATGGCGCCGACCGGACCCATCTCGATCTGGGAGTTCAAGGACGGCGACGTCGTCGAGACGACGTTCGACCCGATTGAGGAACTTGGCCTTGCGAAGGTCACGCTCGACGACCTGCGTGGCGGCGAACCCGACTACAACGCGCAGGCCGCGCGCGACCTGTTCGCCGGCAAGGATGTGCCGTTCCGCACGACGGCGCTCCTCAACGCCGCGTCGGCGATCGTCGCGGACGGCTCGCTTATCGATGCCGACGCGCCATTCGCCGAACGGTTCCGTGAGGCGTACGCAATCGCCGAACGTACCGTCGATGAAGGCAAGGCGCAGGCGCTTCTTGACGAATGGATCGCCGTCGCGAAGAGCAACGCCTGAACACGATGCCGGGGCGGCGGGAACCTTCCGCCGCCCCGGCATCGTCAGACACGTGCGCCGTTGTCCGAATCGTCGTCGTGGATGACATCGCGTCCCTCATGCTGCGCGATGAGTCCGCCGGCGCCGATGAGGACACACAACGCGCCGAGCAGGCCGATGACGCCGACGATGCGCGGGAAGCACGCTGCGACGATGATGGCCGCGACACCGAGCGTGAGGATCGCGGCGCATATGAGCTTCGATGTGCGGATGCCGCGTAAGGACGGGTTCGGCGCGTGGAAGCCGCTGCCGTCACGGTCGAGCACATCGTCGGTGTCGAGCCAGCTGCTCCTGTAGTCGCGCGGCCCCCGCCCGGCGTTTGTGAACGCCTCGGCGGACAGGTCGTCGACGGTGAGCACCGTCTTCTTCTCCTCACGTTTGGCATGGCGGTCGAACTTCTTCGCCGTGCGCGAGCGCGCGACATCCCCGAGATCGTCCGCATGGTCGTCGAGGAACCGCTGCCAATCATCCGCATGCGGTTCACCCTGTGCGCCCGCATGGCGCGCGTCGCCGTCGTTGCTGCTATTGTTGAGGTCGGTCATGGTCACTACTGTAGCAAGCGGAATGTGAAGCGCGTAAGGAGACTTCGGATGCTGTACCGGTTTTTCGTCAAGACACTCGGGCCGATCGCACGGCACCGCTTCCATCCGACGGCCGAGGGCCTCGAGCACATCCCGCATGAAGGCGGCGCGATCATCGCCGCGAACCACCTTGCCGTCATCGACGACGCATTGCTGCCGCTCACATGCCCGCGCATGATCCATTTCATGGGCAAGGCCGAATACTTCGAAGGCAAAGGCATCAAAGGCCGGTTCAAGAAATGGTGGTTCACATCAGTGGGTGTGTTCCCGGTCGACCGTTCAGGAGGTTCGAAGTCGCTCGGAGCGCTTGAACATGCGCGTGAGATCATCGAGGACGGCGAGCTGTTCGGCATCCACATCGAAGGCACGCGCAGCCCGGACGGACGCCTCTACAAGGGCCATACCGGTGCCGCGCGCCTCGCGTTCGAGACCGGTTGCCCGATCGTGCCGGCCGCGATCATAGGTTCGCGCGAATTGCAGAAGCCGGGACAGGTCGTCCCGGGCAAAGGAGTGAGCAAGGTCATCTACGGCGAGCCGATCAACGTCGCGAAGACGCCTGCCGACAAGGTCACACATGAGATGCTGCGCGCGCTCACCGACGAGGTCACACGCCGCATCGAAGAGATGAGCGGACAGGAATATGTGCCCGAATACGCGCAGGTCGTCAAGAAGCAGATGCAGCAAGAGCAGGCGGCGATTGAGGCGGTGCAGGGCATCGACCACGAGTAGCGGTCTGTGGCGGCTGCCAGGAGACCGGTATGGAATGAGCCGGGGGCGCCCATGATCGGCCGCCCCCGGCTCCTTCCATATGCGCTGATGTCGCTTCGCCGTATTCAGAGTACCTGGATCGTGACCGTTGTCGGATCGCCATCCTTCGTGCGCTTCGGCACGTCGGAGCCTGCCTTCGGATCCTGGCTATACACGCGATTCAAGCGGATTGGATTCTGAGGGAAGATCTTCTCAACTTTGACCTTAAGACCAAGTGCCTCAATTGCCTTCTGCGCGTCTTCGGGTGATTTATCAACGACGTCCGGCATCTTCACGGTCTCAGGACCCTTTGAGAGCGTCACGGTGACCGCGTCGCCCCAATGCAGCGTCGAGCCTGCGTCCTGGGATGTGTACAGGACATGGCCCGCGGCGACGCTGTCGCTGAACTCCTCGTTGAACGTGACTTCGAGCTTGTCGTCTTCGAGCGTCTTCTTCGCGTAGTCCTCCGTCTGTCCGATCAGGTCGGGCATCTGCACCGGCATTGGGCCCTTCGACAGCACGACGTCGACGGTCTCGTTGTGCGCGATTGTCGCGCCCGGATCCGGCGTGATGCTGATGACCATGCCCTGCGGCACGTCGAGCGACCATTCGTCGGTGTCATCGGAGTGCTCGATGTGTTCGATGCCCGCCTGTTTGAGCGCGGCGAGCGGATCGTCCGACGACTTGATGTCCTCGGGGATCGTCACGTGGCGCACGCCGAGCGAGACGACGACTTTGACCCGCTGTTCGCCGCGTTTGCTCACATGCGCGTCGACATACGCCGGGTCGGTCGAGATGACGTCGCCTTCCGCGACATCATCGCTGTACGCCTTGCTCACCGCATATTTGATGTTCGAGACGTTGAGTGCACTTTCATATGATTTCCATGGGACGCCGGTGATCTTACACGGCGCGTTCTGCTCGCATGTGAGCCCTTCCGGCTTCGGCATCGTGTTGTAGCTGCCGGGCCCAGCGTAGTACCACCATGCGGCGGTGCCGCCACCTGCGGCGAGTATGGCGACGAACGCGATGATGCCGATGATGAGGCCGGTATGGCGCCGCTTCTTCGGTTGCATCGCCGTCGGCGCATCGTCGCCGGCGAACGGCATGCCGTCCGTGGGGTGCCCACCGTATGTCATCGGACGCGCAAGCATGTTCGTCGGCTCGTCATTGCCGCGCGGGGCCGATCCGGATTGTGAGCGCGGCACCGTCCCCGAGGTCGTCATGTCCGGCTGCGGCTGCCGGCCGGATATGGACGACGAGGAGGGGCCGTCCGGCGATGCGGGTGTGTTGCCTTGGACGCGCGCGATGTCCGCGGCCGCGTGCGTCGGCGGCACGGATGGCTGTCCGCCGTCGTCCTGTGCGGCGTGTGCGCCGGTGGGTTGTGCATTATTGGCGGGTTGGGTGTCGGGGTGTTGCGTGGCCGCGGCGTTCGCGGCGACGGCCGCCATCGGCATCGCCGTCGTCGCCGTGGGCTGTGCCGACGGGTCGTACCGGTAGCGCAGCGATTCGGGCGGCAACGTGCGCATGAGCTCCTGCAGCCGGTCGAGCGCGACCGACGCGTCCGCCGGGCGGTCGGCGATGTCCCGGTTTGTCAGGCTCGTGATGAAGCGCGCGACGCGCGGGTCGATGCCGGTGCATACGGTCGCGACCGACGGCACGTTCTCATTGACGTGTTTGAAGACCATCGTCACCGGGTTGTCCGTCTGGAACGGCACACGTCCCGTGAGCATCTCCCATGCCATGATGCCGACCGAATAGCAGTCGCCTTGTGGCAGCGCCTCATTGTCGCTGATCATCTCGGGGGCCAGGTACGCCGCCGTGCCGAGGAGCATGCCCGTCGACGAGAGCGTCGCCTGCGAGATCGCCTTCGCGAGGCCGAAATCGGTGATCTGCACGCGTCCACGGTTGTTAATGAGGATGTTCTCCGGTTTGATGTCGCGGTGCACGACCTGCGCGGCATGCGCCGCGGCGAGGCCGCTGAGCGTCTCGGACACGACGCGCAGCGTCTCGCGCACGCTGAATGTGCGCTTGTGCTGCATTTCGGCGCGCAGGTTGACGCCTTTGACGTATTCCATGACGAGGTAGTCGAGGCCGTCATGCTCGCCCGTGTCGTAGACCTGCACGATGTAGGGGCTCGCGATTGACGCGGCCGCGTTCGCCTCGCGGTGGAACCTCGCGATGAACTGGTCGCGGTAGGGGCCCTGCGCGAGCTGCTGGTGCATGATCTTGATCGCGACGTCGCGGCCGAGCCTGACATCGACCGCCTGGTAAACGGTCGCCATGCCGCCGTCCGCGATTTTGCGCACGATGCGGTACCGACCATCGACGAGCCTGTCCTGTGGCATATCCTGCGCTTCACTCATGCTTGATCCGTCGTGTTCCTTACCCGAAATGATGATGTGCGGCCAGACGCGGCCGGCGACGAGGTCATTTTACATGGTGGTGTGCTGCTCATGCGCGCGCCGCTTGAGGGATGAAACGCGCGCATATCGCGCGCAGGCGCGCTTCCGCGTCCGCATCGAGGCCCATCGCGCCGATCGCGTCCGTCGTGCGGTCCCACATCTCGCTGATACGCGCATACGAACGGTCGATCGCGCCCGTCGAACGGAAGAGCGCCGTCACGCGCGCGATGTCCGAGGCCCCGCGTTTGCGCTTCGCATAGATGCGCGCGAGTTCGCGTTCCTCCTTCGGCGACGCCGCGCGCAACGCATCCGAGAGCAGCACGGTGCGTTTGCCTTCGCGAATGTCGCCGCCGACCGGTTTGCCGGTCGTCTTCGATGTGCCGATGACGTCGATGAGGTCGTCGGCGAGCTGGAACGCGACGCCGAGCGGCCAGCCGATCGCGACGGCATGATGCGCGGCGGTGTCCGTGTCCATGCCGGACGCGAGGAACGCAAGTTCGAGCGGCGCGATCGTCGTATAGCTCGCGGTCTTCCACCGGAACACCTCGTAGGACGCTTTGCCGAGCCTGTCCGGATTGTTCAGCGGCATGCGTTCGATCGCGAGGTCGAGGACCTGGCCGATCTCCACTTCATGGTGCATCGTGATGAACGTGCGCCGCAGGTTGCGTGACTGGGGGATGTCGAGCCTCTGGCTTGCGTCGTCCATGATCGCCGTGCATGCCGTCGCGAGCAGGTCGCCGAGCATGACGCCGAGACCCCGGCCGATCGTCTCGCTGTGCGTCGCGCGCTCGAGCGCGCGGTGGGCCGAGGGTTTGCCGCGCCGTAGGTCGGCATCGTCGATGATGTCGTCATGGACGAGCGCCGCCGTCTGGAACACCTCGATCGCGCACGCGATGTCGAGCATCGCGTCGCGTTGCGCCTCGTCCGCGTCCGGCGAGAGCAGTGCATAGGCCTCAAGGGCGAGCAATGCGCGCAGACGTTTGCCTCCTTCGCTTGAGACGACGGCCTGTTCGATCGTCGTGTCGAGCGTGTGGTCGAGCTCCGGTGGAATGTCGACCTGCCGGGCGATCCCCGCATATTCGCGCACAAGCGCGCCGATTCGCGATTCGATCTGCTGCAGAGGTGTCGAGGGACTCATAGCTGCCATTCATCCACAGTGTTGCGACAATCACGATGTTCGAATGACGTCGGCCGCGATTCGTTCGGCGGCCCATACCAGGCGTTCCACCGTGCGCGAATTGTGGATAACGGTACCGTCCGTACACATACCCCAGTCCGGCTGGACGTGGACGGAACGGACGCGCGACAGTGGAAGGACATCCGGACAGACGGACCGGATGTGAGCAATGTCCAGAAACAATGAACGGAAAGCGAGGAATGGATGATGGAGGACATGACCGGGCACGGGGACGCCGTGCAGACGCGGACGGAACATTCCGGGGCGCCGATGTTCATCCCCGTCGACGGATTCGACGACGCCGAGGACAGGGTCATCGACGAGCGAGACGTCGTGCGGTGCGACGAGATACATGAGCGGTACATGCGCGCATGCCGTGAGGAGGGGCCCGCCCAGGCGACGCACGACGCCTTCGCGAGCGTATGCGCCGCTTGGCTCGCATGGCTTGACGACGACGATTTCGACCCCTTCGATTGCGACGCGGAGGGGTTGTGCGCGCTCGCCGTGCTGATGACCGATTCGCTGTCGTCGCGTGACGCGTTCATCATGACGCTCGTCGGGGCGCCGGGACGATCCACACCCGATGATTACGAGGGGTTCGCCGTGCATCCGCACGAGCGCGGCAACGCCTCGGCGATGGAACATGAGCTCAACGCGGCGTTCAAGGCGGACGCGAGACCCGACGTCGAGCGCATCATGCGGGGCATCGAGATATGCGAACGCGCCGCGCAGATCGTGCCCGACCGGTATGCGGCGCATCCGCTCGCCGTCGCCGCCTACGGGATGTGGTGGGTAGGCGACGCCCGCGCGGTCGAGACGGCCGTGCGGTCGATCACGTTCGACGGGGGGATGCGCCTCGCCGGCATCGTCCTCACGGCGCTCATGCACGGCGTCGTGCCGCAGTGGATCGCGGTGCGCTCATGACGGCGGCCCGTGGCATGCATCCGCGGCCGATGGCGTGGAATAATCGTCCCCGCGACATGGTTAACTCACTTAGTGCGCGACTTGCCTTTGCCAGTACTATGCCCTTGCACTCCAAGGGCGTACGGGACAGGTCGCATGACCATGAGCGAGCAGGAGGAACAGTTTGGCCACGAAGCGAACGGCGAACACTACGGACAAGTCGGAAGACAACGGCACCTCCAGCGTCGATGACGCCACCACGAAAGGCACCGCGAAGCGTACGCGCAAAAGCACGACCGCCCAATCGGGCGGCCGCAAGCGCACGACGAAGCAGACCGCGTCCGAACAGACCGAGGCCACGAAACAGCCGCGCAGGCACGCGGCGAAGAAGAAGGCCGCGAAGGACACGGAGCCACAGCAGACACACGCCGAGGATGATGAGGACGTCATGCTCGACGAGGACGACGAACAGATCGACGAGGACACGTTGAACCTCGACGACGACGACCTTGACGACGTCGACAACGACGATGTCGACGAGGACGACGATGAGGAATCGGAATCGGAACCCGAAGAGGACGACGAGGACGAAGAGGAGTCGAAGCCCGAGGCGCCCAAGGAGAAGGGCGCGTTCGTCGTGCGCGACGACGACGACGACGAGACGCTCGCGCCGACGGGCACGAACCCGAAGCGCCGCGTCGTCACGACGGGCGCGACCGCCGACCCGGTCAAGGACTACCTCAAGCAGATCGGACGCGTCTCGCTCCTCAACGCGGAACAGGAGGTCGACCTCTCCGAACGCATCGAGGCGGGCCTGTACGCGCAGCACCTGCTCGACACCGAAGGCGACAAACTCGACTTCAAACGTCGTCGTGAGCTCAAATGGGCCGCGGCGGACGGCAAGAAGGCGAAGGACCACCTGCTCGAAGCGAACCTGAGGCTCGTCGTCTCGCTCGCGAAGCGGTACACGGGCCGCGGCATGCTCTTCCTCGACCTCATCCAGGAAGGCAACCTCGGCCTCATCCGCGCCGTCGAGAAGTTCGACTGGAAGAAAGGCTTCAAGTTCTCGACATACGCGACATGGTGGATCCGCCAGGCGATCACGCGCGCGATGGCCGACCAGGCGCGCACGATCCGTGTGCCCGTGCACATGGTCGAGGTCATCAACAAGCTTTCGCGCGTCCAGCGCCAGATGCTGCAGGACCTCGGCCGCGAACCGACGCCGGACGAGCTTGCACGTGAGCTCGACATGCCGGTCGAGAAGGTCCAGGAGGTGCAGAAGTACGGACGCGAGCCGATTTCGCTGCACACGCCGCTTGGCGAGGACGGCGATTCGGAGTTCGGGGACCTCATCGAGGACACCGACGCGATCGCGCCGTCCGACGCCGTCGCGTTCTCGCTCCTCCAGGAGCAGTTCCGCCAGGTGCTCGAGACGCTCTCGCCACGCGAGGCAGGCGTCATCAAGATGCGCTACGGGCTCGAGGACGGCCAGCCGAAGACGCTCGACGACATCGGCCGCGTCTACGGCGTGACACGTGAACGCATCCGCCAGATCGAATCGAAGACGATGTCGAAGCTGCGCCACCCCTCGCGTTCGCAGACGCTGCGCGACTTCCTCGACCAGTGACGGCGCGGTCGAGCACGGACAACGACGCCGCCCGGGAACGGGCGGCAGCGGCAGAGAGCGTGAGCCCCGCGGCTCCGCTCTCTTTTGCATGACAGCACGGTGAACGGCCTGCACGGCCGGACGGATTTCCAGGAAGACGGCATACAGATGGCGAAGAAAGACTACGGCGCCGACTCGTTGACGGTCCTCGAAGGACTCGACGCGGTGCGCAAACGCCCGGGCATGTACATCGGCACGACCGACACCCAAGGTCTCATGCACTGCCTGTGGGAGATCATCGACAACGCCGTCGACGAGGCGCTCGCCGGCGCGTGCACGCATATCACCGTCACGTTGCACAAGGACGGCTCGGTCGAAGTCGCCGACAACGGGCGCGGCATCCCGGTCGACGTCGAACCGAAGACGAAACTCACCGGCGTCGAGGTCGTCCTGACGAAACTGCATGCGGGCGCGAAGTTCGGCAACGCATCATACAACGCGGCGGGCGGCCTGCACGGCGTCGGCTCGTCGGTCGTCAACGCGTTGAGTTCACGGCTCGACGTCGAGGTCGACCGCAACGGCAACACCTACCATATGGCGTTCCATCAAGGGCATCCGGGCGTCTACACCGACGCCGACCCCGCGCATCCGTCACCGGACGCACCGTTCAAGAAGACGCGTAAGAACCGGCCGACCGAACTCGACATCATCGGCCACGTCAAGCCGAAGACGACCGGCACACGCATCCGCTACTGGGCGGATCCCGAGATCTTCAACGACACGGCGCGCTTCGACTACGACAAGCTCATCGACCGTGTACGGCAGACGAGCTTCCTTGTGCCGGGCCTCAAGATCACCGTCGTCGACGAGCACATCGAGGAAACGGGCGACGCATCGGCCGACGAACTGCGCGAAACGGACGTGGCCACCGCGCAAAGCGCACAGGTCGAAACCGACGACGATGCGGCGGCGGCATCCGAGGACGCGGCCGCGGACGCAATCGTGCGCACACAGGCCGAGAACGCGCAGCAGGAGGCAGCGTCGGGCGTGCAGACGACGCTTGAGGCGCAGATCGCGCCGCAGCGGCAGCACGCGACGCCCGGCCACCGCAGGGTCGAGGAGTTCTGCCATACGGGAGGCGTCGTCGACTTCGTCGACTTCCTGTCGAACGGCGAACCCGTCTCGAACATCTGGAGGATCGAGGGGCAGGGCACGTACCATGAGGAGACGCAGGCCGTCGACGACCATGGCGACCTGCATGCGCAGGACATCACGCGCACATGCGACGTCGACATCGCGATGCGGTGGGTCAACGGATACGACACGACGGTCCGCAGCTTCGTCAACGTCGTCGCGACGCCCGGTGGCGGCATGCACGTCGACGGCTTCCTCAACGCCATCACGAGGCAGGTGCGCAAGGCCGTCGAGGACAACGCGCGCAAGCTCAAGGTCAATCTCAAGGACGCGAAGATGAAGGTCGAACGAGACGACATCCTCGCGGGCCTCGTCGCTGTCGTCACCGTGCGTATCGCCGAACCGCAGTTCCAGGGGCAGACGAAGGACGTGCTCGGCACCGCGCCCGTCAAACCGGTCGTCACGCGCATAACCGACAAACAGTTCGCCGAGATGATCACCGGTGCGAAACGTGGGTACAAGGAGCAGTCGGCACGCGTGCTCGAGAAGATCGTCGGAGAGATGCACGCGCGCATCCAGGCGCGCAAGACGAAGGAGGTCGCGCGCCGCAAGACCGCGCTCGAATCGGCGTCGATGCCGCCGAAGCTTTCGGATTGCCAGCCGGGCAACGACGACATCGCCGAACTGTTCATCGTCGAGGGCGATTCGGCGCTCGGCACCGCGAAGGCGGCGCGCAACTCGGCGTTCCAGGCATTGCTGCCGATCCGTGGCAAGATCCTCAACGTGCAGAAGGCGTCGCTTGCGCAAATGCTGTCGAACAAGGAATGCGCGGCGATCATCCAAGTGGTCGGCGCGGGGTCGGGCGCGTCGTTCGACCTTGAGCAGGCACGGTACAACAAGGTCATCATGATGACCGACGCCGACGTCGACGGCGCGCACATCCGCACGTTGCTGCTCACGTTGTTCTATAGGTACATGCGTCCGCTCATCGAGGCAGGGCACGTGTACGCCGCCGTGCCGCCGCTGCACAGGATCGCGCTCACGGGCGCGCGCAAAGGCGAATACATCTACACCTATTCCGACGATGAGCTCGCCGGCAGGCTCGCCCAGCTCGACCGTGACCACATCGGATACGCCGACGACATCCAACGCTACAAGGGCCTTGGCGAGATGGACGCGAACCAGCTCGCCGACACGACGATGGACCCGCGCACGAGGCTGCTGCGCCGCATCCGCATGGAGGACGCCGAGCGTGCGAGCGGCGTCTTCAGTCTGCTCATGGGGGACGAGGTGCCGCCGCGCCGCCAGTTCATCGTCGACAACGCCGACGATTTCGACCGTTCGAAGATCGACACATGACCGGGGGAAGGCGTCAGCGGTTGCGGTCCGCGATCGCGCGCCTGTAGACGTCCTCGACCTCGTCGGCGACCGTCCGCACATCATAGCGTCCGAGGAGCGCACGTTCGCGCATATGCAGCGCGTGCGCCCATGCCTTGTCCGTGAGCGCACGGTGGATGCGTTCGGCGAGTGCGCGCGCATGGTCGGTGCCGACGTCGAAGAGCGCGTCCCCATCGCCGAGGAGCGTCGAACGGTAGCCGGGATTGTCGCCGGCGAGCGTCACACCGGACCCGGATGCGATCGCCTCAAGCAGCACGATGCCGAAGGATTCGCCGCCCGTCGCGGGGAACACAGCGATGTCGGCGGCCGCAAGCAGCGCCGGCTTGTCCTCCTCCTCGACGAAGCCGAGGAACTCGACCGGTGTGCGCAGCGTCTCGGCACGCCGGCGGCATGCGTCAAGGAGCGGCCCCTTGCCGGCGAATGCGACATGGAACCCTTCGGGGAACAGGCCGTGCGCCTCGCCGTATGCGATCGCGTCAAGCAGCAGTTCGGCGCCTTTGCGCGGCACGAAGCGGCCGAGGAACACCACGAGGGGGCCGTCGCGCCGTGTACGGGCGCAGACGGGGCCCGGCTCATCCGCGAACCGTGCGACATCGACCGGGTTCGGGATGACGACGCCGCGCACGTGCGCGGTCGATGCGGCATACTGCGCGGCGACCTGAGAGACGGCGATGACCTCATCGACGCGCCTGTGCGTCGGCGCGTTGACAAGGCCGAGCGCGCGTCCCCCGATGCGTGACAGCATGTCCGCGGACGCGATATGGTACGTCGCGACGATGCCTGTGGACGGCGCGGCGAGCGAGAGCACCTGCCCGGCCATGAATGGGCTGTACGGGGCCTGCACATGCAGGATGTCGAAATCATGGTCGGCGAGTGTCTCGCGGATGCGCGCACGGTTCGCCGGAAGCGGGATGCGCATTCGGTTGCCGTTGAAGCGCACCATGACGTTCCTGGAGAGCGGATGCGTGTTCGGCACCGGGGAATCATGCGTCTCACCGACGAGGTAATGCACGTCATGGCCACGGCGGCTCAGCTCACGGCCGAGCGTGACGATATGCTGCTGCACGCCGTCAAGCACGTCAAGCGTGTCATCGAAGACGAATCCAATGGTCAAAGGCATAGCCGCCAGTCTATCGCCGCAAAACGACGGGACCACGGTCCGGGTCCGGCGTGTCACCGCCGGTATTTTCTTGCGTAGGGAATAAAATTGCGCCGTACGTCGCCGCCGACGACGCCAAAACCCTCACGACGTGATGCCAAGGAGACGCCATGGCCAATCTGCTCCTCGCGATCATCTATCTCGCGTTCATCTCGCTTGGACTGCCCGATGGGCTGCTCGGCGCCGCATGGCCGACGATGAGCGGCGAACTCGGCGCGCCGCTGTCATGGGCCGGCGGCATCTCGATGGTCATCAGCGCAGGCACGATCGTCTCCGCGCTACTGAGCGACCGGCTCACGTTGCGGTTCGGCGCGGGGCGTGTGACCGCCGTGTCGGTCGGGTTGACGGCGCTCGCGTTGTTCGGCTTCGCCTACGCGCCGAACTACTGGATGCTCATCGTCATGGCCGTGCCGTATGGGCTCGGCGCCGGTGGCGTCGACGCGGCGCTCAACAACTATGTCGCCGTCCATTACGCGAGCCGCCATATGAGCTGGCTGCATTGCATGTGGGGGCTCGGTGCCCTCTTCGGGCCGTATATGATGGGTTTCGCGCTTGCGCACCAATACGGATGGCAATGGGGATACCGTTCGGTCGGCGCGCTGCAGATCGTGCTGACGGCCATCCTTGTGCTGAGCCTGCCATTGTGGAGGAGGCGCACGGACGCGCCCCGGAACGCATCACAGGCGCCCGGCGAGGCCGACGATCCCGCGCAGACGGTCGCCGCGGCGGGGGAGCAACAGCGCAAACCGCTTGGCCTCGCCGGCGTGCTGCGTATCCGCGGCGCCGCGCAGATTCTCATCATGTTCTTCTGCTACTGCTCGATCGAGCAGACGACGATCCTGTGGGCGAGCAGCTACATGGCCGGCGTCGACCATGTGGACCTGCAGGCGGCCGCGAACTACGCGAGCCTCGTCTTCATCGGTATCACCGTCGGACGCTTCGTCAGCGGCTTCGCGACGATGCGGCTCAGCGACGCGCAGATGATCCGGCTCGGCGCCGCGATCATCGTCGCCGGCGTCGTGCTGCTGGCGCTGCCGGTGCCGGGCGTGTGGAACTCGGTCGCCGGTTTCGTCGTCATCGGCCTTGGCTGCGCGCCGGTCTACCCGTGCATCATCCATTCGACGCCGGCGTATTTCGGCGCCGACCGGTCGCAGGCGATCGTCGGCGTGCAGATGGCGAGCGCCTACGTCGGCACGATGCTGATGCCGCCGCTGTTCGGCCTGCTCGCGCAGCATACGACGCTCAGGCTGCTGCCGTGGTACCTGCTCGTGTTCACCGCGGGGCTGATCGCCATGCACGAATGGCTGCGCGCCAAGACCCGCACCAAAGCGGACTTCACCGCACATTGAACCGGGTTGCGCGCCGTTCGCACTGGGCGTGCGTGGGTGGGCAAACCCGCGCCGCCGCTTACGATGGGCACCATGGCACACGAACAGACACACGCGGGCGTGCTGCGCGCTGGCACGCCCGCCGCAACGCCACAGGTCATCCTCGGTTTTCTGGCCATCGGCCTGCCCGAGGCGCTGCTCGGCGCCTCATGGCCGGCCATGGGCGCGGGGGTGGGCGCGCCACTCGTGGCCGTGGTCGGCATCGCCGCGGTCATCGCCGCAGGTTGCGCCGCGGCGGCGATATACGCGGAGCCGGTGGTGCGCCGGGTCGGTTCCGGGCGCACGGTCGACATGGGCGTGGCCCTCACCGTGCTTGCGCTGTCGGGGTTCTCATTCGCGCCGCATTATTGGGCGCTGCTTGTATTCGCGCTGCCGTATGGCATTGGATCGGGCATGCTTGTGGTGGCGTTGAACGCGTATGTGGCCGTGCGTTCGGCGAACGCGCACATCACCTGGCTGCATGCGACGAGCGCGTTCGGCGCGCTCGTGGGTCACACGGTGCTCGGCTGGATCATCGCGAACGGTGCCGACTGGCGCTGGGCGTACCGCACGATCGGCCTTGTGCAACTTGCGCTCGCCATGGTGCTTGCGGCAGGCACACGGCGATGGCATGACCGCCTGAGTCCGGCCCAGATCGCCCGTTTGGGTGAAACGCCGTACGCACAGGGGGACTGGCGGCACGACATGCGCCGGCCACATGCGGTGCATGCGCTCATGGCGATGCCTGCGGCGGTGGCTGTGCTCGTCTTGTTGTTCGCCGCCACATCGGTGGAGCAGACGACGATGCTGTGGGCCAGCAGTTACATGGTGCACGCCGGCGGCATGTCCATCCATACGGCGGGCGTCTACGCCAATCTGTTCTTTGTGGGTCTCGTCGCCGGCTCTGTTGTGGCGGGCGTTGTGGCGCTCAGGGTGCGCGATGTATGGATGGTCGCTGGTGGCATCGCCGTGCTGATCGGCGGGGTTGCGCTGATGGTGGTGCCGGTTGCGGGCCTGTGGCGCGCGCTGACCGCGCCGGTGCTGCTGGGGGTGGGCTGTGCGCCAATCGCGCCGGCCGTCGTGCATGCCATTCCGCGCTTGTTTGGCGCGGCGAGCACACCGGCGATGATCGGGGTGCAGACCGCCGCGGTCTCGATGGCCACGTTGGTCAGCCCCGTGCTGTTCGCCTGGGTGGAACGCGCGGCGGGGTCGATGCATGCGCTGCCGTGGTATCTGCTGGTGTTCACGGTGATTGCGCTCGCGGCATATGCGTGCGTTCTGCGCGTGGTGCGCTTGCATGCACTCGGCGAGTGACGGATAATCGAACATATGTGCGAATGTTTGGAGAGTTTCTCCGCCCCCACCCGGGCATGGTTCGAGCGCAGCTTCGGTGGACCCACAGAGGCGCAGCGTCTGGCGTGGCCGGCGATCCATCATGGCGAGAACGTGCTCGTCATCGCGCCCACGGGTTCAGGCAAAACGCTTTCGGCGTTCCTTGCGGCGATCGACGGCATCATCGACCGCAACGCGCGTGCGGACAGCGCCGAGGAAGGTCGCAAACGGCGGCGCAACGGGGTGCGTGTGCTTTACATCTCCCCGCTCAAGGCATTGGGCGTGGATGTCGCGAAGAACCTCGAAACGCCGCTCAACGGCATTCGTGAGGAATATGCGCGCATGGGACTGTCCGTGCCTGAGGTCTCGGTCGCCATGCGCAGCGGTGATTCGACGCCGCAGGAACGGCGTGCGATCGTCAGCAGGCCGCCGGACATCCTGGTGACGACGCCGGAATCGCTGTACCTGATGCTCACATCGAAGGCGCGCACCGTGCTCGACACCGTGCAGACGGTGATCCTCGACGAAGTGCATGCCGTGGCCGGCACCAAGCGGGGGGCCCACCTCGCGTTGAGTCTGGAACGGCTCGACGACCGGCTGGAGACTCCACCACAGCGCATCGGACTTTCCGCCACCGTGAACCCTGTGGATGAAGCCGCGGCGTTCCTCGGCGGCAGCAGGCCCGTCACCATCGCCCAAGCGAGCGGCAGGGCGGCACTCGACCTCAAGGTCGTGGAGCCCGCAAGCCGCATGGGTGACGGCGGCGACAGGACGGACACCACAAAATCCCATGCACCGCAGTCTTCCAACTCAATCACCGGCGTCACGCCGGCAATGCGGCGGCTGGCGGAACGCAAGGCCCGTGAAGACGGTCGGGCGCCAACCGCAGCGCCGTCGTCTGCCGCCCATCGAGATGGGATCACGGATCGAGCTGGCAGCGAGGCGCCGGTGCCGGTCGCCGCAAACGCCGGCCCCACCGCGTCGGTCTGGCCACTGATCCAACGCAGTGTGCTCGACGAAGTGCTCGCACACCGCACGACGCTCGTCTTCGTGAACTCGCGTGGACTCGCCGAACGGTTCACGGCCCAGCTCAACGACCTCTACTGGGAGCGGCAGGGCAAAAGCCCCGACCTGTCGAACGAACCGGCGCATTACGGGTCGCTCATCGGATCGACGACGAAACTCGTCGGTCCCGTGGCACCGCAGGACGCCATCGCGATGGCGCATCACGGCTCCGTGTCGAAAGACCGGCGCAAGCAGATCGAAGAGCAGCTCAAAGCGGGCAAGCTCAAATGCGTTGTGGCCACGAGCAGCCTCGAATTGGGCATCGATATGGGGTCGGTCGATCTGGTCATCCAATTGGCGCCACCGCTGTCGGTGTCGTCCGGCCTGCAACGTGTGGGACGAGCCGACCACCGCGTGGGCGGTGTGTCGCATGCACTCATCTACCCGGTGACGCGCGAACAGATCATCGGCGCCGCCGCGAGCGTCGAAAGCATGCTCGCCGGCGCCATCGAGCCGCTGCGTGTGCCCAACAGCCCACTCGACGTGCTCGCACAGCAGACGGTGGCCGCCGCGAGCCTCGAGCCGATCAGCGCCGATGCATGGTTCCGCACCGTGCGCCGCGCCGCCCCGTACCGCACGCTGCAGCGCGACATGTTCGACGCCGTGGTGGGCATGGTCACCGGCGCCTATAACGGTGAGGAGTTCTCCGCGTTCCGGCCCCCACTCGTGTTCGAGGAGGAATCCGGCATGCTCGCCGCCCGCCAAGGGGCGCAGCGCCTCGCGGTGACCAGTGGCGGCACGATCCCCGACCGCGGTCTCTACACGGTGGTGCTTCCCGAAGGGGAGGCCGGTACGGGCCCGCGGCGCGTCGGCGAACTCGACGAGGAGATGGTGTATGAATCGCGCGTCGGTGACATCATCACCTTGGGCACCACATCCTGGCAGATTCAGGAGATCACCAACGACCGCGTGATCGTACTGCCGGCCCCCGGGCGCAGCGCGCGCCTGCCGTTCTGGCATGGCGACGGCGACGGCCGCGATTACCGTTTCGGTCTGGCGCAAGGCCAATGGGTGCACGACGTGGCGCAGGGGCTTGTGGGCGCCGGCCAGACGCACCCCGATGCCCCGCACGCCCACGGCCCGCGCTTCACGAATGCCGTGCAGGCCCGCCTTGTCCAAGATGGCCTCGACGCGAACGCCATCGACAACCTGGCACGGCTGCTGTCCGAGCAGCGCGCCGCCACCGGCGTGGTGCCCGACGCCACGCATGTGGTGATCGAACGCTGCCGCGACGAGGAAGGCGACTGGCGCATCGTCGTGCACACGCCATTCGGCAGGCGCGTGCACGAGCCATGGGCGCTCGCGATCAACGCCCGGCTGTTGCAGCGCTATGCCGTTGACGGCCAGATCTATGCGGCTGACGACGGCATCCTCATCCGTCTGCCCGACGGCGACGGCCGCATCGACATCGCGTCGCTCATCGCGTTCGACCCGGACGACATCCAACGCATCGTCGAGGCGCAGGTCTCGGGCAGCGTGCTGTTCGCCGCGCGGTTCCGCGAATGCGCGGCGCGCGCGTTGTTCATGCCGCGCACCGACCCGGGCAAGCGGGTCCCACTATGGCAGCAGCGCCTGAGGGCTGCCCAGTTGCTCACGGCGGCGCGGACGCACAAGAACTTCCCCCTGCTGCTGGAGACCGCGCGTGAATGCCTGCAGGACGTCTACGACGTGCCCGCCCTTCGTGAGGTGCTGACACGCATGCAGGCGGGGCTGATCGACGTGCACAGCGCGGAGACGTCGACGCCGTCGCCGATGGCCGAACAACTGCTGTTCGGCTTCATCGGCTCGGTCATGTACCAATACGACGTGCCGCAGGCGGAGCGCGACGCGCGGCTGCTGTCGATGGATCCGGAGGTGCTCGAACGGCTGCTCGGCTCCGACGATCTCGCCTCAGTGCTCGACGACGCCGTCATCGACGAGGTCGCCGCCACGCTCGCGAAGCGGACGTTCTGGAACGCGCTCGCCGACGGCGACGTGCGCGGCCGCGTGCATCGCTATCTGTCGACGCACGGGCCGTTCACGGCCGACATGATGATCGCCGACCTGCGGTTGCCGGCCGAGGCCTGCGTCGACGAGCTCAACGCGCTGCGGGCCGCCGGCGAGGCGCTCACCGGACGCTTCGATGACCGTCTGCCCGCCGACGTGCCGCAATGGGTGGCGCGCGACGTGCTCAAACGCATCCGCTCACGCTCGCTCGCCAAGGCGCGCAAGGCCGTCAAGCCGGTCGCCGCCGCCGACTTCCAGCGTTTCGTGCTCGAACGGCAGGGCGTCAGCTCGGCCGGCGGCCAGCGTTTCGATGGCGTCGACGGCGTCATGAGGGTCATCGAGCAGCTCGAGGGTGTCGCATTGCCGATCGACGTGTGGGAGCGGGCCGTGTTCCCGGCGCGCGTGCGCGACTATGCGCCGTCGATGCTCGACGAGCTCGTCGCCGCCGGCGAGGTCCTCTGGGTTAGCGCGGCAGGCGCATCGTCCTCGTCCGCCTCATCCTCGGCGGACGGACTCGGGGCGGTCATGCTGTTCCCCTTCGATTCGGCGCAGCTCGGGGGACGATGCGCATCCGACGCCGCGCAGGGCGACCGCTCGGCGCCGGCGGACGGCGACATGGGAACGCTTGGCGTCGGCGACGCGATCGTCGCCGCGCTCGGGGACGGCGGCGCCTACGGGCCGCTGCCGCTCGAGGAACGCGCCCGCGCATGCTGGGAGCACGCGTCGGCGGCCCGCGGCCTCGAACCGTCCGTCGACGAGACGACCGGCGAGGTCGTCGCCGCGGCATGGAGCCATCAGGGCTTCGAGGACGCATTGTGGGCGCTCGCCCGGCGCGGACGCGTCACGAACTCGTCGTTCCCGGTGGCGCGCGCGGCGGCGACGCGGGGCGCGGCGCACGCGCCCGCACGCCCCGTGCGCCGGCGCCGCATGCGCGCGCACATGGCACGGCCGGCCATGAACGGCGGCCTGTGGTCGCTTGTGCGCGCGGCCGGCGAACCGTGCACGCCGGAGGAACGCGTCATCGACCTGATCGACGTGCTGCTCGATCGCTACGGCGTGATCACGCAGCCGGTCGTCGACCATGAGGGCGTCCCCGGCGGCTTCTCGGGCCTGTACCCGGTGCTGCGGCGCATGGAGGAGCAGGGCGCGCTAATGCGCGGCATGTTCGTCGACGGCTTCGGGGCGGCGCAGTTCGCGCGGCGCGAGACCGTCGACATGATGCGCGACCTGATCGGGCGGTCGCCGGCCACGGTCGCTCTCGACGCGGTCGATCCGGCCGTCCTCTACGGCATGGCGATCCGCTGGCCCGAGCCGATGCGGATGGCCGGGACGCAGGACGCGGACGGTGCCGACGACGCGGACGATGCGGCGCGTACGGGCGGCGTCAAGCCGACGCGTCGCGCCGGGTCGCTCGTCGTGCTGCGCGGCGGCGACGCGCTGCTGTACGCGACGCCACGCTCGGGACGCCTCGTCATGTTCGACGAACCGATGAGCCTCGCCGAACGCGCATGCACGGCGCTCGCCGATATGCTGCGGCGCCTGCCGGGAGGGTCGGTCACGTTCCGCGACTGCAACGGCGTGCCGCTCACGGCGCGCCTGCCGGTCACACCGGCGTTGCGCGCCGCCGGATTCGCGCCGTCCCCGCAGGGCATGAAGCTCTACCGGTGAGCGCGCGGCGTACGGATAGGACGCGATATCGACGCTATGAGCAAAAGACGGCCACGTCCCGCCGCATGACGGGCATAGAATGACTGACGTCGTGCCGCCGTTCGTCCCGATATACGGCGGACGGCGCCCCCGCGCGCCGCCGTGGCGTTCGTGGATTCGCGACAACGGACACTCGCACACGGAGAGGCAAGGGAGGGCGTCTTTCGCATGGACATGCTCATCGCGCTGCTGCCGGCGCTGTTCCTCGGATCGAACAGCATCATCACCGCGAAGATCGACGGCAAGCCGAGTCAGGGGACATTGGGCACGACGATCGGCGCCGTCATATTCGCCGTGCTCGTCTCGGTGTTCTACACGGTGCCGAACGCCGGACTGGCCTTCGCGTTCAACCCCAGGATCTGGCTCGTAGGCCTGTGCTCGGGCGTCTTCTGGACGATCGGCTCCTTCGGCCAGTTCTCCGCGCTCAAGCCGTTGGGCGTCTCGATGGCGATGCCGATCTCCACGGCCGGCCAGATCGTCGGCAACGCGCTGCTCGCCGCGATCGTGCTCGGTCAGTGGCGCACGCTCAACGTCTGGGTCATCGGCGTCATCGCGATCGTCCTCGTCACATCCGGCGCCCTGTTGTGCTCGGCGAAGGACACCGCCGCCGACGCGCGCAGGATCAGCGCGAAGGACATGCGTTTCGGTATGGGCGCGCTGCTGTGCTCGACGATCGGCTTCATGCTGTACTTCATCTTCCCGAATCTGCTGCACCATACCGGATTCATCTCCGACGCCATCTACGATGCGCCGAGTGGCAACGGACTCTATTACATGGCCGCCGTCATCCTGCCGCAGTCGATCGGGCAGATCCTCGCGGCACTCGCGATCGTCAACTTCGTCGAACGCGACCGCACGCTCATCGTGCACCGCAAGACGGCGCTCAACATCATCACCGGCCTGCTGTGGGCGGTCGGCAACATGCTCATCTTCGTGTCCGCGGCGAACCCGCACGTCGGGCAGGCGATCGCGACGACGTTCTCGCAGCTCGGCGTCATCGTCTCCACCTACGGCGGCATCGTCGTGCTGCACGAACACAAGACGAAACGCCAGATGGTCGGGATCCTGTTCGGCACGCTGCTCATCGTCGCCGGCGCCGTGCTGATGGGGCTGTACACGACGACCTGAGGACGCCCGTTCGCCGACGCGCGCCGCGGGGGAGGCCGCGGGCGACCATGGAGCGCGCATCCGGCACCCGGGATGTTCGTGCAGGCCTCCGTTTGCGAACGTCCCAGGTGCGTCCCCGGACCGATGAGTTCGCGGGGGCGCCCGTTCGCGAACATGACGCGCGCGGTGTGCACCCGGGACGTTCGCGACGACGATCGTTTGCGAACGTCCCGGGTGTCCTATGCGACGTAACCGATCGCGGAGGACAGTTCGCTGCCGGAACCGTCACGGCGCATGTCCGGGGCCGGCAGCGCGACGATATGCCCCGACTCGGTGTACGCGACGAGCGGCCAAGCGCCCACATACGCGCGGATCAGCGTGTTCTGCCCCTTGAGGAAACGTTGCGAGCGCACACCGCCCGTGCCGCGGCCCTTCGTCGGGTAGAGCTCGAGCGGTGAGACCTTCGCCGATCCGGTGTCAGTGCCGAGCAGCGACGCGCCGTCGCCGGCCACCGTGAGCACGACCGCGCCGTGCGCGGGCGACGTCGAGCCGTCCTCCCGCTCCTCGGCGTCCGTCCACTCCAGTTCGTCCTCGTGCACGACGGCGAAGGCGAGCGCCTCGCAGCCGTCGGCGAGACGGATGCCCGCCATGCCCGCCGCGGTGCGCCCCTGCGGGCGCACATGCTTCGCGTCGAATATGAGCAATGACGAATCGGTCGAGACGAACACGAGCCGGCTGCCGTCGGGCGCCTCGCGCGCCGCGAGCAGCTCGTCGCCGTCCTTGAGATCGATGATGCCCCACGAATCCATCGTCGTCGGCGACTCCCTGTTCCATCGTTTGACGACACCGTTCCGTGTGCCGAGCGCGAGTGGCGCGGCTTGCGCATCCTTGTCCTTCGGCAATGCGACGACGGCGATGACACGTTCGCCGTCGACCGGTTCGGTGTGCTGCGTCGCCGCGACGAGTTCGCGCGCGTCGATGCCGGCGGACAGGTCGAGCGGAGCGTCCGCGGCGACATGGGGCAGCTCGACGGCGTGCGCGAGCACGAAGCGTCCCGCCGACGTGACGATGCCGTAGTCGGCGCGCGTGCTCGTTTCGATCATCGACGTGATGCAGCCGTCGCCGCCGGCCGTCGTCTCCGGCGTGCGAGCCGCCCAGACCCCGGCCGCCGACGGATCGAGGCGCGCGATCCGTCCGGCCGCGCTCAGCGCGACGACGCACGGCTCGTCCTCGATCTGCAGCGCGCTCGCCGCATCGGCGCTCGCGGCGCCCTTGCGCGCGGCCGCCACGTCCGCCGCGGCCTCGGAGACCTGTTCGACGTGGCGCGCCGCGTTGAGCGCGAACTCGTTGAGCGTGCCGTCGGCGCCGCGCGCCGTGACCGGCGTGAGCCTGCCGTCGGCGTCCGCGTCGAGCAGCACGGTGCGCCGCGGCGTGCCGTAGGCGGCGACGGTCTCGTCCATTTCGCGTTCGACGACCCCGTCGAGCGCCTCGTCGGATGCGAGGATCGCCTCAAGCGCGTCGATCGCGGCGCGCAGCTCGTCGCGTTCCGATTCGAGTTCGATGCGGCTCATCTTCGTGAGCCTGCGCAGCCGCAGGTCGAGGATGTACTGCGCCTGCACATCGTCGAGGTCGAAGACGGCGATGAGTTTCGTCTTCGCCGCATCCGCATCGTCGGATGAGCGGATGACCTGGATGACCTCGTCGATGTCGACGAGCGCGAGCAGGAGGCCTTCGACGAGGTGCAGCCGTTCGAGCGCCTTGCGGCGGCGGTATTCGCTGCGCCGGCGGATGACGCCACGCCGGTGGCCGATCCACACGTCGAGCATCTCACGCAAGCCCATCGTATGCGGACGCCCGTCGACGAGCGCGACGTTGTTGATCGTGAAGTTCTCCTGGAGCGGCGTGTGCTTGAACAGTTGGGACAGCACGGCGTCGGGGTCGAATCCGGTCTTGAGTTCGATGACGATGCGTGTGCCGTTGTGCCGGTCCGTCAGGTCGATCGCGTTCGAGATGCCCTCGAGCTTGTGGTTCTTGACGCCTTCCGAGATGCGTTCGAGCACGCGTTCGGGGCCGACCATGTACGGCAGTTCGGTGACGACGATCGCTTTCTTGCGTGCGGTGACGTTCTCTACATGCGTCGCCGAACGCGTCGTCAGCGATCCGCGGCCGCCCGCATACGCTTCGCGGATGCCTTCGCGGCCGATGATGATGCCGCCTCCCGGCCAGTCGGGGCCCGGCAGGTACGCCATCAGGTCGTCGAGCGTCGCGTCCGGGTGTCGCATGACATGCTTCGCGGCGGCGACGACCTCGCCAAGGTTGTGCGTCGCCATATTCGTCGCCATGCCGACGGCGATGCCCGAGGCGCCGTTGACGAGCAGGTTCGGGATCGCCGCGGGCAGCACTTCGGGTTCCTTGAGCTTGTTGTCGTAGTTCGGCGCGAAATCGACCGTGTCCTCGCCGATGTCCGCGTTCATGCCGAGCGCGGCCGGAGCGAGGCGCGCCTCGGTGTAGCGGGAGGCGGCGGGGCCGTCGTCGAGCGAGCCGAAGTTGCCGTGGCCGTCCACGAGCGGCAGGCGCATCGCGAACGGCTGCGCGAGGCGCACCATTGCCTCGTAGATCGCGGAGTCGCCGTGCGGATGCAGTTTGCCCATGACTTCGCCGACGACGCGCGCCGATTTCATGTACGGACGCGTCGGCAGCAGGTTCATCTCGCCCATCTGGTAGATGATGCGCCGTTGCACCGGCTTGAGTCCGTCACGTGCGTCGGGCAATGCGCGCGCGTAGATGACCGAATAGGCGTATTCGAGGAACGATGTGCTCATCTCCTCGCCGAGCGGCGTCTCGACGATGTGTTCCTTGACCGTGCGCGGATCATAGGACGCTGCAGGCGACTTGCGACGCGAAACCATCATTGACTCCCTACATATGACTCAAGAACCGTACCATTCTAGCAAGTGGGTGGATGCACCGGCGGCATCGCCGGCTGCCGCTACACTGGCAACGAGGGGCGTGTGCCGTGTCGTGGGTGGGACATGTCCGAGGAGAGCACAAGAAGGAACACCGACGATGACAGGTACCGTCATGCCGCCGCAAGGGCCCGGGGCCCCCAGGCGAGACCAGCAGACCAATCCGGCGCGATGGGCGAATCCGCCCCAGCCGTCGGCACCCCAGCGGGCGAATGCCTCGATGATGCCGCCGGCCCCGCGAACCGGCGCGTCCGTGCCGGCCGGGCAGGCACCGCAGCCAGTGCCACAGCCTTCCACCATGCGCATGCCACAGCGGCAGGCGGCTGCGCCCGCCACATCGCCGCAGATGCCGGCCCCCTTGCAACAGCGCCCCGCATCGGACCAGACGCGCACGTTCTTCGGCGGTGTCCATTTCGGTCCCGAGACGGTCGTCGTCATCGAGGACGGCGACGCGAGCGTCTACCCGCTCGCCGGGCATGAGGTCTGGGCGCTCGGCCGCGCGATGAGCCAGGAACCGGGCGTGCCAACGCTGCGCGTGCGCTCAAGCATCGTCAGCTCGCACCACGGGCGCTTCGTGCTCGACTCAGGACGCTGGTTCTACCAATCGCAGCACACGACGAACCCGACCTACATCAACGGCATGCAGCTGCAGCCCGACACACGTTACGCGCTCAACGACGGCGACCTCATCCGCATCGACGGCGCACTCGACAACCCCGACGCACAGGGCGTCATCATCGTCTTCACCGTCGACCAGAACCTCGGATTGTGGAAATCGTACCGTCTGCCGCGTCAGGAAGGACGCACGACATACATCGGACGCGCCGACGCGCCCGATACGATCGTGCAGAACGTCCCCTACGTCTCGCGTAGGCATGCGCGCATCGACTATATCCGCGGCCACTATGTGATACGCGACATCAGAAGCCGCATCGGCACCTATATCGACGGACAGCCGTTGCGCGGCGCGCACACGTTGCGCGAGAAGGACGTCATCGCGATCGGCGACTGCCGGTTCTATTTCACGAAAGGCACGATCGTCTACGACAAGCGCGTCGGCGCGGGCGCGATAGCGGCCGCGAAGCCGACGCCCGCACCGTCGATCGCGGTGCCGGCCGCGGTGCCCGCGCACGCGGTGCCGCTCGCACCGCGCGTCACGACGACGCTCGGCAAAGCGGGCGCCGCACCAGTCGCGGGCATCTCGGTGCCCGTGCAGGCAGCGGCGGCGCAACCAATCATGCTCGATGTGCAGATCGACGACAAAACGGTCGGCGGACGGCACCCGAAGACGCTGCTCAAGGACATCCATTTCCAGATCCCACAGCACAGCCTCGTCGCGATCATCGGCACGTCCGGCGCAGGCAAGACGCTGCTGCTCAACTGCCTGTCCGGCAAGGACACGCTCTACAACGGGCATACGCTCTACAAGAACCAGGAGGACCTGCGCGCGCATTACAAGAACCTCGGACCGATGATCGGCTATGTGCAGCAAAGCAACGTGTTCCTCCAGGAACTCACCGTGTTCGAGGAGATCTATTCGTCTGCGAAACTGCGCATGGCCGAGGATTCGTCACGTGCGGAAATCAAGGAGCAGGTCGACTCGGTACTCCACAAGCTCGATATCTATGCGCTCAAGGATTCGCCGATCAAGAAACTTTCGGGCGGCCAGAAACGACGTGTGAGCGTCGCGCGGGAACTCGTCGGATACAAGCCCGTCCTGTGCCTCGACGAGCCCGACGCAGGTCTGAGCTACATCGACAAGGACAAACTCTTCACGAAACTGAGGGACATCGTCCACCCGCCATTCCCACAGGACGGCCGTGCCGGTGGTGACGGTTCGGAACGTGTGCTGTCGATCATCATGGTCATCCATGAAATCGACATGCTTGAGATGTTCGACGAAGTCATCGTCGTCGCCTCTCCGAAGGCGAAGGACCCCGGGATGCGCAACCCGGGGCGCCTCGCGTTCGCCGGTTCGCCGCACGACGCGCTCGCGCATTTCGGGGACGCGAAGGACTTCCGCGAGATGTTCAAGAACCTCAACGGACAGATAAGCGACCCCGACCATATCACGTTCGAACCATACGAAGTGCCGGGGCTCGCGCCGCAGCGCGCGGTCGGCAAATGACCGAGGACAGGGAAGAGGGGAGAAGACGATGAAGATGGTGCTCAGGCAGTTCGCGAACTGTTTGGACGTCGCGTGCAAACTGCTGTTCCGCGGAGGCAAAAGCCTCATCATCATGATGATGTTCCCGATCGCGGGTGTCGCGATCGTCATCGCCGTTGCAGGAGACAACGTCTACCATCTGCAGACGGCGACGAAATCGGTCGCGTTCCTGCTCATGTGCACATGCATATGGGGAGGTCTGTTCAACTCGGTGCAGGTCGTCGTCAAACAACGCACCGTCCTGCAGGCGGACCTCGCGGCGGGCCTCTACCCGTTCGCGTTCATGCTCGCGAACGCGATCGTGCAGTTTCTGTTGTGCGCGTTCCAAAGCGCCGTCCTATGCCTGTGTTTCCCCGGCATCGCGCTCGTCTACGATGCGCGGCCGCCATCCTCGGGCGCGCTCATCGGCGGCGCCGGCGGCGTGTACTGGGAGTACTACATCACATTCCTGCTGCTGTTCTACGCATCCGACGCGCTTGGCATGGTCATCTCCACGCTGATGAAAAGCGCCGAGACGGCGACATCGGTCACACCGTACATCCTCATCGTCGAACTCGTGTTCTGCGGCATGCTCTTCGAACTCAAAGGCATCCTCAACAAGATCTCGTACGGCATGATCAGCCGTTGGGGCATGGAGGCGCTCGGCACGACGAGCGACCTCAACTGCCTGCCGCTCAAGGACCCGAAGGACGAGGACGCGAACTCGTCATCCGGTGGCGCGACGGGGGCGGGTGCGGACGCGTCACCGTCACCTTCCGCAGCCGAGGGTGCCGACGGTACAGAAGGTGCAGAAGGTACTGATGGAATCGATCGTGCCGATGTTCCTTCCACTGATGCCTCCATCGATCCGTCCGCCGACCCGTCCGCATTGGGTGACGCGAACGCCGACGCCGCCGCAGGTGCCGCTGATCCTTCCGCGCTCGCGGCCGCGAAACCCGAACTGCCCGACGACCTGTCCTATTGCCCGTCCGGCATGAAGGACGAGATGCTCGACGGCGGCGGCTTCAAATACAGCGACGATTACCTCTACAACGACTGGCATATCGCGAAGGCGTGGATCATCCTCGGCTGCACGGCGGTCGCGCTCTTCATCGTCGCCGACATACTCGTCCACCGCTTCAAGAACACGAACAACCTCGGCAGGGAGTGATCGCCGACACATCCCCGCGTCCATCAACCGCGGTTGAATGGAGGCCATGAGCTTGGATGTTCCGGATATCGCGACCCTGTTGCAATTCGTGCCGACCACGCAGTACGGGGACACGATCGACAACGCGCGCGCATGCGACGTGCCCGCGCCATTCACGCCGGCCGACACGGCGCCGCGCGGAGGGGCGCTCCACCTGTCGTCGGTGCTGCCCGCGTTGTCCGCGGCGATCGGCGCCCCTGTGACGACGGACGTCCACCGTGACCCATCGGCGCTCGCGACCGCGCTCGGCATACCGTCGGCGCGCGCGGCGATCGTCGTGCTCATCGACGGATTGGGGTTCTGGAACCTCAAGATGAGCCTCGGACACGCGCCATACATGCGCGCACTGTTGCGCGACGGGACGAACGACCGTCCGATCTCGACATGCTCACCGAGCACGACGACGGCCGCGATGGCGACGTTCGGCACCGGCACATGCCCAGGGCTGACGTCAATGACGGGCTACACGCAGCGCAACCCGCTGACCGACGAGATCTGCCAGCTCATCCAGTTCCGCGGCGCGCCGCATCCCGAGGACCTCCAACGCGTCCCGACGGTCTTCGAAACGCTCGCTGCACAAGGCCTGCGCGTCACGAGCGTCGGCCTGACGCGCTTCATGGCGTCGCCGCTCACGCGCGCCGCGCTGCGTGGCGCGCAGTACATCGGCAAGGACAATCCGCTCGCACGCGTGCGCGCCGCAGCCGAAAGCGCGAAGGAACCAGGGCTCACGTACCTGTACATGCGCGACGTCGACAAGACCGGCCACGCCGAAGGATGGCGCTCCGAAGCGTGGACGACGACGCTCGAGAGGATCGACGGCCAGCTGGAGACGTTGCGCAGGCTCGCGCCGCACGGCACCGCGATCGTCATCGTCGCCGACCACGGCATGGTCGCTGCCGATCCCACACGACAGATCGACGTTGCGAAGGAAGCGCAGCTCATGCAGGACGTCACGATGATCGGCGGCGAGCCACGCTCGGTCATGGTGTACGCCGACGAAGGCTCCGACGTCGACGCGCTCGCGGCACGCTGGCGCACAAGGCTCGACGGCCTCGCATGGGTGCGCACGAAGGACGAGGCAATCGACGCGGGCCTCTATGGGCCGGTCAGTGACGACACACGTGACGTGCTCGGCGACCTCATCGTCGAGGCGGCGGACACGGTGACCCTCGTCGATTCGCGTACGCAGACCGAGGGGGCGATGGCGATGCCGGGCGTGCACGGTTCACAGACGATGCTCGAAATGGACATCCCATGCCTCATCGATCTCGTGTGAGGCGTCAGGAATCGGGGAGGCGGCGGTTCGGCTACGCCTTTGGCTTGCCGCAGTGCCGTCCGGTTCGGCTACGCCTTTGGCTTGCCGAACATGATCTCGTCCCAGCTGGGCACCGGGGGACGGTGGCGGCTCGATTTGCGTGTGTCCTTGTCGGCATGCGCATGTGTCGGTTCGTGCTCTTGAGCGGTCGTGTCCGCGGCGGGTGCGGCCGCCGGCGCGGGGGTGGTGGCGTTCCCGGAGGCTTGCGACTGTGCCGTGCCCGACGGAGCGGGATTTGGCGCAGGCGTCGAGCCGCCCTCCGGTTGTGCGGGCTGCTGGGGTAGCGGCACATCGATCGGTGCCGGCTGCGATTTCCGTTGCGGCTTCGGCTGCTGCGCTGTCGGCGTACCGCCACGCTGCCCCCATGCGGCGACGGTCTGCTCGATGCGGGCGGAGCGTGCGGAATCGCCGGGCAACGTGATCGACGTCGGGATCGCATCGTCAAGGACATCGTCCTGTTCGCCCGCGGCGACCGCGGCGCTCGGGGACGTCTCGCCGATGAGTTTACGCGCCGCGTTGTTGATGCATACGACCGAATTGTCATGCATGTTCCACGACCATTCCGCATGGATCGGGTGCCCCGCGGATGTGAACGACGCGATGATGCGCCACGGTTCGAGGCCACGGCGCGTCGCCTTCCAGCTCACGTCGTCACGCCTGACGCGCGCAGCGGCGAACGTGCGTTCGATGACGTCGCCGAGCGAGCGCATCCTCGACTCCTTCGGCGCGGGCACACGCAGGAACTGCTCGATCGCATAGCTTTTCTCCGATTCGACGGCCGACGAGAAGCGGCGCACGAGGATCGGGCTCAGGTCGTACCGTTCGGCGACCTGGTCGGGGTCCATGCCGGCGCGGATGAGCGCTTGGATCTGTGAGATCGGCAATGTGCGCTGCTGTTGCGGCGCCTCCTCGACGTGCTGCTCCGACCGCAGCTGCTTGGCTTCGAGCATCGCGCGTTCGAGTGTCTCGTCGATGTTCACGGCGAACGGTGTGCCATCGACGGTGAACACGAGCGATCCGGTCTTCGTGACATGGTCGAACCGTGCAACCGGGTAGGAGTCACCTGCCATGAGCAAACACCTCTTTCATCCAGAATGTGAGCAGTTTCCATTGTGCCCCACGTGTCGGATTTTACGTAACGGTTTCATCGTGTATCCTATGCGGGGAAAACCATGTATTGTATGGTGCGTCGCAATGGATAAGCCGCCATCAATCGATGAAAGGAATCGCTATGGCACAGGATTATGATTCCCCGCGCAACAAGGACGAGGACGAGGAGTCGCTGCAGGCGCTCGGCAAGAGCTCGCAGAACTCCGCGACCGACATGGACGACGACGAGAACGCGATCGCCGAGGACTACGAGCTCCCCGGCGCCGACCTGAGCAACGAGGACGCGTCGGTGACCGTCATCCCGATGCAGGGCGACGAATTCATCTGCTCGGAATGCTTCCTTGTCAAGCACCGCAGCCAGCTCGCGTACACGACGCCTGACGGCCAGCCGGTGTGCAAGGAGTGTGCGGCCTGATGAGTTTCGACCCCGCCTACAACGAGCCGGAATCCACCGAGGTGCTCGTATGCCCGGTCGATCCGGACGCGCCGGTCGCCCTGCGGTATGCGCATGCGGGGGATGCGGGCGCCGACCTCATGACGACCGAGCATATCGAGCTCAAACCGTTCGAACGTGCACTCGTGCACACCGGTGTACGCATCGCGTTGCCCGCCGGCTACGTCGCGCTCGTGCATCCGCGTTCCGGACTCGCCGCGAAACGCGGCGTGACGGTGCTCAACGCGCCCGGTACGGTCGATGCCGGCTACCGTGGCGAGGTCATGGTGCCGCTCATCAACCTCGACGCGCATGAGACGGCCGTCTTCGAACCCGGCGACCGAATCGCCCAGCTCGTCATCCAACGGTACGTCGAGGCGGTGTTCGTGCCCGCCACGTCGCTTCCCGGCTCGGACAGGGCCGAACGGGGGTTCGGGTCGACGGGCGTATGACGACGCGCCGTCGCACGGTGCGCCGTGCGTAGAATGAAATGACGCCATGCGACCGGCATGGCGCGCCCATGGGAGAGGAGAGTGGATGATGGTGGATACGGACGACGAGATGCAGCCCGCCAACATGCTCGGCTGCGAGATCAGCGAGAACCCGTTGGATCCCCTTGCCCCGATCCTCTCGATCTGCAGGCAGCACCATCCCGACGAGGACATGGAGATCCTCTCACGCGCCTACGAGCGCGCCGTCATCCAGCATTCCACGCAGCGCCGCAAATCGGGCGAGCCGTACATCATCCATCCGCTCGCCGTCGCGCAGATCCTCGCCGACCTCGGCATGGGTCCGCTCGTCGTCGCGGCGGGCCTGTTGCATGACACGGTCGAGGACACCGATTACACGCTCGACGAGTGCCGCGCGGAGTTCGGCGACACCGTCGCCGGTCTCGTCGACGGTGTCACGAAGCTCACGAAGATGGACTACGGCGACTCCGCGCAGGCGGAGACGATCCGCAAGATGGTCGTCGCGATGAGCCGTGACGTGCGTGTGCTCGTCGTCAAACTCGCCGACCGTGTGCACAACGCGCGCACGTGGCGATACGTCAAGCCGTCGAGCGCGCAGAAAAAGGCGCGCGAGACGCTCGACGTCTATGCGCCGCTCGCGAACCGCCTCGGCATGAACGCGATCAAGACGGAACTCGAGGAGCTGAGTTTCAAGGTCCTCTATCCGAAGATCTACAACGAGATCGTCATGCTCGTCGCGCACCGCGCGGGACAGCGCGAAGTCTACCTCAAGCAGATCATCGCCGAGATCAACGAGGATCTGGGCGACCTCGACATCCACGCGATGGTCACGGGACGGCCGAAGGACTATTTCTCGATCTACCAGAAAATGATCGTGCGCGGGCATGATTTCTCCGACATCTACGACCTCGTCGGCGTGCGCATCATCGTCGACACGATCCAGGACTGCTATGCCGTGCTCGGCGCCGTGCACGCGCGATGGAACCCGGTCCCCGGACGGTTCAAGGACTACATCGCGATGCCGAAGCTCAACATGTACCAGAGCCTGCACACGACCGTCGTCGGCCCCGGCGGCAAACCCGTCGAGATCCAGATCCGCACGTGGGACATGCACCGTCGCGCCGAATTCGGCATCGCCGCGCATTGGAAGTACAAGGCGAACGGCCAGGCGGGGCGCGCGCTGAGCACCCCCGATAAGAAGGACCGTGAGCGCGGCCGGCAGGAGCTTGAGGAAGGCGACAACCTCAAATGGATCCAGCAGCTCGCCGATTGGACGAGCGAGACGCCGGATTCGGATGAGTTCCTTGGTTCGCTCAAGGAGGACCTTGGTGCGGCCGAAGTGTATGTGTTCACGCCGAAAGGCAAGATCGTCTCGCTTCCCGCGGACGCCACGCCCGTCGATTTCGCGTACGCCGTGCATACCGAGGTCGGCCACCGCACGATGGGCGCACGTGTCAACGGCAGGCTTGTGCCGCTCGACACGACGCTTGAGAACGGCGACACGGTCGAGGTGCTCACGAGCAAGTCGGACACGGCCGGGCCGTCGCGTGATTGGCTGAGTTTCGTCAAGAGCCCGAAGGCGCGCAACAAGATCCGCCAATGGTTCAGCAAGGAACGGCGCACCGAGGCGATCGAGGAGGGGCGCGACGAGCTGACGCGCGCGATCCGCAAACGCAATCTGCCCGTCAACACGTTGCTCACGCCCGAGGCGATGGTCGGCGTCGCCGACGACCTCAACCTGCCGAACGTCGAGGCCGTCTACGCGGCGATCGGCGAAGGCCAGGTCTCGACGCAGAACGTCATCTCCCATCTGGTCAAGGACGCCGGCAGCGACGAGGTGGCCGAGGAGGCGGAGGAGGAGGTCCTCCCGCTGCGCGTGCCGAAGCACCGCCACGGCGGCTCCGGGCCGGGCATCGCAGTCAAGGGCGTCACCGACATCTGGGTCAAGCTCGCCAAGTGCTGCATGCCGGTGCCCGGCGACAGCATCGTCGGGTTCATCACGCGCAACGAGGGCGTCTCGGTGCACCGGGTCGACTGCCTCAACATGATCAACCTCAAGCGCCGCGAGCCCGAACGCGTCGTCGACGTGTCGTGGACGAACGACAAGGGCCTGTTCATGGTGCGCATCCAGGTGGAGGCGCTCGACCGGCCGCATCTGCTGTCCGACGTGACGCGCGTGCTGTCCGACCACGGCGTCAACATCCTCTCCGGCTCGATCGCGACCGGCTCGGACCGTGTGGCCACAAGCCAGTTCAGCTTCGAGATGGCCGACCCGCAGCATCTGAACACGCTGCTGTCCGCGGTGCGCAAGATCGACGGCGTCTTCGACGTCTACCGCCTGACGGGGGCGAAGGATTCCGCGCAGCCGCGCATGCGGCGCATCCATGCGGGCCACGAACAGCAATCACACTGATCCGGATGGTGGTCAGGTCCCGCTTTTTCCTGATACGGCGCAGGGGGCGTCGCCATCGTACGATGGCGACGCCCCCTGCGCCGTATCAGGAAAAAGCGCCTGTCAGGCCGCTCTTGGTTGGGACTTCGTTCAGCCCTTGATTTCGATCGATTCGATCATGACCGGTTCGAGCGGGCAGTCGCGCGCGTCGGTCGCGACCGCGTCGATCTTGTCGACGACGGCCTTCGACGCCTCGTCGGCGACTTCGCCGAAGATCGTGTGGTGGCCGTCGAGCCACGGCGTCGGCACGGTCGTGATGAAGAACTGCGAGCCGTTCGTGCCGTGGGGCTTGCCATCGGCGCCGGGTGCGAGGCCCGCGTTCGCCATCGCGAGCAGGTAGGGGCGGTCGAACTTGAGCGTCGGGACGATCTCGTCATCGAAATCGTATCCGGGGCCGCCCGTGCCGGTGCCGAGCGGGCAGCCGCCCTGGATCATGAAATCCTTGATGACACGGTGGAACGTCAGTCCGTCGTAGAAGCGCTCATTCGACTGTTCGCCCGTGAACGGGTCGCGCCATGTGCGCTTGCCGCTCGCAAGCCCAAGGAAGTTGTCGACGGTCTTCGGCGTCTTGTCGTCGAAGAGGTTGATTGTGATATCACCTTCGGAGGTGTGCATGATAATAGTGGTCATACCTTGACACGGTAGCATACGGGCGTGCTCGCCGCGTGCGCCGATGCCCGCGTGGCGAACGCGGCGGCGCGGCCCACGCGTCACCGGCTCACAGCACGCCGAAACGCCGCAGCGCGTGCGCGACGCCGTCGTCGTCGACGTCTTGCGTGACATAGTCGGCGGCGGCCTTCGCCTCGTCGGTGCCGTTGCCCATCGCGACGCCGACATGCGCGTACCGCAGCATGTCCACGTCGTTGCCGCCGTCGCCGAACGCCATCGACTCTTCGCGTGTGAGCCCCGCGTCGGCGAGGAGCGCCTCCATGCCGCGGTCCTTGCCGCCGGAGGCGGGGATGAGGTCGACGAACGCGGGATGCCAACGCACGCCGCGCACGGCCGGGCATGCGCCGACGATCTCACGTTCCCCGTCGACGTCCACATAGGGGCTGATCTGGTAGATGGGGTGGTCGTCGATGCGCGTGTGCGGGTCGACGAAGCGCACGCGCGGCGCCGTCTTGCCGAGCGACTTCCACATCGCGCGCATCTGTGCGGAATCATGGTTGGAATACGTCGTATCGCGCTCGGCGAACACAGCGGACACGTCGGGGTGCGCGTCGAGCCATGCGACGATGCGGCGCACATCACCCCAATCGATCGGCACATCGGATACGACGGTGCCGTCCGGCCTCCAGCACAACTGCCCGTTGACGCCGGCGACGCCATCGAACGACACAGGGATCGAGTCGAGGACGACCTTCATCTGCTCAGGCGAACGCCCTGTGCAGATGAAGGTCCTTATACCCTTGCCGCGCAGCGCGGCAAGCGCGTCGAGCGTCGAACGCGGCACGGCATGCGTCGCGAAGCTCGTCAGGGTGCCGTCGATGTCGAAGAACACGGCGCGTATGCGATGGCCATCCGGGAGGAGCGGTGAAGTCGTCATGGTGGCAATCCTACCGTGGGTTCATCTCACGAAACGGACACGACGGCGGCGGCCTCGGCGGCGCACGGCGGAACACGACGGTGGGGAAGGCCCGTCATCATGGCCCGCGAACACCGTCTATAAACGGAAACGATAACGAAAGGTGCGATCGAGGTCCTGAACGGTCGTATCCTTGAACACGTCGCACAACCGGACGTCCACAGCGGGCAGCGGGACGCCACGGCGTGCAGGACCACCACGATAGGGAAACGACAGACCAGTCACCACAAACAACGGAGAGCAGATGAGCCAGAACAACACGAACGAACCGGGCAAGGCACCGGAGCTCAACACCGACGAACCGGTGCGCGTCAACCATACGGCGCGCAACATCATCATCGCGGTCCTCGTCGTCCTGCTCGTCGCGGCGGGCGCCTTCTTCGGCTTCCACCAGGCGAACAAAGGCAACGGCGGTGCGGCGGCAAGCGCCGAGACGAAGGGCACGAAGGACAACCCGGTCAAGATCGGCGTCGTCGGCGCGACCGATCCCCAGTGGGTCGAATTCAAGAAGCAGGCCGAAGCGAAGGACCTGTACGTCGACATCGTCGACTTCCAGGACTACACGAGCGAGAACCCGGCGCTCGATGCGGGCGACCTCGACATGAACGAGTTCCAGCATCTGCTCTACCTCGCGAACTACAACGTGCAGAACAACAAGAACCTGCAGCCGCTCGGCGGCGTCGCGATCTACCCCCTCGGCGTCTACTCGGCGTTCGGCAAGGACGGCAAGCCGAAGTACACCGACATCAAGGACCTGCCGGCGGGCTCGACCGTCGCGATCCCGAATGACGAGACGAACCAGGCGCGCGCGATCGGCGTGCTCAAGGCGGCCGGCGTCGTCACGCTCAAGGGCGACTGGACGGCGTTCACGATCCCGCAGGACATCGATGAATCGAAGTCGAAGATCAAGGTCGTGCCGATGAAGGCCGAACAGATCGCGAACACGCTCAAGGCGGGCGGCGACGACCTGTCCGCGGGCGTCATCAACAACGACTACGTCGCCGACGCGGGCCTCGACCCGACCGACGCGATCTACCAGGACGACGCCGAATCCGAGGAGGCGCGCCCATACATCAACATCTTCGCCGTGCGCGCCGACGATGTGAACAACGACGTCTACAAGAAGGTCGTCGACATCTACCAGACGAAGCCCGTGCTCGACGCGCTCCAGGAGGAATCGGCCGGCACCGCCGTGTTCGCGGACAAGTTCACACAGGCCGAGCTCGCGACGTACCTCAACGACATCGAGGACGACATCCGCGCGCACAGCAAGTGAGCGCCCGTCACCGGTCACATATCCGTGCCGCCCATGCCGCTACAATGGCGGCGGGCGGCACGTCGCGTACACACGGCGCGCACCGCGGGACCCGCGGCACCGCGCGCCCACGCACAACGCAGGCAACGACAGAGGAGACAAGGCGGCACAATGACGCAAGGCAACGAACCCATCATCGTCTTCGACCATGTGGTCAAGGAGTTCACGGTACGCGGCGCGAAGAAGACGATGCGCGCCGTCGACGACGTCTCGCTTTCAATCGACGAAGGCGACATCTTCGGCATCATCGGCTATTCGGGAGCCGGCAAATCGACGCTCGTGCGCATGATCAACGCGCTCGAACAGCCGACGAGCGGCACCGTGACCGTCATGGGCAACGACGTGTCGCATATGGGCGAAGGCCGGCTGCGCCCCGTGCGGCAGAAGATCGGCATGATCTTCCAACAGTTCAACCTGTTCTCGCAGAAGACGGTCGCGCAGAACATCGCATACCCGCTCAAACTCGACCATTGGCGCAAGGACTACCAGGACAGGCGCGTCAAGGAGCTGCTCGAATTCGTCGGCCTCGCCGAACACGCGGACAAATACCCGTCGCAGCTGTCCGGTGGCCAGAAGCAGCGCGTCGGCATCGCGCGCGCATTGGCGACGAATCCGAAGATCCTGCTCGCCGACGAGGCGACGAGCGCACTCGACCCGGAGACGACGACCGAGGTGCTCCAGCTGCTCGAACGCGTCAACAAACAGCTCGGCATCACAATCGTGCTCATCACGCACCAGATGAACGTCGTGCAGCAGATCGCGAACCGCGTCGCCGTCATGAGCTCGGGCAAAGTCGTCGAACAGGGGAGTGTCTATGACGTCTTCGCCGCGCCGAAACAGCCGGTCACGAAACGCTTCATCGCGACGGCGATGGACGGTCTGCCCGATCCGGCGCGCATCGCCGTCATGCGCGAACAGTGGCCGGGACGGCTTGTGACCGTCGTCATCCGCCAACGTGACATCGTCGACGCGAACGGCGATGTACTCGTGCCCGCCTCCGGACAGGACATCTCCGACCTCATCGCCGCGCACGGCATCCACAGCGGCCTGCTCTACGGCGGCATCGACACCGTGCAGGACATCGCGATCGGTGCCGTGACGTACGAGTTCACCGGCGATCCGGCGAAGATCGACGCGTTCCTCGACGACCTTGCGCGCGGCAGCGACATCGTCGACTTCGGCACGAAGGACGCGCCGATCGACTACGACACGGCCGTCGCGCGCGCGCACATCGCGGACGCGCCCGCGCCACAGGGCGCACAAGGCACGCCCACGCTCGCCGACGACCTCGAGATGGTCGAAGACGTCGACGACGTCGTCGAGATGAACCCCGACACCGCACGAAAGGAACGTGACTGATGCACACGACCGCATTCGACCATACCGTGACCCTCGCAAGCCGCAGCGACTGGAGCGTGCTCAAGCCGCTGCTCGCGCAATCGGTCGTCCAGACGCTGCAGATGGTGCTCATCACGATCGTCATCGGCGGCGTCCTCGGACTCGTCCTCGGCGTCATCCTCTACGGCACGCGCCCCGGCAACCTCTTCGAGAACCGCGTCGTCTACCGCGTGCTCGACATCCTCGTCAACATTGTGCGGCCGATTCCGTTCATCATCTTCCTCGCCGCGATGCAGCCGCTCACCGTCAAGGTCGTCGGCACGTCGATCGGCACGACGGCCGCGATCTTCCCGATGTGCATCATGTGCACGTTCGCGACGTCGCGCCTCGTCGAACAGAACCTTGTGCCCGTCGACCACGGCGTCATCGAGGCGGCGCGCTCGATGGGCGCGTCGAAGTTCACGATCATCCGCACCGTGCTCATCCCAGAGGCGCTCGCGCCACTCATCCTCGCGTACGCGTTCCTGTTCATCGGCGTGCTCGACATGTCCGCGATGGCCGGATACATCGGCGGCGGCGGCCTCGGCAACTTCGCGATCGCCTACGGATACCAGAAGTTCGACCAGACCGTCACATGGACGGCCGTCATCATCATGATCGTGCTCGTGCAGGTCGTGCAGGCGCTCGCGAACGCGATCGCGAAGCGGCTGCTGCGGCGCTGACCGCGCACACGGCACGACATGCGAACGGGGAACCCCGAAAATCCGAGGAACCCCGGGCAACGCAGGAAGCACACAAGGAAGAAGAAGAGAAGAGGAGCGACACAATGGCCGTGACGATCGACCTGACCGACGAACTGCGTGACATCCGCCACCATCTGCACATGCATCCCGAACGTTCGTTCGAGGAACACGACACGAGCGCGTTCCTCACATCGACGCTCGAACGGCACGGCGTCGACGTGCTCGCGAACCCGATGCCGACGGGCGCCGTCGCGCACATCGAAGGCGCGCATCCCGGACCCGTCGTCGGCTTGCGCGCCGACATCGACGCGCTTCCCGTGCATGAGGAAACCGGATTGCCGTTCGCCTCGCGCGCCGACGGCGTCATGCACGCGTGCGGCCACGACCTGCATATGACAAGCCTGCTCGGCGCCGTGTTCTGGCTCAACGCGCACCGCGACCTCATCCACGGCACGTTGCGCATCATCTTCCAACCGGCCGAGGAACTCGGTCGCGGCGCGCGCGCCGTCATCGACGCCGGGCTCGCCGACGGCCTCGACGCGATCATCGGCACACACAACAACCCGAACTATGCGCCCGGCACTCTCGCCGCCGGACCACAGCCGATGATGGCCGGATGCGTGCGCTTCCATGTGACGTTGCACGCCGAAGGCACGCATGGCGGCTACCCGCACAAAGGCACCGGGCCATTCGAGGCGATGAGCTCGATGATCCTCGCGTTGCAGACGATCGTGAGCCGCAACACGTCCCCGTTCCATCCGCTCGTCCTCTCGGTGACCGAAGTGCACGGCGGCGACGTGTGGAACGTCATCCCCGCCGAAGCCGGGTTCCAAGGCACGGCGCGGTACTTCCACCGTGAGGACGGCGACCTCGCGGCCCGAAGGTTCCGCCAGATCGTCATGTCGACGGCCGCCGCGTACGGCATAACGGCCGACATCGAATGGGACGATTTCCAGGCGCCGCTCGTATGCGACGCCGACCTCACCGCGCCCGTCGTCGAGCAGATTCCCTCCTACGCCGACCTTGCGCCGATCATGCCGTCGATGGCGGGGGAGGACTTCGCCGAATACGCGGAGGTGACGCGGCTCGTCTTCGCGTTCGTCGGCTCGAACGGCACGCCCGGCTGCGCGGACTGGCACAGCCCGCACTTCGTCGGCTTCGATGGGACGGTCGCGGCTGGCGCGGCGTTCTACGCGAACGCCGCGCTCACGACATTGCACACGCTCGCGGCCGAATGACGACGTGCACGGCGCTACACTTGGAGGGCATGAGCACACTACGTTTTGCACTCGCGCAGATCGACACCTGCGTCGGCGACCTTGACGGCAACGCCGAAAAAGTCCTCACCTACACGCGCCGCGCGCATGAAGGAGGGGCAGGCATCGTCGCCTTCCCCGAGATGACGCTCACCGGATACCCGATCGAGGACCTCGCGTTGCGCGCGACGTTCCGCAAGGCGGCATGGGACACGGCCAATGAGCTCGCCGCGACACTCGCGGACGAAGGGCTCGGCGATATGTACGTCGTCGCCGGCACGATCGGCACCGACCATGCGAACGGCAAACCACGCAACCGCCTCGTCGTGCTCCACGACGGCGTCGTCTGGGCTGGATACGACAAGCATTTCCTGCCGAACTACGGCGTATTCGACGAATTCCGCATCTTCTCGTCCGGGGATCGCCCCGTCGTGCTCGACATCGACGGCGTACGCGTCGGCGTCGCGATATGCGAGGACATCTGGCAGGACGGCGGCCCGGTCGCGGCCCTTGCGGACCTCGGCATCGATGTGCTCCTGACGATCAACGGCTCGCCGTACGAGGAAGGCAAGACGCATACGCGGTTCGAACTCGGCGCACGACGCGCGCGTGAAACCGGAGCGCCGATGATCTACATCAACCAGGTCGGCGGACAGGACGACCTCGTCTTCGACGGCGGCACATTCGTCATCGACACAGACGGCACACTCCTCGAGCGCTCCCCGATGTTCGTTGAGGACCTCTCATGGTTCGACCTCGACACCGAAGCCAAACACCAGCGCACGACGACGGTCGCCGACGACCTCGACCCGGATGCGGAAGTGTACATGGCGTGCGTCCTCGGCCTCAAGGACTACATGACGAAGAACGGCTTCACCTCGGTCACGCTCGGCCTGTCCGGAGGCATCGACTCCGCGCTCGTCGCCGCGATGGCCGCCGACGCCGCCGGAGGGGACGCCGTGTACGGCATCTCGATGCCGAGCATGTATTCATCGGACGGGTCGAAGGACGACGCCGCCGACCTCGCGGCGAACCTCGGCGCACACTACGACGTACAGCCGATCGAACCCCTCTTCGACGCGTTCCAGCATCAGCTGCACCTCGAAGGCGTCTCCGCAGAGAACCTGCAGGCGCGTATCCGCGGCGTCATCGTCATGGCCTACTCGAACTCGAAGGGCGCGCTCGCGCTCGCGACAGGCAACAAATCCGAGCTTGCATGCGGGTATTCGACGATCTACGGCGACGCCGTCGGCGGTTACGCGCCGATCAAAGACGTGTTCAAAACGAAAGTGTGGGCGCTCGCACGGTGGCGCAACCGCGCGGCCGCGGGCGGCATCGGCATCGGGGGACTGCGCGTCGTCGGCAACGAGGAAGGCGCGGCGGGCGTCATGCCCGAAGGGGGCGTGATCATCCCCGTCAACTCGATCGAGAAGGCGCCGAGCGCCGAACTGCGCCCCGGACAGAAGGACTCCGATTCGCTCCCCGCATACGCGTTGCTCGACAAGGTCCTCGAAGCCTACATCGAACACGCGCACGGACGCGCCGACCTGCTCGCCGACGGCTTCGACGAGCAGACCGTCGACACCGTCATGCGCCTCGTCGACCGCGCCGAATGGAAACGCCGCCAGTACCCGCTCGGACCGAAGGTGAGCGCGCTCGCATTCGGCCGCGACCGCCGTCTGCCGGTCACCGACGCGTTCCGCGAATAGCAGGATGCACACGTCGCCGCCGCGTACAGTGGAACACGGCGGATACAGCAAGCCATCATCAATGAACGACAGACAAGGAGCGTCACGATGAGCGAACCGCAGCAGTGGTATTACAATACGGCGACCGGGCAGGTCGAACTCGGCCCGCAGTCGCCGATGGAACACCGCATCGGGCCGTACCCGACGCGTCAGGCGGCGATGGACGCGTTGAAGACGGCCGCCGAACGCAACAAGAAGTGGGACGACGAGGACCGCGCGTGGAGCGATTGGGGATCGTCGAAATGACGTGCCGATGACGGCCACCGGGAACGGTGGTTCGTCCGATGGTGTCGACGGGGGTGCGGACGCCGATATGGCGTCCGCACCCCCGCGCCGTCTGCGGTCCGCGGAACATGGGGAACGTGGGGGAAGTGTGGGGGAGTCGTGGAGGGGAAGGATTCCGTCGTCGTCCCCTCGTGTGCGGAGGATGATGTGCGCGCTCACAGGACACATATGTGACGCGCATCACAATGGAAACGGGGGAATGTGAGCAAGGTCACGCGGTCCCGTGTGGGTTCGCTGATGACGAACGGTTATCATGGAACAGGCAACGACACGAAGAGGCGTCGCAACACAGAACCCCAAAAGGAGTGAACATGGCAGCAGTCGAGACAACCGTGGTCTCACCCGAAGAGATCAAGGAGAAGGCCTGGGAAGGCTTCGTCCCTGGAAACTGGCAGAAGGACATCGACGTCCGCGACTTCATCCAGAAGAACTACACGCCGTACGAGGGCGACGAATCGTTCCTCGCCGACGCGACCGACAAGACGAAGCACCTGTGGCAGTACCTCGACGACAACTATCTGTCCGTCGAACGCAAGCAGCGCGTCTACGACGTCGACACCCACACGCCCGCCGACATCGACGCGTTCCCGGCCGGGTACATCGACTCCCCGGAAGTCGATGACGTCATCGTCGGCCTGCAGACCGACGAACCGTGCAAGCGCGCGATGATGCCGAACGGCGGATGGCGCATGGTCGAACAGGCGATCAAGGAAGCGGGCAAGGAGCCCGACCCGGCGATCAAGGCGATCTTCACGAAGTACCGCAAGACGCACAACGATGGTGTCTTCGGTGTCTACACGAAGAATATCAAGGTCGCGCGCCACAACAAGATCCTCACCGGCCTTCCGGACGCGTACGGCCGTGGCCGCATCATCGGCGACTACCGCCGCGTCGCGCTCTACGGCGTCGACACGCTCATCAAGTTCAAGCAGCGCGACAAGGACGCGATCCCGTACCGCAACGACTTCTCCGAGACCGAGATCGAGCACTGGATCCGCTACCGTGAGGAGCACGACGAGCAGATCAAGGCGCTCAAGAAGCTCATCAACCTCGGCAAGGAATACGGCCTCGACCTCGCGCGTCCGGCGATGAACGCGAAGGAGGCCGTCCAGTGGACGTACATGGGCTATCTCGCCTCCGTCAAGAGCCAGGACGGCGCCGCGATGAGCTTCGGCCGCGTCTCGACGTTCTTCGACTGCTATTTCGAGCGTGACCTCAAGAACGGCACGATCACCGAGCAGGACGCGCAGGAGATCATCGACAACCTCGTCATGAAGCTGCGCATCGTGCGCTTCCTGCGTACGAAGGACTACGACGCGATCTTCTCCGGCGACCCGTACTGGGCGACGTGGTCGGACGGCGGCTTTGGCGACGATGGCCGCACGATGGTCACGAAGACCTCGTTCCGTCTGCTCAATACGCTCACGCTTGAGCATCTTGGACCGGGACCGGAACCGAACATCACGATCTTCTGGGATCCGAAGCTGCCGGAAGGCTACAAGGACTTCTGCGCGAAGATCTCGATCGACACGTCGGCGATTCAGTACGAGTCCGACAAGGAGATCCGTTCGCACTGGGGCGACGACGCTGCGATCGCTTGCTGCGTGTCCCCGATGCGCGTCGGCAAGCAGATGCAGTTCTTCGCCGCACGTGTCAACTCCGCGAAGGCGCTGCTGTACGCGATCAACGGCGGCCGCGACGAGATGACCGGTATGCAGGTCATCGACAAGGGCATCATCGAGCCGATCACGCCCGAAGCCGATGGCTCCCTCGACTACGAGAAGGTCAAGGCGAACTACGAGAAGGCCCTCGAATGGCTTTCCGAGACCTACGTCGAGGCGCTCAACATCATCCACTACATGCACGATAAGTACGCGTATGAGTCGATCGAGATGGCGCTGCACGACCGTGAGGTCTACCGTACGCTCGGCTGCGGCATGTCCGGCCTGTCGATCGCGGCCGACTCGCTGTCCGCATGCAAGTACGCGAAGGTCTACCCGATCTACAACAAGGACGCGAAGGACATGCCGGGCCATGAGTTCGAGTACGTCGAAGGCGCGGACGACGACCTCATCGTCGGCTACCGCACGGAAGGCGAATTCCCGCTCTACGGCAACGACGACGACCGCGCCGACGACATCGCGAAGTGGGTCGTCTCGACGGTCATGGGCCAGGTCAAGCGCCTGCCGGTCTACCGTGGCGCCGTCCCGACGCAGTCGATCCTGACGATCACGTCGAACGTCGAATACGGCAAGAACACCGGTTCGTTCCCGTCCGGCCACGTCAAGGGCACGCCGTACGCGCCGGGTGCAAACCCGGAGAACGGCATGGATTCGCACGGCATGCTGCCGTCGATGTTCTCGGTCGGCAAGATCGACTACAACGACGCGCTCGACGGCATCTCGCTGACGAACACGATTACGCCCGACGGCCTCGGACGTGACGAGGACGAGCGCATCAACAACCTCGTCGGCATCCTTGACGCCGGCAACGGCCACGGCCTGTACCATGCGAACATCAACGTGCTGCGCAAGGAACAGCTCGAGGACGCCGTCGAGCATCCGGAGAAGTACCCGCACCTGACCGTGCGTGTCTCCGGCTACGCCGTCAACTTCGTCAAGCTGACGAAGGAACAGCAGCTCGACGTCATCTCCCGCACCTTCCATCAGGGGGCCGTGGAGGACTGAGCGTGACCGGCGGTCACGCCGCTAGGCCCTGAACATCAGGGACTATGCTGGAAAGGGCGGGGCTTGTCCCCGCCCTTTCGTCATCTTCGTGTGGCAAGGACATGATTGGAGAGTCCGATGGACGAACAAACGGCATTCCGCTCAACGACGAGGCACATGCTCAAGGAATCGAAGGAATACACGAGCCAGACGCTCATGGGAGGGCTTTCGGGATTCGAGTCTCCTGTCGGGCTCGACAGGCGTGACCGCATCCGCGCCCTGAAGACGGGCGACATCGGCTTTGTGCACTCATGGGACATCAACACGTCGGTCGATGGGCCGGGCACACGCATGACCGTGTTCATGAGCGGCTGCCCGTTGCGCTGCCAGTACTGCCAGAACCCCGACACATGGAAGATGCGCGACGGCAAGCCCGTCTACCTCGATGCGATGGTCAAGAAGGTCGAACGCTACGCCGACCTGTTCAAGGCGACGGGCGGCGGCATCACGTTCTCCGGAGGCGAATCGATGATGCAACCGGCGTTCGTCTCGCGCGTGTTCCGTGAAGCGAAGCGCATGGGGGTGCACACGTGCCTCGACACGTCCGGCTTCCTCAACCGCAACTACACCGACGAGATGATCGAGGACATCGACCTGTGCCTCCTCGACGTCAAATCGGGAGACCCGGACACATACGAACGCGTCACGGGTGGCATCCTGCAGCCGACGATCGACTTCGGCAGGCGCCTCGCCGCGCACGGCAAGAAGATCTGGGTGCGGTTCGTGCTCGTGCCCGGCCTGACCGACGACGAGGAGAACGTCGACAAGGTCGCGAGGATATGCCAGTCCTTCGGCGACGCCGTCGAGCACATCGACGTGCTGCCGTTCCACCAGCTCGGACGCCCCAAATGGCATGAGCTGCGCATCCCGTATCCGCTCGAGGACCAGAAAGGGCCTTCGAAGGCGTGCAAGGACCGTGTGCGCGAGCAGTTCGAATCGTATGGGTTCCGCGTGTACTGAGCACCGCCGGGCAGGCGCAAGCGGACGAAGGCTGTCCGCATTCCGCTGCATCATGCGTTATGTGACATCGCATGAAACGAAGGAGCGCGCACGTGGACGCTGATCCGGTCCTGCAGACACAACCGCGGGAAGGTGTGCCGGACGTCATCGACACCGTCGCCGGCTATATGCGGTACTGCGAACGCCTCGCCGCCGCCGTCGGGCCGCTCGCCGCCGACGCCGAGCGCGCCTCGGGGTACCGCTACGGCCACGGCGACCGGCTCATCCAGTTCAAACGCGAAGGGGCGGGCATCGGCCTGCTCGACCCGGTCGCGCTCAATGCGCTCGACGTGGATTGGGATATGTTCAACGAAGCGGTCGCCGACGCCACATGGATCCTGCATGACGCGAAACAGGACCTTCCCGGCTTCGCCGACCTCGGTTTGCGGCCGATGCGCCTGTTCGACACCGAGATAGCGGCGCGCATGCTCGGGCTGCACCGCTATGGACTCGCCCATGTGACCGAGCATTACCTAGGCATCACACTTGCGAAGGAGCATTCGGCCGCCGACTGGTCGTACCGTCCGCTTTCCCGCGACCTGCGCTGCTATGCGGCGCTTGACGTCGAACTGCTCATCGACCTCGACGACGTCATGACACGCGACCTCATACGGCAAGGCAAGCTCGCATGGGCCGAAGAGGAGTTCGCCCACACGCTGCGCGAGAACCTGCGCCCACGGCGGCCGCATCCGGTGCCGTGGATGCGCATCTCGCACATCACCGACCTGCGCAACGAACCCCGCGCGCTCGGCATCGCGAAAGCGCTGTGGGAGCGGCGCGACGAGCTCGCGCGGCAGTACGACATCGCGCCGACGTTGCTGCTCCCGGATGCGGCGATCATCGAGGCGGCGCAGAGGAAACCGCACAACGCGGCGCAATTCCGCTCGATCCGTTCGCTCAACGAACGTGTACGCATCCAGCTCGGCAACGAACAGGACAAGATGTTCGAACGGTATGCGCCGATCCAACGGCGTGTCAAACCGCGCGTATGGAAGGAGACGATCCAGCAGGCGCTCGAGATGCCGGAATCGGCGCTGCCGGCGCCGCCGCAGGGACCGACAGTCGAGGAACGCGCGAACGCCCCGAAATCGATGAAACTGTGGAAACAGCACCATCCCGAGCGCTTCCGTCGCCTTCAGGCGTGCAGGGCCGCCGTCAACCAGATCGCCGAGGACGTGCGCATCCCGCCTGATATGGTCGTCAAACCGCAGATCCTGCGCAACCTGTGCTGGACCGACGATCCTCGGTCGCGCGACGTGGCGCGTTTCCTGCGCGACGAGGGCGCGAGACGGTGGCAGATCGACCTGTTGAACGCGTCGCTGACTCGCGTTATCATGTAAAAGTTGCCTTCGGGCGGACCATATGTACAACCATTTCAGGAGCTAAGCGTGAAAATCAGCGTCAGGAATCTTGAGCCTACCAAGGCCAAGCTCACCATCACCGTCGATCAGGATGAGTTCGATCCGTACCTCGACGAGGCTCGCAAGGAAATCGCCGAGCAGATCACCGTCCCGGGCTTCCGCAAGGGCCATGTCCCCGGCAAGCTCGTCGACAAGCGCGTCGGCTTCGGCGCCGTCGCCGGCGAAGCCGTGAACAAGGCGCTCCCGGACCTCTACTCCAAGGCCCTTCAGGAGAAGGACATCCGTCCGATGGCCCAGCCGGACATCGAAGTCGTCGAACTGCCGGAGAACGCCGATGACGATACGAAGCTCAAGTTCACGGCGACCGTCGAGCGCCGCCCCGACTTCGAGCTGCCCGAGCTCGGCGGCATGACGATCGCCGTCGAGAAGGACGAGGTCTCCGATGACGACGTCAACGAACGCCTCGAGATGCTGCGCCAGCGCTTCGCGACGCTCGTCGGCGTCGACCGCCCGGCACAGAAGGGCGACTACGCGAACATCGACCTGACCGCGCAGATCGACGGTGAGACCGTCGACTCGCAGGAGGGCGTGAGCTACGAGATCGGTTCGGGCACGATGCTCGACGGCCTCGACGAAGCCCTCGAAGGCCTTTCGGCGGGCGAGGAGACGACCTTCGAGTCGAAGCTTGAAGGCGGCGAGCACGAAGGCGAGACCGCGATCGTCAAGGTCAAGGTCAACTCCGTCAAGGCCGAGGAACTCCCCGAGCTCGATGACGACTTCGCGCAGGAGGCCTCCGAATTCGACACGCTCGACGAGCTCAAGGACGAGATCCGCAAGAACGTCGAAGCGGACGCCGAAGGCCGTCAGGCGACGAAGGCGCGCGACGCGTTCATCGAGACGATCGAGGCCGGACTCGACATCCCGGCGCCGAAGGGCGTCAAGGCGCACATGATCGAGCAGCAGCTGCAGAGCATGGGCACCGACAAGGACAAGGCGACCGACGAGCAGAAGAAGCAGGCCGAGGAAGAGGTCGACAAGCTGCTCAAGGACCAGATGGTCCTTGACGCGCTCGCCGAGAAGCTCGACGTCGAGGTCTCGCAGTCCGACGTCTTCAACTTCCTCGCCTCGATCGCCCAGCAGTACGGCATGGATCCGAACCAGTTCATCCAGGCCATCATGCGCAACGGCCAGATCGGTTCGGCCGTCGAGGAAGTCGCCCGTTCGAAGGGCCTGCTCGCCGGCATGCGCGCCGTGACGTTCACCGTCGACGGCGAACCGCTCGACCTGTCCGCGTTCCTCGGCTCCGATGACGCGGCCGCCGAGGTCGACGAGGACGAATCCGTCGCCGCGGCCGCAGCGGCGGCAGCCGTCGCCGATTCGCTCAACACGGGTGACGAGGCCGAAGCCTGATTCCACCTGTGTCATGGCGCGGCGCGCCATCGTATGACCATCCTGATGCCCCGCATCCGCGTACAGCGCGGATGCGGGGCATCGGCTTGTGGCGTAACGTCGATCTCGGGAGGACAGGCATCATGGAGGACATGGACATGAACGTCACCGCAGGGCATTTCGACAACGATGAGGCCATGGCGGCCGACTTGCGCGCCGACGACGCCGATCCCGGGCGCAGGCCCATCGTGTCGCGTGCCGTCGCAATCGTCGTATCCGTCGTTGTGCTCGGCGCCTTGACCGGCGTATGCGCTGGCCTGCTCACGCTGCTGCTGTATGCGATTGAACACGCCGCGCTCGGCTTCGTCGAATCGCCCGAACTGCCCGGTCCGTTCCTGACCCATCCGTTGCGACGCGCGGCCTCGCTCATCGGCGGCGCCACCATCGCCGCCGTGCTTTGGTGGCTGTTGCGCACACGTACGACGCGCGTGCCATCCGTCCGTCAGGCCGTGTCGGGCGCGCTCATGCCGGTGTGGCAGACGGTATGCCACGTGCTGCTGCAGATCGTCATCGTCGGCTGCGGGTTGTCGGTCGGCCGTGAGGTCGCACCGCGCGAGCTCGGCTCGATGCTTGCGCAGCGCGTATGCCGGTGGACCGGGCTGCACGCGCGCGACCTGATGAACGTCATCGCGATAAGCGCCGGCGCAGGCCTCGCCGGTGTCTACAACGCGCCGCTCGCGGGCGCGTTCTTCGCGATCGAGATCCTGCTCAAGGATGTGACGGCCGCAACCGTCGCGCTCTCGTTGCTGTGCTCAAGCCTCGCCGCATGGGTCGCGACACTCGTCAAGGGGACGCATACGTTCTATGTCATCGGCCATGTCGACGCCCATTTCACACCGGACCTGTTCGCGTTCGCGCTCGTCGTCGGCGTGCTTGCCGGTCTGTGCGGCGCACTGTTCCGAGCCGGGGCGCAATGGGCGGAACGGCGCAAGGCGCAAGGCGCCGCGATCCTGTGGCAGCTTCCCGCCGCGGGCGCCGTCACGGCGCTCGTCGCGGTATGGGTCCCACAGGTCATGGGCAACGGCCGTGCGACGGCGCAGATGGGGTTCTCCGGGCGCGCGGAGCTCGTCTACATCCCGCTCCTGCTCATCTCGTTCCTCGCGAAGGCCGTCGTCACGTTGATGACGATCCGCGCGGGCGCTTCAGGCGGCGTGCTCACGCCAGGCATCGCGCTCGGCTCGTCGCTTGGCTGCATGCTCGGCATCGTCTGGCTGCTCATGTTCGGCACGAACTCGATCGGCGTCTACGCGCTCCTCGGCGCATGTGCATTGCTTGCCGCGTCACAGAACGCACCGCTCATGGCGATGACACTCGTCATGGAACTCACGGAAGCGCCAAGCAACCTGTACGTCCCGGCCGCGTGCGCGTGCGCGGTATCGGTCGGTACAGGACTGCTCGTCGCACGCGTGCGTGCGCGCAGGCGTGCGGCCGCACGGGAATAGAACGGGAATAGAAACGGTCCGCCGTCGTTTGAACGAAGTACTGTGACTGTTCAAGGACACACCAATGAAGGAGACAACGTGAGTACCCTACTTACGCCGACGATGGACGACGGCGCGATGCCGGCGGGCCCCGCCGATCCGATCTTCAACCGGCTGCTCAAGGACCGCATCATCTGGATGGGCGAAGAGGTCAAGGACGATATGGCGAACCGCATCTGCGCGCAGATGCTCATGCTCGCCGCCGAGGATCCGAAGAGCGACATCTGGCTCTACATCAATTCCCCGGGCGGTTCGATCACGGCCGGCATGGCGATCTACGACACGATGCAGCTCATCGAACCGGACGTCGCGACGGTCGGCATCGGCATGTGCGCGTCGATGGGACAGTTCCTGCTGAGCTCCGGCACGAAGGGCAAGCGGTTCCTCACGTCGCACGCGCGTGTGCTCATGCACCAACCGTCGGGTGGCATCGGCGGCACGACGACCGACGTGCGCATAAGCGCCGAGCTCATCATGAACATGAAGAAGACGCTCGCGGAACTCACGGCGGAACAGACGGGACACACCGTCGAGGAGATCTACCGCGACAACGAATACGACCACTGGTTCACCGCGCAGGAGGCGCTCGAATACGGCTTCGTCGACAAGCTCGTCTCGACGCACGACACGATGAACACGGACAAGGAGTGAGCATGGCATCCGAGGAAGCGAAATTCGTCGCACGCGCCGAACGACTCGCCGGGCCGCGTGGCGTGGCCGGCTTCGTCGCCCCGAGCGCACGCTACATCGTGCCCGAGTTCGAGGAGAAGACGCCGTATGGTTACAAGCGGCAGAATCCATACACGAGGCTCTTCGACGACCGCATCATCTTCATGGGCGTCCAGGTGGACGACACGACGGCCGACGACATCATGGCGCAGCTGCTCGTGCTCGAAAGCATGGACCCGAACCGCGACGTCATGATGTACATCAATTCACCTGGCGGCTCGATGACGGCGATGACGGCGATCTACGACACGATGAACTACATCCAGCCGGACGTGCAGACCGTATGTCTTGGCCAGGCTGCGTCCGCGGCGGCGATCCTGCTTGCGGCGGGCACGAAGGGCAAACGCCTCATCCTGCCGAACGCGCGTGTGCTCATCCACCAGCCGGCGATCGACCAGGGCTTCGGCAAGGCGACCGAGATCGAGATCCAGGCCAAGGAGATGCTGCGCATGCGCCAGTGGCTCGAGGACACGCTCGCGAAGCACACCGGGCAGCCGATCGAACGCATCCGCAAGGACATCGAGGTCGACACGTTCCTCACGGCCGCCGAGGCCAAGGAATACGGCATCGTCGACGAAGTGCTCGAACCGCGTGGCGCGAAGCGCCCGGACGCGGTCTGACATGATGGGCGGCCGTGGCGATGGGAATCCCACGGCGCCTGATATGACCCATAAGGCGGTGGCGCGCCCCTTCCGAATCACCGGATGGGGCGCGCCACCGCCATTGTGCGGCGCGGGCAATCGTTTGGCGCCGCTATGATGGTCACGGCGGCGCGGGAGCGCCGTGACGGCGCACGGATCAGCGGACGGTGGTGGACATGGGACGGGTCATCAGCTATAACGACGGCACACAACGGTGTGCGTTCTGCGGCAAAAGCGAGCTCGAGGTGAACCGGCTCGTCGCGGGCGCGGGTGTCGCGATATGCGACGAATGCGTCGCGCTGTGCGTCGAGATCATCGCCGACGAACAGGCGAAGGACGCGAAGCTCGAAGTCATGAAACTGCCGAAGCCGGCGCAGATCAACGCCGTGCTCGACGAATACGTCATCGGGCAGACGTCGGCGAAACGCACGTTGAGCGTCGCCGTCTACAACCATTTCAAACGCATCCAGATCGAGAAGGCGAGACGCGCGCGGCGCACGCCGGACGGCGACATGCAGTTGAGCGAGGGCGCGCGGCGCATCATCGACCCCGATGACGACGTGGACGTCGCGAAATCGAACATCCTCATGCTTGGCCCGACGGGTGTCGGCAAGACCTACCTCGCGCAGACGCTCGCGAAGGCGATGCAGGTCCCGTTTGTCATCGTCGACGCGACGACGCTCACCGAGGCCGGCTATGTCGGCGACGACGTCGAGACGGTGCTCCAACGCCTCATCCAGGCGGCCGACGGCGATGTCGAACGTGCGCGCCATGGCATCATCTACATCGACGAGATCGACAAGATCGCGCGCAAAAGCGGCGAGAACACGTCGATGACGCGTGATGTCTCCGGTGAGGGCGTGCAGCAGGCGCTCCTCAAGATCATCGAGGGGACGGTCGCGAATGTGCCCGTCGACGGCACGCGCAAGCACCGTGAGGCGCAGACGGTGCAGATCGACACGCGCGACATCCTGTTCATATGCGGCGGCGCGTTCGTCGGCCTCGACGACATCGTCGCGGCGCGCCTCGGACGCCACACGAGCGGCTTCGGTGCGCCATGGCGTGACACGGGGGACGAGCGCGCCGAACTGCTCTCGCGCGTGTGCGCCGACGACCTTGAGGATTTCGGGCTGCTGCCCGAGTTCATCGGTCGTCTGCCCGTCGTCACCGTGCTCGACGAACTCGACGCCGACGACCTCAAGGACATTCTGACGAAACCGGCGAACGCGCTCACGAAGCAATACAGCAGGCTCTTCGCCGTCGACGGCGTGACGCTCACGTTCACCGACGACGCGATCGCGCGCATCGCGGACATATCGCTCACACGTGGCACAGGCGCGCGTGGATTGCGCTCGATCATCGAACGTACGCTCGAGGACACGATGTACGAGGTGCCGGGCGATGACGGCGTGAGCGAGGTCATCGTCGACGCCGACGCCGTCGATGGCCTGCGCCCCCCGCGCATCATCGGCGCCGAACGGCGTCCGTCGTTGCGGATCGAACGGCACGGCGCATAACGCATGACGGAAGTGCCCGAATACGAGACATCATATGCGACACGCCGATGATTTGTAGAAACGGTGAAAGCGATGTATCTTATTCGAGTTGCCGAAAACAAGCAATATGCGCGAGTAGCCCAGCGGATTAGAGCAGCTGACTACGGATCAGCAGGTCGCAGGTTCGAATCCTGTCTCGCGCACTTGGCCGTTGCAGTGGAGACGTGCAAACGTCGGTCACTTCGGATGCAACGGTGCTGCGCGAGTAGCCCAGCGGATTAGAGCAGCTGACTACGGATCAGCAGGTCGCAGGTTCGAATCCTGTCTCGCGCACAGCAAGCCCTTGGCCGCGCATGCGACCAAGGGCTTCTCCAATTTCCACGATTCCGTCCGCAGCCGTAACACAGCCGCGTTAGGCTGGGCGTACCACGGCGCCGCGCGTACCACCACCACACCCACCGGTGCGTACGGCGGCATCCTTTTTTCCAGAGACGATGGAGGAGTACGACCCATGTTCGATTTCGAGACACGCCCCGAACGACGGCACACGACATCGATCAAATGGAGACTCATCGAGGACGAGCTCGGCGAGGGACACGACGACGTCATCGCGATGTCGGTCGCCGATATGGAATTCGTTCCGGCACCGCAGATCGTCGACGCGATCGTCGACGCGGCGCGCAATGACGTATTCGGATACGACTATGCGACCGACGACTACTACGACGCCGTCATCGGTTGGATGCGCCGACGGCACGGCCTTGACATCGACCGACAGTGGATCCGCCTGTCCGATGGCGTCATGCCCGCAATCAATACGGCGTTGCGCGCGTTCACGCATCCGGGGGACACGATCGTCATCCAACGGCCCGTCTACTATCCGTTCACCGACGCGGCGCGCAACAACGGACTGACGATTTCGAACAACGCACTCGTCTACGACGATGCGGCGCACACGTACACCATCGATTTCGACGACCTCGCGAACAGGCTCGCGGATCCGCGTTGCACGGCTATGCTGCTGTGCAACCCGCACAACCCCGTCGGACGCGTATGGACGGCCGACGAACTGCGGCGCATCGGCGACCTGTGCATCCGGCATGACGTGCTGCTGCTCGTCGACGAGATCCATGCCGACTTCACACGTCCCGGACATCCGATGACGATGTTCGGGATGCTTGGCGAGCCGTATGCGAGCCATGCGATCGAGTTCACGGCACCGACGAAGACGTTCAACCTCGCCGGTCTGCTGTGTTCGAACGCGTTCATCCGCGACGCGCGCATGCGCGAACGCTACGATACCGCCGCCGCGAACATCGGCGGCCTCACCGTGAGCCATTTCGGACTCGTCGCGTGCATCGCCGCATACAACGATGCCGAAGCGTGGTTCGATGCGCTCCTCGATGTGCTCGAACGCAACCGCGCCGTGCTCGACCGTTTCGCCCTGACGCATCCATGGATGACCGTCGTCGAACCCGAGGGCACCTATCTCGCATGGGTCGACATGCGGGGGATCGGATTGCCCGATGCCGACGCCCTATGCGCGTTCATGCGCGAGCGCGCCCGCGTCTATTGCGATGAAGGCGCGCTCTTCGGACCCGAGGGCGCCGGATTCGAACGCATCAACCTCGCATGCCCGACGCCACTGCTCGAAGAGGTGCTCGCACGCATCGACGCGGCGGTCGCGACACTCGGCGAGTGAATGACGGGTGCGCGCCGGCGCGGAACGTCAGGAACCTGTGAACAAGCACCGCCGCGGGATGCGACATGCACCCGTTGCGGCATAATGGAAACGTTTGTGCAACATGCATGGGCACACCCGTCCGGCTGGGTGCCCATGCACACCGCGGCCATGGCCGCATCGATGGGAGGCATGATGGGTGAGCATTCGACGGGGCCGTGGGCGGCGATCAGAAGGGTTGCGGCATCGGACCGCATATCCGGCCTCATCATGCTTGGATTCGCGCTCATGGGACTCGTGCTCGCGAACGTGCCCGCGACGGCCGCATGGTTCGAGCATCTGTCGCATGCCGAGCTCGGCATCCCCGGCACGAACATCTCGATGGGCATCGGGCACTGGGCGCAGGACGGCCTGCTCACAATATTCTTCCTTGTCGTCGGCCTTGAACTCAAGCAGGAGCTCACGACCGGTTCATTGTCCAACATCCGCGCGGCGGCCGTGCCGATGCTGTGCGCGGTCGGCGGCATGATCGTCCCGCCGGTCCTGTTCATCGCCGTCATCGCGTTGTTCTCCCGCTATGGCGCGGGCGACCCGGGGAGTCTGCTCATCGCGAACGGTGCATCGTTCCCGTTCTCCGAGGCGTCGCATGGCTGGGCGATTCCGACGGCGACCGACATCGCGTTCTCACTCGCTGTGCTCGCGCTGTTCGCGAAGGCGCTGCCCGGTTCGATCCGTGCGTTCCTGATGACGCTCGCGACCGTCGACGATCTGCTCGCGATCATCCTCATCGCCGTGTTCTTCTCCTCGCTCAACGCGTGGTACTGGTTCGTCGGGATCGCGGTGTGCGCGCTTGCATGGTATTTCCTCGTGCGCATGAGGAAGGTGCGTTGGTTCGGCGTCGCGGTCATCGGAGTGCTGTCATGGGTCATGATGTACGAGGCGGGCGTGCATCCGACGCTCGCGGGCGTCCTCGTCGGCCTGCTCACACCGGCGCGTGCGATGTATGGGGAGCGTGACGCGCGCGCCGAACGGTACGCCGACAAGCTCCAGCCGTTCTCGGCGCTTCTCGCGTTGCCGATTTTCGCGTTCTTCGCGACGGGCGTGCATTTCGACGCGATCACGCCGATGCTGCTTGTCTCGCCGGTCGTCATCGGCATCATCGTCGCGCTTGTCATCGGCAAACCGCTCGGCATCATGGCCGTCGCCTGGTGCTCGACGCATCTCGGTTCGCTCAGGATGCCGAAGGGGCTGCGTGTACGGGATATGTTCCCGGCAGCCGTCGCATGCGGCATCGGCTTCACCGTCTCGTTCCTCATCGCGTCGCTCGCCTATAGGAACGCGGAACTGTCCGCCGAAGGCCGCTTCGGCGTCCTGCTCGCCTCGCTCATCGCGGCCGCGGTATCCGGTGTGCTGCTGAGCCGGCAGTCGAAACGCTTCGAACGTGCCGCCGCGGACGCGGGAACCGCCGGACGGGATGCGCAACAGGACGCGGGCCGTGTCGAGACCACGCTCGCCGATGGTACTGTTGTGCTCAGCCAGAGCATAGGAGGCGGCAAACGAAAGGAGCCCACCGATGGCGTCGCAGCGGACACCGGAACATCAGCACGACGGACACGGACACGAGGAGGCGAACGGCCTCGGCGATGACGTGACCTGGAATGGTCAGGAGGATGCCGGATCGCCACTCGGAGCGACCTACCGCCAAGGTGCGGTCCTGCTGCGCGGCCAGATGATCCCTGATGAGAGCACAACCGAACGGCTCCTCAAACCGGACGCGTCGGTCGATTGGCTGCACCGCGACCCATGGCGCGTCCTGCGCATCCAGGCCGAGTTCGTTGACGGGTTCGGTTCCCTCGCCGATCTGGGACCCGCCGTGAGCATCTTCGGATCGGCGCGCATCCAGCCGGACGACCCCACGTATAAGGCGGCGTTCCGGATGGGATCGCTCATCGCTCAGCGTGACATCGCCGTCATCACGGGCGGCGGCCCCGGCATCATGGAAGCGGCGAACAAGGGCGCCGCGATCGCCGGCGGCAAATCGGTAGGGCTCGGGATCGAGCTGCCCCACGAGCAGGGCATCAACGAATGGGTCAACCTTGGCATGACGTTCCGGTATTTCTTCGTGCGCAAGACGATGTTCATGAAATACTCGCAGGGCGTCATCGTCTGCCCGGGAGGTTTCGGCACGCTCGACGAGACCTTCGAGGCGCTCACGCTCGTGCAGACGCACAAGGTCGCGCGCATCCCGATCGCGCTGTATGACACATCGTATTGGCAGGGGCTCTTCGATTGGATCAACGGCACCGTCAAGGACCGTGGCCTCATATCCGGGCTCGACCCGTCGCTTGTGACGATGACCGATGACGTCAAGGAGGCGGTCGCCGTCGCGACGTCGCAGATCGGCTGATGCCGCCTCACGACACTTACAGCAGCGTCGCGATGAGCAGGCCGTCGCCGGCCGGCGTCATCGCGCTCATGAACCGTTCGTCATCCTCGACCTGTTCGAGCAGCGTACGCATGAGCACGGCCTTCTCGCCGCGGTCGGCCGGATTCGTCAGGCCGCCTTTCGCATGCGGCGCATGCATCGCGAGCGCGTCGGTGAACACGACGGCGCCGCCTTTCCTGAGCAGCCGTGGCGCCTGGGCGAGGACCGGCATGTAGTTCGACGCGTCGCCGCATACGACGATGAGGTCGTAGTCGTTGCCGTTGAGCCGTTCGAGGAACACGGCGGGGGATGCGTTCACGGCGCGCAGCGTCGTGCGCGTCGTGTCGTCGATGTCCGAGAAGAACGCGCGGATCGCCGCGCTGCCGACCGCGGACGGGTCGACGGCGGTGAGTTTGCCGGTCCCGGCGAGGCCGTCGATGAGTTGTGCGGTCTCGACGAGTGCGCCGGTGCCGACGATGATGACCGACGTCGCTTTCGTCATATGTGCGAATGCGCGCAGCAGGAACCCCTCCGACGCGGCGCATGGCGTCAGGTCGGCGCGGCGTGCGATGTCGCGTGCGTCGCGGACGCGTTGCGGTTCGCGCGCCGCCTCATGGTCCTCGATGCAGACCCACGCCTTTGCATGGTTGTCGTATGTGCGTTTGTCCATCATGTCCGTTGCCTACGCCTCACGTTCCTTGACCTGTGCGATGAGCTGCCATATCTCCTCGCCGACGTCGATGCCGACGGGGCATTCGCGGGAGCATGCGCGCACCGATTGGCATGCTTGGATGCCGTCCGCCGTATCGATCGCCTCAAGGCGCTCATAGGTGGCCTCATCGCGCGAATCGTTGACGAACCTTGCTTGGTTGATGAGCGCCGCCGGTCCGACGAACGCCTCGCCGCCCGCATACACGGGGCACGCGCCTTCGCACGCGCCGCATGTGATGCATGTCGTCAGGACCTCGTATTTCGCGAGCTGCTCGGGTGTCTGCAGGAAGGGGAGCACGTCCACGCCGCCGTCTTCGGTCGTCGCGAGGGTGCCGTCGGCGATGAGGTAGGGCTTGAGTCGTTTGATCTGTTCGAGCATCGTGTCGATGTCGGCGATGAGGTCGCGTTCGACGGGGAACCCCGGCAATGGGGCGAGCTCGATGATCCCGAGGCCGCCCGGCTGCGTCCCGTCCTCGCCGGTCTGCATACGCGGGGCATCGCCGTCGCCGGTGCGTCGGAACCCTTCATCGTCGACGGATGGCGGCTGCTGGGCCCAGTCGGTGATCTTCGCCTTGCACAGCAGTGTCGGGGTGCCGTTGACGGCGGCGGCGTCGGATCCGCACATGCCGTGTCCGCACGAATAGCGGAACATGAGTGTCGGATCGATTGTGCGTTTGACCGTCAGCAGACAGTCGAGGATCGTCTCGTCACCGCGCACGTCGAGCGTGTAGTCCTGCGTCCATTGCCTGCCGCGCGGTCTGCGGACCGGGCGTGACGCGGCGTCGCCGAACGGCGACGACTTGCGCGCGAACGGGCTGCCACCGCGCGCACGGTCGCGTTCGCGCGCGGGTTTGGGGGAGAAGCGGTGCACGCGCAGCGTGACCGTCGTCCCGGATGTCGCTAGTTGAGCCATGGATTGCCTTTCATGCCTGTTCCACTATAGCCGTCATGCGATGTTCAGTATGCGCGGGCACCGGGTTCGATGTCGACGATGTGCACCGGCTCATGCAGGACGGGCGCTCCTGCGGCCGTCATCGAGTGCATGAGCCATGCCTCATCGTCACGGTCGGGGAAATCGGTGCGCATGAGCGATCCGCGCGATTCGTGACGCGCGTCGGTCGCGGCGAGCACGGCCTCGGCGAGACGAACCAGATGACGCGCCTCCCAGACCGCTGTGATCTCCTGGTTGAACGTGCGCGCGTCGCTGTGCAGGCGAAGGTGACGCGCACGCTCGGCGATCGGTCCGCTGATGACGACCTGCGCGCGTTCGATCGAGCCTGCGTCGCACAGCACTGCGATCCCACGCTCCATCGCCTCGGACAGGTCAGTGATGACACGGTACGCGTTGTCGTCGTCCGTCGCGTCGCCATCGCCGCGTTGGATATCCGTGGCTTGTTCGATGAGCGTGTCGATGTCGCCGTCGCGCGCCGTCTTCGCGGCATCGAGCGCTTCGTCGAGCACCGGGTCGGACGGCGTGCCGGCGTCGACCGGGTCCGCGGCGACGCGGGATGCGACGGCCTGTCCGGCACGTGTGCCGAAGAGGCACGCGTCGAGGAGCGAATTGCCGCCGAGACGGTTCGCGCCGTGCACGCTCACACACGCGCATTCACCGGCCGCATACAATCCTTCGACGGTTTTGCGACGCTCGCCATCCCAGACATAGACCTCACCATCGGTCGTCGTCGGGATGCCGCCCATCGTGTAGTGGGCGGTCGGTTTGACAGGCACCATGTCCTTCGACGGGTCGAGGCCCGCGTACCGTTCGATCGTCTCGACGACCTGGGGGAGCGCCTCACGCATCCTGACGGGGGCGATCGCGGTCATGTCGAGCCAGACGCAGTCCTTGGGACCCTGCGGGTCGCGCGGATCGGCGATGCCGCGCCCCGCGTCGGTCTCACTGCGGATCGCACGGCTGACGACATCGCGTGCGGCGAGGTCCGCATGTCCCGGCGCATAGGCGGCCATGAACGCCTCACCGTCGGCGTTGCGCAGCACGCCCCCTTCGGCGCGCGACGCCTCGGACAGCAGGATGCCGGTGTGGGCGAGGCCTGTGGGATGGAACTGGACGAATTCGATGTCCTCGAGCTGCAGGCCGGCGTCGAGTGCGAGCGCCATGCCGTCGCCCGTCAGGTCGTATGAATTGGATGTCGTATGGAACAGGCGTCCGGCACCGCCCGTCGCGATGACTGTGTTGCGCGCCGCGACCGCATGCGTGGCGCCGCTGTGCGTGTCGAACGCGATGACGCCGGCGCAGCGTCCGAGCGTCCCGTCGAGGACGAGGTCGGTCACATACCATTCCTCGGCGAACTCGACGCCTTCGTGCACGCACTGCTGCCACAGCGTATGCAGGATCTGGTGGCCGATGCGGTCGGCCGAATAGGCGGCCCGTTTGACGGGCTTGTCGCCGTACTCGCTTGTATGACCGCCGAAGCGGCGCTGCGCGATGAGTCCGTCCGCGGTGCGCGAGAACGCGACGCCGTCGCGTTCGAGGCCGATGACGGTCTTCGGCGCGTCTTCGGCGAGCAGTTTCGCCGCGTCCTGGTCGACGAGCCAGTCGCCGCCCTTGACTGTGTCGTAGTAATGCCAGCGCCAGTCGTCCGGCTCCATGTCGCCAAGGCTTGCGGCGATGCCACCTTCGGCCGAGCCGGTGTGCGAACGCAGCGGTTGGAGCTTCGAGATGACGAGGACCTTCGGCTCGACGCCTGATGCGCGCATGTCGCGCATGGCTTCGCTCCGGTAGAATCCCAGCGCGGCGGACAGCCCTGCCGCCCCGGCGCCCACGATCACGGCGTCGTATTGTTCTTCGATGTGCTTCGGGGTCATATCCGGTATTGTGTCACAAGGCGTTGTCGCAACCGCCGCGCGCCGGCCACATGGTCATTCGGACGCCGTGCCATCGGCCCCTTGGCCGTCGGGCGCTTCGGACGGCGGTACGGCGCCCCCGGGCGCATGCCGTGCATGGCAGCATTCGCCCACGTCATGCGCGTCGGGCAACAGCATCGCCTGCTGGTTGCGGATCAGTTCATTGCAACCGGCGTTCGATGGCGACGTGACATCGCCCGGCACCGCATAGAGCCGGCGGTTGAGTTCGTTCGCCCAACGCGCTGTGTTGAGCGCGCCTGAACGCAGCCGCGCCTGTGTGACGACGACCGAGCCGGCCATCGCGGCGATGAGCCGGTTACGCAGCAGGAACCGGTGGGCGAGCGGCGCTGTGTCCGGGCACAGTTCGCTGATGAGCGCGCCATGGTTGGTTTCGATCGCCTCGAAGAGCCTCCCATTGCATGACGGTCCCATACGGTCGAGCCCTCCCGCGAAGACAGCGACCGTGCGGCCGCACACATCGGCGGACAATGAGGCGAGCGTATGCACGGCGCTCCAATGCGCCGCCGCGTCGACGCCCATCGCGCCGCCCGATATAACGGTATGGCCGCCAAGGCATGCCTGGGCGGCGAGCGTGGCCGTCACCTCGCGCCCATAGGCGTTCATGCCGCGTGACCCGACGACCGCAAGCGGTTCGGAACACGCGGCCAACGCCCGCGCATCGCCGCGTACCCACAGGCACACCGGCGGCGCGTAATCGGAACGTACATCGAGGTCGTCAAGCCCATGCGGCCATACGTCATCGGTTGGCGTGACGACACGCAATGCGCCGTCCTTCGTGAACCATGCGCGCAGCATGTCCGCGTCCCACGTCGGCAGCGCCGCAAGCCTCGCATGCCAACGTTCGACCGATTGCGAGAACCGGGCGCGCGAGCGTGGCCGCAACGTGCAGCCCCAGCGGGCGATGCCAAGGGCCAGGTCGCGTTCGAGCATGCGCATGCCCTCGTCGCGTTCGGTATGTGTCGCGCGGTCCATCGACAGGACGAGGCCGGTGAGCACCTCATGGGCGTCGGTGGCGCCCTTGAGCAACGCGGCCATCATGATGTCGGCGTCGTCGATGCAATGGGTGAGCAGGCATCTGGCGAGCATGTCATCGCACACGCCAAGCAGTGTATGGGCCTCATCGGTCATGTCAGCTCCTTCGTACGCAATGCGATCGCGCGCACCATGTCCTCATCGTCGGGCCGTCCATGCCCTGCGAGGTCGGCGAGCGTCCATGCGAGGCGCATCGAACGGTCAGCGCCTCGTAGACTCAGCCGTTGCGAGCCGAGCGCCTCGTTGACGACCGCGAGCGCGGCCGCGGGCGTATGCTCGCGCAGCCAGGAACCCGACGCCTGCGCGTTGCAGCCCCATCCGAGTCCGGCGAAACGTGCGCGGGCTATCCGGCGCGCCTCAAGGACACGGCCGCGGATCATGTCGCTCGTCTCGCCGCATGCCGCGGACGCCGCGCCGATATGCGAGATCGGGTTGACCGGGATCTGGATGTCGATGCGGTCGAGGATCGGGCCGGAAAGCCGCGCAAAGTACCGGATACGGTCGCGCTCGCGGCACGAGCACCGTTCGCCCGTGCCGTACCCGTAGCCGCACGGGCATGGGTTCGCCGCCATGACGAGCTGGAACGAGGCCGGATAGACGGTTGTGCCTCTCGACCGTGAGACGGCGACGATGCCTGATTCGAGGGGTTCGCGCAGCGTCTGCAGCGCCCGGGGCGCGAATTCGGGCGCCTCGTCCATGAACAGGACGCCGCGGTGGGCCCTTGTGACGGCCCCCGGTTTGCCGATGCCGCTGCCGCCGCCGACGAGCGACGGCACCGTGGCCGTGTGGTGCGGCGCCTCGAATGGCGGCACGTCGGTTATGCCGTATGCGCCGAGCGTGCCGCACAACGAACGGATCGACGCGACCTCGAACTGGTCCTGTTCGTTCAATGGCGCCATGATGCCGGGCAGGCGTGAGGCGAGCATCGTCTTGCCGGTGCCGGGAGGCCCGACCATGAGCACATGGTGCCCTCCCGCGGCGGCCACTTCAAGCGCCTGTTTCGCCTCCTGCTGGTCGACGACCTCCGCCATGTCCCCGACCGTGGTCGGTTGCGCGAGGTCGTCGGCCGTATGCGCCATGCCCGGCAGCGTGTCGCGGATCGCATAGGTCGCATGCGCGCCGAACATCTCCATGAGCTCGCCGACATGGGCGACGGTGCGCACGTCGAGCCCATCGACGAGTCCGGCCTCGTCGCGGTTCGCGAGCGGCACGATGACGCGGTGCAGCCCGCTGTCGCGCGCGTGCAGCAGGATCGGCAGCAGCCCGTTGACTCCATGCACGCTGCCATCGAGGTTGACCTCGCCGAGCACGACCGTGTCGAGCAGGCAATCGTGTGGGATCACGCCACTTGCGCTCAGGACCGCCGCGGCGATCGCCAGATCGTGCGACGAGCCGCGTTTGGGCAATGAAGCGGGGGACATGTTGACCGTCACGCGCGTCTGCGGCCATGCGAACCCACTCGCGGTGCACCCTGACTTGACGCGTTCCCGCGCTTCGCTCAACGACGCATCGGGCAATCCGATGATCGAGAAATACGGCAGGCCCGGCGAAATGAACGCCTGCAGCTGGATCGTGAACGCCTTGAGTCCGATGAGCCCCACGGAAAGGGCGTTGCCTATCGCCATCAGAACGCCTCCGGGATATGTCGGACATCGACGTCGCCGCCGCTGACGGCCACAGTGATGACATCGAAGCGGATGCCGATGTGCGGCACCGTCTTGCCGCATGCATTGAGCCATTGCACGGCCGCGCGGCGCAGATTGGCCTGTTTGCCCGGATGCACGGCCTCCTCGGGGGCTCCGAAGCGTTTCGTCCGCCGCGTTTTGACCTCGACGAACAGGATCGTGCGGTGCGGCGTGAGCGCGATGATGTCCAATTCGCCGTACCTCGTGCGCCAGTTCGCCGCGATGACGCGCATATGGCGGCTTTCGAGCCATGCCTGCGCGGTCATCTCCCCGATGGCGCCGAGCTCGCGGCCCGTCACCCCCGGCGCGGTGATCCGGTCCATGCAGGCGCGCAGCCTCGCATACCGCTCGTCATCCTCATCGCCGAACTCGTCGCCGATGAGGCCATCGCCGACCTCGAAGACGCATTCGTCGACAAGGCCATCGTCATCGACGGCGCTGAGCGTATCGGTGCCTTGCACGGCGTCCCTCCCGGTTTCCTTGCATGTGACGCACGTGCGAGGCAATGCGCCGAACGCCGGTGCGCCCCACATGTCCCCGTCGTCGGCGAAGGCCCATGCCTCATCCTCATCCATGTCATCCTCCTGTTCCCGCGCTTGCGCGCCTTGTCATCCGACCGTTGGGCTCCATCGAAGCAGGGGCATGGCGCCATGTGGATGACACACCGGCAGGGTGTGTCGGATGTGGATGGGCGCATGTTTTTCCACAACAGGCCGCCGCGATGTGGATGGGTGGGGCGGGCTGGCGGAACGACGGGCGTCGGCCGATGGGGCGGGGCGGCGGAGATACGAAGGGGGCCGTGCGCGACCGTATCGGTCGCGCACGGCCCCCTTGGGTTCGCCGGAAGCGAACCATGTGCCGCGCCGGATCAATCGACGAGGTTCGTCAATTCGCCAAGACTCAGCTCGAAGCTCACGCCGCGTTCCTCGTAATGCGGCTGGAAGCGCGTCTGCGCCATCGCATTGTGCACGAACTCGCCGGCGAGGCGCGCCGAAGCGGCGAGGTCGAGGCCGGCCATGACGCCGCCAATCATCGCGGACGCGAACGCGTCGCCTGTGCCGTGGCACATGAACGGCAGCTTCTCATGCACGCATTCGGTCATCGCGTCGGGCCCGGCCTCACGGTTCGCGACGAAGTTGCGGATGCGTCCGTCATTGTGGTCGATGCCTTTGAGCACGACGTTCTTCGCGCCCAGGTCGAACAGCGCGCCAATCGTCGCGCGCACCTGCGCGTCGGTGATGTCCTGGCCCGGATAGTCGGTGCCCGTCAGGATCGACGCTTCGGTGAGGTTCGGCATAAGCAGGTCGGCGCCGTCGACGAGCGCGCCCATCGCCTCGCACAGTTCGGCCGTATACGTCGGGTACATCTCGCCCGCGTCGCCCATGACCGGGTCGACGAAGCGCAGCGCGTTCGGGTATTCACGGTAGAGCCGTTCGATGATGGCGACCTGGTCGGGCGAGCCGAGGAACCCGGAATACACGCCGTCGAGGTCGACGCCTTCCTTGCCCCATGCGTCGAGATATGCGCCGAGCATGTCGGTCGTGTCCTCCATCGTGAAGACCTTGTAGCGCGTATGCGCCGAGAACAGCGCGGTCGGCACGGGGCACACATCGCAGCCGGCCGCCGACAGGATCGGGATCGCCGCGGTGAGCGAGCATTTGCCATAACCGCACATGTCATGCACGGCGGCGATGCGGGGGATGTATTCACGGTTGCGGTTGTAGAGGGTGGTCTCGGTCATGGCGTCCTTCCTGATACTGGTACGTTGTGCGGCATCCGCCTTCGTACGCCAACTGTAGGCCGACATGGCGCGTTTCGCATGCCGTTACACCCCAAGCGGCGCACGTCCGGCGTGTCGCGGCGGGGCTGCGGCGCCGTCGCGTCGGGCGGGACGCATTGCCGTCATGCGCCGCGATAGACGGATATAGATAACGGCGATAACGCCGCGCTTGCATGCGCCCGCACACGCCTTCTACAGTCGGACGTGGGCGGTGCGTCCGGCGCGCCGCACATGGTCCCGCCACACCACGACACAAGCCGACCACTTCGACACAACCCGACCGCTTCAGACGAGACAAGGATGGCCACGATGACGAACACGACACCCAATTACCACTTCGAGACGCTCCAGCTGCACGTCGGCCAGGAGCAGCCCGATCCGGCGAGCGACGCGCGCGCCGTGCCGATCTACCAGACGACGAGCTACGTCTTCCATGACTTCGACCATGCGGCGGCGCGCTTCGGGCTCGCCGACCCAGGCAACATCTACGGACGTCTGACGAACTCGACGCAAGGCGTCTTCGAGGACCGCATCGCCGCGCTCGAAGGCGGCACGGCGGGGCTCGCGGTCGCGTCGGGCGCGGCGGCCGTCGACTACGCGGTGCGCAACATCACACAGTCGGGCGACCACATCGTCGCCGCGAAGAACATCTACGGCGGCACCTACAACCTGCTGCGCCACACACTCGAACGCGACGGCATCCGCACGACGTTCGTCCCGCTCGACGCGGCCGCGTTCGAGGACGCGATCGAGGAGCACACGAAACTCGTCTATTTCGAGACCTTCGGCAACCCGAACGCGGACCTTCCCGATTTCGAGGCGATCGCCGAAGTCGCGCACCGCCACCATCTGCCGGTCATCGTCGACAACACGTTCGCGACACCGTACCTGTTCCGTCCACTCGAACACGGCGCCGACATCGTCGTCGAATCGGCGACGAAGTTCATCGGCGGCCACGGCACGACACTCGGTGGAGTCATCGTCGAAGGCGGCGCATTCGATTGGGCGGCCGTCCCGGGCAAGTTCCCGACGCTCACCGAAGCCGACCCCTCATACCATGGGCTCAACTTCTACGAAGCGCTCGGGCCGGCCGCGTTCGTCACACGCATCCGCGCGATCCTGCTGCGCGACACGGGCGCGACGCTGTCGCCATTCGCCGCGTTCCTGCTGCTCCAGGGCACCGAGACGCTCTCGCTGCGCGTCGAACGCCACGTCGAGAACGCGCTCAAGGTCATCGACTACCTCAAGATGGTGCCCGAGGTCGAATCGATCTCCCATCCGTCAATCGAAGGACGGCCCGACCATGAACTGTACGTCAAATACTTCCCGAACGGCGGTGGATCGATCTTCACGTTCGACATCAAGGGAGGCCGCGACGCCGCGCGCGTGTTCATCGACAACCTCCACCTGTTCTCGCTCCTCGCGAACGTCGCCGACGCGAAGAGCCTCGTCATCCACCCCGCGTCGACGACGCATTCGCAGGAATCCGAGGCCGAACTCGAGGACCAGGGCATCCACGAAGGCACGATCCGCCTGTCGATCGGCACCGAATACATCGACGACATCATCGACGATCTCAAGGGAGGCTTCGAAGCGGTGCGCGCAAGCGGCTTCGCACAGTGACCCCGGACGGGGCGCGGACGACGGCGCATGATATGGCAGGCGTGGCGGCGGCAGCCACGCCTGTTATGCTGTGACTAGTCGTTTGTCTGCTGTAACGGATACGTTCACGTGTTGTGGACCGGCCTCACCGAACGAACGGTCGGGGGCGTGCGTGTCCGTTCCTTCTGATCCCGATGGAGTATGGTGTGGCCGACATTATCACCGTGATGAATCTTGGATGGGCGTACGCGCCGGCGTCCGAAGGGGACGACGCGCGCACCGCGCTGCACGACGTGAGCTGCTATGTGCAGAAGGGCAGCACCGTCGGCGTCATCGGCCCGAGCGGGTCGGGCAAATCGACGTTCGCGAAAGCGCTCGCCGGCATCATCCCGCATTGCACCGCGGGCACGTTGACCGGCTTTGCACGCATCGCCGGCATGAACGTCAAAAGCACGTCGGTCTCCAACCTGTCGTTGCGCGTGGGATACGTCGGACAGGACCCCGCGGCGCAGATCGTCTCGGAGACGGTCGGAGAGGAAGTCGCGCTCCCACTCGAGAACCGCGGTGTCGCACCCGACGAGATCAGCGCACGCGTCGGCGACGTGCTCGCGATGCTGCATATCGAGGCGTTGCGCGACCGGCTCATATCGACGCTGTCCCAAGGCGAACTCGAACGTGTCGCGATCGCGGCGGCCGTCGCCGCACAGCCTGATGTGCTCATCCTCGACGAACCGATGGGCGCGCTCGACGAACAAGGATGCGACGACCTGTTCGCGGCCATCGAACGGATGCGCAAGGACGACGGCATGACGACGCTCGTCATCGAACAGCACACGCATGCGCTCGCGCGCCACGCGAACACCGTCTTCCTCATGGTCGGCGGCGAGATCATCCGCCGCACGAGCGCGGACATCTTCGCACGCGAAGCGGCGTTGCTCGAATCGGTCGGTGTCGACGTCCCACATGGCGACCCACCGATGCTCACGATCGCCGACGATGAGACGGGCGCGGCCGAGGAACCGGCGGTCGTGTTCGACCACGTCTCACACCGCTACGCGCACACCGCGCCACAGGATCCGCCGGCGCTTGACGACGTCGCGTTCGCCGTCGAACGCGGATCGTTCGTCAGTGTCACCGGTGCGAACGGATCGGGCAAATCGACACTCCTGAAGATGCTCGACGCGCAAGTGCGCACGCGCACCGGACGCGTCACCGTCGCAGGCGTCGACGTCGCATCCCGTCGCACACAGCAGATGGCGCGTCTCGTCGCCTACGTCGGACAGGACCCGTCGCGCATGCTCCTCGGCGGCACCGTACGTGAGGAGATCGCACGTGGCGCACGCGCCGGCGGTATACGCGAACACGAGGTGAACGCACGCGCCAATGAGATGATCCGGTTGTTCGACCTGTACGACGTCGAGGATACGCCGGTGTCGCGCATCGGGGCGGGACAGCGGCGCGCGACCGCGCTCGCCGCCGCGCTCGCGGCACGTGCGCCCGTGCTTGCGCTCGACGAACCGCTCGCCGGATTCGACGTGCGGCTGCGCACACGGCTGCTCGACGCACTCGCGCGCATGTGCGCCGAAGGCACGACCGTCATCATCGCGAGCAATGACATCGCGGCGGTCAACGGATACTGCACCTATGCGGCACGGCTCGACGGTGGTCGCCTTGTCGACTACGGCAGGGTCGCGGTGCGCGTCCGGGACGAGAGGGATGGCCGGGGACACCGGTCTGCACGGCAAGGAGTTGCACGATGATGAACGGACGGTTCTGCACGCCGGGCGGCGGCTGGCTGCACCGGCTCGACACGCGCGTGAAGGTCTTCGTCTCGGTCGCGCTCATCGTATTGTGCGCGTGGTGGAGCAACTGGGTCTTCCTCGCGGCCGTGCTCATCATCGAGCACATCCTGTTCGCCACCGACCGCACACCGGCGAAATCGGTTGCGTCCGTATGGGGCGTGTTCGCGCCGGTATGCGTGCTCGTCGCGGTCATCATGCTGTTGTGCCTCGGCGGCGATGGCGATACGGTGCTGTGGCAGGCCGGCCCGTGGCGTGTGAGTGCGCGCTCGCTCGCGTCGTGCGGCATCGTCGTGCTCAAGATCATCGACATCGTCTTCGCGGTCATGCTCACGGTCCTGACGACGAGCAGACGCGATTGGATCCGCGCGTTGTCGGCATGGCATGTGCCGTATCCATCCGCGTCACGCTTCGTCGACCGGCTCAACTGGCTGCCGCGTTGGCGGCAGGCGCTGCGCGAGGCGCGGCTGCGCCAGGAGATCCGAGGCATGCGCGCGACGCCCGTCTCCCGGATGTGGACATGGTCGATCGCGCATGACCTCATGCGCCGGCACTCCGACAACATCGTCGTCGCCGAACGCCTGCGCGGCGTGTACCTCGACCGAGGGTCGGCAAAACGCACCTTGATGCAACCCGCGCATATGCGACCCGTCGATTGGGTCGTGTGCATCGTGGCCGTGCTGCTCACTGCGGGCATCGTCGCGATGATCGTGCTTGGCTGGTAAGACGTTCCGTTCGATTGGCGCGCGGGGCGGGCATCATCCTCAAGGATGATGCCCGCCCCGCGCGTTTTCCGTCCCACGCACGATGTCGCCGCGCCCCGCGCGCCGGTACCGTGGATGTCATCATCCCAACGGCATCGACGCGGCGCGGCCGCGTCCACAGGAAAGGACCATCGATGACAAGCGCAACGGCAACATCGGCACAGACGGCTGGCGCGCAGCCGTTCCACACGGCGCAGCCGCATACGGCGATCGAGGCGATCGACCTCGTCAAGGACTATGGCGAAGGCAGCAGCGTCGTCCATGCGCTGCGCGGCGTCAACGTCGCGTTCGAACAGGGCAGGTTCACGGCGATCATGGGGCCGTCGGGCTCAGGCAAGTCGACGCTCATGCACACGATGTCCGGACTCGATGGCGCGACAAGTGGACGCGTCATGTTCGAAGGGCACGATCTGACGAAACTCGACGACAAGCATCTGACGATGCTGCGCCGCACACGCATCGGCTTCGTCTTCCAGAGCTTCAACCTGCTGCCGATGTTCACGGCGGAGCAGAACATCCTCATGCCGCTCACGCTCGCCGGCGCGAAGCCGGACCGCCAGTGGTTCGACCTGCTCGTGCGCACACTCGGCATCCAGGACCGCCTCGCGCACCGGCCCAACGAGCTTTCGGGCGGCCAGCAGCAGCGCGTCGCGATCGCGCGCGCACTGATCACGAAGCCGGCGCTCGTCTTCGCGGACGAGCCTACAGGCGCGCTTGATTCGGTCTCGAGCGCCGAAGTGCTGAGCTTCCTCAAAAGCTCCGTCAAGGAACTCGGCCAGACGATCATCATGGTCACCCATGATCCGGTCGCCGCGTCCTACGCGGACCGTGCGATCGTCTTCGCCGACGGCAACATCGTCGCGGACGTCGACGATCCGACGGCGGCGCAGATGAGCGAACTGCTCATGCAGGAGCGTGAACAGGCGACACGGGGCGGCGGGACGGTGCCGCTGCCGGTCCACAAGGCGCTGCGCACGCAGCAGCCCGTGCGTTGAGACGCCACCGGGACGCCCATCGGAACACAAGGGAGGATATGACGATGCTATCGGTGACGATGCAGATGATGAAAAAGAACATGAGGATGCTCATCCCCGCAGGGATAGCGATCCTCATCGGCACGGCGTTCATCACGGCGACATTGCTGTTCACGAACGCGCTCAACATTTCGCTCGTCGATCGGACGACGGGCCAATACGGCCAATCCAACTACGCGGTCAGCCTCGACGACGCGACGTTGCGCAGCGATGGGGAGGTGCCGTCGCTCGCCGGCGCCGAGGCCAAGCGGATCGGGGAGATCGATGGTGTCGAAAGCGCCCGCCTCGACGTCAACACGAACATCATGCTGACCGGAGGCGACACGCATGCGAGCGGCTATGGCATCCTCGGCGCCGAAGACGGCAGGACATTGCCGGTCGAGGCGTCGCAGGGACGGTTGCCGTCGTCGATGACCGACGACGAGATCGCGATCCCGGCCAAGACGGCCGACCAGCTCAACGCGCATGTCGGGGACACGGTCACCGTGCGCAGCACCTACGCCGACAGTCCCGTGGACGTCACCGCAAGGATCGTCGGACTGACGACCGATCCACATAACGTGTACGGATACTATGGCGGCGGCTCGGTGCTCTCCCCGGCGCTCATGACCAAGCTGTTGTCCGATCCGTCCTATGACGATTTGCACGGCTATGGCGCGTTCCTGTACGTCGACCCGGCCGATGCGTCCACGGTCGCGGGGAAGGTCAAGGCGCAGCTGCCCGAACACTACCAACTCATGACGCGCGAACAGCTCAACGAGCGCGCGATCAGACAGCTCAGCGATAGCGGCGGCGACGTCACGAAGCAGTTCCTGCTCGCGTTCGGCGTGCTCGCGATGGTCGTCGCGGCGCTTGTCATCGCGAACACATTCCAGGTGCTCGTCGCGCAACGCCGCAAGACACTCGCGTTGCTGCGCACGATCGGCGCGACGAAACGCCAGCTGTACGTCTCGGTCCTTGAAGAGGCCGGCATGCTCGGCTTCGTCGCCTCGGCACTCGGCGTAGGCGCCGGCATCGGCCTCATGGCGGTCGCCGCGCAGACGACGCGCCACCTCGACAACGGTCTCGGCACGCTCACGCTTGATGTCACATGGCAGTCGGTCGTCTATCCGATCGTCTTCGGCATCGTCGTGACCGTGCTCGCCTCGGTCGGCTCGGCGCGTGCCGCGACGAACGTTACGCCGCTTGAGGCGATGCGTCCGATCGAGCTGAGCGAGAACAGGAGGTCACGCAAGGGCAGGGCGGTCTTCGGCCTGCTGCTGCTCGCCGGTGGCATCGCCGCGATGGTCGCATCGATCCCGATGGCCGCGCAATCCTCCGATTCGGCAAGCCAGATGGCGCTCCTGCTCGCCGTGCTCGGTTGTGGGCTCGTGTTCATCGGCCTCGCGTTGACGGCGATCTTCTGGATGCCGAAGCTCATGAAGGCCGCGGGCTCGTTCGTCGCGCTCTTCGGGCCGTCTGCGAAACTCGCAAATGCGAACATCCAGAAGAACCCGCGCCGCATCTCGGCGACCGGCACGGCACTGCTCATCGGCGTCACGCTCATCTCGACGCTCGCGACGGGCGCCGCCGCTGCGAAGGCGACGATGAACGAAGCGCTCGACACGCGCTATTCGGTCGACATCGTCGTGACCGGTGACGACCTCGCGCAGTCCGATACACGCAAGGCCGCAGCCGAGCAGGGCATCGCGGCGTCGCTTGAGGCGCCCACGGCGATGGCCGTGTTCACCGACGGCAACGGCAACAAGGTGAGCACGCAGGTCATCGGCATCCCGGACGTCGCCTCGCTGCAGCGTGTGTTCAACATGAAGCTCGACAACCCGGTCCCGACACTTGGCGACGGCGACGTGATCCTGCCCGACGCGAACATCCAGACCGGCAAGTCCTTCGGCATCAAGGACGGCAGCGTCGAGATGACCGGCTACACGGTCCCCGAAGGGAGCTCCGGCGACGGCGAGCCGGACGGCGACGTCATCTATGGCGAGCCGGTGACGCTGCACGCCGAGCAATACGACTTCCACCGCGTCTCGCAAGGCGCCGAGGCCGTCGCGTTCGTCAACCGCGCCCTCTTCGAGAACGGCACGTTCACACAGACCGGCGACATCGCGATGTTCAAGGTCAAGATCGAACAGGGCCAATCACTGTCCAACGTCGTCGAGGCCATCCAGAAGGACTACGCGGGGTCGCCCACGGCGGTCTTCACCGGACCGGTCGCCGAACGCAGCCAATGGGAATCGATGGTCAACATGATGCTCATGCTGCTCGTCGCACTGCTCGCCGTCGCCGTCGTCATCGCCGTGATCGGCGTCGCGAACACGCTGAGCCTGTCGGTCATCGAACGCACACGCGAATCGGCGACGCTGCGCGCGATCGGCATGACGAAAGGCCAGCTCAAGCGTTCGCTCGCGATTGAGGCGATGCTCATCTCGGTCGTCACAAGCATCGTCGGCATGGTCGTCGGCACGTTGTTCGGATGGCTCGGCATCTACATCGTGATGAGTTCGATCGCCAAGGTCGCGTTCGTCGTCGATTGGGGCACATACGGCATCATCCTCGCGGTCGCCGTCCTGTGCGCGCTCCTCGCGAGTGTGTTCCCAGCGCGCCGCGCCGTGAAGACACCTCCCGTCGAGGCGCTCGCCGAGGCATAAGGGTTTGGCCGGCGCGGCCGCACCCTTCCTCTCCTCTTCGTCGAGGCCGCGCCGGCCGATGCCACCGCCCTGTGCGGTGACGGTTGATCCCCGCCGTCCCTGTGGGCGGCGGGGATCAACCGTATCTGCGCGCCGAAGGGCGCGAAAGGTCACACGAGATGGTTCTCGTAGGCGAACACGACGGCCTGCACACGGTCGCGAGCATTGATCTTCTGCAGGATGTGCGCGACATGTGTCTTGACGGTCGGCAGCGAGATGAACAGCTTATCGGCGATCTCCTGGTTGGACAGGCCGTGCGCGATCTCGACGAGGACCTCGCGTTCGCGTTCCGTGAGCGTCGCGAGTTCCGGGTCCACATAGTCGTCCGCCGCGCGCGCGGCGTCGGTGTCCGCGTGGGGGATGCCACCTTCCATCATCTTCTCGATGAGCCGTTTCGTGGCCGTCGGCGCGATGATCGCGTTGCCCTGGCAGACGGTGCGGATCGAGTTGAGGAGCGTCTCCGGTTCGGTGTCCTTGAGCAGGAAGCCGGAAGCTCCCGCGTTGATCGCCGACATCACGTATTCGTCAAGGTCGAACGTCGTCAGGATGATGACGCGTGTATGGCGTTCGCCTTCCTCGTTCGCATGCGCGTATGCGGTGATGCGCGCCGTCGCCGTCAGACCGTCCATGCCCGGCATGCGCACGTCCATCAGGACAATGTCCGGGTGCAGTTCCTCGACGAGTTCAACGGCCTTTCCACCATCGGAGGCCTGTCCGACGACCTGCATGTCGGGTTGTGAATTGATGACCATCGTGAATCCGACGCGGATGAGTTCCTGGTCGTCGGCGATCACGATGCGGATTCTGCCATTGTCTGCCATGCCGTCCAGTCTAGCCGGACGGGTGCGCCGCGCTTAGTGCCGCGCGCGGTCGGCCCCGCCCGTCCGCCTGAGCTGCTCGTTGAGCGGCCGCGCGGGTGTGAGGTTCGGTGTCCGGTCATGGTCGCCCTCATCGCTGAACCCGGTTTCGCGCAGCACGCTGAGCAGTTCGCGCATATGGGCGAGCGCCGTGCGTCCTTGTGCGCCGATCTGCGCGAACGCGTCGGTGATGAACTCGGGCGATGGTGTCCTGCCATGTGCGAGGTCGTCGTCGATCGTCGACAGTTCCGTCGTGGTCTGCTCGATGACCGCGTTGAGTGTATCGCTCACTTCCGAACGGATGTTCGCGCTGATGCGGTCGCGTTCATGGTTCGCCGCGATGATGCGCTGTTTGTCGCGTTCGGCTTCGAGTGCCTCGGCGCGCGCCTGCAACACCTGTGGATTCGTCCCGCCGAGTTTCGTCCACGCGCCGAGTGCGTACGCCATGACGCAGAAGAACAACGCGAACGCGCCGTATTGGATGAACGCGGCATCGGGGGAGCCGTAGAACCCCGCGTCGATTAGCTGCTCCGGCGTATGCGAGAGCCATGCGAACAGGCTCCGGTATCCTGCGACATTCATCGCGCACCGCGCCGCGAACACCACGCATCCGAGCGTGAAGAGCGGCACGACCCATTTCCAGCTGCCGGCTTTGCCGTAGAGCGCGACCGCGTAGATCGCGAACAGCACATAGAGGTCGGCCGTATAGAAGCTGGGGAGTGCGAGCAGCTGCAGCAGGCAGATGGCCGCGACGGCCGCGGCGACGGCGCGTGGAAAACGCCTGCGCAGCATGAGCGGTGTGACGATGCACCATGTCACGAACACACCGAGCGCATGCATCCGTGGGGAATTGTCCGGCGTGCCCAGGAACATGACCGGTTCCGCCAACGAGGTGACGCATCCCAGGAGTGTGAACATGACGACGTCCATGAGCACATAGTGGCGTTGCGTCCAACGCGACATTCTCGAGATCCAGTTGCGTGGGCTGTCGTCCTCGACCTGTTCGAACGGTTTTGAGCGCAGTTTGTCGCCGAGTTTGACGAAGAACGGCCATACGATGCGCTCGTCGGGGGCATGCCGCTGCGGTGGTGTTGTGCCGTCGCCCGCTGTGATGTCGCCGTCGGTGACATCGTCTGCGGTGCCATCCGCATTGTGCAGGGCGCCGTCGCTGCCGGACGTCGCATCCGCCGCGCGCACGGTGGTGTCCCCGGTGCCGACGCGCATCGCCTCCGATGCGGGAGCGGATGTCTCGGATCCGCCGGTCTGCTCGGGGACGCCTTGTCCGAGCGGGACGCTCGCATGCACGTTGAAGCCGCCGGAGAGCCGCGGTCCGGAAGCGGCGGTGCCACCGACCGCTCCGATGCGTTCACGCATGCCAAGCAGGCCATAGCCGGGCTTGTGCCCGTCCAATGACGATGCCGCTCCACGGCCGTCGTCATCGATGTCGATCGTCAACGTGTGCACGTCCCAACGGACCGTCACCGTCACGCCGACATGCGTCCCCGCATACTTGCGGATGTTCGTGAGCGCCTCCTGCACGACGTGGTACATCGCGACGCTCGCCTGCTCGCTGAGCGCGGACGGGCGCTCCTGTCCGATCGTGCGCACCGTGAGTGTCATATCGGGGGAGACGGCGCGCGCCTGGTCGATGAGCGCATCGATGTCCGTGATGTCCGCGTGCGGCGAGCCGCCGAAGACACCGAGCAGCCGTTTCATATCGTGCAACGCGCGTTCGGATTCGCGGCGGATCGTCTCCATCGTCCCGCGCGCGAGCTCCGCGTCGTCGCGCGCGGCGTAGCGGCCGCCGTCCGATTGGATGATGATGATTGACAACGTGTGCGCGACGATGTCGTGCATGTCCCTCGCGATGCGTGCGCGTTCCGCGGACGCCGCGATCTGCCGTTCCTCCTGCTCGCGTGCGACGATCGCGTTGTTGCGTTCGTTGAGCAGTATGACCGTCTGTTGGCGTGCACGCTGCCAGAACGCGACGATGACGGCCATCGCGAGCGGCAGCGAGATCGACACGAGCACGATGACGAACGCCTCACCGAACATGCGTCCGCATACGGCCCGATGGGCAGGGGAGAGGACCGGGCACACGAAATACGCGTCGAGATCATCCGCGCTGCGTGATGGGCGCAACGGCCCGAAGACCTGCACCCACGCGTTGACGAGCGACGTGACCACATCGAGGACACCCGCGGTGATGAGGTACCGGCGCACATCGGCGCGTTCGCCATGGACGATCGCCGCGCACAGCATCGGCACGGCCATGAAATCGGCGATGACGAGAGAAGGGCCGAACACCAGCTGGATGACGACGGTCACGATGAACCAATGTGCGGACGTGCGCGGGCGCACACGGTGCAATAGATACGGCGCGGTCAGCAGCACGCTCCAGACGGCCGAGCACAGCGGCGCCCACCCCGACGACGACGGATAGTCGAGGAACAACCCTGCGCCATTGTTCCATATGAACCCCGCGGACATCGAGAACCACAACAGCATCAACAACGCCGTCTCAAGACAGTCGACGAGGAGCGCACGGTGCGCGCGGAACCACGGCACCGCGCGCGTGCGCAGCGAATCGAAGGACATGCGGCCCAGCGTAGCGTGCGCGCACACCGAAGGCAATCATCCGAACGGACGAGACCGGTCCATGTCCGCACTGCGGGCTGAGATGAGGACATGCACGCCACCGCATCGGCATGCCCGGGGCGGGACGCGCAAGCCAACGATACAGCCAAGGAAGGGAGCGCGTATGGGACTGCTCGCCGAATACTATCTGCCGGGAATGCACGTGGCGGAACATGCGATCGACGTGCCGCTCGACTGGAAAGGGCACGAACCCGGCCGTGGGTTCGACGGCCCCCATATCACGCTGTTCTACCGGGTGCTCACCGCGCCCGACCACATCCACGACGATATGCCGCTCCTGCTGTTCCTGCAGGGCGGCCCCGGAGGCGCCGGTCCACGCCCGCTCGATCCGGCATCCGACGGATGGATCGGCGAGGCGATCAGGCATTTCCGCGTCGTGCTGCCCGACCAGCGCGGCACGGGACGTTCCTCGCACATCGACTCGAACGTCATCGGGACGATGGATGGCGCCACGGGCGCCGCATACCTCAAACGGTTCCTCGCCGACTCGATCATCCGCGACTTCGAGCATCTGCGCCGCACCGAATTCGCCGGAAGCCTGTGGACGACGCTCGGGCAAAGCTACGGCGGGTTCCTCACGCTCACGTACCTGTCGTTCTTCCCGGCGGCGCTCGCGGCCGCGTTCACGACGGGCGGCATCCCGCACGTGCCCGCCGACGCGACCGATGTGTATGTGCATACGTTCCCGCGCATGAAACGCAAGACCGAACAGTTCACGGACCGGTACCCGCTCGACCGCGCACGCCTTGACACACTCGCCGACAAGCTCGCCGACGAACACGTCACGCTGCCCAACGGCGACCCGTTCACCGTCGAACGGCTGCAGACGCTCGGCTCGTCGTTCGGCATGAAGCCGAGCTTCGAACGCGTCCACTGGCTCCTCGACGAGGCGTTCGCCGCAGGCGACGGCAGCGCGTCGATGGCTTCGCCGCTCACCGACGATTTCCTCGCCGGCGTCATGGCCGCGACCTCGTCGAACCCGTTGTACTGGCCACTCCAGGAATTCATCTACGCGAACGGCGAACTCGACAAACCAATCGACTGGGCGGCGCAGCGTGTACGCGACACGTTGCCGGAGTTCTCGACCGATGCGCGGCCGCTCCTGCTCACCGGCGAAGCCGTCTTCCCATGGATGTTCGAGCAGGAACGCGCGCTCAGGCCGTTCCGTGCGGCCGTCGAGGCGCTCATGCAGGAGACGGTGTTCGGCACGATCTACGACGCGCGCCAGCTCGAACGCAACACGGTGCCGCTCCAGGCGGCCGTCTACTTCGACGACATGTACGTCGACTCGTCGTTGAGCCTCGACACGTTGTCGCGCGTCGGCAATGCGCATTACTGGGTGACGAACGAGTTCGAACACGACGGCGTGCACGGCGCGAAGGTCTTCCGCCATCTGTTCGCCGAGGCGCTTGACCGCGGCGACCTGCGCAAGCTGTTCTGAGGCCATCCGCCCGTTCGGCCGGCGGCATATGGCGCATGTCGCGCATCCGCAACACATATGCGCTACGGTGGCACACGGCGCAACACATCGCGCGGGGCGCGCCCCGCGCAGGCAGACAATGACGGAAAGGAACGACATGGCACAGACATGCACGATCGGATTCATCGGATTCGGCAACATGGGACAGGCGATCGCCCGCGGGCTCGTCGAGGCGGGGACGGTCGACGGCTCGCAGATCGTGGCCTGCGCGGCCCACTATGACAAACTCCTCGAAACGACGGGCGCGATCGGGGCGCAGGCCCTCAAGGACGCGAAGGAGGTCGTCGACGCCGCGGACGTCGTCGTCGTCGCGATCAAACCGCACCAGATCGAGACGGTCATCAGGCCGGTCGTCGAGGACCTCGCACGCTCCGACAAGTTCGTCGTGTCGATCGCCGCCGGATGGACGCTCGCGCGTTTCACGACGATGATGGGCGAGATGAGCGAACTCATCCATCTGCAGTGCACGATTCCGAACACGCCGATGGCAGTCGGCAAGGGCGTGCTCGTGACCGAGACCGACAACACGCTCACCGACGCGCAGCGCGCCGTCTTCGAAGAGGTCTTCGGTTCGATCGCGCTCATCGAACGCGTCGACGGTGACCATATGGACATCGCGATGTGCCTCTCCGGATGCGCGCCCGCATTCACCGACATGTACATCGAGGCGCTCGGCGACGCCGGCGTCAAATACGGGCTGCAGCGCGCGACCGCGTACCGGCTCGCAGCGAAGATGGTCGAAGGCGTCGGCGCGCTGTACATGGCGACAGGCACGCATCCCGGGGCGATGAAGGACGCCGTATGTTCGCCTGGCGGCACGACGATCAAGGGCGTCGCCTCACTTGAGGAGAGCGCGTTCCGCGGCGCCGTCATCCGCGCCGTCGACGCGATCGAACAAGGCTGAACCTCCTCGGCGCGCACGTGGACGGCTGGCGGCGTTGACGAGCGGCAACGCTACAGTGGGCGGTATGTCTCTTACCATCGGAATCGTCGGACTGCCGAACGTCGGCAAGTCCACCATGTTCAATGCCCTCACCCGCAACAACGTGCTCGCCGAGAACTACCCATTCGCCACAATCGAGCCGAACACCGGCATCGTGCCGCTTCCCGACGACCGTCTGCCGGTGCTCGCCAAACTCGTGCACACCGAGAAGATCGTGCCGGCGACGGTCACGTTCGTCGACATCGCGGGCATCGTCAAAGGCGCGTCGGAAGGCGAAGGCCTTGGCAACAAGTTCCTCGCGAACATCCGCGAGGCGGATGCGATATGCGAGGTCGTGCGCGCGTTCGAAGACGACGACATCGTGCACGTCAACGGACACGTCGATCCGGCGGACGACATCGATACGATCAACACCGAACTCATCCTCGCCGATCTGCAGACGATCGACAACGCGCTGCCGAAACTCGAAAAGGATCTGCGTGGCAGGAAAATCGAACCGTCGTATATGGACGCCGTGAAGCAGGCGAAGGCGATCCTCGAATCCGGACGCACGATCGACGCGGCGGCACAGGCAGGTGAAATCGACAAGAACGATGTCCGCGACCTCCATCTGCTCACCGCGAAGCCGTTCATCTACGTGTTCAACGTCGATGACACCGAATTGACGAACGACGCGTTCAAGAAGAAACTCACCGACCTCGTCGCCCCAGCGCCCGCGATCTTCCTCAACGCGCAGTTCGAGGCAGAACTGACCGAACTCGACGAGACGGACGCCCGCGAGATGCTTGAGGATGCGGGTCTGTCCGAATCCGGCCTCGACCAACTCGCGCGCGTCGGATTCGACATCCTCGGCCTGCAGACCTTCCTGACGGCGGGCGAGAAGGAAGTGCGCGCCTGGCAGATCCACAAGGGGTGGACCGCGCCGCAGGCCGCCGGCGTCATCCACACCGATTTCGAAAAGGGCTTCATCAAGGCCGAGGTCGTCTCCTATGACGACTTCGTCGCCGCGGACGGCTCGATCGCGAAAATCAAGGAGGAAGGCAAGCTGCGCCTCGAAGGCAAGGACTACGTGATGCAGGACGGCGACATCGTCGAGTTCAAGTTCAATGTCTGAGCGACTGTAGCGTCACGATACGAAAACGGCGGAATCCCAACGGTTCACGGGTTGTGAGCCATACGGAATCCGCCGTTTTCGCGTCTTGGGTGAAATGGCGGAACGAGCCACGTCCGCGACCGATTGCGCCACGGATAGAGTGCTCATAGAGTGCCCTAGTGAACAGGGCACCCAAACGGCGCACGACGACGCGCTCGCCGACCACAGGAGACCGACATGCCAACGACACGACGCACCAAAGGAGCCGGCAGCGTATTCCAGGACAAACACGGCATCTGGCACTTCCGACGCGACATCGGCCCCGACCCCGTCACCGGACGACGGCGCACCGTCGAAGCCAAAAGCAAAAACAAGGCGCTCGCGCGCCAACGCTACGAGGAGAAGGTGGCCGAATACCAGCGCACCGGCGTCCTTCCCGGCGCCAAAAGCCCACGCGTCGCGGACTACGCCGAACGCTGGCTCGCCGACTACCGCACCCGCGTCAAACCGAACACCTACACCACGCGCGCCGGACGCATCAAGGCATGCTGCGAGGTCATCGGCTCCATCCGCCTCGACCAGCTCACGCCCGAACACATCAGGCTTACGATGCGCACCCTCGGCGCACGCCTCGCCCCGAGCACACTCAAGGACCACTACGTCAGCCTCAAGATGATGCTCGACCAGGCCGAACTCGACGGCCTCATCCCGATCGACCCATGCCGCAAGGTCAGACCACCCCGCGTCGAACAGACCAAGACACGCATCCTCGACCCCGACCAGCCCAGAAAACTCATCGAGGCGGTCCCCGCCATCGGGCACACCGAACACAGACCATCGGACACCGACGACGACACGGAGACATGGACGCTGCTCTTCGAGATCGCCTTCATGACCGGACTGCGCCCGGGGGAGCGACGCGCCCTCATGCCCTACCAGCTCGAAACACGACGCGGCATCCACGGCATCAACGTATGCCAGCAGATCCAACGCTACGGCACCCCCGACCGCGCCATCATCCCGAAATGGCTCGATGCGACCCACCTATGGGGCGCCCTATGGCTCACCACGCCCAAAACCGCCGCCGGACGCCGATTCGTACCACTGCCCGACGGACTATGGCAGCGTCTGCACGACCGCATCCGCAGGCTGCACATCGGCGACCACGACCTCGTCTTCACCACCCACCTCGGCCGCCCCGTCAGCGACAGCAACGAACGACGGCACTTCAAGGCCGCGCTCGCCGCCGCTGGACTGCCCGACGTCAAACTCTACAGCGCCCGCCACTGGACCGCCACGATGACCGCGCTCGCCGACATGCCCGACGACGCCCGCATCGCCATCATGGGCCACACCGACCCCGCCATGACCAGACGCTACACGCACCGCGACATCGTCTCCATAGCCGGACTCATGGCGCAGGCCATCCCGGACATCGCCTCCGACGTCATCGAAGCGGAAATCATCGATGAAGACGCGTGAAACACCGACGGCTCATATCAACGTTCATGGTTCGAACGATTCGGCTGCCATCTCGTTCATCGAGCGGCGGCCTCCGAACATGGCGTACACGATTTTGCTGGACACTATCGGTCGGTTTGCGTTCCGGTGCTCTGTCCCTCGTCGGAATACAGGGCAGGAATCGCCGGTATGAGTTCTGATGGCATTTCATGCATTCTGAATATCTGCACGAAATCGGCCCTTGCGTACGGCCATGCCGTCAGCGCTTCGAGTTTGGGATCATCGCGTTCGTTCTCATCTTCCGGAACGAACCGGGCGGCGTAATGCAACTCGACCACGAACTTCGATGCACTCTCATCCGCATCCCTGTCGGTCTCGAGGTTCTTCTCCGCTTGGGCGGATGGACGTATCAGAATAGCATAGGTGATTTCATAGGGCCATGGTTTTTCGCCAGCCGGAACGTTACTGGCGTACGTGATCTCCACGGAGAAGTTATCCCCCAAAGGGGTCTCGATATCGTTCATGGAATGCTGCCCCATGAGCATGATCTGTTCAAGCCTCATTCGCATCACGCTCCCCACATCGAAGAGGCGACCCCGCTCCTGCGCCCATCCGACCATGTGCTTGCTATGCGCTCGCGGCCTCTCTGCTTGCTGAGCTGAAGCTTGGCATGTCTGCGACCATGCGGCAATAGCTCGGCCGGCTCGACATGGTAAGTGATGCGGATGCCGACTTCGATGGCATAGTCGTTGAGTCTGTCGAGCAACCCGGTGCGTCCGTTTTCGATCTGGGATACGTATCCCTGCGTCACTCCCATCTCGTCCGCGAGATCCTCCTGACGCATGCCTCTCATCTCCCGCATGGCGACGAGCTTGCGCAGCAGCGCATGTGCCTCCGCGTAGTTGTCGAATGCGAGCTCTCTGTAATCATATGCAGGTGCCTGTGCCATGATCACTCTCCTCTTGATATTAGATATAGTAATACTACCGTCCAGGGGATACTAGGAGCACACCCATCCGCCTTCGGCGCACCGCGAGCAGGTCTCGATTGCCGCGGTGATGAAGTCGTCCTGCTCGGCATGAATCGCTCCATCATCGCCGCTGGATACATCCTTACGGTGAATCAGCAACCCGAAAATCACGCCGGTGTGATCCTCCGGCTCGGCGTCGTAGTGCCTGATGAGCACCTGCCGGCCATTCCCCGGCAGCAACGACGTATGGAAGCCCCAATGGAACTCGAACATGGGGGCCGGAGCCTCCTTCGACCGCGCCAGATGAATCACATCGCTACCAGGAGTCAGTTGACCCTTGGCTGCGGCCAGCAGCATCTCCTCCACATTGGCGGAGAGCAACATCCGGAACTTGTTGAAACGCTGTGGTCCCAGCAATTTCTTGTTAAGCAGCTCATTCGCGCACCTCAACGCGAACCAATCCGCAACCTTACGCTCGGTCGTCTCCTCATCCGAATCGATATGCTCACCATGCCATTCGTGGCTCTTCTCAAGTTAGTGTGTAAGGGCCGTGCTTCATCATTGCTTGTGTGATAGAAAAATTGAATGAGGAAACACGGCCTGAACCCGAGTTTATCGTGTTCGACCCCCAACGTTTCCTTGGTTTGGATGAGATGGGTCTTCGTGTGCTCTCGTGGCGGCGTCTTGGCAGGCCGGACGGCCCGGGATTAAGGCAGATCAGGTGCGAGCCGGACTCGCACGACGCACGCTGGTGCCCCTCGTGCGGCGCGTATGCCAGGGTGCGTTCGTCGTGGCTGCGCACGCTGGCGCATGTGCCCTACGGCGACGACGCGGTGCATCTGCTGGTGCGCGTGCGCCGCTACGAGTGCGTGCCGTGCTCACGCTCGTGGAGCGATGATCTTGAGGCGGTGGGCGCCGGCAGGGGCGTGTTGAGCGTGCCGGCGGTGATGTGGGCGCTGCGGCGCGTGTGCCTGGACTCGATGACTGTCTCGGCGTGCGCCAGGCTGCTTCATGTGGCATGGGCGGTGGTCGACCGGGCGGTGCGCGAGCAGGGCATGCTGCTGCTCGAGCAGGCCGACCGGTTCTCCTC
>NZ_MVOH01000018.1 GCF_002286935.1 Bifidobacterium criceti
GTCGCCATGGACGCGTTCGCCGGCTGGAAGCAGGCCGTCGAATCCGTCGTGCCCCACGCGGTCGAGGTCATCGACCCGTTCCACGTCGTGCAACTGGCCGCCGCCCGCGTCACCAAGGTGCGCTGCCGCCTGCAACGCGACGCCACCGGCAGGCGCGGTGTCAAGGGCGACAGGCTCTACGACTGCAGGCGCGCCCTGCTGACCAGCGACGAATACCTCGGCGCACGCGGCCGTGCCAGACTCATGGCCCTGTTCGCCATCCAGACCAACCACGACCTCATGCTCGCCCACGACGTCTACCAAAGGGTCATACACGCCTACCGGTGCGACGACCGGCGACGCGGCGAACGCATGATGCGCGAGCTGATCGACGACCTGACCGGACCGGGGCGCTACAAAGGCTGCCGGGAACTCGCCTCCCTCGGCCGCGTGCTCAAAAGACGCATGCGCGACATCCTCGCCCTCTTCCGCCACCCCCACTCAAGCAACGGACCCACCGAAGCCATCAACGGCAGGCTCGAGACCCTGCGCGGCAACGCCATGGGCTTCGCCAACACCACCAGCTACATCCAACGATGCCTCATCCACAGCAGCCAACTCAAAGACATCCTTACACACTAACCTGAGAAGAGCCACAAAACCGGCACCGCACGACACCAACACCGCCTCAGCGTCGCGCGGCCACGTACTTACGGCACCGCACGACGCGCATTCACACAAAACCGGCACCGCGCGACGAAAACGCCGCATCGGCGTCGTGCGGTGCCACACAATGGGCAACGCACGACGCTGATGCGGCATCGCGCGACGCTCACGCAGCGTCAGTCGAGGATCAGATACGACTTGATCGTCTTACGCTCGTCCATCGCTTCGTAGGCGGCTTGGATGTCATCAAGACGGAACTCGGACGTGAACACCTTGCCCGGGTTGATTTCCGCGTTGAGCACGGCGTCGAGCAGCACGGCCTTGTCATACGTCGTGACGGAAGCGGGGCCACCGTACACACCGAGGTTGCGGTAGAACGTGCCTTCGCCGCTGATCTGCTGACCGTGCGGCAGACCGACGCGGCCGATGAGCGCACCTGGACGCGCGACGGAGACGGCTTCCTGGAACGACGCGTCGGTGCCGACGCATTCGAGGACGGCGTCGGCGCCGCCGTCGCTGATCTCCAGCAGCTTCGCGACGCCTTCGTCGCCACGTTCGGCGACGTTGTCGGTCGCGCCGAACTCCTGTGCAAGCGCGCGGCGGTCCTCGTGGCGGCTCGTCGAGATGATGCGCTTCGCGCCCATCATCTTCGCGGCGATGATCGCGCACTGCCCGACAGCGCCGTCGCCGAGCACGATCACCGTGTCACCGGGCTTGACCTGCGCGGTGCGCGCGGCATGGTACCCGGTCGCCATCACATCGGACAACGTGAGCAGGCTCTTGAGCATGCCTTCGCTGTAGTCCTCCGGCTTGCCCGGGATCTTCACGAGCGCCCACTGCGCATGCTGGAAGCGGATGCACTGGCCCTGCGCGCCCTGCGTGAAGTTGTCGGCGTGCGCCATGCAGGAACCATCGAAACCGGCGCGGCATGCGCGGCACTCGCCGCAGCCGTGCGTGAACGGCGCGATGACGAAATCGCCCGGCTTGACGGACGTGATCGCGTCACCGGCCTGTTCGACGATGCCAATCGCCTCATGCCCCGGATTCACCGAATGGTCCCCGGTCTGGTTGACGCCGCGGAACGGCCACAGATCGGATCCGCACACACAGCTGCGCACGACGCGGATGATCGCATCGTCCGGTTGTTCGACCGCGGGCATCGGCGCATCCTCGACTGCCATATGGCGCGCGGATTCGAACATCGCAGTCTGCATCGTATCTGTCATACCAATCGTCCTTTCATGACGACGTTCGCATACCCAAGGCGCACGTCATGCGAACCAAAGACATACGTCGTCGTACCGTATCGACTTCAGCATCGCACACGCGCGGTGCGCACAACACGATTGCGCCAGCGGTAGAAGATTGGGAAAACGTGGCGCATATGCACAAACAGCGCGGCGCTTATGCCATCCCTTCCGCATGGACGCCCGCGTCCGCCTCGCGCTGCGGCAGGACAAACGCCCCGATCGCTCGGCATTCCTTGTCGAATTGCGCACGGTTCGCTCCGCTCAAGTCGAGCTGACGTTCGGGAATCGCGATGAGCGGAGCGTTGGCGTCGATGTCATCCTCTGTATCTCCGATCGAGCCGTCGACGAGGACGATGCCGATGCGCCGCAGATCCGACCGCGTGAGTGTGATGAGTGCGAGACGATCGCCCATCAGATACCGGTGCAGCCAGTTGTAAAGGAAATCGAGCATCGCGTCGGAAGGTGGGGTCGGCAGCGGCAGTATTGGTATGCGGGAGCGGCGCAGATCGGACAGATAGTAGTCCTCGCGCACATCGACGAGGCGCGCGGCGTCGGGGACCTCCATGAACCGTTTCCTGATGAATGCGAGATATTGGGAGCATACGATGCACGGGACGACGACCATGAACACCATCGATATGAAACCGGGCAGGATGTGGCCGCGTTCGCCGAGGATATAGGTCACGTATGCGAGCACAAGCACGAGCGCGACCGCCGCCACACCTGTGAGTGTGCCGTATGCTTTGTTGCGCAGCATGACGATGGTCGTGATGTCGTTGCGGATGACGCGTTCCTCCGCGGATGTGCGCGTATCGGGGACTTGTGATTTGCGCGTGAAATAGATGAGGAATGGGGAGCCGATGATCGCGAACAATACGCCGATGAACGTGAATACGATGATCGGATAGCACCATTCGCCGAAATCGTTGAATACGGCGATGACGACGAAGATGAAGTCGACGAGGAGCAGACTCCAGCCGATGATCTGCCAGAACAGGTATGGGTGTCTCTCAGGAAAGCTCATGCCGCTCCGTTTCGTGGGGACGTCGTTGCGCGGGGTGTCGTGCGCACGTTGCGCGACGTTTGGTTCCAGCATAAGGAACGCAGCGGCGGTGTGAGATGCGCGTCTCACGCGTATCTCGCGCGTATCTCGCCATCTTTGGGTGCGCCAAACCGCTGTCTGGACTCGTACAGCGGTGTTTTGGTGCCTATCTCGTCATCTTTGGGTAGGTGAAACACCCAAAGATGACGAGATAGACGCGGCGTACGCCGCCGGTTGTTCAGAAACGGTCGACAGCGGTGCCGAGGTCCGATTCGTCCCAGTGTTCCCAATCGTTGCCATCGGTGGCGTCGGCGGCGTCGGCCGCTTCCTCCTGGTGCGTGGACCAGATGTCGTACGCCGTGAGTCCCAACCACAGCACCGAGAGCGCGCAGTAGAAGCGCGAACGACCTTTCATGCCCGCGCGGCTGTAGCCTGAGGATGCGGCGGTGCACGCCGATGCGGCGGCAAGATATGGCAGTGTGCGGTCGGTGACCCAATCCATGAGTTTCATTGCGGTCCTCTTTCGTTGAGTTTTCGTTGCGTGCGACTTGTCCAACGCTTCCCATTGTACGGAACAACGTTTGTAAAGGATGGATATCCGCTATCTTTGGGTGTTTCGCCTACCCAAAGATGGGGAGATAGACGCCCTGTGTGTGACGTGCGGGCGCCGCGTGGCGCTCGCACGTCACACACAGGGCTTGAGATAGCGGCCTGTCACGCTCAGGGGGTTGTCCGCGATCTGCTTCGGTGTACCGGTCGCGACGATGCCGCCGCCGTTTTCACCACCGCCGGGTCCCATATCGATGATCCAGTCGGCGTTCGCGATCATGTCGAGGTCATGTTCGATGACGAGTACGCTCGCGCCGTGGTCGATGAGCTGCTGGAACACGCCGGTCAACGTGCGCACGTCGAGCGGGTGCAGACCGATCGTCGGCTCGTCGAAGACGAACAAGGTGCCTTCCTGCGCGCGTCCCATTTCGCTCGCGAGCTTGAGGCGCTGCGCTTCGCCGCCGGAAAGTGCCGGTGTGCTTTCGCCGAGCGTCATGTATCCGATGCCGAGCTCGTGGAGCGTCTCAAGTTTCGCGCGCACGCTGCGCTGACCACTTCCCGCGAACACGTCGAGCGCTTCGTCGATGGTCATCGCGAGCATGTCCGGCAACGACACCGGCTCATGTCCGTCCTTCGGCGACCAGGTGATCTCGCCCGCCGCATCGCTGTAGCGCGTGCCATGGCAATCCGGGCAGTCAATGTCCACATCCGGAAGGAACTGCACGTCGAGTGTGATCTGCCCGGTGCCGTCGCATGTCGGGCAGCGCAGCGAACCGGTGTTGTAGGAGAACGCGCCCGCTTTGAGCCCCCTCTTTTTCGCCGCGTCCGTGCGCGCGTACAGGCGCCGCAGGTCGTCGAGCACGCCGCTGTATGTCGCGACCGTCGAGCGCACGTTCGCGCCGATCGGCGTCGCGTCGATCATCGTGACCCTGTCAATGCCCGGCGCATCGAGCGCGCGCACATGCCCCGGCAGCCGTTCGTCCGCGATCTTCGCAGTGAGCGCGGGCACGAGGCTTTCGAGTACGAGCGTCGTCTTCCCGGATCCCGAAACACCGGTGACGACGGTGAAACGATGCTTCGGCACACGCGCATCCAACGCGTGCACGGTATGCAGTGGCGCGGTCTTGATGTCGATCGCGCCTTCGCTGAACACGTCGTCGTCCGCCGCCTGCGGCCGCACGATCCGCGTATGTTCGTCCGCGAGGAACGGCGCGATGAGCGAATGCGGATCCTGTTCGACATCTTCGACCGTGCCTTGTGCGATCACGGTGCCGCCGTGCGCGCCCGCTCCAGGTCCCATTTCGATGATCCAATCGGTCTCGCGCAACACACGCGTATCGTGGTCGACGACGATGACCGTGTTCCCTTGTGCCTTGAGGTCACGCATGACGCCGATGAGTCCATCGACGTTCGCCGGATGTAGGCCGATCGACGGTTCGTCGAGCACATACATCGCGCCGGTCAGTTCGCTGCGCACGGCACGCGCGAGCTGGATGCGCTGCCGTTCGCCCGTCGACAACGTCGATCCCGCACGATCAAGCGTCAGGTATCCGAGACCGAGTTCGAGGAGACGGCTCGCAGTGCGCGTGAATTCGTCGACGATTATCTGCGCCATCTCGCGCATGTCGTCCGGCATCGTCGCGGGCACCGTACGCACCCACGCCGCGAGGTCATCGAGTTGCATCGCGCACTGTTCGGGCAACGTCTTGCCGTGCACGGGGAGTGTACGCGCGCGTTCGTTGAGCCGTGTGCCGTGGCAGTTAGGGCATGGTTCCTCTTTGATGAACGGCTCGACGCGCTTGAGCGCCTTCGCATCCTTCGCCTTGTCGAGCGCGTTGAGCACGGTGCGTTCGGCGCTGAAGTATGTGAAGTCGAGTTCGCCGGCGCGGTTCAGTTTCTTCGAGTGGTACAGAATGTGCCGTTTTTCGGCGGGGCCGTGCAGCACGATCTCCTTCTCATGATCGGTGAGGTCCTTGTACGGAACATCGGTGCGCACGCCCATCTCACGGCACACGTCGACCATGATCGACCACATGAGCGAACGCCACGGCGCGACCGCTCCCTGTTCGATCGTCAGGTTCGGGTCGGCGATCAACGTCGACTCATCTACGGTGCGCACGATGCCCGTGCCTGAGCAGGTGGGGCACGCGCCGCCCGAATTGAACGCGAGGTCCTCCGCGCCGAGCGCCTGCACTTCCGCGCCACACACGGGGCAGATGATCGGACGTTCGAGCGCGACGTTCGGCGTCGGGTCGAGCATATGCCCGTTCGGGCACGTGTAGTTGCCCAGACGCGACGTCATCAATCGAAGACTGTTCAACAGTTCGCTCATCGTGCCAAAGGTGCTGCGGATCCCAGGGACGCTCGGGCGCTGGTGCAGCGCGAGCGCCGGCGGTACATGCTCGATCGCGTCAAGCTTCGCTTCGCCGCTCTGCGCGATGCGACGACGCGTGTACGTGGAGAGCCCCTCCAGATAGCGGCGCGAACCTTCCGCGTAGAGGACGCTGAGCGCGAGCGACGATTTGCCGGATCCGGAGACGCCCGCGACGGCGACCATCTTGCCGATCGGCACCTGCACATCCACATGTTTGAGGTTGTGCACGCGCGCACCTGTGATATCGATTGTCTTCGCCATGCGATCGCTCCTCACCTATTTCACGTAGTTCCGAGCGTAAGGCGTGCGCGGGCGCTCCGCCGTAGGCTCATTCATCGATATTTTCGCGTATTGACAGCATTTTTTGAGTATGCGTCATCGTTTTTCCAAGATAGGCGCGTCTATAGTGGGGGCATCGGTTCACCGGATACGTGGACTGGAATAACTGAAGATCTCCTTTTTCTTTCTCTCTACAGTGTTCGGACGGGGCTGCGACTACACAGCCCCGGCTTTTCTCTGTTGGTGGTGCGATGAGCGCTCGTTGAGCGGCGCGAGGAGTGCGCTGACGTATCAATCGACAATCCACAATCGCCATTCCGTGTCACCATCGACCTTCACAATCCGCCATTCCGTATTGCATCAGGCTCTCACAACCCGCCATTCCGTGCTGAAATCGACATTCAGTACACGCCATTCCGTGCAACCGTGTTGCTTGCACACCACTCCCGCGCTGCGGTACGGTGGGAGGTGCCATAGCGTACCGCCGCGCGACAAAGTCAGAAGCCGCTGGTGTCATCCACGTCACGCGCGTCTGTATTTTGTCAAGTCGGTGTTTTGGTTTTGGTCATGTAGTTTTTTCGGTTTTGGTCATTGGGGCATGCTGGTCGTGGTTGATTGGTTGTTGGTGTGGTCGAACATGAGGGCTTCGCTCATGCGTCGGCTTGGTCCGTGGAATTCGATGAGGCGTCCGTGGTGGACGATGCGGTCGACGATCGCGGCGGCGAGTTTGTCATCCGCGAAGATGGTGCCCCATTTGCCGAATTCGATGTTGGTGGTGAAGATGATGCTGCGTCGTTCATAGGCGCCGGCGATGATCTGGTAGAGCAGGCGGGCGCCGTCGATGTCGAAGGGCACGTAGCCGAATTCATCGAGGATGATCAGATCGGCGCGGGCCAGGTCCTTGAGGATCTGATCGAGACTGCCGGCGCGTTTGGCCTTGCCCAGTTGCAGGACGAGTTCGGCGGTCTGGCAGAAGCGCACGGCGCGTCCCTGTCCGATGGCTTTGACGCCCAGGGCGGTGGCCAGGTGGGTCTTGCCTCGTCCGGTGCGTCCGTAGAAGACGAGGTCCTGGGCGTGGTCGAGGAACTCGAGGCTGGTGAGTTGGTCCCTGGTGTAGCCGTCGGGTAGTCGCACGTGGGTATAGTCGTAGCCGTCGAGGGTTTTCATGACGGGGAACCTGGCGCGGCGCAGGAGTCGTTCGCGTTTGGCGGTGTCGCGGTTGTCGAGCTCGCATCGCAGCATGCGCCCGATCGCGTCGATCTGGCGGGGCGTGGCCCACGAGAGCGTGTCGTCGATGGTCGCGGTGGAGATGAACAGGCTTCTGGCGTCGGCGCGCAGGCGTTCGATGCCGTCGTTGGTCTTCATGGG
>NZ_MVOH01000019.1 GCF_002286935.1 Bifidobacterium criceti
CACAGCTCGCCCCGCCCGACGTGCTCGTATGCGACGGCATGAAAGGCATCCTCAAAGCCTGCGCGCAAATCTGGCCGGGCACGCGCATCCAACGCTGCCTGGTCCACGTGCAACGCGACACCAGGGCCGATCTGACCTCCAGACCCAGACTGCAGGCCGGGAGGGATCTCAAACGCCTCGCCGACACGCTCACCCGCATCCACGACGCCGACACGGCCGCCAGGTGGGGCCAGGCGCTCAACGCGTGGCACGAACGCTGGAAAGGCATGCTGGCCGAACGCACGTACGCCAAGGACCATCCCGACGATCCCAGGGCCGCCACGAGCACAAGCGGATGGTGGTGGACCCACCTGCCATTGCGCCGCGCCTATTTCAGGCTTGAACGCCTCTTCAAAGACGGCACGCTCTTTTGTTTCCTCGACCCCACACTGACCGCGCAGGGCCCCGTGCCACGCGACAGCAACCGCCTCGAGGGAGGGCTCAACGCCGCGCTCAAGCGCATGCTCGTCAACCACCGCGGCCTGCCCGAGGCGCACATGCGCCGCGCCTGCGAATGGCACTGCTACATGAACAGCGCCAAACCCGACCCCGCCCGCATCCTCAAGCAACACGACCGGCAGAGCAAACCACGTACAGACCAAGACAACGAGCCCGACATGACCCAGCCAACACTCGGAACCGGCATCGACTGGAACGAATTCCACGCCAGCACACGCTACCCAAACGCAACCGAATGAAAGTCTAAATCAATAACTTTAGTTCCTATATGCCCTGATTGGCGACGACGCCGCGCAATGTCCCCATACGCGCCTCAGTAGTCGCCGTACCGCACACACCATCGTGTGCAGGAAACAATCAACTCGCCGGAACGATTGCCGGTCGAGCTTCGTCATACGCCATCATATGGTCCGCGGACTGCGCCGCGCCGACGATGGCGTCCATTCACTGTTGTTCGAACGCGGACGCCGTCGCGGCGTTCTCCACTTCCGTCATGAGCCTGTCCAGGGCGACTATCGTCGATTCCCATTGGTCATGCATCGCGGTGCTCCTCCTTTCTACATCGCTTCATCTTCATCCGACCGTGTCATCGGATGCCGTACGCACCCGCACATATCGTATCGGGCGCCGCAAACGACACTTTTCGCTCACGGCGATGCCGATGACCGAACCACAATCGGCCCCGGGCACCGCCAGCGCAATCAGGTTCTGCAACGGCGGTCACTATACGGGAAAAGCCCCGACCAATCAAGGCCGAGGCTTCCGCTGGTGCCCCCTCAGGGATTCGAACCCTGGACACGCTGATTAAGAGTCAGCTGCTCTAACCAACTGAGCTAAAGGGGCGTTGGTTTGTGAACCGAGAGATAAATATACTCAGTTTTCGCGTTCGCGCAAGCTTCGGCGTGTCGTTTTTGCACAATCCCCATATTCCAACGTTTTCGACGATGCTCCATGACCTTTTCCCCATGGATGACCCATCATCGAATCCCCAGATCCCCACAACAACATATCGGCATCTTCACAATTTCTTCACATTTCATATCCTGCGTTCCGGCGTATCCACTCGCCGCCCTTCCGCCGCCCACGAACTTCCCCGATATGCGCGCGGCGGTGTCTCGTAGCAGACATCGGCTATCCGGTACGAGACACCGCCGCGCATGCGCAACGTGCCGTCATTCAAGGTCGACGGCGACGCAATCCTCAGCCGCGTAGCCGTTCGCCGGACACCAGGCGGATGCGTCGTCGGCGGACGCGAATTCCTCCCCCGACAGGATCACGTAGTAATCCGCCGCATGGCCGTGCTTCGTGTAGTTGTAGTAGTCGGACGCCCAAATGAGGATCGCGTTCGGATGCTTGTAGTGCAGTTTGAGGAACTGCTCGTAGATATCCGTGTATTTCCAGACCTTGCCGTTGACGTTCATGTTGTATTTCTTGCTCGACAGCTGCGTCGTGTAGTCCGAATAGAACGTATTCGCCGACGATGAGTCGTCGTCGAGCTGCCGCTTGAGCGCGAGCTGCGCGTAGCGTTCGTTGTCGACCGTATCGATCGACGCGCCGCCGAGCGCACCGTCGACGTCGGCCGCCGGCTTGCCTTCCGCTTTTGCCCCGGTCTGCCAAATGACCTTCGCGTTCGTCGGGGACGTGATCTCGTCGGCGGGCTGCCAGTGCTGACGTGAATCGAACGCGATGTCGACGTGCGCTTCGCCGTCCTCGAACGTGATTGGTTGCTTCGCGAAGTCGTAGATCGCGGACGCGATGACGTCGCCATCGTCGTTCTTCACGGTGACTTTGATGTTCGGCTCCGCGTACGTGCCCGATTCACACGACTTCGCGGAGAGATCAAGCGTCGCGACGAGCGACGTGCCGTGCGCGGTCAGGTCGTCGACGTCGACGTCGGGCGTCGCCTTGCACTTCGCCGTCTTGTCCTTGTCTTTGTCGTCTTTGTCTTTGTCGTTGTCGTTGTCGTTCGCATCCGCGTCGTCCGACGCATCCCCCGAATCATCTGACGCCGTCGTCTCCTGCTGCGACGCCGATGCCGACGCTGACGCCTCATCGTTCTTGTGCGTCGACTGCCACCACCAGAAGCCGATCGCCGCGAGCATGATGACGACGAGCACGATGAGGGTGATGAGGAGACCGCGGTTCGATTTCGGCGGTTTGCCGCCGTTGTCGTCTGCACCACCGCTGCTTGGCGGCGTCAGCGGGGGCGGCACGGCGCCCGTCTGCACGGTCGAGGGTGAGGCCGGCACCGTACTGGGAGCGGGGGCGTCCGCGTTCATGACGCCTGCCGGGGTAATCGTCTCCTCATACATCGATGGATCGTATGTCGGCTGCCCATCCGGCACCGCATACGCAGGCAGTGGCGGCAGCGTGGATGTCTGCGTCGATGACGGAGCCGGTGGGATCGTGGGCGCCTCCTGCGGCACCGGCGCCGTCCCCGCGACGCGCGTCGCATCGGCCGCTGTTTGCGGCTGCAGTTTCGCGCCGCAATTCCCGCAGAATTCCTCGGAACCATCGATATACGCATGACATTGTGGACATTGCATCGTCGTTCGCTTCCCTTCCTCGGCCCGTCCCCTCGCATCGGATCGGTACCGTCCTCCCCGGGGCCGCGCCCCGTTCCTTGCTTCGTTCGATATCAAATAATACGCATATATGCGCATCCTTCATGGGCAATGTCCGCGTCCATGATGGATGGATATACTCGAACGTGCAGATTTGTTGTATTTTCTGTCGAAAAGAGAAGGAGAATATTCCCATGCATTGTCCACAATGCGGCGCGGATGTGCCCAATGGCGCACAGTTCTGCCCGTCATGTGGGACGCCGGTGAGCCAGCAGCAGGCACAGGCCACCGTCCCCCCGCCATCCCCCGCGCCGCCCGCACCGGCGTATCCGTCAGCGTCCACCCCGGCACCGCAGCCGATGACGGCGCTCCCACCATATGCAGCACCGGCAGCGCCGGCCCCGGGCGTTGCACCGACGATCCCACAACCCACGTCGGCGATGCCAGCGGCCCCGGCCGCGCCGACCGTGCCACCGGTTCCCGGCGCGCCAGCGGCTGCGGCCCCGGCGCCGCAGCCGGCGACGCCGAAGGCACCCGTGCAGATCACGCCGCAACAGCTCGGCGCATTCGGCACGTCCGTCGGCATCGGCATCGCCGCGACACTCGTCATGTCGCTGCTCGGCATGCTCATCGCATGGGGCTCGACGCAGTCCGCGATCAGCACCATCGGCATCGACAGCGATGAGATGGAGCTCGATTTCTTCCACCGCCTTGGCATCTTCCTCGCGAACGGTGTCGCCGGTGCGACGGCCATCACGGTCGGCGACGCCGATTCCACACTCGCGACCGGCCAGATTTCGCTGCCGCTGTCCTGGATCGGCTACGCGCTTCTCATCGGATGCGCGTTCGGCGCGTTCATGATGGCACGCAAGGCCGCGGTTCGCTTCCGTTGGGTCGGCGTCGTCAGTTCGTTCGCCGTCGGCGTCGTCTCCGGACTCGTCGTGCTGCTGCTTGCGGCGATCATGCGCTACAACTATGCCGCTGATGACGGATTCTTCACGGTGTCCGGAGCGACGTTCCGCACGTTCGCGATGGCGTTCCTGCTCGCGACCGCCGGCGCGCTCATCGGCTATTTCCTTGCCGATACGACCGCCGACGAGTCGAATGTGTTCACGGCCGCATGGACGTGGGCGCATCGCGTCCGCGGTTTCCGCCGTACAATCGTCGAATCGGCGGCCTGCTATATCGTCGTGTCGACGGTCATCGCGCTCATCTTCCTGATCGTCCTCACCTCAAGGACCGGGTCCGACGCCTCGACGCCTTCGGTGTGGGCATTCCTGCCACTTGCGCTGCCCGCGGTCAGCGCGTACAGCGTCGTCCTTGGCTCGTTCGGTGCGCTGGAAATGGGGTTGGGTTCGCAAACGGTGTCACTCTCGGTGTTCGGTTCCGGATCGATGCCCGTCTACAACGAGAGCTGGATGTTGTGGATCTCATTCGTGCTGTATCTGCTGTGCGCGTGCTACGTCGCGCTTCGCGCCGCCGCGCGCAACGCCTACGACCCCTATTACGCCGATTGGAAGTACTCGTGGCAGGCACCGGTCTTCTGGCTTGCGTTCTGGCTCGCCACGCCGTATCTGTTCATGGCGTTCCAGTCGTCGGCCGCCTCCGTCTCGACCCGAATAGTTCCCGCGCTGTGGTTCTGCCTCATCGCCGCGCTGTGGTCGTTCATCATCGAGGCGCTTGGCCGTCTGCTTGGCCCCACCGTCATCCAGTCACTCCCCGGCATATGGCCCATCCTCGTCGGTGGCACCGTGCGCCCCGGCCTGCGTACGACGCGCCATGATCCGAACGAGGTCGTCGTGACGGAATCGGTCACGATGACGACACCGAACGGCACCGCGACCGGCTATGCGACCGAAGCGTTCGCCGTGCCGCAGCCCGGCATGCCCGCAGGCCCCCAGACGCCCGGCATCGCCCCGGCGGTCGCCGCACCGGCAGTGGCGGTGGCGAAGCACCCGATGTCCAAGAAGACGAAGATGTGGCTCATCATCGGCGGCGTCGCCGTCGGCCTCGTCATCGTCCTGTCGATTGTCTTCTCGGTCCTCAACTCGACGACATACAGCGCGTCAGCGACGGCGAAGCGCTACATCGCCGCGATCGAATCGGGTGACTTCGACGGCGCGAACGGCATCGCGAAGCCACAGGTCAAGCACGACCAGATGGCGCTCATGTCGAACAAGGCCGCCCCGAAGGATGGGCGCATCTCGAACGCGCAGGTCATCAAGGAGAAGGCGAACGGCAATGCGAAGACCGTCACCATCTCGTACACGATCGACGGCAAGGAGACGACGCGCGACCTCAAAATGATCAAACGCGGCAGCAAGGCGCTCGTCTTCACCGAATGGGGCGTCGCCGAGCCGATGACGACGACGATCACGGTCGCGAAGCCGAAGTCGGTCACCGCGCTCGCCGTCAACGGCGTCGAAGTCAACGAGAAGAACACGAAAAGCTCGACCGACAACACATGGTCGTTCACCGTGTACCCGGGCACCTACACCGTGTCGGCGGGCAAATCGAAGTATCTGACGTCGAAGAACGCGGAGATCATCGCGAATGGCGAGGACTCGGCGTCCAGCCAAAGCGCGACGCTCACCGTCGAAGCGACCGATGCGTTGACCGACGCGATCCAGCAGAAGGTCAACGCGAAGCTCGACGAATGCGCGAAATCGACCGATTTCTCTCCGAAAGGCTGCCCGTTCAGCGTGTACACGTACGGTGACAAGAAGAACTTCCGCAACTTCACATGGTCGATAAGCGACTATCCGGAGGTGGACGTGGACACCGACTACGGCACGTTCGAGACCGAATACGGCGAGGAAGTCAAGTACACGTACGAGGAGAAGAACTCGGACGGTTGGGAACCGGAGGACGGCGAGACGACGATGTCGTCGATGTCCGGGACCTTCAACGTCGACGGCGACAAAGTCACGATCGAACTCGACGAGAACGACGACTGAGCCGCCCATATGCGGGAAGGCCCCGCGGCCATAGGCCGCGGGGCCTTCCCCATGCTTAAGCTCAGACGGTAATCAACGGTCTGCGGTGGTTCCCTCAGCGGGAACCGGCGGTCACTCGGCGACGACCTTCACGAAGAAGTTCGCCGTGATCTCCGGGTGCAGGGCGACGGTCGCCGGGAACTCACCGGTCGTCTTGATGGATTCGACGGTGATCGACTTCGGATCGACCGCGACCTTGTCGGAGAGCGCCTTCGCGATCTGCTCGTTCGAGATGCCGCCGAAGAGCTTGCCGGATTCGGAAACCTTCGCCGGAATCTCGACCGCGATGCCTTCGATGAGACCCTTGGCCTCAACGGCACCTTCACGCGTCGCGACAGCCTTCGCGAGGCGTGCACGCTTCATCGCTTCGGCCTGCGCGGCGGCACCCTTCGACCATGCGAAGGCGAGGCCCTGCGGGATCAGGTAGTTGCGGGCGTAGCCGAGCTTGACCTCGACGATGTCGCCTGCGTGGCCCAGATTGTTGACGGACTTCTTGAGAATCACCTTGGTGGTAGCCATCTTCAATTCCTCCTCAGGACTCAGCGGCCGTTCGTGGCGTACGGCAGCAGGGCCATCTCGCGGGCGTTCTTGATCGCCTTCGCGATTTCACGCTGCTCCTGCACGGTGACGCCGGTGATACGACGGGAACGGATCTTGCCGCGATCGGAGATGAACTTGCGCAGCAGCGCGACGTCCTTGTAATCGATCTCGGTAACCTTGGCAGCCTTGAGCGGGTTCGGCTTCTTCTTGAACGGCTTCACCGGCGGCTGCGGCCTCTTGCGTGACATCTATGGTCTCCTTACAAATGAAATGATGTGATGTTGGGTATTCGCGTGCGGGCGCGGGGCGGGGATCAGAAATCGTCCTCGTCGCCGTTGCCGCCGAATTCGTTCGTGCCGAAGCTGCCGAAGCTCGAGGACGACGACTGCGAGGCCTCGCCCCACGGGTCGGTCGCCGGAGCCTGCTGCTGCGGCGCGTTCTGCTGTGCACCGTAGTTCGCGCCGCCATTGTAGGCGGCTCCGCCCTGATAGCCTCCACGGTTCGCGTTGCCGGCGGGGGCGTTGTTGTAGCCGCCCTGCTGGTTGCCGACGAATCCGGAGCTCGCCGACTGACGCTGGACCTGTGCGGTCGCACGGCGCAGCGAAGGACCGATGTCCTCGACGCGCAGTTCGACGACGGTGCGCTGCGTGCCGTCCTGCGCCTGATACGAGCGCTGTGTGAGACGGCCCTGAGCGATGACGGACATGCCCTTGGACAGTGTGTTCGCGATGTTCGACGCAAGCGAGCTGCGTGCCGAATCCCACGCCGAGCAGTTCATGAACAGCGTATCGCCGTCCTCCCACTGGTTCGTGTTCCGGTTGAACGTACGCGTCGACGAAGCGATGGTGAAGTTGACGACCGTCGAACCACTGCCGACGGTACGCAATTCCGGATCGCGGGTCAGATTGCCCGTGATCGTGATGATGGTCTCACCTGCCATGTCTTGCCTGCCTATCCTTGCGAATGCCTACAACGAAATTACTTACGGATGATCTTCGTGCGAACGATGGCTTCGTTCAGGTTCATGACACGGTCGAGCTCGTCGCTGACATGCGGCTCGCAGCTGTACGTCACGACGACGTAGTTGCCCTCGCTCTTGCCATCGATCTCGTAAGCGAGCTTGCGGCGTCCCCAGATATCGATGTTCTCGACGGAACCGCCTTCCTTGGTGACGATCTCCATGTGCTGATCAGTCAGCTTCTTCAGACCGTTCTCATCCAGTTCAGGATCGGCAATGAACATCATTTCGTACTTATGCGCAGACATCACCCACCTCCTTCGGACTTTCGGCCACGGACCTTCCGTGACAGGAGTGTGTATGCGTTGTGCCCATGACGTGCCGTCGCACGGATGCGCCTTGACGTCCCAGAGCAACTTTCACAGCATAGCCGCCAAGGGGGACACGCCCGGCGTGCATATGCGGGCGCACCGAACGTCACCCTTCGCGCGTTTCGCCGTGCGAGGCCTCGCACGCCGCCGCTTGGCCGCTTCCGCACACCGGACGGAGCCAAGCGCACATACAGCCGCGTTGATATATTGGTCGTGCTCGAATCACGGCCATCCCACGCATGTTGAAAGGCGAACCATGTCTGCAGTTCTCGAAGGCATACCCGATAAACGTCTCGCACTCGTCACCGGCCGCGCCTACCCGGAACAGGCCGAGGAGACCGCCCATTACCTTGGCACCGAGGTACTGCCGACGACGGCCTATGACTTCGCCAACGGCGAGATGTACGTGCGCTTCGCCGAACCGGTCCGCGGCGCGGACGTCTTCATCATGCAGGCGCATACGCAGCCGATCAACAAATGGATCATGGAACAGCTCATCATGATCGACGCCGCGAAGCGCGCGTCGGCGCGGTCGATCACCGTCGTCGCGCCGTTCTTCGGCTATTCGCGCCAGGACAAGAAGCATCTGGGCCGCGAGCCGATCACGGCGAAACTCATGTTCACGTTGCTGCAGGCGGCCGGCGCCGACCGCGTCATGACGGTCGACCTGCACGCCGCCCAGGAGCAGGGCTTCTTCAACGGCCCCGTCGACCATCTGACGGCGATGCCGGTCCTGCTCGACTACATGCGCAGCCGTCTGCCGCTCGACAACACGACGATCGTCTCCCCTGACGCGGGCCGCATCAAGGTCTCCGAACAGTGGGCCGCGAAACTCGGCGGCCTGCCGCTCGCGTTCATCCACAAGACACGTGACACGACACGTCCGAACCACGCGGTCGCCCACGGCATCATCGGCAATGTCGAAGGACGTGACTGCGTCGTCGTCGACGACATGATCGATACGGCGGGCACGATCTGCGAAGCCGTCCGCACACTCCACGAGCACGGCGCGAAATCGGTCACGCTCGTCGCGACGCACGGACTGCTGTCGGGACCGGCCGTCGACCGTCTGCGCGAAAGCGGCGCGAAGGAGATCGTGTTGATGGACACGGTGCCGATTCCCGAAGAAAAGCGTCTGCCGAACATGACGGTGCTCTCGGCGGCGCCGCTCCTCGCGGCCGGCATCCGTTCGGTCTTCGAGTCGCGTTCCGTCTCGAATCTGCTCAATGGACTCCCCGAGGACATGCGCACACGCAACATCTACGCGTGAGCATGTTCCATGTGGAACACGGCGGCGGTTCCCGATTCCGGGAACCGCCGCCGCCATATATCCACCCTTGTCCGCTTTTCAGCGCATCCGATCAACCATCGGTTCAGTGAGATGACGCGAACATCGCGCACACTTGTTCGGCTGTGCCATAGGATGCCTGCGCGCCGCGGCCGGTCGCCGCATACGCGGAGACATACGACGCGATGCGCGCCGCGTCGTCGAGCGGCATGCCGGATGCGAGCGCCGCGAGCACGGTGCCCATGAACGCGTCGCCGCAGCCGGTCGTGTCGATGGCGTGCACATGCACCGGCTGGATGCGTGTGACGGGCGTCTGCGCATGTGCGTCGAGCACGACGGAACCATCGCCGCCCAACGTGACGATCGCCTGCATGAATCCGATGCCCTGCAGCCTGCGCATTGCGTCAGACCAGTCGAAACCATCCCAGTCGTCATCCTCGGGTTCGTCGACGCCGAGCAGCTGCGCGAGTTCGTGTTCGTTGACGAGCAGGATGTCGGCGTTCGCGATGAGTTCGGCGGGAAGGTCCGGGATGAACGGCGAATCGTTGACGAGCACCCGCACGCCGGCGTCGTGGCACATCCTCGCGCACGCCGTGACCGTCTCAAGCGGGCTTTCGAGGCACAACCCAAGCACCGACGACGCCGTGAGCAGGTCACGCTGCGATACGACGTAGTCGACGCTGACGTCCGCGTTCGAACCGGGCGAATAGACGATCGTGTTCTCCCCGGACGCATCGACGGTGATGACGGTCGTGCCGCTCGGGCCGGGCACCCTGCGCACACCACCGGTATCGACGCCAGCGTCGGCGAGCTTTCCGAGCAGGAAATCGGCGTTCGTGTCGGAGCCCACCGCGCCGAACATATGCACGGTCGCGCCGAGTTTCGCGGCCGCGGCGGCCTGGTTGCCGGATTTGCCTCCGGGGAGCACTTCAAGGGGGCCGCCCGTGACCGTCTCCCCCGGCCCCGGCAGCCGTGCGGTCGTCACCGTGTAGTCGGCGTTCATCGATCCGACGACCGATACCGTGCCGTCGATGCGCGCGAGGAGATCAAGCGTCTGTGCGGTGTCCATGATGATCCTTCTTCCTTGCTTCGTTGCATACGTCGCCAAATGGGCGCCGCCCGCCGGTACGCGGGCGGCGCACCGTCCTTACTTCGCGGGTTCGAGGACCTCTTCGACTTCCTCAGGTTCGTCGACGGTCTTCTCCTGCTGGGCGCTTTCGCCCGCATAGACCTTCTTGTGGAAGACGAGGAACCAGATGAGGCCGAGGGCGACGACGCCCGCCGCGATGAGCAGCAGGTTCGAGTAGACCGCCGCGTGTCCCGTCGCGCCGATGAGCGAACCGCCGCCGAGGGTCGTCGTGCCGAGCTGCGCGCCGAAGATCGCGATGCCGATCGACGCGGTCACATTCATGACGAGGTCGTTCATGCCGACACCACGTCCGGATTCGTCAACGGGAAGCGTATCGAGCACAGTCGAGACGACGGGGGAATACATGAGTCCGCATCCCGCATAGAAGACGCACGCGAACACGGTGAGCACCGCGAAGTTCGTGTTGATGCACAACGCGGAACCAACGAATCCGCACATCATGAAGAGCGACGCGAGCACAATCGCCGGAGTCCGTCCGATCTTGCCGACGATCCATCCGGACGTCGTGCCGAAGATGGCGGCGACGATGAACGCCCAGACGATGTACTGCGAGACGGTCGCCACATCCATGCCGTAGAGCGTCGCGCCCATGCTGTTGAAGATCGGCGAGACACAGTAGTTCGTGAAATAGAACAGCACGATGAGCATGATCGCCGCGAGCCAACGGGTGTTGCGGAAGAACGCGGGTGTGATGAACGGATCATCGGCCTTGTTGATGTACACGGCGAAGATCACAAAGAGCGCGGCGCACACGCCAAGCATCCACCACTTGTTGTACGAGAAGAACAGCGAGAGGAACGCGGACGCAAGACCGAAGATCGCGAAACCGATCCAATCGACGTGCTGCGAACCACCGCGGCGGTTCGGCAGCAGATGCAGCAGGAACGGCAGGAACACAATCGTGACGGAGGGGATGAGGAACAGGTACTGCCACGCGATCGACGTGAGCAGACCCGCGGCGAACACGCCGATCGCCGCCGAGATCTGGTACCCGGCCGTGAACAGGCCGAAGAAGATGACTTTGAGCTCCTTCTTGAGGTACTTCGTCGCGATGACGAGGTAGACGGATCCGGAGACCTGTTCGCCCGCGGTCTGCAGGATGCGTGCGATGATGACGGTCCACAGGTTCTTCGTGAAGAAGAAGTTCGCGATGAACCCGAACAGTGACCCGACGAACAATGTGACGAGCCCGAAGACGATGAGCTTCTTGAGCGAGACGAAATCGCCGAGCGAACCGTAGATGAAGCAGACGATGCCGAGCACGATGCTTGGCAGGCTCGTGATGAGCGCGGCCTGGTCGGGCGCGCCGACGTCCTCGCCGATGTTCGTGAACACGAGATTGAAACCTTGCAGGCACAAGGTGCCGAGGATGAACGTGATGAGCAGCAGGATGAGGGCGTGGACCGCCATCTTGTTCTGGACTTCCGGGTCCATATCGTCCTGCGTGACGACATTGTCAGTTGCAGCACTCATGATAAGTCCTTATATATTTTTGTATGTGTATTGATATCTATAGGTATTGTCGTGGATATATCCATATCTCCGCGACGGTCGCGGACGTTCACGCGGCGGCGCGTGCGACGTTCGTGATGCGTGTCATGAATTCGTCAAGGAAACGCGGGACGTCGACGCCGAGCGCGACGCCCATCGTCTTGTGCGGATCGTTGAGGCGTTCTTCGTCGCCGATCGTGCGGCCGCGCGTCGCGCCTTCGACGTCGACCTTCATATTGATCGGATGGATCGTGACGAGCGTCGGGTCGACGGCGACACCGACGGCGAGCGGATCATGTAGTCCGCAACCGCCGAGGTGCGGCGCGGTCGTCTCGTACGCCTTGATGTAGAAATCGGTCATGTCGGCGAGGAACGTGCCCGCGGCGTTGCCGAGGTCGCGCCACGTCTGCGTCTCCTTATAGGTGAGCAGCGTCTGGAGCGTCACATCGAGGCCGATCATCGTCGCGTCCTTCGTATGGCGGAACACATAGTCGGCGGCGTCCGGGTCCTGCGAGATGTTCGCCTCGGTCCACGCGTTCACGTTGCCCGGCGCCGTGAGCGCACCGCCCATGAACACGATCCTGCCGAGTTCGTCGGCGATCTCGGGAGCCTTCCTGAACGCGGCGGCGATGTTCGTCTGCGGCCCCGTCGGCACATAGACGAGGTCGTCACCGTAGGTCTTGACGGCGTCGATGATGAAATCGACGGCCGGTTCGCTTTCCGCGTCGCGGTCCGAATCGGGGATGACGGCGTCGCCGATGCCGTTCTCGCCGTGGATGAACGCGGAGACCGGGAGCACTTCGAACGCATCCTTCGTGCTCGCATGCGGCAGTCCCCTGTACACCGGCACTTCGGGATGACCGAGCAGATCCGTGATCGCGAGCGCGTTGCGCACGCCCTGCTCCATCAGCACATTGCCGTACGTGCCGGTTATGCCGATGAGTTCGATTTCGGGGCTGCCGAGTGCGTAGGAGATCGCAAGCGCATCGTCGACGCCGGTGTCGAGATCAAGAATGAGCTTCTTCATGGCCCGTCCTTCTTCCTTTTTCCTTCCCATCTCCATCGATGGGATCCTTTCCTCAATCACTGTGGTTCACTGTGATAAAACGTTTTATCACGGTGATGGTTTCATCATACGATACGACGTCAGGTTATGCCACCGGAAGAAAACATGCGCGTCGCTACATCGTCACCGCCGCACCGCGACCGTCGCACCTTCGACGAGACGCGGTTCGAGGAGCGTGACCCAATCCGCACGCGCGCACTCCTTGCCCGTGCCATGCCTGCGGATGCGGCGGTAGAGGGTCTCCCAGCTGCGCACGGCGAGTTTGTGGACGTCCTGTTCGACCGTCGTCAGATTCGACAGCATACCGAAACGTCTCATGATGTTGTCGTACCCGACGACCGATATATCATGCGGCACGTCGACGCCCATCTCACCAAAGCGTTCGAGTACGCCCATCGCCATCAGATCGTTGCAGCAGAACAGGCCCGTCGCGCCGAATTCGACGACGCGCGCGGCAAGGCCGTAGCCGCCATCGTAGCGGTAGTCACCACTGAGCAGCAGGATGTCGTCATCGTCAATCCCATGTCCGTGCAACACATCAACGAACCCGCAGACACGGTTGTTCGAATTCGCATCGTGCGGCTGTCCGGAAATACATACGAAACGCCTGTGCCGCGCCTCAAGGAGGCGTTTCGCCGCGAGCCGCCCACCTTGGACATTGTCAAAACCGACACCATCGCACACATGGGACGTGACGAGACGGTCGATGATCGTCACCGGACAGTGCGCGTCCGCGATCTGCACATTGAGCTCATGCGCATGGTTGTACGTTTCCAGTGAGGGAATGAGGAACATCCCATCGATGTCGCGCGCGAGATAGTTCGTCATCATCGCGCTTTCGTGCGCGCGGTTGTCGTTCGAATTCGACAGGAAGAGCGCGTAGCCTGCTTCCTGGCATTCGTCCTCGAGATTGCGCGCCAACGCGGCGAAGAACATGTTCTCGATATCCGGGACGATGAGCGCGATGAGCCGCGTCTCGTTCGTGACAAGACCGCGCGCGTTCTCGTTAACGACATAGTTGAGGCGGCGCGCGATGTCACGGATGCGCTGTTGGGTGTCCTTCGCGATGCGCGACGGTTTGTTGTTGAGGACGAGCGAAACGGTCGCCGGAGATACGTCCGCCTCCTTCGCGACCTCCTTGAGCGTCACACGTCTGCCCATCATTCCCCGATTCAGATTCAGTGGCGACCGCGGCATGCCGCGACGAAAAACGGATGCTGTCATGTTCCATTGTAGGTCCCGTGTGCGTCGCGATGCGCGGGGCGCGCGTTGTGCGCGGGTGTGGTCTGAGGTGACGCCCGACGTTGCAATAGGCGCCAATGTCGTACGATGCCATGGGTTGCGGTGGCGCGCGACGTTCCGGTGCCTGTCTGTGTCGTGGGGTGCCGTGGTTTGTGGTGGCGCGCGACGGGGGGTGGTGCGAGTGTCGTGCGGTGGCGCGATCCGTGCGGGGGCGCGACGGTGGCGTGCCGGGGCGCGTGGCCTTCCCGCGGTCCGGTGTGCCGGGGTCTGGTATGCGGAAAGCCCCGGGCCACTGTCTGGTGGTGCCGGGGCTTTCGTCTACGTGTTGGTGCGGCGGCGTGCTACTCTCCCACATCCTGTCGGGTGCAGTACCATCGCCGTGCCAGGTCTTAGCTTCCGGGTTCGGAATGGGTCCGGGCGTCTCCCCTGGGCCATGGCCGCCGCAAGTCTTCAGTTCTGTTCGTGTGCCCGTGCCCCTTCCCGTATGGGATGGGGTCCGGGGTGGTTGTTTGGGGACCGGATGGTGGACGCGTGCGTGTTCGTGTTGCGGTGTCGTGTGTTCGCGCAGGTTCGTGTTGATGCTTGTCTTGTGTGTGTTCCGATCGGTCGTGTGTCCCGATCGTGTTGGTTCCAACCGTGGTGCCGGTGTTGGTCGTGTTCGACCGTTAGTGCCGGTCGGCTCCACCGCTCGCGCGGCTTCCACGTCCGGTCTATCGACCACATGTTCTCGTGTGGGGTCTCACGCCACCTCCAGGGTGGCCAGGAATCCTTATCTTGGAGCGGGCTTCCCGCTTAGATGCTTTCAGCGGTTATCCCTCCCGAACGTAGCCAACCGGCCGTGCCGCTGGCGCGACAACCGGCATACCAGAGGTTCGTCCACCCAGGTCCTCTCGTACTATGGGCAGGCCTCCTCAGGATT
>NZ_MVOH01000002.1 GCF_002286935.1 Bifidobacterium criceti
GTCGTGCAACTGGCCGCCGCCCGCGTCACCAAGGTGCGCTGCCGCCTGCAACGCGACGCCACCGGCAGGCGCGGTGTCAAGGGCGACAGGCTCTACGACTGCAGGCGCGCCCTGCTGACCAGCGACGAATACCTCGGCGCACGCGGCCGTGCCAGACTCATGGCCCTGTTCGCCATCCAGACCAACCACGACCTCATGCTCGCCCACGACGTCTACCAAAGGGTCATACACGCCTACCGGTGCGACGACCGGCGACGCGGCGAACGCATGATGCGCGAGCTGATCGACGACCTGACCGGACCGGGGCGCTACAAAGGCTGCCGGGAACTCGCCTCCCTCGGCCGCGTGCTCAAAAGACGCATGCGCGACATCCTCGCCCTCTTCCGCCACCCCCACTCAAGCAACGGACCCACCGAAGCCATCAACGGCAGGCTCGAGACCCTGCGCGGCAACGCCATGGGCTTCGCCAACACCACCAGCTACATCCAACGATGCCTCATCCACAGCAGCCAACTCAAAGACATCCTTACACACTAACCTGAGAAGAGCCACTTATGGAACGTACCATCGACCGCAGTGAATACACGACCTTTATTGGGATGGCATTCGTAGAATCCGGTTCCCGACGCTTGCATCACCGCACGATCAGGGATTGTCACGCTGGGCGAGCCAAGGCCTATATCGCCGCCCGTCGTCACATCGATGCCCCGCCATTGATGGAGTTCCCGACCACCGTCCGGCCGGTGCAGTTGTTCATCGACGATGATGCACTGACGGTCCACCGTCAACGCCACGGTACGCCATGGGTCGTTCATCATCGAACCTACACGCCGCGGCCATACATGCACATACCCATCCCGCTCGTCCATCTGCGGCAACGAAACGACTTCCTGCCATTGATGTGTGTGGGCGTCAAGCCGAAATACGACATGGTCGATGCCCGTCGGATGCGCCTCCTGCCTGAGCTTACGGGCGAGCATATGCAGCACGCCTTCCTGTGTTCGCGCACGGTCGCGGTCCACCAGGACGATGAGCGACCCAGTGACATCCGGACCGAGGATATCATATAACATCATCGCCGATTCCGGAGTGCTTTGCCACAGCACCGTCGGCTGCACAGGATAATTCACATAAGCCATTGTCGTTCCCTCATCATTGCCGCATTGTCATCACAACTGGTTCTATACCACCGCCGATGTCACCAAGTGCTCCATGCGCCCGCTGACTGCGTCGCATCATTGGCCGCGCTGCCGTCGAGTGGCACCATGTATCTGTGGATATCGGAGACATCGACACGGGACCATAAGTTGGCGTGGTCGTTGTTCCTAAAAATCAAAGCACCATCGTAATATATCGGCCCATAGTCCCTTCCCCAATGTGTGAAATCTATATGATATTCAAGATTATCTTTCTTTGATTCGTATAGGGAACCATAACTGAATCCGACAATGAATTGCATAGGAATGTTTTCAATATCGGAATCTGAGAAGTTCTGCGCGTCGTTGACAAGTACGCACGCTTTCTTGTCCTCTATATCGATGAACACCCACGGAGGACCGTATTGATGACCGCATGCGCAGAAGAGCACCCGCTCATCGGCGGACAACTGCATGAATCGGTGAATGGAGGGGAACCCTTCAGGCAATTGGATGTCGCTCTTCAGACGACCCGTAGGCGTATACACCCGCAGGCATTGGTTCTTTCGGCAAAGGAAACCGCCATTCTTCAACGGGAACACGTTATTCCACTGGATATTCGCATAAGGGTCGGTTTCTCGCACCTTCTTCCGTGAATCCAGTTCGCGCACGATTGACATCGAATCGATATCAAGAATCGCATTGATATCGTCATTACTCCATCCCCATCCGCCGTCTTCCCATTCCATCCGTTCCCGCCAGTATTTTCGCCCTGTGAACGCAAGCGCATGCCCCTTTTCTGCGAACTGGCTTAATCTGCATTCGCCGAGCGCGGGGAAATACGCCGACCTGCGTTGCTCAAGATCCACAACACGCAGTCCATCAGATTCATACTCATATTTCACGCTTTGCGGTTCGCTGAACGTCACGTAACGTTCATCGTCGGAGATTGAGAAACCTTCATATGGACTAGAGTATTGCATGAGCTTCGTATCGGGAGGGAGAGGCGAAAGCACACTCAAGTCCGCGGCATCGAGGTCGAGGCACAGCAGAGAATGATCGCGCAGGAAAACGATATGCTTTCCTCTTTTCGTTGTTGCAAATTTAATATTATTAGGATAACGATTACAATCCATATGCGTCAATCCCCAATCCGAAAAGTCCAACCGCTCGCACACAGCTGGTGGAACACGCTTCCATCGGCCGTTGCTCAAGACCCAGTACTCATCCCGGGTTCGGAACAGCACACCTTTCGAAGAAAACGCGACGACATCGCACAACACCGTTTTCTCGCCATCGACCGACTCCACCTCGTCAAAGAACGTCGTATCAAATATCGGTGTCGGGTATCTAAATGCCATCATTCCCCCTTGTCTGCAATCATTGAATATTCACCATCATTCACACATCAATGTGCTCCACACGAATGGCGACCGCTCACTCGTATGTGTCTTTGAACCAACGTTTGAAGATGTTGATGACCTGCGTCGCGGACGCCGCCGGTACACCGTTCGAAATCATCATCGTGCGCGTCTTCGTGCACAACGTCGACATATGCGCATGGACCCAGTTGACGGTATCGCTATGGAATCCCTGCGGATACCCACCCTTATCCATCCAATACCGGAATGCGGATGAGAACTTCTCCAGATACCGCGAATTATCGGTACGCGACGTGGCTTTGTAATACGTCTTGAACTTGTCAAAAGCCACCGTGTAACCAGCCCACCTCTTCATGGGTGCTCCTTTCGACGCCACCGTGCAATACACCATACAAGTATGCATATTGTATATTGCATTCAGTAGGGAACATCGTAGCGTCGAATCACGCATGGCGCAAATTATCGGCGTCACTACAGCGTTTTCAACAACCAACATCTAACATTGCTAAAGCAATATACAGTGTGCTGGTTCGTCGGAAAGCGGGCGCGGCCACCGAACGGCCGCGTCCATCGTTCACACTGCGGACCGCAGCGTCAGCGGCCTTGCAGATCAGGCCACGGCGTCGGCACGAGTTCGTCAAGCGTCACGCCGAGCACTTGCGCGATCGCCATGACATTGCGCAGGCTCGGATTCGCGGGAGTTCCCGGCATCGATTCGCCTTTTTCGAATTTCTGGTAGGTGTTCCGGGAAAGGCCGGCATCGTTCGCCACCCGTTCCTGTGAGAGGTTCTTCCTCGTACGGAAGCGTTGCATGCGTAGACCCAGTTCTTTCGCGTAGCTGGACCATTCCTGTTCAGTCGGTGAGTTTCTTGGCATATCGCAAACTTAAGAGTCTCCACCGGTAATGCAACCTTGCACATATAGCTTTATTTTTCGTTGTGACACAAAGGTTTTCAAGTGTCTTGTTTTTTTTTTGCATACTACATATGTCAACATACAGTTGTCAGCACATCCATATCTTGCACCGACGGAACCTCAGTCAGTTCAGATATACCATGACTTCCCACACATGCTCCATATGGCCGTATATGTGCTGCCGTATATGGGATGCATGCACCGAAGCGTGATATGTATGTTGCATGATGATGGTCGCACGCGCACATGAACTCGTGCATACCTTAGAAATAGACAAAGATGGTGAGTCTACAAAAAGCCATATATACTTGGCAACGTGAGGTAACAACGTCTTCCATCGATCCTCTCCAACCTCCGGCGTGGAATCCACACCGCGCATCAACGAAAGGGCACCATATGATTCCGGAATATTTTGTATGGCAGAAAGCCGGCACCGAAAGCGGACAGCAATTCGCCGACATCGTCGCAGCCAAGGAAGCCCAACGGCAACTGAGCGGGAATGGCATCTTCCTATGGGGAGTCGGGAACAACCTGAACCTTGCTCCGCTCGTCGAAACATTGGGCATAACACGGCCGGAAGTCATCTTTACCCTTGTCAACGACACCCATCCCGATGACGCCCGTCAAGACCTGATCCGCGTCTGGAAGAAGGCGTACGCCAAGGACGCGAACGGCGTCGAACGGGAATGGACGATGCCACACGGAGCCGAGGTGAGATCCAAAGTCAACGCAGAACGTCATTATGCGCTCGTCTGCCACTCCGATACGCCGCTCGTCGCTGTGGATCCAGCACATGCGACCGACGCATTCGATTACGCCGACGTATACAGCTTAAGCGCGAGCGACCCTACCAAGCCCCTCAAACCAAGTCCACGTACCCTATTCGCGGTACGCTATGACCCGTCGCACCGTGGCCTCGGTAATAACAAATGCGTACTCCGGGCCGAACTCGTCCCACCCTATATCGTCAGACTCGACGCCCCGGAGAAACGTGTGTATGACGAGGCCACCGACAGATATCTGCCGCTGAGCACCCACTGATCGCCCCCGCCCACTCATGCTGTGTGCGGTACACCGCTGTCCCGCGCACCAACAGCACCCAGCACCAAAATCGCATGCCGGTACGCTAGCGGACGTCTCAGCGTACCGGCGTGCGGGAAATGACGCAGCGCTCAGCTCGCGTCGCCTTCGCCGGCGGCGCGCTCGTGGCCGTAGATTTCGGGGATGAACCGCTCCTGGTCGTGCAGTTTGCTCCAAATGACCACTTCGCCCTGTTCGAGGCTCGCCGGCACGTCGATGATGCGCTGGTTCGACGAGCCGCGGAACTGCAGGAGCGAATCGTGCAACGTCTTGATATAGCGGCCGTCGACGAGGATGTCGATTTCGCGCAGTAGATCGAGCTTGTCCGCGCTCTCCCCGTCGCGCATGAGCTCCTCCCATGTGTAGCCGGTCCAGCACCAGATGTCTTTCGTATGCCCGAAGCGTTCGCGGATCTTGCGCGCGAGCGGCAACAATATGCCGGTGTTGAGCAGCGGTTCGCCACCGAGGAACGTGATGCCCTGCACGAAGCTCTGCGCAAGGTCGTCCATGATCTGCGCTTCGAGTTGTTCGTTGTATTCATGCCCCGACTGGAAATCCCAGATCGACGAGTTGTAGCAGCCTTCGCAGTGGAACGGGCAACCGGAGACATACAGCGAACAGCGGATGCCCTCGCCGTCGGTCATCAGGAACCGTTTGTAGTCGGCGACCATGTTGTGGCTCATGCGCGCGCTCGTCCACTGCCCCGCGCGTGGATTGTTCGTCAACGGACTCGGTATTGACGGTCCCCTGTATTCGTTCGTTTTGACGAAATCATGACGTGCGCCTGACTCTACCATGCGTTCCTGTTCCTCCGTGCCCAATCTGCATCCATCATGACACAGGGCGGCACATCCCGCGTCCACCGCGGATGTGCCGCCCTGCCGGTCGCGCTATGCGCTGTGGGTATTACTTCGTCTCCTCGAACCATTCGCGCGTCTCGCCGTTGTCGAGCGTGACGCGGCCGGTCTCGCCTGCCATGTGCTTGACGCGGTGGGCGATCTCCTCATGGCGGCCATGCACCATCGGGCGCTGCACCGGGTTGCCCAGATAGCCGCATGTGCGCTTCGTCACGTTGCACTTGTCCGGGTCGGTATTGCCGCATTCGGGGCACTTGAAGCCTTCCTCGGTCGGCTCGAAGTCACCCTGGAAGCCGCATGCGAAGCAGTGGTCGATCGGCGTGTTCGTGCCGAGGTAGCCGATGCCGATGTTGTACGCGTAATCCCACACCGCTTCGAGCGCCTTCGGGTTGGCCTGCAGGCACGGGAACTCGCAGTAGTTGATGAAGCCGCCGGACGCGTAATACGGGAAGTCCTTCTCATAGTCGAGCTTCTCCATCGGCGTCGGCTGGAGCCACACCGGGTAGTGGAACGAGTTCGTGTAGAAGTCGTGGTCGGTCACGCCTTCGATGTCGCCGAACTTCTCGCGGTCCATGCGGTTGAAGCGGTCGGTGAGCGATTCCGCCGGCGTCGAATAGACCGAATAATGGTAGCCTTCGGCGGCCGACCAGTCCTTGCACAGCTGGTTCATGCGGCGCACGATCTCGAGCGCGAACTCCTTGCCCTGCGGATCCCAGCCGTGGTCGCGCATCCAGTGCTTGCCGTAGAACACGGCCGTCGCCTCATACAGGCCGATGTAGCCGAGCGAGACGGTCGCACGCTCGTTGCGGAACAGCTGGTCGACGTTGTCGTTCGCGTCGAGGCGGCCGAACGCGCCATAGCGGAACAGCGTCGGCGCGTTGACGGGCGTCGCCTGCTTGCAGCGCATGATGCGGAACTGGAGCGCCTGGTGCGCCGTTTCCATGCGTTCGTCGAACAGACGCCAGAAGCGGTCGACGTCACCGTGCGATTCGAGCGCGATGCGCGGCACATTGACGGTCACGACGCCGAGGTTCATGCGGCCGTCCTCGACGTCTTCGCCGGTCTCCGGATCGATCCACCCCTGCAGGAACGAACGGCAGCCCATCGGGGCCTTGAACGAACCGGTGATCTTGACGATGTTCTCATAGAACACGACGTCCGGGTACATGCGCTTCGTCGAGCATTCGAGCGCAAGCTGCTTCAAGTCGTAGTTCGGGTCGCCCTCGTCGGCGTTGATGCCGTGCTTGATCGTAAAGACGAGCTTCGGGAAGATCGCCGTGTGGCGGTCCTTGCCGAGGCCGCGGATGCGGTTGAGCAGGATCGCACGCTGGATCTCACGGGCGAACCAGCTCGTGCCGAGGCCGAAGCCGACCGTGACGAACGGCGTCTGCCCGTTCGAGACACGGTTCGAGTTGATCTGGTATTCCATTGTCTGCATCGCGTCGTAGATCGCCTTGCGCGTCATGATCTTCGCGTAGATCTCGCGCAGCTGGTCGATCTCGGGAAGGTCCTCATCGAACGGCGTATCCGCTGGAAGCGGTTCGCGGTTCTCGAAGTGCAGCCACTGCGGTTCCTGCTCCTTGAGGCCGCGCACCATGTCCTCAGCGACCTCGATCGGCATCGAATCCGGGATGAGCGCCTGCGCCATGTTGAGGTTCTTCGCGTAATCGCGGCGCGCGTATTCCTCAAGCATCTCGTCGGCGCGGTTGACGGTCTGGCCGCCGTACTGCGCGCCCGCGATGTCCTTGATGATCTGCGTGATCTGCGTCGCCGCGGTACCAATCGACTTCGGTGAATCCATCATCGCATTGCCGAGCGCGAATCCATGGCGCAGCATATCGCCAAAATCCGGCAGCGAGCAATTGTTCATCGACGTGAACGGCGAATAGTCGGCGTCATGGAAGTGGATGTCGCCCTTCATATGCGCGTTCGCGACGGCGTCCGGCAGCATCGAGAACGCCGACGCCTTCGAAACGGCACCCGCGAGCAGGTCGCGCTGCGTCGCGTAGACGTTCGAGTCCTTGTTCGCGTTCTCGCGTACGAGGGACTCGTCCTTGTTGACGAGTCGCTTGACGGCTTCGTTGATGTCGGTCGCCTTCGCACGCTGGATGTCCTTGTTGAGACGGTACGTCGTGTACGTGCGCGCGACCTCATACAGATGGTCGTCGATGAGTGCATGTTCGACGAGGTTCTGGATGTCCTCGATGCGCGCGGGGCCGTTGTACCGTTCCTTGATCTCCCCTTCGACCTGATCGGCGATGTCCGCGATCATGCGTTCCTCTTCGGGACCGACTTCCTTGTTCAGGTCAGCGAATGCGGATTTGACTGCGACGATGATGTTGACCGGATCGAAATCGACGATGCGCCCATCGCGCTTCTCGACGAGTACCTTCGCGGCGGTCTTCGGCTGCGCCATCGTCGCATCCAGAACCTGTGCTTCCATTCGCTGTTCCTTTCTCGGGGCCGGGGGCTTGCCGGCTCTTTTCGTGCGCCCGTGCTGCGCCGGACGTCTTGCTGACTGATAAGACTGTACGCCCTTCCCAAGAACGACGCGCCGCTATATGTAGTGTGACATGCGACACTCCATCACTAAATATGGAACTTTCGTTGATACGCCGCCGAAATGACATCGATGTGATTCGAGTGTGGCGTTCATCACGCACCACCGTGTTCGCTGAGCGGAAATCATCATAGTGTCGCCAAGTCCACAACCGTCCGGAAACGCCACCGATGCGGCGGAATCATCGATGACACGCCGTCGTCGCGCGGAATCGATGTCCGTTCGCTGATGGAACCTAGAACCATGTATTGGAACAACGAATATGGCGGCGGAACGCAGCCCGCGGACAACGCCGTCGGCGCGCCGCGACCGCTCGACGAACTGCCGAAATACGCGCGCGACACGACGCCTGAGCACCCGTGGCCCGTCCATCTGCTCAGCCGCAAATGGCATGACGTCATCGAACGTTGGCCGACTGTGTGGATCGAAGGACAGATCGTCGAAATCAACGCGCGCCGCGCGACATCCGTCTACATCACGCTGCGCGACAGCTTCGAGGACGTCTCGATCTCGGTCAACGGCTTCGGCGCGTTCGCGCAGATGGCGCGCGGCTTCAAGCAGGGCGACCGCGTCGTCGTGCACGGCAAGGCCGACCTGTGGGTCAAGCAGACGAGGCTGAGCCTGCGTGGCGACGACATCCGCAAAGTCGGCGTCGGCGACCTCAAGGAACAGATCGACGAACTGCGCCGCAAACTCAAAGGCGAAGGCCTCTTCGACGAGTCGAACAAAGTGCCGCTCCCCGAATTCCCGAAGAACATCGGCCTCGTGTGCGCGCCGCAGGCGAGGGCGGAAGGCGATGTCATCACGAACGTCATGCTGCGTTGGCCGACCGTCGACTTCACCGTGTGCCATGTGCACGTGCAGGGCCCGCAATGCCCACCCGAAGTCGTCGACGCGATCGCGCGCCTCGACGCCGACCCGAACGTCGACGTCATCATCGTCGCGCGCGGCGGCGGCAGTTTCGAAGACCTCATCGGTTTCTCCGACGAGCGCGTCGTGCGCGCGACCGCCGCGTGCGTCACACCGATCGTCTCCGCGATCGGACACGAGGACGATTGGACACTCATCGACCTCGCCGCCGACATGCGCGCGTCAACGCCGACGGACGCCGCGAAACGCGTCGTGCCCGACGTGCGCGAGCAGCAGCGGCTCATCGCGAACGCGATCGGCACGATGCGCATGCGCATCGGCGCGATGGTCGACAACGAAACGCGGCTCGTCGAAGGGTATGCGAACCGCCCAAGTCTCACACGGCCGCAGACGATGCTCGACCCGTACGAACGGCAGATCGACGACGCCGTGCGCACGATGAGGATCGGCCTGACACGCATCGTCGACGACGAACAGCTGCGCGTCGAGAAACTCGAGGCGACATTGCGCGCGCTCAGTCCGCAATCGACGCTCGACCGTGGGTACGCGGTGCTGCAGACCGCGGACGGCCACGTCGTCGACGACGCGTCCGCTGTCGCCGTCGGAGACGACATCACCGTCACGTTGCGCCGCGGTGCCATCGTCGCGAAGGCGACGCGCATCGTCGAAGCGTGACGCGCGCGCGTATATACATATATACAAAACGAAACACGAATCTCAATACAGACCGAATACATATGAACAAAGGAGCCAACATGGCCGAGGAAACGATCGACATCACCGCGACGGAGACGACCACGGACACCGTGGATACGACGGACGACGCGAACACGCAGGCCGCGTCGAGCCTGACGCAGCAGGAACGCGACATGATCGCGCAGATGCCGTACGAGGAAGCGCGCGACAAGCTCATGCAGGCCGTGCGCGCACTCGAGAACGGCGGCCTGAGCCTCGACGAATCGATGCGCCAGTGGGAGATCGGCGAAGCGCTCGCGCAGCGCGCGCAGTCGCTCCTCGGCGCCGTGCGCGCGAAGCTCGACGCCGCCCAGGCGCAGCAGGCGCAGACGGCGGCGACCGCGGGTACGCAGTCGAACCTGCAGTGACGGCGTCCGTCAGCTACGCGCATACGTACAACGTTGCGCATACGCCGCACATACGCATCGATGCATGACGGGGTCCGCGCACATCAACGCGCGGACCTCTTCGCATATATGCATATGCGCGTTCGTAGGTGCGTCGATGGGGGGTGTGCGGGTGTACGGGTGTGCGGGCGCGGTGCGCACGTGCGCATCGTGCGCTACGGCTGTGGGAACTCGAGCGTCGCGAGGAGCGCCTTGTGGTCGCTCCCGGGAATGCGGACCGTCTTGACCTGTCCGACCTTGACGTCGCGTTCGGTCACGATATGGTCGATGCCGGCGCCCGCAGGTACGAAACGGTAGTTCATCGGCCACGTGAACGCGAACCCGTGTCCGCTCGTCTGCGCCGCGTCGCGGAAACGGTTGCCGAGGAGACGCTCGAACGGCGCGTGGTCGGTCGTCGCGTTGAAATCGCCCATGAGCACGTAGCGCATGTCGTTGCGCGAGCGCAGCACATCCATCTCATCGATCGACGTACGCCACAGATCCCATGTGTCGGTCGTCGGCGACGTCGTGTGCACGCTCACGAAACGGACCGGCAGCGCGCCGCCCGCGAAACTAATCGTCGCACCCGGCATGTCGGATGCGCTCGAATCGAATTCGGCGTCCGCGGGCGAACCAAGCGGCGACGCCGAGAACAGCGCGTTGCTGTAGTACTTGTGGTTGGCGGATGCGACGGTCGAATAGGGCAGATAGTCGTAGATGCCGGCGTTCGCGAGTTCCTTGAGGAACGGTTCCGTCGTCTCCTGGAGCGCGAGCACTTCGACGCGTTCGTCGCGCACGGTGTCGACGATGTCGCGCGCGCTCGCCCCACCTTTGTAGACGTTGCACGTCATGACGCGCGCGTAGGCGTCGTCGGTCACGGGTTTCGTGTGGGCGACGGCGGACATCGCGGCGCCGCTGAGCGGCTGGCCACTGCGGAAATACGGCAGCTGCCACCACACCTGCAATGCGATGCACGCGAGCGCGACGCACGCCGTGAACCAGCGGCGCGACGCGCACGCGAGCGCGAACGAGATGAGTGCGACGAGCGCGAACCACGGTGACAACGAAATCACATACGGCACGTACGGCAACGATTGCATATCCTCGGGCAGCAGTCGCGCGGCGCAACCGAGCAGTGCGACGATCGCGAGGATTGCAGCGAGCGCCGCAAGTACCGGATGTTTGTGCCGTACCATATGTCTCCTTATCTGTTGTGGGTTGATTGGGTGGTGTGGGTGGTGTGGTGTGTTTTGCTGATGTGTGCTGTGGTTGGTGCGGATGGTCGGTTGTGATTGGTTGGTTGGTTGGCGGTGTTGTTGGTTGACGTTGCAGTGTTGTGTTTGGTTGTGGTGTGGGCGTACAGGGCGAGCGGTGCGCATCCGGTTCCGTCCGGTAGTTTCATACAGTAGTGCGTCGGTGGCGTGTTCCCATCGTTCTTGAGGTCGATTTCTCGGTGGGATGGTACGTACTCTGCACCCCGGTACGCTGACGAACCCCCAAGCGTACCGCACTGCGGCATCTCACGCACTCCGGTACGCTGACGGGCACCTGATCGTACCGTGGTGCGGTATGTATGGGCATACGATGCGCACGGTGTACACGATGCGCGCCGTGGTTGTGCTGTATGCGCGACGCTGTGTATAATGACAGGTTGTGCGCCCTGGTAGCTCAGTGGATAGAGCACCGCTCTCCTAAAGCGGGTGTCGTCGGTTCGAATCCGATCTGGGGCACGATCGCAGCCGTGGTGGCCTTCGCCGCCGCGGCTGTTTTGCTGTCTGCCGCCGTCTCCAGCGTCGTGCGCCGCCGCATCGCGCGGCATCGCACGTCACTGAGCCGACCTCAGCGTCCACTTTCCCCACCAACCGCGGCATCGCACGACGCTACCAACAGCATCAACACGGCACACATGAGACAGGATGGTGAGGCGCCCGCGCACAACGGTAGAGTGGAGTCGGCATCCGTTACGACATACGGAAACACGACATACGAAAGAAGGCTCACGATGACGATGGCCGCATGCGGTTCCGTGACCGCCGCAACACTCGGTCTGCCCACATCGAGCGCGTTCCCCACCGAAAAAAGCGTGCTGCCGAAGGCTATGTTCGCGGCGAAAACCGGCGCTCCCCTCTCAGCGAAGACAAAACAGCATCTGGTGCACGCGGTCACATCGATTACGCTGCTCGCGCTGCTGCGTCCGTCGAACACGGGACTCGAAGCGAGCGCGCGTATGCCGGAAGTCCTCGTGCTCGGCATACGTCTCGCCGACGGCGTACACGACACACCCGATGACGTCATCGAACTCATCGCGTCGCAGCGCAAATCAGGGATTGTGTTCGCGGTCGTACGCGATGTGCCGCACGAGGGCATGACGCGCGAGGAATGCCAATTCGTCGTGCGCCGCGCGATACCGGGACGCGCAGGGCATACGCCGACGTTCCGCGTATTCCATGGACCGTGGGAACCGAGCGGCGAAACGTTCCTCGATGTCAACGGCGCGACGATGGACGAACTGTGGGCGTCGTTCTGCTCACAGACGATTCTGGGTTCCGTCGATTGCAATGACCTCGACGCGCGCATCGCACGCGAAGAACACATCCGCGAGCTTGAGGCGACGGTCGCGAAACTGTCCGCCGACCACGCGCGCGCGAAAAACCCCAACCACCGCAACGAAATCTACGCGAAACTGCACAAAGCAAAAAACGAACTCGCCACACTCACACAGTGAGATACCGCAGCACGGTACGCTTGGGAGTTCGTCAGCGTACCGCGCTGCGGCAGCTCACGCCCCCCTGATACGCACACGCACGCACACGCACTCCGGTACGCACACGCACTCCGGTACGCGCACACGCTCAGAAGCCGATGCGCGTGCGGCCGTATTGGTCGAGCCAGCGCAGGATCGCGCCTTCACGCAACGCCCATGGGCACACTTCGATTTCGTTGATGCTGAGTGCGTCCATGATTTCGACCGCGACGATGCCCGCGCCGACGATCGTCAGCGCACGGTCCTGCGTGATGCCGGGCAGTGCGGCGCGGCTCGCGGGTTCGATGCTCGCGAGCCGCGGGACCCAGTCCTCAAGCTGTTCGCGTTCGACGGACAGCGCATCCTCACGCCCGGGTTGGTGGATGACCGACCCCGCGAGACGCGCGAGCGAACGGATCGCCTTCGACGTGCCGACGGCGTGGCTCGAATAGTCCTCCGCCGGGATCGCGTCGACGAGGTCGCCGATGCGTTTGCGTACTTTCCTGCGCGCCGTCTCGAGTTCCTTCGGCGTCGCCATGCCGCCGGGAAGGTAGTCGCGTGTCACGATGCCCGCGCCGACGCGCGCGCTCGTCGCGATCGACGGTTCCTCTTCCGAACCGAGCGCGACCTCAAGCGAGCCGCCGCCGATGTCGATGACGAGCAGGCGCCCCGCATCCCATCCGTACCAGCGGCGCGCGGCGAGGAACGTCATGCGCGCCTCGTCGTCCCCTGACAGCACCGTGATGCGCTGTCCGACGATTTCCTCGATCTTATGCAGGATCTTGTTGCCGTTCGGCGCGTCGTGGATCGCCGATGTCGCGAGCGCGAGCAGTTGCGAGATCTGGTATTGTTCCGCGAGCTGCATCGATTCGTCGACCGCGTTGAGGAGCGCTTCGACGCCCGCTTTGCGAATCGACCCGTCCTCTTTGAGGAAGTCCATGAGCCGCACCGTCGTTTTTGTGCTCGCTTCCGGTTCGGGCCGCGAGCCGACGGCCGCGTCGACGATGAGCATGTGCACGGTGTTCGATCCGATGTCGAGCACGCCGAGGCGTGTGGAATGGGCTTTGCGGTTCGCCATCCGTCCTCTTTTCCGTTCGTTGTCCGTTGTCTGTCCGTTCCTACAGGTTCCGTATGACGCTACGCGACGCCGTCACGCGCGCAGTGTGGCGACGAATGCCTTGAGGCGCTTGAGCCCTTCGCGCAGCGCGTCGCGCGACGCCGCGTACGACAGGCGCACATGGGTGTCCGCGGTCGCCTCTCCGAAGTCCGCGCCCGGGGTGAGCGCGACGTGCGCCTGTGTGAGCGCGCGTTCGCAGAATTCGGTCGCCGTCAGTCCTGTCGAGCTCACATCGAAGTAGGCGTAGAACGCGCCGTTCGGTGCCACGTCGACGGGCAGTCCGAGGTCGGCGAGTCCATTGATGACGATCGTACGACGTTCAAGCAGTTCGAGGCGGCGTTGCTCGCTTATCGCGAGCGACTCGTCGTCGAAGCACGCCATCGCCGCCATCTGCGTCGGCGTGTGCGCGCTCAGGAAGAAGTTCGCCGCGAGTTTGTCGACCGCGTCGACGATGCCGTCGGGCACGACGAGCCAGCCGAGCCGCCAGCCGGTCATGCCGAAGTATTTCGAGAAGCTGCTGCATACGATCGCGTTCGGGTCGACGCTCAGCACCGACAGCACACGTGTGCCGTCCTCTTCGACGTCCGCGAGGTCGAGGTAGGTCTCGTCGACGATGCGCCATGCGCCATGCTCGGCCGCATAGTCGCATACGGCGCGCAACGTGTCCTCGCTTATCGTCGTCCCCGTCGGATTCGACGGGGACGTCACCATGACGGCTTTCGTCTTCTTCGACCAGTAGTCCTCGAGCAGCTGCGGTGTCAGATGGAACCGTGTCGCCGCGTTCGTCGGCACGTCGACGACGACGCCGCCGAACGAGCGCACGAGTTCGCGGTTCGTCGGATACGACGGGTCCGCGATGATGACCTCGTCGCCGTCGTCGACGGTGAGCGCCGCCGCGAGCAGGAGCGCCGACGAACCTCCTTCCGTCACGACGATGCGTTCCGGATCGACCGTCACATTGTGCTGGCGCGCGTAGAATCCCGAAATCTTCTCACGCAGCGCGGGCAGTCCGCGCGATTCGGTGTAGGGCAGCGGACGGCCGTCGTACAGTCCGCGCATCGCGATGCGCACTGGTTCGGGCGCGCCGTAGTCCGGCTGTCCAACGTTGAGTTTGATGACGTCCTCACCCGCCGCGATCATGACGTTCGCACGTTCACCGATCTGCATCGCGCGGAACGGGTGCACTTCGCACGCGCGTTTCGACAACCGCGGCTGCGGCAGCGGCCGCTCCTGCGCACCCGGCTCCGTCTGCGCGGCCGCCGTTCCCTGTTCATCCTGCGCTTCGCGCACATCGCCCGTCATATCGTCTCCTTGACATCCAAACAGCCATTCGCCGCCCCCATTGTGCCACCACGGCCGCACACACGACGCCGCACACCCCCACTCCTCCCCCGGCGAACGCCGCCGCGGCACATGGTCGATGCGGCACCGTGTGCGGATTTAGACACCGATTGCGCTCGCAGACGACACCACCGCGGCCGCGCTTTCACGCTAGCGTAGGAATACAGGACACCTATATATACATACGGACGCGGCCATCGCGACGCCAGTGCAGGCCGCACACGCAACAGCCGCGGCCCGCCGATGACAAAAGGACATGACATGACGAACGAACCGGTCGAACAGACCCACACACCAATACACGAACAGCTCGAAGCACACGACGAACCCCAAGCGGCAGGCGGCGAACGCCCGCTCAACGTCGCGATCCTCGGTGCCGGACGCATCGCGCAGTCGATGGCGCGCACGTTGACGATGATGGCCGCTGACGAACGCTACCGCACACTCGTCACACCGTACGCCGTCGCATCCCGTTCGGCCGAGAAGGCGCGCGTGTTCGCGCGGCAATTCGGCATGCGCACCTCATTCGGTTCCTACCGGGACATGCTCGACGACCCTGACGTGGACCTCGTCTACATCGCGACGCCGCACACGCTCCACGCCGACCAGGCGATCGCGTGCATGCGCGCCGGCAAGCATGTGCTCGTCGAGAAACCGTTCGCCGTCAACGTCGACGAGGCGCGGCACATGCTCGACGTCTCCGCGTCGACCGGCCGCTTCTGCGGCGAGGCGATGTGGACGCGTTTCATGCCGTCGCGACTCGTCATCGACCGCATCGTCGCGTCCGGCAAAATCGGCGCGCTCACGTCGGTCGCCGCCGACCTGAGCTATCCGATGACGCACAAGAAACGCCTGACCGACCCGGACCTCGCGGGTGGCGCCCTCCTCGACGTCGGTGTCTACCCACTCAATTTCATCGACATGGTCATCGGCGAACGTGAGATCACGGACATCGTCACCTCGATGACGCCGTATCCGACGGGCGTCGACGCACAGAACGCGACGACGTTGTACTACGATGACGGCACGATCGCGAATGCGACGTCGTCGATGCTGTGCGCATCCGAACGCGGCGGCCACATCCGCGGCACGAACGGCTACGTCGAATGCACGAACATCAACAACGTGAGCGCCGTCGACGTGTACGCGGCGGACCACACCCCCATCGACCACATCGACATGCCGCAACAGCTGACCGGATACGAATACGAGGTCGCCGCCGCCGTGCGCGCGATTCGCGCCGGGCGCCGCGACTGCATCGAGATGCTGCACGCCGACACGTTGCGCATGCTCGCGCTCACCGACACGTTGCGCGAACGTTGGGGACTGCGGTACCCGTTCGAATCCACGGACGCGCACGACGACGCCGACGGCGACGTCGGCACTGACGAATAATGAGATGCCCCACGTACACAATGTAAAAACTTCGCATAGGGGCACCACGGAAACTGCTAGCGTGGCTCATGCGCATCAACGCGCACACCACGCGGAGCCGTTATCGCGTGCACGCACACCCGCGACCCCCAGCGAAGGGAACACCATGACCATGCGATCCGACCGCGCGAAGCTCACGGCATACCGTGAGCTGACGCAAATGCAGGATTTCATCGACAACGAATGGGGCTTCAGCGACGAATTCGACGGCCCGACGTTCCTATGGGACCCGACGATCGGCACATGCTCACGCCACGACGACGCGCTGCGCGCCGACACGCCCGTCGCACCGCCCGACGAAGCCGAACAGATCATCAGCAGGCCGATGCAATGGTATTTCGACGGCATCGCCGCGATCACACCGACCGCACACCATTCGACCGATGGCGTCGACGTGCCGCATGCTGACATGCCGACGTTCCGCATCGAATCGCAGGCACTCGCGGGCGTCGACGCCGTCGTCGCGAACGCGACGCCGAGCACGCATTGGCTCGACGGCACACGCAACCTGTGCCGCGCGATCGAATTGACCGCACGGTTCCTGAGCACATGCGAGGACCGCAACCAGGAAGGGCTCGAATACCTGGGCGAATTGTTGCAGACCACGCGCATCTACCTCGACGCCGTCGCGCGCAACGCGGACGCCGCCGATGGCGCCGAAGCGCTGCGCATGGTCACGGCCGTCGCATGCAACGATGATTTCCGTCTCAACCCGGCGCCGATGATCGAACTGCTGTCCTGCTGCCTGTCGTTCGCGCAATACGACGACACGCGTATCCACGCGTACGAGACGCTCGGCACGGCGGTCGCGCGCATGGAAGAGATGGCGAGCCGCCATGGCGAGGCCGCCGACGACGACGCGCGCTTCCGCACGATGATCGACGACGAATACGCGTTCGAACTCGCCGACCTTGAGGGGCTCGCGCACGACCTGTACATGTCCGACAACACGCCGGCGGAGCTCGACGAGCAGGACGCGGAACTGCACGCGCTCTACCGTTTCCGCCAGGCCGTGCTGCTCATGCGGCACGACCTCATGCGCATGAGCGGCGACGGCGACGGAGCCGACGCGCTGTTGCGCACGCATGCGATGACGTCGCCGCTCGGCGACGCGTACGCGGCCCGTCTCATCCATGCGCGCCGCTGGAGCGAACTCCTCGATTTCACGAGTGCGATGGTCGATGACGACAGCGCGCCGTTCCTCGTCATGTTCCCCGACGAACTCGTCCCCTACGATTGGGAATCGCTTCAGGAGGTCGCGCTGCAGGCGCTCGACGACCGTCCGCATCTGCGTGACCTGTACCGCGAACGGGTGCTGTCGTCGTTCGACGAGGACGAGATGCCTGCGTTGACGAACCTGCGCCGTGTGAGCACGAAGCGCGAATGGCGCGAACAGGTCGCGCGCATCGTCGAGATCTACCAGCACGAAGCGACGCACGCCGTGCGCAACCGCGTCTACGAACGGATGCTTGTCATGCAGGGGCTGCGCGACGAGGCATTGCGTTACCTTGACGATTTCCCCGATGCGTGGCCCGACCTCGCCGAGATCCTCTGACGGACGACAGCATATTTTCCGCGTCGTGGTACGCTTCGGCCCCCGCCACCGTGCCGTTGTGCGGCAATTGCCGCACAACGGCACGGTGGCGGGGGCCGAAGCGTACCACGACGCTCAATCGGAGAGCGTGGCAGACGTCACTGCACCGCCTGGTCCTCGTGGCGCTTGTCGTAGAACGCCTTGAGTTCAGGGCCGGCAGCCGCGAGCGCGACGCCGTCGCAGTACAGCATGTGGCCGTTCGAATGCAGATGGTATTCGATGCGGTCCTTGAGCGCCTGCGGCAGGAACAGCTTGTTGATGTCGTGGCGCACGTTCCAGTACGGCGTCGCGGCGTCATGGATGCCGCCGAGCACGCAGATGCGGCTCGTCGGGTTGCGGCGCAGCGCGGTCGCGAGGTCGTAGGCGACGTTCGGCACCTGGTCCGAACCCATCGTGCCGGGCGCCTGATGCGTCCAGTTCCACGACGAATTGACCTTGAGCGACAGTCCCTCGTAGTTCTCGTAGCCGTGGAAGCCCATGTCGCCGAGCATCTTCATATAGACGTCGAGGTAGGCGGCGTTGATCGCGTCGTACGACGGGTCCTCACCCGCGTAGAACTCGTTGTCGCCCTGCACGTCCTGATAGGCGTAGGTCGCGAAACGCGTATCGTAACGGCCGATCGTCTTGCCTTCGTCCTTGAGCAGGCTCTTGCGGAACGTGTCGAGTTCGATGCGCAGGCCCTTGCTTTCGATGAAGTCGGCCGGCAGTCCGGTGAAGTCGCTCATCTGGGCCGCGATCTGCTTCATCTCGTCGGCCGGAAGCGCGTCGGCGAGCGTGATCGCGCGTGCGAGCGTGTTGTTCGCATAGTCGAACGCCTTGTCGTACCACTCGTACTGGTCGACGCCGACGCCCGCCTTCTTGAAGTAGTTCGCGGTCGCCGCGTACACCGGGAACATGCCCAGATAGTAGGCGTCCTCACCGGAGAGCGTCGGCTCGTAGTCGAGGATCGTCGACTGTTCGGTCACGCCCGCGACGCCCACGCCGTGTTCGCCGAGCATGCGGTAGACGACGGCGTTGCGCATCGTGCCATACGATTCGCCGTACAGGTAGTGCGGCGAGTTCATGCGCCCATACTTCGTGAGCCATGCGATGATGCCGCGCGTGAACGCGTCGGCGTCACCGTCGACCCCCCAGACCTTCTTCGCGTCATAGTTCGGGTCGACGTGCGAATAGCCGGTGCCGAACGCGTCGATGAACACAAGGTCCGAGCTCGGCAGCAGCGAGTACGGGTTGTCCTCGACCTCGCCGACGCCCGTGAGGTGCGCCATGCCGTCGGTCTTGACGCGCACGGCGCCCATGCCGCCGATGTTGACCATGTAGGACGCGCCGCCGGGGCCGCCGTTCCACAGGAAGGTGACCGGGCGGTCGGACTTGTCCTGCTGATCGGAGACCTGGGAGAACATGAACATGTTGCCGATGAGCTGGCCGTCGTCGGCACGCACCGGGATCATTTCCGCGGTGGCGGTGTAGTTGATCCTCGTGCCGTCGGCGCCGGTCCACGTGTAATTCTTGGTGGCGGTCGCGGGGACGGGCTCAAGCGGCTTCTTCTGCTCGCCGTTGTCTGTTTCGTTCTTGGTTGCTTCTGTGTTGTCTGCCATGGAATACTCCTTAGCTTGTATACGCATGGAGGCAATGCCCATGCGCCGAAGAATGTGGTGAATGTGCGGCCCCGCGTCATTCACGGGGCCGCATCGGGAACGCCCGGGCTCAGTGCTTGGGCTGGGACGGGTCGTCCGCCGGCTTGGTCGGGTTCACAGCCGCATCCGCGTTGATGGAATCGATTGGCTTGACGCTGGCCTGCGCCTCATGCACCTGCGCCTCATCGACCTGCACACGGTGCGCTTCGCGGGCCAACGTCTCGTCGTCCTTCGCCTCATCGGTGAGGGCCACGGCCTCGTTGTGGTATTCATGCGCATCATGGCCGGCGACCTTGGCCTCGGCCTCGGCGCGTCGCGCATCGGCCGCGGCGTCCGTGGGGACGCGGGCCGCGGCTACATCGGCTGCGGTCGGCGTCGGGACCATGTTGCCGGAGATGTTCGTATGCACCGGTTCCGGTTCGTAGGCAAGCGTCTTGACGCCCACCGTCGGATCGCCGACCAACGCGACCTTGGCGGGTTCGGACGGTTCGGTGATGCCATGCTGCTTGAGCAGCTGGGCGGCCGCCTCGCCTTGTGCGGGATCGTTGCCCGCCGGAAGATTCTTGAGCATCTCGTTCGGGTCGAAGTGTTTCTTGATCGGCAGGCCCATCGGGTTCTGGCCTTCGGACAGCATCGCGGTCGGAATGTTCGACAGCGCCTTGCCCGGCTTCTTCATGCCTTCGATCTGCCAGGTGAACGGGGCGAACTCGTTGGTCGGATCCGCCCAGTTGTGCTTGCGGGAGGCACGGTAGATGAGCACGCACGCAAGGAACACGAACGCGAGCAGGCCGATGATGATGAGGTCATACGTCGCGCCGGAGCCGACCTCGGCGGCCAGCTGCGCCGGCGGATAGAACGCGAGCACAATGCCGAAGACCGAGGCGAGGATGCCGATGCCGGCGACGATCCATGCGCCGACGATGCCGCCGGGGACCCTGAAGCCACGCGGACGGTTCGGCTGCTGGTAGCGCAGACGCAGGAACGCGATGAACATGAGGACGTAATACGTCAGGTACAGGATTGTGATCGCCTGCGTGATCAGGGCGACGAATCCCTCGACGTTCGGCAGCAGGAACACGATGAACGCGATGATCGTCATGAGCGCCATCTGCGTGTACATCAGGCGGCTCGGCATGCCGTGCTTGTTGTTGTTCTGCAGGAACTTGGGCAGGAAGCCCGAGCGGCCGGCCTGGCCGAGCATGTAGGACGGGCCGGCGAGGTTCGTGATGAGCGCGGCGAAGCTGTTGAGCATGCCGAGCCAGCAGAACACCAGATACAGGTCGGGGAATCCGATTGTGGCGCCGAGCGCACGGTATGTGGCGTACAGCGTGTACAGCAGGTTGATCTGCTTGTTCGGGATCACCATCGCGATGATCAACGTGCCGACGATGAAGATGATGAGCGACAGGATCATCGAGACGAAGATCGCGAGTGGGAACTGCTTGTTCGGCTTCTTGAGGTCCTTGATGTGCGCGGCGTTCATATCGATGCCCGCGAACGAGAAGAACACACCTGCGGCGAGTGCGAGCGTCGACATGCCCTCCCACTTCGGCACGAGGTTGCTTGGGGCCATGTCGATCGCCGGCGCGTGGCCCTGGCACAGCCAGACGACGGCGAGGATCGTCATGACGCCAAGCGGCAGGAACGTGCCGAGGATGACGCCGTACTTCGCGATCTTGCTGAAGGTCTTGACGCCCTTCGTCGCGAGGAAGCAGCAGAACCAGTAGTAGGCGAGCCAGCCGATCATGATCGGCAGCGTGACCTTCCAGCTGTGCGAGTTCTTTGCGAAGTCGATCGCCCAATCGTACTTCGTCGTGAAGAAGCCGATCGTCGCGGACATCGACGGGATGCCGGAACCGAATGTGAATGTGGTCTGGAACCACAGGATGAGCAGGCAGGCGACGGCTGGGAACACGCCGATGCCTTCGCCGACCCAGCGGAAGATGCCGCCGCGCTGGCTCCACCCGGATGCGAGTTCAGCCGCGACGAGGCCCGTCGGCAGGAAGAACAGCAATCCGCCGAGCAGGAAGAATGTAACTGAGGAGAGGCCGTAGAACGACTGCTGCACGTCATTGGCAAGGCCCGCGATGACGGTGACGTTCATCATGATGAGCGCCATCGTCGTGAGGTTGCCGGAACCCCCCTTGGCGCCCTTGACTATGGCGCCGGATTTGTTTTTCGTTGTATCACTCATGATTTCCTGGCTTACGTCCATGCGTCGCCCAGGGCCCCGGCGCATGGCCGGGGCGGTGGGCGACACCATTGATTACAGACGCGACCCTGCGAAGCCTCGCGGGATCACGGTTCCGGATTGAACGTGTTCCAATACGGGAGCACCTCAGGTTCGGCATCGTACGCCTTGACGACGTCGTCGGGCAGGTATTCCCTGCGCACGGCGACCTCATAGTTGTATTCGGTGAACCACGAATCGTCCATGATGAAGTAGCCCTGATGGCCGACCGGCTTGCCATGCGCCGTCGTGCCCCACGAATTCTCGACCTTCCAGCGGATCGGCTTGCCGTCCTCGCCAAGGTCGACGCCGGCGATCATCATCGCATGCGTCGGCATGCTCTGGTTGTACTGGAAGCGTTCGCCTTTGTCCATCTTGAACTCCAGGCCCATCATCTTCTGCACGTCATACAGGTTGAGGGACATGATGCCCTTGACGAAGTCGGAATCCTGCAGCACATCGCAGCCGAACCACACCGGTTCGCCGGCCTTGAGCTGCTTGATCGCCGCCTCCTTCATGACGTCGATCGGCACGTTGACGTAGCGGCAGCGGCGCTTCGCGCCGAGCACCTCGCCCGTCATGTCGATCTCATAGGCCTTGTTGTATGCCATGCCTTCCACCGGCAGGTTGATGACGCCGATGCAATCGCCGAGCTTGACATCGCCCAGATACTTCTTGTAGAACTCAAGCGGCGTCAGGCCACGGTCGGCATGGTACTTCTTGTCGGTGTCGCGGTAGACGAAATCGACCTTCTCCGGCGGCTCGCCGAAGCTCACACACAGCACACGGTAGATGTCGGACAGCATGTCCTTGCGCGCGGCGTCGATGTCCGCATCCGACTTGCCGTCCGCGACAAGCTTGCGCAACGCGTACGCGTCCTCGCGCAGCATGCGGTTGAGCAGCGCGTCGAGCTCGGACGAGTTCTTCGTCGCCGCCGTCTCCGGCATCGCCTCCTCAGGGACGACACCATACTTCTCGACGAGTGCGACGATCGGGTCGAAGTCACCGCCGTCCTGTTGCGGGGTCGCGAGCAGGAAGTCGACGCGGCGGTCATCAAGGTCGCTTTCCGCGTACTTGACGATGTTCTCCATGAAGAAGTTCGATTTCTCGAGCTTGTCATAGAAGAAGTTGTACGCCTGCGACAGCTCGAAGCTGCCCTTTGGCAGCTTGAGCTTCTTCTCCATATGGAACCGCAGGAAGTTGAGCGCCGAATACATCCAGCAACGGCCGGACTGGCGCTGGTTCGCGACGGCTTCATCATCCACGTCGACGGAGAACACGAAATTGTTCTTCGTCACGACGACGTGCTCACGTTCGCTTGAGGCGTGGATGCCATTGTTCTTGACGGCCTGCTCCGCGATCTGCTGAGCGGCGTCCTTCTTGTACGCGTCTGCCATCTTCAGCAGATCTTCCTTGGTTAGTTCCATGATGGATCCTTTCTCCTAACCGTTGCGCTTACTCGAAATAAGTCCTGAATTCGTATCGTGTGGCGTCGTGTGCGGCGGTCGGTCACTCGAACAACGTCCACGGCTGGCTCGGACGGTCATACAGGTACCCTTCCTGCCAATTCCACTGCGGATGTTGGCGCAGGAACGCGGCCGCGTCGAACGGTTCGCCATCCGCGCGTCCGAAGATGCCCCACATCCTCATGTTCACGATGTCGTCGGCGTCCGCGCACTTGCCGTCGCACGAACCACCGGGGAAGAACGGCACGTTCCACACACCGTGCGGATCGTCCGCGTAATATTGCGGATCGCAGTCGTAATGGGCGCAGATGTCACGCGAACTCGCGCATTCGTATCCCAAATACGGATCGAATTTGTCGGCGAGGATCTTCTTCGCCATATCGTCGTCGATGCGCCCCGCGACCTCGGGCATGAGCTGCTCAAGGCGCGTGCGACGGCCGCCCGTCTGCTGGCGCGGGTCGTTGTAGCCGTTGTCGACGCATTCGAGGTTGCGGATGCGCGGATTGTGCGCGGCGTTGCAACCGTAGTACCAACCATCCTTCGTGCGCAGCAGCTCCTGGTGCTTGAGGCCCTGCTCGTAGCGCGCGATCTCGTTCGTGTTCGTGTCCGCGAGCAGCCAGATGTTCGCGTATCCGCCGTTGTTGCCGTCGTTCTCGATCGCAACCCATTCGTCGATCGTGTGCGCGTATTGCGACGCCTTGCGTGAACGCACATATTCGGGGACACCGTCGACGTCGTAGCCGACGAAGCCCGCGAGTGTCGTCTCCGTGATCGCGAGTCCCGCGGACGTCACGTAGAAATCGGTCATCGAACTGATGTATCCGGGGATCGTCTGCATCTTCATCGCGAAACCATGGCTCGGCTTGATCATTTCGCACACGTTGAAGTACTGTCCGCTCCAGAAATCATCGAAACTCTCGTGCGCGATGACGGGGCGTCCGTCCGTCGTCGCGGAACCGGTCGCGACGAAGCCCGTGCAATGCGAACCCTTCGGCCCCATCGGCGGGTTGTTCGAGTACTGCGCGGCGACCTGCGGCCACCAGTAACCGGTCAGTTCCATCCACGCGTTCCATCCGATCACGTCGTCGAGCGTCGTCGGGAACCCACCGGCCGTGAATCCATCCGCCATGCCCTGCATCTCATCGAGGTATTCCTGCGGGATCTTGTCCTTGTGCAGCTTGACGGCCTGCTTGACGAAGAACTCGTAGTCCATGCCGAGCGTCTCGAGCGTCATATGCGTGTAGACGCGGATCGCATCCTTGAATTCGTCGACGAGCAGATAGCCGTGCTCGAAGCCGATCTCGTATGGCTCCCCTTCCACGGTGATGTAGTGCCAGCCGTTGATGTCCTGCCTGTCCGCCTTCGCGAGCGCCGCCTGTTGGGCTTCGGTGAGTTCCGCCATGGTCATTGCCATCCTTCGTTGTCCTGTTTGCTATGGCACACGTTAGGTTCGGGCGGCATATGTGCGGAAACCGTTTCAATCAAGGCATAATCATTTACGGTTTTCCATAGTTGATATCGGGAAAATCATTGATTTCATGTTTATTTGTGAATCTTTTTTGCTGACAACTATATATCGGCGCCGGTAATTGGTGCGTATCCCCCGATTGCACCATTTACCGGCGTTTCCTGTGTGCGCGCCGTCGTGCGCATGCGCATTCCGCAGAGTGGTACGCTGACGCGGCGTCCAGCGTACCGGAGTGCGGCATAGATGCAGCGCGGTGGGCACTGTGGGGCGTCAGAGCGTGAAGCCGAGGGTTTTCGCGGCCTCCGTCGGGACGGGGTCCTCGCACCAGAAGTCCTCGAGGTTCTCGACGGTCGTCAGGCTGCGGATCTCCGCGTTGTCGATGTAGAGTTCGCCGCTCAGATGGTCGGTTTCGTGCTGGAAGATACGCGCCGGCCATCCGTGCAGACGTTCCTCGTGCGGTTTGCCGTTCTCGTCGTGCCACCGCGCGATGATGTCGAGCCAACGTTTGCGCACCGCCTGATACCCTTCGAAACTCAGGCACCCTTCATAGAACGAGCGTGTCTCCTCCCCGACCGGCGCATACGACGGGTTGATGATCACGTGGAACGGGAATTCGGCGATCTCACGCGGGTCGTCGTCCGCGTCCGCATGGTCCTCGACGACCGCGAGCGCAAGGTTGAGTCCGATCTGCGGTCCCGCAAGGCCGACGCCGGGGGCGTCGAGCATCGTCGTGCGCATCGTTTCGATGAGTTTGTCGAGCGTGTGTTTGCTCAGCTGCCCGTCGTAGCGCACGCATTGCGCGCGCAGGACCGGTTCGCCCGCTTCGACGATTGGCAGCACGCCGTTCTCCGCCGTTTTGAGCAGTCGTTCGACGTCCCTGTTGAGTGCGATGTCGACGCGTTTGTTCGATCCGAACATCCGTTTCTCCTTCTCGTTCTTCCGTTCTCGGTCTTTCATATTGCCGGTTTGGTGCGCACCGCGGTCGCGACGCGCACCGTCATGATGTCGCGCGCGTCACAGCGCGAGTTCGTCGGCGACGACTTTCGCGAGGCGCGCCGTGACTTCGTCGGCCTGTTCCTGTGTCGCGGCTTCCGCCATGACGCGTACGAGCGGTTCGGTGCCCGACGGGCGCAGCAGGACGCGTCCGGTGTCGCCGAGCAGTTCCTCCTCGCGCGCGACGGCGGCGAGGACCGCCTCGTTCGTCTTCGCCGCCATCTTGTCGACGTTCGGCACGTTGATGAGCTGCTGCGGCAACTGCGGGAAGTCGGCTGCGAGGTCTTTGAGGCTGCGTCCGGAATCGACGATCTCCTTGCACAACGTGAGCGCCGTGAGCGTGCCGTCGCCCGTCGTCGCGAATTCGCGGTTGATGACGTGTCCGGATTGTTCGCCGCCGAGGCTGTAGTCGCCGCGCAGCATCTCCTCGAGCACATAGCGGTCGCCGACGTTCGTCTGCACGGTCTTGATGCCCATGTCCTTGAGCGCGAGTTTGAGGCCGAGGTTGCTCATGACGGTCACGACGAGCGTGTCGTGGTTGAGTTTGCCTTCGCGCTGCTTCGCGCGCGCGAGGATGCCCATGATCTGGTCGCCGTTGACGAGCGTGCCGTCTTCGTCGACTGCGAGGCAGCGGTCCGCGTCACCATCGAACGCGACGCCGAGGTCGGCGTCGGACGCCTTGACCATCGCCTGCAGCTGCTCGGGATGCGTCGATCCCGCGTTCTTGTTGATGTTGTATCCGTCAGGTGACGCGTTGATGACGATGACGTCGGCACCGGCGCGGCGCAGCGCCTCCGGTGCGACGACGGACGTCGCGCCGTTCGCGCAGTCGGCGACGACCTTGAGTCCTTTGAGTGGTTTCGTCTGTGCGCCGTCGACGATCGGAGCGACGGTCGCGACGAGGTGGTCGATGTACATGTTCGTCGCCGTGTTCGAATCGTGGCTCACACGTCCCACGCCCGCTCCCGTCGGACGTTCCCAATCCTGTCCGAGGACCGCTTCGATCTCGTCCTCCTTCGTGTCCGGGAGTTTGAAACCACCGCGTGCGAAGAACTTGATGCCGTTGTCTGGCATCGGATTGTGCGATGCGGAAATGACGGCGCCCATTTCCACATTGAGTACGCTCGTCAGATATGCGACGCCCGGTGTCGGGATGATGCCCGCGTCGATGACGTCGAATCCACCCGCGGACATGCCTGCGGCGAGCGCGTTCGACAGGAAATCGCCCGAGACGCGCGTGTCACGTCCGATGAGTGCGCGGCGGCGCCCTGTCTTCCGGTCGTTTGTCCCATCATCGTCGCCGAGCACGCGCACGGCGGCGTCCCCCAGGTCGAGCGCGAGCTGCGCGGTCAGATCACGGTTGGCGAGACCGCGGACACCGTCGGTTCCAAACATACGTGGCATATCGTCCTCACTTATATGCATCCAAGACCGGATCCGACCAAACCATACGGCCGGACCACACGTGCACGATTCTACTGCACCCGCGCCCATTGCGATGCCGAGCGAAACGGTATGCTGACACCGGTCTGAGCGTACCATCGCGAACACGTCCCGCACCGCGGTACGCTGACATGCGCCTGAGCGTACCACCATGCGATAAAACATGAACGGCGGTATGGTGGCGTTTGTTCAATACCACCTTCGCTGGGATCATATCCGCCGCTTTGACGGAGATGCTTGCTTACGATGGTTGATCACCAGCACGGCGACCAACACAAACAGCGCGAGGACCACGATGATCAGCGCCCATGCCCACACCGGCAGGCACCCCCACACCGATTGCGTCGAAGTCTGCGATGACGCATACGCCTCAGGGGAAACCCTCTCCTGCTCATCATTCTCATCAGACGCGTACAGATAGTCATACTCAGTGAACGAACCCGGTTTGACCTCCTTGGGCACGAACTCGTCGGCCTTGTCCGCCGTCGCCGTCGCCGAGTATCGCATGCAATCCGAACCACCGTCCTTACGGCACTGCTCAACCTGCGCCCACGCCGTCTTCTGCCGTTCATACTCCACACCGACCTTCACCGCGTCACGCTGCACATCGATCGACTCCGGGAACGGCTCGGTATGGCCCCACAACGTCTTCTTCCAGAACGAATCCGTACGGTCGGTATACATGCCCTGCGTCTGCTCATGCGCCTCGCTGTTCGTCACCGCCGCCTCCAACAGAGGATTGATGTCCGGATACTGCGACGGGTCCGTCGACAACAGCTTCGCCACATCAGGCTGCCCATACCCGTATTTGTGCGCAGGATCCAGCTTGCCCGCACCCCACGGGTTGTTCTTCGTCGAATGCACCAACGCCTGCAGGATCTGGTTGCCCGTCGCATCCGGCCACCGCTGCATCATCAATGCCAGATACCCCGCCACCATCGGCGCCGCCAACGAATTACCCTGACCATCAGCACTCAACCTCTTGGGGTTGCCCGAATTTGGAGTCGATATTCTTGCCCCGGGCGCAACGAATGACACATTGCCGTCCTTCGTATCCGACGGCCCCTCGTCCAGCTTGCCTTCCGGCCCCACAGCGCTCACCGCCAACGTCCCCGGAAAATACGTCACATCCATCGGATCCCCCACCAGATCGTCAGTCCCCGGCGTCTGTGTGTCCCAACGCGCGTTCACGATGACTACACCCTTGCGCAACGCCCTGACATATGTATCCACATCTGGATGCTGCATCGAAGTAAATGACATGTTCACCACACGCGCACCATCATCAATCGCAGCCGATAGCACACGATTGATGGCTATGCCTCGACCACTATCAGTCATGCAAGTTGCATTGTTGAATGATAGATTGGACTTAGATACATCGACGGGGTAGGCGGTCACGCTTGCGTCCGGTGCCACGCCCGTCATACCCGGATTGCCGTCATATCCCTTGCCAGACCCCACGATCACACTTGCCACTTCCGTGCCATGCGTCGACAGGATATCGGAGCTCTTCCTGTACGGCTCATCCACCGTCAACACAATATCCTCATGATCCTGCGCATGGCACCGCGTAGCGCCATCCGGCAAAACAAGCCTGTAGGATATATCCGCATCCGCCAACGCCGGATAATCCGACACCACATCCGAATCCAACACCGCCACCTTCACACCCTTGCCCGTGACACCCTGCGCCCACGCATCACGCACACCAGTGGCATCCACATACCACAACCCCGCATCCACGGCCAACGCCGACGGGACGACCGCCAACACCACCGCGCACACAGCGGCGCACACCGACGCCACACCACAACGCAACCGCATTGCACCTCTCGTTACCGTTACACCCCTCATTTTTCCTCAGTCCCCTGCTTGACCAGACCATTGCATGGTTCCATCGATTTGCGCGCAAGCGCACATGCGCCGGCTGCAATCCGTCCCGCCATTTTCACCCTTTACGTTTTGGAGACTGTATGCGTACGCTTTGTCAGACATTGCCGTCTGACACCCTCGGGATCCGCCCCATTGCCCAGTCATGCCCATATAGGTCACTGAAAACGTTGTCACTAGCGTTTGGTCGATACTGCGAAGCAACCCCCGCAACACTTCCCATCCCTGATGGCAGCCACACCACGATGCGACATGGTGGAAAAGTAACACACACATGCACGAAATGACAAATTACGCTCATTGCGCATCTCATAACGAAAGAGGAGATTGCTCCTGATATCATCCACATCTCGTCATGGAGGGCATGCCCCTATACGACAACGCCCACGGCACAATCTCACGCATACCGTACGATGGAGGACATGAGTTGGGAGACAAGAACAACAAGGACCCCAATCAAAGCGGAAGAATCCAATTGGCACGACATTCACCAAACCATCCCTCTTTGATGACACCGTTGTCATACCAGATCAGCGCCGTAATCCGAGCGTGCGATCACGCCCGGTCCACTCGGCAACCCTGACGCAGATACGTGAACCCACACATCCAACACCCATCAGCCCAATACCCATGACATGAACAAGGAGCGCCATGAGCACACCCAACGGCTACCAATGGAATCAGGGGAACCAACAGCAGCCGCAGTACCCGCACTACCAAACACCATATGAGAACGGCCCACAGCCGACGCCTGCGGGCGGACCGTGGCCATCCAACGGCGCAACGGACGCGGTCCCCTGGTACAAGCGGTGGTATTTCTGGGCGGTCGCCGCGCTCGCCGTCATACTCATCGGTGTGCTGATATGGCTCATCGTGAGCGTCAATGATGACAAGGACACGAATGCGCAACAGGACAACGGCTCCGGACAGCCGACCACATCGCAATCGCAGGACGCCAATGGAACAACACAGCGTGGTGGCAAGACAAAAAATGACGCAACGGACGCCTCAGATGGCGAAGACATGTCCGACGACACCGACGCGTTCGAATGCGACGCGAACGGCTACTGCCGCATGAAGAACTACGGCCACTACGCTCCCGACTACGACAAAATGATGGACGACAATTCGGGAGCGGGCGCCTCCGATGCCGCCACAGGCGATGCCCGTGCGTCCGACAATGCCGATTCCCTCGATAAGATGAACGATATGATGATGATGGCGGTCACATACAGGGATCCCAGTTATTTCTCCGCCTACATGACCGGCATCTACAGACAACTTGGGGTTTCCGATGCGGATTGCCGTATGCTGGAAGACCTGAATAGGCGTCTGGTCGAGGATCTCATCAAACTGACTACGGAAAAGGATCCAGACGCACGTCAGGCCATCAACGATGATTACGATCGAGTACAGGACCGGATTGACGAAATCCTCGACAAATACTGACGGCGTCGCATACCGACCATATGGATGGGGGCGGACCGTGGCGATTGCCATGGTCCGCCCCCATAGGTCTGGAGAAGAGTAGGTTCGTCAGTCCTTGCTCAGTCACGCAACGGCGTGTAAGCGAGCTGGGCCATGAACAGGCCTTCGTCGCGCGTGACGATCTGCGCGCGCCCGGGAACGGCACGCTTCGGCTTGAACCGGCCAATGAGCTGCCCCTCATTCGGATCGCCGGACAGCATGATGCCCGGCATACCCAAGTCCTGGCACGCCTGAATGACCGGGTCATACATCGCACGGCTCGCACCACCAGTGCGGCGTGTGAGAATCACATGCAGTCCTACATCGGTCGCCTGCGCGAGGAAGGGCACGAGCGGACGCAACGGGTTGCCGGCGTTCGTGGAGACGAGATCATAATCGTCCACCAGCACGTATACTTCGGAACCTTTCCACCATGAACGGGTGCGCAGCTCCTCAGGCGTCAGGTCAGGGCCGGGCATACGCGTCTTGAGGTATTCGGCAAGCTCCTGCATCTGCGCTGCCGCATCGTCGGGCGATGTGATGTAGCCGGCAAGATGCGACTGGGGAATCTGGGCGAGGTTTGCACGACGGTAGTCAATCATGAAGATCTTCGCCTCATTGCCGGCGTATTCGCGTTCGATCTCCTTGCAGATGAGACGCAGGAACGACGATTTTCCAGATTTTGATTCGCCGAAGAGATAGCACAACGGATACGTGTTGAGGTTGAACCCGATCGGAGCAAGCGCATCCTCGTTGATACCGAGCACAAAATTGCCTGGTACATCGATGATCTTCCTATAGGATTCGTTCTGCTGCATGTACGCGAGCAGCTGTTCGTGTTTCAGCATCTCCGGCAGCAGCCGCAGCTTCGGACCGGGCTTGCCCTGCCATGCACGGTTGACTTTCTCAATGAGGTCTTCGACGCCGTCGCCGACCGTGGCTGGGTCGTCCCCGCCATCGATGCGCGGCAGACCGCCCATCATATGCAGTCCGGAGGGGCTTACACCACGACCGGCCATGCCCATCGGCACCGTCTGGGCGACTTTGCGGTCGATGACGGAATCTCCCGGCTCGCCGAGCCGCAGTTCAAGTTTCGTGCCGACGGAATCCGCGATGTTCGCCCGGATTTCCATCCAGCGGTTCGCGCTGAGGAGTACGTGCACACCATAAGTGAGACCACGTGCCACGATTTGCTGCACTTTCGGTTCGAGTTCCTCGTAGTCGGCGCGGAAATTGCCCCACCCATCGATGATGAGGAACACGTCACCGAATCCGTCATTGATCGCACCTTCGGCACGTCGACGACGGTACGTTTCGATGCCGTCGATGCCTGCTTTCTTGAAGAAGACCTCTCGACTCGCGATGATGCCACTAATCTCGGCGATTGTTCGGCGCACTTTCTCCTCCTCGTTGCCGGCGGCGACACCACTGACGTGTGCGAGCCGCTGCAATGGTGTGAAGGAGCCACCGCCGCAGTCGACGATATAGAACTGCGTCTCGTGTGGGGTGTGCGTCAGCGCGAGTGAGGTGACGATCGTGCGCAGCATCATGCTCTTGCCGCTCAATGGACCACCGACAAGCGCCATATGACCGCCCGCTCCGGAGAAGTCAAGCGCCATGACCTCGCGCTTCTGTTCGCGCGGCTTATCCTCGATCGCGCACGGGGCGACAAGCGCGCCCCTCGTGCGCCAATACGGGGAGATGAGACCGAGGCCTTGCACGACCTGCAGATCCGGCATGAACCTGTCCAACGTATCCGGTGTCGTCAACGGCGGCAGCCACACCTGGTGCGCCGACGTACCTTTGCCGCGCATCTGCTCGACGGCGTACTGGAACGTCGTCATATCCCCATCGAGCCCATCCGGTACGCCTGATACATACGACGCACGGAACCGCGACATCGTGCCATCCGGCTTCTTGAGATACCCGATGCCCGGCAGGCTCGGCAACTCGAACGCATCCGTCACACCAAGCACCGCACGCGACTCGCTCGCCGAGAACGTCTTCAAACCGATGCGGTACGACAGATGCTCATCAAGACCACGCAACTTGCCCTGCTCGAGACGCTGCGACGCGATGAGCAGATGGATGCCGAGCGAACGTCCCACCGCGCCGATGCGCACGAATGACTGTACGATGTCCGGCTTCGCCTTCATCAACTCGGAGAACTCATCCACGACCACGACGAGCGACGGCAACGGCTTGAGGTCACTCCGGCCGCCGTTGACGCGCAGTTCCTCGTATTCGGTGATGTTCGCCAGATTACCGGCATCACGCAGCAGTTCCTGACGACGGTTGATCTCACCGTCCAACGCGTCCTCCATACGGTCGACGAGCGACGCCTCACGCCCAAGGTTCGTGATGATCGACGAAATATGCGGCATGCCATCCATACCAGCGAACGTCGCACCACCCTTGAAATCGATGAGCACAAAATTGAGCTGGTCGGGCGAATGGCTCAACGCGAGCGAAAGCACAAGCGTGCGCAGCACCTCCGACTTGCCCGAACCCGTCGCACCGACGAGCACACCATGCGGGCCCATGCCGCGCTGGCCCATCTCCTTGATGTCCAACATCGCCGGCGACGTATCGTCATACAAACCGATTGGCACATTCAGGCGCGTGCGACCGGTCCTGTATGCCCACAACGCATCGAGGTCGATATGCGTGAGATCCGCGATGCCGAGCAGGCTCGGCAGGTCGTTGCTCTTCTTGCGCGACGGTGCCGCCACATCCGAACCTGCGCTCTCCTCATTGAGCGACATGTCACACAGCCGCCTCGCGACGGCGCGCGCCTCACCTTCGCTCAATGCGTCCGCATGCAGTTCGAGCGGATGTTTCATCGCCGTCGATGACAGTTGGATGATCCCCGCGTCGAGTGTCTGTTCGACGACGTTGAGCCCCCGCTCGACCATGGTCTCCGAGAACAGCATGCGCAGCACGTTCGCGTCGGTCAGGTCATCCCATGCGTCGGGCATATCGATGACGGTCACGCCGTCAAGTCCGGCCTCGTCGAAGACACGTGTCTGTTCGCCAAGCGTCCTGGCGTCATACCCGTCATTGATGATCAGCAAATGCGGCTCGGAGGAATAGTCCGCGGTGCTGAACACGCTTCGGCTTGTGATGTCCGACCCGACGAGTGCATCCACGTCATGCACGTTTGACGTGACCATGTACCGCCGTGAGGAAACGGACTCACCCGCATAGTCGCCGTCGGTATACGCCCCTTCCGTCCGGGCATGGGGCAGCATGCGCACCCACTCCCATGCACCGATCCTGTCCTCAGTCGCGAGGACGGCCACTTTCAGATGTTCGGGCGAATGCCAGACCGTGGCCTGCGCAAGCAGGGCGCGCACCAATGGCTGCACCTGCTCGGGGTCACCGAGCATCTCGATGCGCTTGTAGTGTCGCATGTCCACAGTGAACGGCATATTGCGCAATTTCGCATGTGCGATGAGGAACCGGTGCGCGGCGGATGCGGATACCGGGTCAAGCTGCGCGAGCGCCGAGACTTCCGGGGATTCGAGTTTGACGCTCAGGTCCTCTTCATGGGTGCCCACCCGCAATGTCATGAAGTCGTCATCGGAGGGCATGCGTTCCCAGCACCGTGCCGGCTCGCATGCGATCGTCACGAGCGCCTCCGGCGACGGCGAGTTCCACAGTGCTGCGCTGCGCTGACGGTAGGCCGACGTGCGCACCGCCTTGCGTGTCTGCGCAAGATAGGTGAGGTATTCGCGCCGTGACGCGGTGAGGTTCGCCATACGTTGCGAGCGTTGGCGCACGCCGTTGACGACGACGAATCCCATCGAGGACAGCATGAACATGCCGCCAGTAAGTATGCCGGTCAATCCGCCGTTCGTCATCAGCATCATGACGATCGCGCTCACGGAACCGAGCAGCGGCACCATTGATGTCAGCAGTGTGTTGACGCCGTCGCTCGCTTCGAGTTCCGGCGGCGGCTGCAGCACGATTCTCCCCTTCGGCGCCACAGGCCCCTGCAGACGGTCCGATTTCATTTCCTCACTCACGCGCTCCTCCTTCGCGCCGTTTCCATGATGCTGCCGGTCATGTCACCGAATGACAGGCGCGCACCAGGTTCCACATGTTCCCTATGGTCCCGCTGCAGTCGTCTTTCCTCGCCGTCGATGGTGATCGACGTGCCGTTGAGGCTGCCCAGATCGGTGATCCAGATGGTTCCATCGTTGATTTCGATGCGTGCATGGCTTCGCGACATCGTCCCCGTCGTGTCCTTGACCGTGACAGTGCCGTCGCCGTCCTCCACAGCAGTCGGTTTCCTGCCCACGACAATCGCCCCATGCGTCGGCAGACCTATCCGTGTACCATCCTCAAGATACATGATGAACGCACGTTCCTGCACCGTATCCACGACCGGTCGTTGCGGGAGATCGACATGTATGCCTCCTGAGAGTGGTCGCTGCTGATGTTGTGCCGCAGATGGCCTCGCCGGCAGATCGACTTCGGGGCGAGGCACCGCATGCCGCATCCGCTCCTGTCGACGTGGTGTCCGAGCTGGCATTGCAGGTGTCGACGCCACAGGGGCCGGCACGGGCGCAGGCGCCGGGGCCGGAACGGGGGTGGAAACCTCGGCAACAGACACCGACGTTCCGGGAGCCGGCACAGCAAGCGGCTGCGGCACCGGAACGGCGGGCGCGGACGGCAACGTCTCTATGTTCGGAGCCGGCGCTGCAGGCGGTTCGATGCGTTCCGAGTGCCATTCACCCGACGGACTCCGGGAAGGCTGTTCCGGTACCATCCGCGGTTCCGGCACGGCATCCGTTTGCGTCCGTGACGTGAAAAGGACATCGAATGATGAGTCAAGCGGCGAGCCCACTGTGCTGATGTTGAGCAACAACGGGCGGTCGATATCCACTTGGACGAGGGATGCGATGCCGTCCGCCCAGTCCCGGCGCACCGCGGCCTTCGACGAAAACGCCGATGAGCACATCTCCGCAATGAGTCCAACACCGACCGCGCACGCGCAGAGCAGCAACATGCCGTATTTCTTCGCGATGAGCAACATGCCGGCCGGCAGCACACCGCCGGTGCGTGTCATCACACATTCCTCGCGCACGGTACGCGTGCCGGTGATGAGCTTGCCGACCGTCTCACCACGCGCGCCTTCCCAGATCATCATCGTCAATACGAGCTCAACGGACACGATGACCGTCAATATCGCATCATGGCTCAGCAGATGGGTGGTGCTCGCAGCGACGACGAGCACAGCGAAGTCGATCCAATTCGCCGCGATCTGTTTGCCACACGATGCAACCGCGTAGGTCTTCTCCTGCCGTTGTATGGACGATGCACCAATGACGACGCTCATACGACTCCTCTCAACCATTCCACGAGTCCCGCGGACAGGAACGCCGCGACCGGCGCAAGACACAGCGCCGCAAAGCAACATCCGTCCCCCAGCCGGGACAATGCCAGCGAATAGAACCCATTGTTCTGTGAAATCATGCCGAATCCCAACGCAAGTCCCACCACCGCACACACGCCGATGACCGCGAGCGCCATATGCGCCCCCATGTGTGGCAGCGCCTGCGGCATATGGGACACAAGCACACACAATGATGCGACCGCGGCGCCTCTCAGCAGGAAACGTTCGAACGGACGGCCGGATTGACGCGGTTTCAACGCCAGGTACAGGACGATTGCGATGCCTACGGTGAGGAACGTGACACGTTCCAGGGCGGCCGAATAATCGGCACATCCCGCGAGCGCGATGAAGGACATGATGATGCATGCCGTGCAGCAGATTGTGCCTGCCGTGTATTGGGCGAGGAACCGTTGCATGTCCTCGTGCACGTCATCATCGGTGAGCATGCGCGCATCTTCGGGGATGCTGCCGCGTACTGTCCAACGGCGTGTCATATATGTGCGCCACTGCACGAGATAGCGGTCAGGGACGCGCACGACGAGGTTGGCCATCATTTGCGTGCCCCACATGCCCATTGCGATGCCGAACGCCGCAAGGATTGATGGGCGCACATCGAGGCAGATCGCCGTCGCGCAGCTGAGCGCCGCGAGCAGAAACACGATCATGCATACGCGCACCATGCCAATCAATTGCGGATGGGCGACGCGTGTCGACATGATTGCCGCTTCGATGCCTCCTGTACAGGCCATGCAGAACACGGCGATGATGGCTGGATGCGATGTGGGGATGAGTGCCGCCCCGCAAATGCCCGCGCACATCGCAAACCAGATGCCGGCACTCAGGTACCATGCGGCGGCATTATGCTCATGCCGTTTCAGGCAGCCAAGACATGCGACATCGGCGACGAGTGCCGCAAGCGTGAGACCTGCGACAATGCCACCTATGATGCCGATGGCCGCACGCGTCTCCATTGCCGGAAACGAGTATGGCAGGATGGCGGCACCTGCCATAAGACCCATGATGATGGGCAAGGTCAGATGCACGCCATCCTGCCGCACCGCCTGTCGCGGATGTGAAAATGAGGAGACTGACATGGGAGTGTGTCAGACGTCCTTACGCATGCCGGCTTCCATCGCCTGGAGCTTTGCCATGCTCTCCATTGCCTGCCGGTAATGCTGTTTCGTCTCTTCCTCTGGGTCCATCGCGTCGATCTCATCGCGGATCTTCGTCATGTTCTTGATGAGGTCCGCTCTCACTTCACGTGCCTCCGGCGACTTGTCGATGCCATTGAAGATGTCCATCTCACAGGTCTTGCCCAAATCGATGCGTGATTGCAGCGTCTGCCAGGCTTTTCCCATCTGGCCGGCGCGTCGTGCCTTGACGACTTCCTCATGGTGCTCGGCGAGACGGGGCTGGTTGTCCGCGTGGAGTTTGTCGAGTTCCGTACGTGCCTGTTTGAGTTCCTGCTGCGCTTGTTCGATTTGTTGCATGAATGCTTCGAATTCCACGGATGCCATCTATGTTTCCTCTCGTTATGCCAGTCGTTGCCTTATCGGTGGGGACTCAGCGCGCGCCAAAGACCGCGCCACCGGATTCCTCCTTCCTCTGGCCCCGCGTCCCGTCCAGAGCATCGTTGATACCCTCTTGCAATGAATCCCCGAAGTCCTCGATGGCATCCTGCCCACGATCGTAGAATTCGTTGTAGGTCTTCTGCCACGCATCGCCGCTCTCCCGCCGATTCTCCTGCCGTTGATCGGTGATGCGGTAATTGGCTTCATTGCGGGCATCGTTGGCCGCCGTGCGGTCCGCAGAGCGCTGATCAAGGTTGTCTGCTATCCCATGCCCCCCAAAGGCATCGAACATGTCCGAGAGTCTGTCATCCACAAAATTGGCAGCTCCGGTTGTGACGTTGTTCCAGCCGCGCCGAATGTCCTGTCCGCGATCGGTGCCCCAGTCCCATACCGCTTGGCCAGCATCGTAGAGGACATTACCGCCCCATTGCTGTGCGTCACCAAGCGCACGCTGAACGCCCTGCGCGCCATCGAACAACCCATTGCCGAGGAGCTGTCCGCCATCCACGAGAGTGTCACCGGCCCATTCGATGCCATCCCAGACTTTTTCGCCAAACTTGCCCAAGCCGTTCCCAAAACCTGACACCGCGTCTTTGAGACCGGCACCCGGATTCGTAATGAACGCGGCACCCTTGATCATGTTCTGCGTGGAAGCGCTCAGCGGTGCTCCGGATGTCAGGTTGCATTCGGACAGTGCGCTCATCGACTGGTCATACGCGGTACCGAAATGCGCAAGGCAGTTGGCGAAGGTCCTTGCCGTTGCCAGCATCTGCTGGAGTCGGTCGCTAACGGTCGTGATGAGGTTCGTGACGGCGTCAATCGCCTTATGGGTGTCCCACGCCCCCTTGAAGTAACCGATCACCGGAATCGAGATGTCCGCCAATACGCTTGCGAGCAGATTGGCGATCTCCTGCAATGTACTCATGATGAAGTCGAACGTGTCCTCGGCGAGTTTGGCGAGCTTCCGCATACCTTCCGCCCCTTCCTGGCAGGGCGCGACGCCGGCTTGCATCGCCTTCGCGAGCACATCGTTGTCTTTCTTGAACTCGTTGGATGCGTTGCCACTCCAGCTCGTGCCATCCCCCACGGCGTTGGAGACCGCTGTGATGGCGGATGCGGTCTGCGTCAGATTGGCCGCGAGCGCGTCCCAGCGTTCGGCGGTCGTCGTCATCGCATCCCAATCGCCGCTGAATGGTTTCTTGATCCATTCATCGATTGGGCTGTAGCCGAACAGGCCTTCGAATATGCCGTCGACCGCCGAGATGATCGCACCTCCGAGTTGGATGCCGGATTGGATCCGCTCGTTCAGTTCGGAAACGGTTTTGGCGTCGCCTACGAGTTTGCGCAATGTTGACGAGCCGGTCGCCACTTGGGTGCCTCGTGCCGTCAATACGTTGGTGCTCAATGCAGGGGATGTCATGGTATGGTCCTTCTGTCCGTATATGTCTCGTTACCGCATCGTGTGTTCAGATTGCGGTGCTGATGCCTTCGCGCTCAGGAAGGCGCGTGATGTCTCGGTCAAGGAAGAGCGCCTGGAGCTCTTCGGGACTGCGTCCGAGGGGGTCGTTGCTGGCGATCTGTTCCCATGCGGCCGCCATGGCGTTCTGCTGTGCCTGCGCCCGTGCCGCGGCTGATTCGCCGACGCGCATGACAGCGTCATAATCACCGTCATTATCGAAGTCCACTGCGGCGAACTGGCTGTCGCCTTCCTCATAGACGCTGATCCGCGAATCAGCGGCCATGTCCGGCGTCATCGCGAGGTCATTGATGCCGTCATTGTTTGCGTCCAATGTGAAGGTGGACGCGTCCTTCGGCTGCATGCCGTCTGGCAACGGTATCGCCGTTGTGTCCGTATCGGTTTTACTCAAGCGAATCGAACCGTCCGCCTCCATGACCGCATGCGTGTTGCCATCGGTGAGGTTGAGCGAGTATTCATCCTGTGCGTCACCGCTGACGTCCAGCCCAATCGTATTGATGCCGTCGCGCGGATTGCCTGGACGCCCGTCGATTCCGGTTCCGTCCATGCCTGTCAGCCCGTCACTGTCTGTCTTGGTGGAGCCATCGGTTCCGGGTGCCGTACCGGCGCCACCATCCGCAGTGGATGCGTCTCGATCGGGTGGGATGGTTCCTGTACCCGGATTGACGCTGCCTGCTGTGCGGTCGTCGCCAGTGGAGCCGTCCTCCGCTCCCATGTCCGCACTGTCGTTGGCCGTCGGTGTTCCCGATGCCGTACCGGCTCCGGATGCATCCGCATCAATCGTTCCGGTGCCTTGTGACACGGATCCTTCATACCGGTCGTCTTCCTGCGCATCATGGCCTGTACCACCGCCGGATGCGCCACCGCCGGCGTAGCCGCCTCCACCTGATCCTCCGGAGACGCCACCGCCGACGGATCCACCGCCGCCACCGCCGACGGTACCGCCTGCACCGCCATTGCCGCCCTGGGGGTCTCCGAGCTCGTCAAGCTTGTCATCGATATCATCGAGTTTGTCTTGAATGCTTTTCAGATACTCGATGATGGCGTTCTCATTGTTGGTGAAGTCCTGCTGGGCTCCGTTGATCGCACCCTGCAGATAGGTGAGCACCTGGCCGATATTGCTCAGGTACCCTGATGTGCATTCCTTGGCCGACATATACATCGGACGGAACATCTGCAGCACAAGGCCGAAATTCGGGTCCTCATTCTGGTTGAATGCGCCTGTCGTCGCCATGAATTCATGTGAGGCCGAACCGTATTGTGCCTGCAACCCTTTCAGATCACTGCATTCAATGTTGATTACGTCTGCCACTATGCCACTTCCTTATCTTCCGGTGAGGGTCCGTTGATCATCGAGTTGAATGATCCTATGCCCGGTCTTGTTGGGCGATGAAGTCGAGAATCGTGTCATGGACGTCCACGATCGATGACATCAATGTTCCCGAAGACTGCTGCTGGTTGCTGATTGCATGCTCGTTCGCCTGCACCTCGAGGCTGAATGCCAGACTATCCACAGCCGAAGCGACTTTGGCCACTGCCGCCTGCTGATCCTGCTCGGTCGTCTCGAAGTCGACGATGATCTGTTCAAGTGCCTTCGCATAGTTCGACAGTGTCGTCTTGAGGTTCTCACGCGACTGCCGGTAGTTCTCATGCATCTGTTGAATCTGCTCGTCGAGATCCTGCCCGAAGAACTCCGGCGACGTATGGGCAGCCGGCTGCCATCGCGCGTTCCGCGTACGGTCAATGTCCTCGCTGAGATGTTGCAGTTTGCGCACCATCTCGCGGTCCTGTTGCGGATCGATGTTGATTTCATCCACCATTGGTCATGCTCCTTCCATGTTGTGGGTGAAATGGTCGCCACCGGTCATGCATCTTCGGCGGTCCGGCGGTGGCCCGCCATGTTGCCGATCGGTGTCGGGCTGAACTCCTCATCATCTTCGATGACGGGCGCCACATAACCGAGCAGTTGTTTCTTCTTCTTGTCACCACCGGCGCCACCGGCCCCCGTGCCACCCATCATCGCGGGATTGGCGCGTCCGTTCGCGCCCGTGGCGGCATTTGTCGCTGCGGCGTTGTTCTGCAATCCCGCAGCAAGGCCTTGCGCGCCACGGATTGACGATGCTGGTGTGATTGTGGCCGTGACCGGATTGTTCGCATAGAACGAACCGACACCACCGGCGGCACCTACTGACCCCAGACTGCCACCCATACCTGCGGCGCCCATGGTGGAGCCGGCCATAGCCGAGGACATTGCTCCTGCGCGTCCTGCGATGCCCGCCGCGGCGGCACCGGTGGCCGCTACACCGGTGCCGGATGCGACCGAAGACAGATTCGATACGCCTTGCGTACTGTAGCTGTCGACGTCGACGCCTTTCGCATCGGTGCGCACCCATGCGTTCTTGTCGGGATCATACCGGTATGTACCGTTCTCATCCCATTCATACAGATAGTTGTCATCGTCATACTGGTAGTCGCCGTTGGAACCATTGGAACCGTTGACGCCACCTGTATAGCGTCCGTCATATCCGGTCGAACCATTGGTACGGTGGGCACTGCCTTGCATCGATCCGGACGTGGCAGATCCTCCGGACGCGCCAGTTGCATGCGACCCTCTCACCGCGGCGGAGCCACCCGTCGTGCCTCCGGAAGCATTCGCCGAAGTAGCTGACACCGAGACATTCGTATGTCCTCCACGGCTCGCCACTGCGCCTGCGCCCACAGCCGCCGCGGCTGCAACTGCCGCCGCGCCACCTCCCCAAGATTGCGGATTATCGGAAGAGGACCCTCCCTGCCCTCCTCGCGGGATATTAAAACGAGACCAATCTATTTCTATATTAACATTAAGAGGTATATCCACAACCGGAATCACCTCAGGCGCTTTCGGATCTGTATATCCAATGCTCTCCTGTATACTTTCATACTTTTCTCTCGCCTTATCCTCACGGTGGCTGGACATCAATTGAGAGATGAGATTCACACCGGCGATTCCCATGACACCCGTCAACGTTCCCAGACCCGGTATCGCGACATTCAATGGCTCAGTAGTATCCATAATCTGTTGCTCCTGGGCTGCATTGAGCCGGTCCCCCGGCAACATAACCGCATTAGCCTCATCTATACCGTTATTATATGCGCATATCGCTTGTCTTATATTTTTCACATACAGTTCATTTTTAGAACGGCCTGCATCTATTACATCCCTTATCTTCATCGCCGTTTTATACATCCCACTCTGCGCAGCACACTTAAACACCCCAGGCTGCATCATCCATGAACACATGTTATCAATCCTCTCCCGCAGCACCAGCAACATTGCCTGACAATTTTTCACATTGTCGACGATATCATCTTCATCCCAATGATCAGTTTGCGCAATTCTCGCAAGCCGACCCTCGTATGACCCCACCGACGCTTCACCAAACTCTAACATCATGCTCCTTTCATGGATTAATATACACAATAGTTTATAAAAAGCGATGACACGTTACTTTTAATTCGATGAACCAAATCTTCTTTGATTCTCTATATTATCGTTAATAGGTGAATGTGCTTCATACTCGTTTCTGTTTCTTCGGGAAAGCAAGCATGCAACGACGATGAGCGCGACCACAGCCGCGACGCCAGCGCCGACCGCAAGCCACAGCCACACACCAGTCGATGACGAAGAAGACGATGACGATGCGGACGAAGCCTGCGCATTGCCCTCGGAGCCCACGGCACCGGAACCACTCTCCGAGCCCGCCAACGACGACAAGGATGTCTGGCCGGTGCGTGTGGCTGAGTACTGCATGCAATCGGCGCCGCCATCGGCACGGCACCGCTCCACCCTCGCCCACGCGTCTTTCTGACGCTCATACTCCTCACCCACCAACGACGCCTCACGCTGCACATCGATATGGGAACTGCCATCCAGATCAAACACCTGCGTGTTGGCGATCTGATGGTCACCCCAACCCGAACGGTCCGTATACATGCCCTTCGTCTCCTCATACTTCTCGCTGTTGACCACCGCGGCCTCCAACAACGGATTGATGTCCGGATACTGCGACGGGTCCACAGCCAACAGTTTCGGCAAATCGATCACACCGAACCCCGAACGAAGCTCCTTGTCGAACACCGGCTCACCGGACGTGTTGCCCTGCGTGTGATGCACCACCGACTGCAACACCTGATTACCCGTCGCATCCGGCCATTTGCTCATCACCAGCGCCAACATCCCACTCGTGATCGCAGACGCCGCCGACGAACTGTTCGCCCTGCCGTCGGCATCCTTCCCAAGCTCCCGGTCCGCCGTCGTCCCATACCCGTTGATGCCACCGCCTGGCGCCAACAAGGTCACACCACCATCACGACGGTTCGTCCCGCCCGACGCATCCATCGCATTGACCGCCAACGCACCGGGAAAACGATTCGTCTTCGTCGGCTCACCCACATAATCCCTAGGCCCCGAATCCTCCTCGTCATTGCCAGTGCTGGATACAATCACCACACCGGCACGCAACGCCTCGACAAACGCCTCCACCGTCTGCGGACGATACTTCGACTCGAACGACATATTCACAATCCGGTTGCCATCCGCAACCACTCGACGCAGCACTGTCGAAAAATCGACATCATCCCCAACCTCGCACAACGGCGCCATCCCGCCAAGCATCCCATCATTGCTGAACGACATCGGGAAATGCGTCACTCTGGCGTCCTGCGCCACCCCCACCAGACCACGACTGCCGTCATACCCCGAACCATCACCCACAATATATGCGGTCATCTCCGTGCCATGCGTCATATACAAGCCACGATCCCCCGCACGCAGGTCCGGATTCGATACATCCATACGCAACGTCCGATCCTTGTCCATGCACGACGAGCCACCGTCCTTCAACACCAACTTGGACTCCACATGCTTGCCTGCAATCGCCGGATAATCCGACACAATCTGGCTGTCCAATACCGCGACCTTCACACCGTTGCCGGTCACACCCTGACCCCACGCATCCTGCACACCGGTCTTCGTGACATACCAATCACCATCATCCAACTCAACCGCCCACACCGACGGCACAACCGCCAGCGACACCGCCAACACTGCAGCCACCACAGCCAGGCACACGACACGCAACCGCGCCACCACACGAGACAATCCCATCACCAGATCCTTTCCAAAACAGTCAACAACACCAAACATCAACGACCACCCCCAACACCATGCATCCCCGACACATTCGCCGGCATGGACGCAACCGTCGCACACCCACGCCCACGACGCGCAAACAGGCACGCGACGACGATGAGCGCAATCAGGGCTGCGACACCAGCGCCGACAGCCAGCCACAACCACAAATGATTTGACGAGGAGGACGACGGCACAGCCGTCGGCGATGACACGCCATCTCTGGCACCATCAGCTTTAGACGAGGAAGACTGCCCACCAGAGGACGAGGACGATGCGCCTTGGCCGGTGCGTGTGGCTGAGTACTGCATGCAATCGGCGCCGCCATCGGCACGGCACCGCTCCACCCTCGCCCACGCGTCTTTCTGACGCTCATACTCCTCACCCACCAACGACGCCTCACGCTGCACATCGATATGGGAACTGCCATCCAGATCAAACACCTGCGTGTTGGCGATCTGATGGTCACCCCAACCCGAACGGTCCGTATACATGCCCTTCGTCTCCTCATACTTCTCGCTGTTGACCACCGCGGCCTCCAACAACGGATTGATGTCCGGATACTGCGACGGGTCCACAGCCAACAGTTTCGGCAAATCGATCACACCGAACCCCGAACGAAGCTCCTTGTCGAACACCGGCTCACCGGACGTGTTGCCCTGCGTGTGATGCACCACCGACTGCAACACCTGATTACCCGTCGCATCCGGCCATTTGCTCATCACCAGCGCCAACATCCCACTCGCAATCGCAGACGCCGCCGACGAACCACCAGACGTCACACTGGCATTCCTCGCATCACCGCGAGCATAGCCATTGATATCATCGCCAGGTGCCAACAAGGTCACACCACCATCACGACGAGTAGTCACCCCAGACGCATCAACCATGTTCACCGCCACCAATCCCGGGAACCGGTTCGTCTTCGTCGGCTCACCCACATAATCCCGCGGACCCGAATCCTTCGTATTGTTACCCGCCGCGCTCACAATGACCACACCGGCCCGCATCGCCTCGACAAGCGCCTCAACCGCCTCATTATTGTCCTCCGAATGCCACGACATATTGATGACACGATTCCCATCCGCAACCGCCGCACGAACCGTATCACCAAAACCGATGACATTCCCATTGACTTCACATGCCGTCTGTAATCCGAAGAGGTTCGCCACACCAAATGTCATGGGATAATGCGTCGCCTGCGCGTCCTGCGCCACACCCACCAGACCACGACTGCCGTCATACCCCGAACCATTACCCACAATATACGCGGTCATTTCCGTGCCATGCGTCATATACAAGCCCTCCTCACCGGTACGTAGACTCGGATTCGATACGCGCATCGTCCGTGTCCCGTCCGTACTTTTGCACGACGAAGCCCCCTCCCTCAACACGAGCTTCGACGCCACACCTTTGCCTGCAATCGCCGGATAATCCGACACAATCTGGCTGTCCAATACCGCGACCTTCACACCCTTGCCGGTCACACCCTGATCCCACGCATCCCGCACACCGGTCTTCGTGATATACCAATCACCCTCATTCAACTCAACCGCCAACGCCGACGGCACCCAACACAACACCACCGCGCACACAGCCGCCACCGCGCTGCAGAAGGCGGTGCCCCGTTTCCCCTGAGTCAATCGTCCCATCAATCGAATTACTTTCCAATCTCCATCGGCCATAGTTGCTGGACACATAGCACAACAGCCCATCCATACCCGTCACACACAAGGCATCGTGCGTACGATGGTGCGGTGCACACAGTCTCACATACACCGCACCATCATGCATCTCCGATAGTTCCGAGACGCCGTCGCCATCCAATACAGCGGATGACGACGACGCCAGCGTCCCCTCAGAAGCGCGCAGCGGAACGATTGTCCGATTCCACGTACTGGTCAGCGATCTGCTGGGTCGTGGAGGAAATCTGAGCCAGAATCTGATTCATCTCCTGAATCTTCTTGTTCCAATCGGTCTGCGCGCGGTAATACGCCTCTCGCGCAGCGCCATCCCACTGATCGATAAGGGAACGCACTTGCGAATCAAGCGTGTCGAGCTCCTGGCTGATGCCCTTGGAATCATTGGCGATTTCGTTCGACAGCTGACCGACCATCTCCGGGCGAACAGAAATAGAACCTACCATTGGTTTCTCCTCAACTTGTTATGTACTTAGCTATGTACGGTTGTCTTATTTATCGTCAGCCCAAAAGAGCCTGCAGACGAGAGGTCTGGGACTGGTTGTCCTCTTCGTTCGCCGCCTGATCCTTCGCGGTGCCACGAATGTTGTCGCGCAGATCATTGAGGATGTTGTTCAGTTGATTGGCTTTCCTCTGCCACTCCATCATCAGCGCGTTGTACGATGTGGCCGCATCGCCTTTCCAGAACGAGCCAAGCTCCGCCATCTTGCTTTCGATGTCCTTGATGTGATGATCAATGCCGACCCTCGCATTCTCCACCGCTACAGCGCCCTTCTCAAGCGCTCCTTCACCAGCCGCGATTTTTTCTGCCATGCTTTTCCTCCACATTCAGCAGGTTGGTTGATACAGCACTGCCATTTGCATTGCGCTTACACCCCTACGAGAAACCTGTCCTCATTGGCACTAGCGAGAGCGAACCCAAACCGCAGATTGCCTCAGTATATCGAACACATAACACCAATCATGCCACTTTCTCCACACAATGCCCGTACTATCAGCAGATTCATTGATATTTCTGCGCATTATCACCCATCTCATGTTCGCTCTGCGTATGATTTCCCTGATATGCTATACAATCCCATACATACCGTTGGGGCATATTCACAGGCACCGTCGGCACACAGCCAATATTCACTGCATCCCAATGTGGGATGCAATGTTCGGCTCAACGGGATTCATTGAAGAGGAGAGACAGGGTACATGGACGCCAACGCATACCTACCATTGCCTCAGCCCCCCGCTGCGGGCGACGAGTCAATGGCGCCGCATGCAGACAACATTCTGGAAGACCAGCCTACCGCACTGCAATCCCCCGTCTCGATCACCGTCATGTACAAGAAACGCTCGGTGACCTTGGAGGCCGCGCCGGACATCATCGTCGCTGAACTCCTGCCTGACATCGCACGCCGTCTCGGCGTCCTCGACCCTGCGATCGTCTATGGCGGCTACCGACTCGTCAACGACGAGGACGAAGCGCTCGACCCGGCCCAGACCATCCTCGAGCAATGCATCGCGCCACAACGCCCGTTCACGCTCACGCCAGGCGCACTCGTCGACTCGGATCTCATGTATGACGATGTCGTCGAAGCGGTCGGTTCGAATGTCGGGCAGGTCTACCGCGCATGGACGACCGCCCATACGACAATTACCACATTGATCATCTGCGTCGGTATGCTCGCAATCAGCGCGGTATGCCTCGCCGTCACGCCGGCGTCGGTCATCACCGCATCCATCGGCATCGCGTTCGCCATCATCATGCTCGCGCTGACCGCATTGCTTGACAACCACGGTCTGAAGAACCAAGCCATCATCATCGGATTGTTATCAGGCATCTTCGCGGCCCTCGCCGGTTTCCAAATCATCTCGGCGACATACCAACCGACCACCGCATATGGCATGCCGATGCTCGGTGCATCCGCTGGATTCCTCATCGCCGGAGCTGCCATGACCTTCGCCGCGCCCCATACACGACCCTACGGTTTCGTTCCGGTCATCGTCGGCACGGCGACGCTCATCCCGAGCACCCTCGGAACCTTCTTCCCACAGGCGCTCAAGCCAGCGTGGACCATCACCGCGACGATCGTCGCGCTCATCATCAACGCGTTGCCCTGGATGTGCCTGTCCGTGGCCCGCATCAGCGTACACAGTCCACAATCCGAATCGGAGATCTTCGCACTACCCAAACCCATCGATTACGACGATATCCGCGCCCGATACATCCAAGGATCCACCTATCTGTTCATCGGGCGCATTTCCGTCGCCGCAACGTTGCTCATCTGCACCCCGTATATCATCGGTCTCGGCGGCACCTTCGCCCCCCTCTTGTGCCTGCTCTCCTTCGCCGCGATCCTGCTTGATTCAAGACAGATATACACATTGCGTGAGATGGCAATCACCGTCGGAGCCGCCGGCATCGGCATACTGCTCAGCGTCCTGCTCCTTGCCGCGACACAGCCACAGACGCGTCCCGCACTCGCCATCGGCCTGCTCGTATGCGCGATCGTCGCACTCGTATTCACGTATATCTCACGCCGCCAATCGCTTTTCGTCACACGTGTGACGGACGCGATCGAAATCATATGCGTCCTTGCGTTGCCCCCGCTCACCTACTTCATCATCGCGGCATGACAATCCAGAGGAACCATCATGGCTGACAAGAAAGACCTTGCCGAAGCGCAACGCTACTCACGACGCAGACTCGTCACGGCCTTCACGAGCGGCATCCCATCGGATGTCGAACTCACACCGAAAAAGAACCAGACACCCGTCATCGTCGGCATCGGATTGACGATCATCGCAATCCTCATCGGCATCTTCTACGGATACATGAAACCGGCGTTGCCCGACAACTGGCAGAACAACAAACTCATCGTCGCCAAACACTCCGCGGCACGCTACGTCAGCGTCGATGGAAGACTACATCCTGTTATCAACGCGATCAGCGCACGGCTCATGATCCCGTCTTCCGATTTCGACGTCATCACCGTGGACGACGAACAGCTCGAAGGAATACCGATCGACGCCACCCTTGGCATCCTCGGAGCCCCGGATTCACTGCCCGAGCATGACGGACTCGTGGACGGCGCAGCAACAAGCTGCACCTATGAACAACGCCTGTACAACACTCTCAGCGGCGACAAGAAGAACATCCCGGCGACCAACGAAGCCGTCGTCGCGCATGTAGACGACACGGACTACCTCATCACCGGTACGAAAAGGCACAAGCTTCCCTCGGACGTGACCTCGCGCGACGGATTCCTACGCGCATATGGGATACCACAAACCGCACACGTCGAGACCTCCATCCAATGGCTCAACCTCTTCGAAGCGGGTACAGCGATGCAACGCATCACCATCGACGGCGCATCGGAGCTCAACACCGGCGACATACGGCCCGGCGCGATCGTCATGCAACAGGGCGCCCCATCGGAAGCGCGATACGTCGTCATGGCCGATGGATCGATCAGCCATCTCGACGACGTCGCCTATGCACTGTACGCCATCGGGAAAAGCGACGCCCAACTCGAACCCGTCATGCTGAGCGCGTCGGAATTCCAAAAGCTCACGAACGCGGAGCTCTCGCCGCTACCCGCGGATTGGCCAAGCGCTACGCTCACGACGGCGGACGGCACGAGCGCGATGTGCGCGGTGCTTCCGTTGCAACAAGACGGCGACGAAACGGCTGCGCGGTTCTACACTGATGAGGACATCGCGCGTCAAGCACGTGGTGACGCCGCAAACGCGCAAATGGACGAATCGAACATCACGACGACAATCCATGGCGGGACTGGAGCGCTCATCCGGACCAGCATCGGCGGTGCGAGCGATGCTGGAACCGTATATGCAATCGACGCGACCGGCACCGCATATCCACTTCCCGGCGCTCAGGAAGAGACACTCAAACGGCTCGGTTACACCAATGGGGACGTACACAACGTGCCACGCGGCTGGGTCGACATCTTCCCGACTGGCGTGGAACTGACACCACAAGCAGCCTCAAGCGCACCAGGAGCGAAGAAGCCGGATGTGGAGACAGTGAAGGACCGCGGCGCCGCAGCACAGGTGAACGCATCATGACGCGCGCCACCAGGATCCGGCACCACCTCATGCGCGCGGCCGCAGCGGCCTGCGCGGCCCTAGGCACGATAGGCGCCATCGGGCTCGGTCTACAGGCCACATCCGCCACCGCACGCGCCGAAGAAGGCCAACGCCAATGCCAGGCGGGCATCGAGAACTACATCACCGAGACGCCATGGACGAACACATTATTCAATGTGGAGGCGTTGCATGAGCAAAGCACCGGCAAAGGAGTGACGGTCGCGATCATCGATTCGGGTGTGAGCGTCGACAATCCCCATCTCGTTGACGCCATCGTCGAGGGGACTTCATATGTGCCCGATGACGATTCCCATGGAAAACAGGATGTCTACAATCATGGCACAATCGTCGCGGGCATCATCGGAGCGCGGCGCATCAACGGCTCGTCGCTCGTCGGCATCGCGCCGGACGCGAAGATCATGCCGATCCGCGTCTTCGAAGCGCTACGGCAGGAAAATGGTCAGACGACGGGCGGCCCCGACATGTTCACCATCGCGGAGGGCATCCGCTACGCCGTCGACCATGGTGCGGACGTCATCAACATATCAATGAGCGACACCCATGACGTCCCGGTCGTGAAGGAAGCCGTCGCCTATGCGGACGACCACGGCACACTCGTCGTGGCGAGCGCTGGGAACCGTCTCACATCATCGAGCACCGTGGACGGCATGCGGTATCCGGCGGCATATCCGCAAGTCGTCGGCGTATCGGCCGTGACCAACGAACTCCTATCCACCGAGGACGCAATCCACGGCACGCAGGTCGATGTCGTCGCCCCCGGCGCGAATGTGGCCTCGACAATCCCCAGCGGCATCGACTGCGCATTCAGCGACGGATCATCGACGAGCTATGCAACGGCTTTCGTGAGCGGACAGGCGGCGCTCATCGCCGAACGCTACCCTGACGAGACACCGGCACAATGGAAGCAGCGCATTCTTGCGACTGCGAACCGCGCACACCCCGATGAACGGGACGACGAATACGGATGGGGTGTCATCGATCCGATCGCATCACTCAACGTGGCGCTCTCGGATGACATACGCGGACCAAGCGCGGAAGGCGGCGCCGCGCGTCTGCAAGCCGACCAGACGACGGAACGTGTCACGTTAGTGCCACTGCACGATCCGAATGCACTTGCCAAACGAATCGTCATGCTGATGACGATTGCCACCGTCGTCATATGCGCGACGGCATGGTTGTACAGCCTACGCCGACGTGACAACGCAGACAGTACTCAAGCCTGACGTGCGTGGTAGTGGTAGAGGAAGTGGGGGTGTGATTCAATATGAATCACACCCCGCCTTCCTTACACTAATATATGAATCGAATTATTAAGGGACTTTCGTTCGTCTTGTCAGCCTTCGACAGTTCCAGTGACCGACGTGTTGAACGCGGCGACGTCGCGCGTGCGCTCGGATGCCTCGACATTGCCGCGGACGATGCGCTTGAGCGCGTTGTCCGCGTCCTTGTGCTCGTCGAGCCACGCGTTGCCCGCTTCGACGAGCTTCGCCGGATCGGCGTAGCCCGGATAGAGGCCCTCAAGGAGCGCTTCGGCCATATGGAAGGACTTGTTCTTCCAGATCCATTCGGCCTGCGCGAAGTATTCGTCGACATACGGGTCGGCGAGCGTCTGGCTCGGCGTGCCCGCGAAGCCGCGCGCGACCTCTTCGAGCTGGCTGTTCGTCAGGTCCGCGTTGTGCAACGCCTGATCCCATGCCCACGCCTTCGCGTCGGCGGTCGCGCGCACGGCGCGGGCGCCATAGGCGAATTCGCGGTTCTCGGTCGTGTCGCGGCGCTGGAGTTCGGCGTCGATGTCCTCGTCCTTGATCGCGTTGACGGACGCGAGCGCGCGCACGAGCGACCAGCGGAAGTTGTTGTCGAGTTCGAGGCCTTCGAGCACGAGCGAACCGTCGAGCAGGCCGCGCACGGTGTCGGCGAATGCGTCGTCGCCTTCGACGCCGTAGCTCAGGTAGGCGGACGCGAGCTGGAACTGCATGTCGGAGCCTGCGGGCGCGCGCTTCGCGAGCGTGAGCAGCGCGTTGGCCACATGGCGCGCGATGAGCGTGCGCTTCGCCGGGTCGGTGTAGTGCCATACGGTCGTTGAGAGCGTCGCGAGCGCGTAGCGGAACGTCGTCGATTCGGTTTCGGTCGACAGCAGTTTGAGTGTCGTGTCGATGAAATCGGTCGCGGCGAGTTCGGCGTCACGTGTCATGTCCCACAGCGCGAGCCAGATGACGGCGCGTGTGAGCGCATCGTCGAAGCGGTACAGGTTCGCGAGCGCGAACGCGAGGGAATCGTCGTCGAACCGCAGTTTCGTATAGGTGAGGTCGTCGTCGTTCGCGAGGATGAACGCGGGCTTCGCTTTGCCGGCGGCGGGTACGATCGTCGTCGCGCCGTCGACGTCGAGTTCGATACGGTCGGTGCGCACGATCTTGCCGCTTGCCGCGTCCTCGTTGTAGAAGCCGACGGCGAGGCGGTGCGGGCGCAGCACGGGGTGTGCTTCGGGCGCGCTTTGCGTGAGCGTGAGTGTCGTGATCGTGCCGTCGTCGGCGGTCGCGACGTCGGTCGAGATCGTGTTGATGCCCGATTGCTCCAGCCACTTCTCGCTCCACGTCTTGAGGTCGCGACCGGAGGTCTGTTCGAGTTCCGACAGCAGGTCGTTGAGTGTCGCGTTCGAGTATGCGTGGCGGTACAGGTAGTGGTTGATGCCTGCGAAGAACTTGTCACGGCCGACGTAGGCGACGAGCTGCTTGAGGACGGACGCGCCCTTCGCGTAGGTGATGCCGTCGAAGTTGACGTAGGTGTCGTTGAGGTCGTTGATCGGCGCGACGATCGGGTGCGTCGTGCTCAGCTGGTCCTGGTTGAGCGCCCAGCTTTTCTCACCCGAGCAGAACGTCGCCCATGCGTCGTGCCATTCGGTCGCTTCGGCGGTCGCGAGCGTCGACGTGAACTCGGCGAACGACTCGTTGAGCCACAGGTCGTTCCACCATTTCATCGTCACATAGTCGCCGAACCACATGTGCGCGAGCTCGTGCAGGACCGTCACGACGCGGCGCTCGGCGAGCGCGTCGGTCACCTTCGACGAGAACACGTAGGAGTCGCGGATCGTGACCATGCCGATGTTCTCCATCGCGCCCGCGTTGTATTCGGGCACGTAGATCTGGTCGTATTTCGCGTACGGGTAGGGCACGCCCCACGTCTTCGCGTAGAACGCGAAGCCTTTCTTCGTGATGTCGAACAGGTAGTCGACGTCTTTCGCGAAGTCGTCTTTGAGCGCCTGGCGGCAGTATTGCGCCATCGGGATGGTGCGGCCGTCCTCGTTCTCGTACGTCGTATGCCATTCGGCGTACGGGCCGGCGCAGATCGCGGTCAGGTAGGAGCTCATCGTCGGAGTCGGCGCGAACGTCCAACGCTTCGTCGTTTCGGACGGTTTGCCGGCGAGGGTGCCGTCCATCGTCATCCGGTCGAGGTCGGCGACGGAGGCGACGGGCATGTTCGACGTGACGATCCACGACTTGGGTGCCGTGACGGTGAAATCGAACACGGCTTTGAGGTCGGGCTGGTCGAACACGGCGTAGACGCGGCGCGCGTCCGGCACTTCGAACTGCGAATACAGGTAGACGTTGCCGTCGGAGGGGTCGACGCTCCTGTGCAGGCCTTCACCGGTCGTCGAATAGCGGCACAGCGCGGTGACGGTCACGGTGTTGTGTTCGGCGAGGTCGTTGAGTTGGATACGATCGTCGTCGAAGACCTCGTTCGGGTCGAGTTCGGTCCCGTTGACGGCGACCTTCGTCACTTCGTCGGCGATGAGGTCGAGGAATGTGCTCTCCCCCGGCGTCGCGTCGAATTCGACCGTCGAGGTCGAGACGAACGTCTTGTCGCCCTGTGTGAGATCAAGGTCGACGGCGTAATGGATCGGGTATTGGACGACCGATTTGCGTTCCTGCGCTTCGACGCGCGTAAGGTTGGCTCCTGGCATACTGCTCCTTCACTTCGTTGGTATCGCGCCGCCGGGCGTACGGCGGCGCCGTTCATGGTTCTTCGTGCACGCGGTGCGCGTGGCCGTCAGTTCACGTAGCCTTCCATCGCGTCCATGTCGGCTGCGATGTCGGCGACGACGGGCACGATCATCGGCTTGCGGTGCAGTTCGCGCGCGACCCAGCCGCCGAGCGTGCGGCGCATGATCTGCTGCAGCTTATACGTGTCCTTCGTGCCGGTCATCATCGCATCGCGCAGCTGTTCGACGATCTGATGGCGCACCTTTTCGAATTCCTTCTCGTCCTCGGCGACGGCGTTGAGATACACCTTCGGCCCCGAGACGACCTCGGACGCGTCCGTGTCGACGACGGCGAAGCACGAGACGAAGCCCTCGGAGCCGAGGATACGGCGCTTTTCAAGCTCCTCGTCGGTCAGTTCGCCGACCGAATCGCCATCGACGTAGATGTACCCGCACGGCACCGAGCCGACGATCGCGGCCTTGCCATGGTAGAGGTCGACGACGTCGCCGTCTTCGGCGAGCACGACGTTCTCCGGGTCGATGCCGGTCTTGACGGCGATCAGGCCGTTCGCGACGAGGTGGCGGTTCTCGCCGTGGATCGGCATCGCGTTCTTCGGCTTGACGATGTTGTACATGTACAGCAGCTCGCCCTCGTTGCAATGCCCGGAGACGTGCACGGCCGCATTGTCACGGTTGACGACGCGTGCGCCAAGCTGCACGAGCTTGTTGATGACCTTGTACACGCCGTGCTCGTTGCCCGGGATGAGCGAGCTCGCGAGGATGACCGTGTCGAACTCGTTGATCGTGATGTCGCGGTGGTTGCCGTCGGCGATGCGGCCGAGCGCGGCCATCGGCTCACCCTGCGAACCGGTGCACATGTAGACGAGCTTGTTGTCCGGGTAGTCCTTCGCCTTCTTCAGGTCGATGACCGTGTCCTCCGGCAGGTGCAGGTAGCCGAGGTCGGCGGCGATCGCCATGTTGCGCACCATCGAACGGCCCACAAAGACGACCTTGCGGCCATACTTGTGCGCGGCGTCGACGACCTGCTGCACACGGTGCACATGGCTCGAGAAGCTCGCGACGATGATCTTGCGCGTCGCCGTCGCGAACACCTGGTCGAGCGCGGGACCGATCGACGTCTCCGGCTTGACGAACCCAGGCACCTCGGCGTTCGTCGAATCCATCATCAGCAGGTCGATGCCCTGTTCGCCAAGCTTGCCGAACTCGACAAGATCGGTCACACGGTGGTCGAGCGGCAGCTGGTCAAGCTTGATGTCGCCCGTGTCGATGAGCGAGCCGGCAGGCGTGCGCACGCACACGGCGAGCGCGTCCGGGATCGAATGGGTGACGGTCACGAATTCAAGGTTGAACGGACCAACCTTGAGCTTGTCGCGGCCCTTGACCTCGATCATCTCCGGATCGAGATGGTGTTCCTTGCATTTCGCCTCGACGAAACCAAGGGTGAGCTTCGAACCGATGAGCGGGATGTCCGGACGCATCTTGAGCAGATACGGGACGCCGCCGATATGGTCCTCATGTCCGTGCGTGAGCACAAGCGCCTCGACCTTGTCGAGACGGTCCTTGATGTAGTTGAAATCAGGAAGGATGAGGTCGACGCCCGGCTGCTCCTCCTCCGGGAACAACACACCGCAATCGATGAGCAGGATATGCCCGTTGTATTCGATGACGTTCATGTTGCGGCCGATCTCACCGAGGCCACCGAGCGGCACGATGCGCATCGAACCCTTACGGTACTTCGGCGGCGCGATGCGGTTCTCATCACTCGTGTCCGACGTCGCGAGCGCACGTGTGCGCGCCTTTCTAGCGTCCGACTTCGCGTTCGACTTGCGCGTGCGCGTCGCCTTCTTCGTCGACGCCGATTTCGACGACGTGGACTTCGACGACGTCTTGCGTGTGCGCGTCGTCTTCGCCGTCTGCTCACTGAGCGATTCGACGGCGAGTTCGGCGGCCTCCTGCGCCGTCTGTGTGGTCTTCCTCTTCGATCCACGCACATGCGTGGTTGTTGTTGTCTCTGTCATGGTTCTGTTGTTGGTTTCTCTTACGTGCCGCCCGCCTGTGCGCGCGGCGAGGCTTCATACGATCGTGTCCGGCGCCTGTGTGGATGCGCGACCGGCATCGTTCGGTACGGCGATGAGGCGGGTGGTCATCGGCTCACAATCGTCATTCATTATGCTCATTCTGCTCACAGTGTATCGCCACCGGGAACCGTCGTGGGGCGCCAACGGCGCACTTGCAGCTCATGGCGCAATCACCGTGCGCCAAACTGTGCAACCGGACGGCGCGGACGTGCGTGTGTGGACATGTCTACTGCAGTGGACGATGGCGGACGTGTACGGCGGTGTGCGTCGTGTGACCGCCGACGATATGACAATGCGATTGCACGCGACGCATGCAATCGCACATTGTCGGCGTCCGTTGTGGCGGCGTCCATCTCGGCGGCGTCCGTCGGCTTACGGCGCGACGCTGACGCGTTCAGTCGATTAGGCCGCTCGCCTGCATTCCCGCGCGCACGACCTCGATCTGTTCGGGCGTCGGACCGACGTTCGGCAGACGCATCACGGTGCTATCGAGGACCCCGCGCACATACAGCGCCGCCTTCGCCATGACGGCCTGGAACCCGGTGCCGTTCATCGCGTCGATCGCGGGCGCGATGCGGTTCGCGAGCTCCTGCGCGCGATGGATGTCCCCGCGGTCGAAGGCTTCGGCAAGCTCACGCATCGGATGCGCGGCCGCATGCGCGACGACGGAGATGATACCGACGGCGCCGATCGACAGGAACGGCAGATAGAGCGCGTCATCACCCGAATACCACGTGAGCCCCGTCTCAAGACGCTTGCGGACGGCGCCCGCGATGTCGCCCGTCGCGTCCTTGACCGCCTGAACATGGTCGAGTTCGGACAGATGGCAGTAGGTGTCGAGCGCGATGCGCACACCCGTGCGGCCCGGGACGTCATAGACGATGATCGGTTTGTCTGCGGACTCGTCGACGGCGCGGTAATGATAGAAGATGCCCTGCTGCGACGGGCGCGAATAATACGGGCAGACGACGAGCACGGCGTCCGCGCCCGCCTCCTGCGTCTGCTCGACCATGCGCACCGTATGCGCGGTGTCATTCGAACCGGCACCGGAGATGACGGGGACGTCGACGACCTCCTTGACGGCGCGGACGAGGTCGACTTTCTCATCCATATGCGTCGTCGGCGATTCACCGGTCGTGCCGTTGACGACAAGACCGTCGGCGCCGTCGGCGACAAGCTGTTTCGCGACCGCCTGCGCGGCGTCGTAATCAATCGATCCGTCATCCTTCATCGGCGTGACCATCGCGGGAAGGACACGCCCGAACGGGGCGGGGTCAAGAAGATGCATCGTTCCGTCTGTCATAGCTGCAACGGTACTTGTCGGTTAGGACGCGCGCAGCCGCGCGGATGTGGATGTTCCACGCCCGCGCCGCGATACGCGCGTCGCGATATGCGCGGCGCTGTGAAACATCCGTGGAACGGTGGGATATCGTCGAACTGAATCCGGATATCATCGAACCGGAGAACGTCACAGGTCGAGGAAATGGTCGAGACCGACCGTCAATCCCGGGAACTCATGCGACGCCACTTTGCGCACGGCGAGCAGCACACCAGGCATGAACGAGCCGCGGTCGAAGCTATCGGCGCGGATGACGAGCTGCTCGCCGGCGTTGCCGAACAGCACCTCCTCATGCGCGTTGAGACCACGCAGGCGCACGGCGTGCACATGGACGCCGTTGACGACCTGGCCGCGCGAGCCACCATCGGTCTGCGTATTGTCCGGGACTGCACCGAGCCCCGCCTTCGCACGCGCATCGCCGATGCCCTGCGCGGTGTGGATCGCCGTGCCCGAAGGCGCGTCCACTTTGTCCGGATGGTGCAGCTCGATGACTTCCGCGGATTCGAAATACGGTGCGGCGAGACGCGCGAAATAATCGGCGAGCACAGCGGAGATCGCGAAATTCGGCGCGATGAAGACGCTCTGTCCTTCGCGCGGCGCATTGGCGAGCGCGGCGCGCACCGCGTCGAGCTTGTCGTCGGTCCAACCGGTCGTGCCGACGACGACGTCGAGGCCCTGGCCGACGAGCGTGAGCACATTGCCGAGCGCGACCGACGGCACCGTGAATTCGACGACGACATCGGTGTTCTCGGGCGTGATCTGCGTGAGGTCGTCGCCTGCGTCGAGCGCGAGCGCGAGTTCGGCGTCGGGCGCGGCGTTGACGGCGTCGACGACGTGCGATCCCATGCGCCCCTTGGCGCCTACTACGGAAACCTTGATCATGGTGTCCCCATCTTTCTTTCTCATGGTGAAGTGGATAGGTATGGCTGTATTCCAAATCCAGTGTAGCTGCGCCCCTGCGCGGCGGGTACGCAGTGCGGTACGCCGAGCGGCGCCTCAGCGTACCGTCGTGCGGATAGGTGGTCGGGGTCAGAGGGTGTCGCCGCGTTCTTGTTCGATATCGGCGTTTTTGTGCGTGAAGACCCACCATCCGAAGAGGGCGAAGGGGATCGCGGCGGCCGTGTACACCCATGTCATCATGACGCCCGCGTGGGAGTCGAGATGGTCGAGGATGACGCCGCCGAGGAGCGAACCGAGCGACGCGCCGATCTGGCCGGCTGTCGTGAGCCATGAGAGTCCTTCCGTGAGCGACTGCTCCGGCACTGTTTCGCGCACGATGAGGTTGCCCGTCGCGAACAGTGGTGAGACGACGAGTCCTGCGAGCAGTTCGACCGCACCGAGCGCGAAATAGTTGTCCATCGTCGCGCGCATGCACGCGAAACCGACGACGAGGATCGAGAGGCACACGATCATGCGCCGCCAATGGGGGCCGCGGTGCTGCCGCGAACCGAAATACAACGCGCCGATGCACGAACCGACGGCGATCATCGCGAGCTGCAGTCCGAGGAAACGGTCGAGGTGGTCATGTTCCATCGCGGCCGTGATCGACACGTCGAACGTCGTGAAACTCATGTTGAAGCAGATGAACGTGAGCATGAGCGGGAGGATGCCCGCATACAGCAGCACATTGCGGGTCGTCGTGCGCGACGACGCGGCGAGCGCGTTGCGTTTGCGCATCGTGTCCTGCAACGCGGCGCCCTCGGCTGCCGCGACGCCCGCATTCGCCGTCGTACCGTCCACATCGAATTCGCCGCGCGCGATACGCAGTTCCATATCGTCGGCGGCGACGGGGTTCGTCTCGACGACGCGCAGCACAGGCGGTTCCGAACGTTTGAGTGAGAAGAAGACGGTGCCGCCGATCGCGCACGCGGCGGTCGGTACGAACAATTGTGAGACCGGATGCACCGATGTCGCGAGCGTCGCCGCGAGGATCGGTCCGAAGATGAATATGATTTCATCGATTGCCGATTCGAGCGCGTACGCGGTGTTGAGGAGGTCCATATTATCGGTGCGTTCGAGGAGATATGTCCACCGTGTGCGCACGAGCGCACCGAACGAGAACTGCGTCGCGCCCATGATGAGCGCGAGTGCGAACAACAGTGGTATCGGCACGCGCGCGAGCGCCGCGAATGCAAACGTGAGCATCGCGACGACCTGCACGGTGAGCGCGACGCGCCCGACCTTGCGCTGGCCGAAGCGGTCGAACAGGCGCGCGTAGAACGGCGTGACGGCGGCGACGGCGAGGATGTACGCGCCGCTCATCGAACCGGCGATCGTCCAATTGTCGTACAGGTGGTTGAGCGCGAGAACGATGCCGAGGCTCATCATGCTCATCGGCAGCCGCGCGAGCGCCGCGGACAGGCAGAACGCCTTCGCCCCAGGCAGTGCGAACATGCGCGCGTATGGCGAACGCTGTCGTGTCGTCGGTGTCGTCGTTGTCTTCCCGCTCATGCTCCGCGCACCTCGTCCTGTGCGGGGTTGAGCGCGCCTGTGAGCGCGGTGTTGTTGAGGTCGGCGCGGTAGATGTATTGGTCGTCGGTGTTGAGTCCTTCGGTGAGGTCGGCGTCTTCGGGGTGGTCGGCGGCGATCCGTTCGGCGACGCGCACGAGCCCCTTGTGGTCGTAGAAGCCGTAGTCGCAGCTCGAATCGGTGTGCAGGAAGAACGCGCGCACTCCCATCGCGCGCAGCGCACCGAGCAGATCCTCCCACAGGGCGCGTCCGACGCCGTGGCCGCGCACGTCGGGGTTGACCATGAACAGTTCGAGTTCGGCCTGGGTGTCCGCGCGCACGTCGCTGTCCTCTTCGAGGATGTCTTCGCGTACGAAGAAACCGTGTTCGAACATGTCGAGCATCTGCGCGCCGCGTGGGTCGGCGTTGATGAGCGCGCGCGTCTCCTCGAGCGCGTCGTGCGCCTGCGGGAAGAGTGTGGGATGTCCTTCAACGCGTACGAGTGTGATGCCGGCGAAGGTGCCGTCACCGAGTTCGGCGATGTTCGCCCATGTGCCCTGTTCAACGTAGTGAAGCGTCAGATAGCGCGCGATGAGCAGCGCGAGCGGTGTGCCCGCGATGCCTTCGCGCTGCGGCCAGACGCGGTCGAAGCACGCGGTGACGTCGTCGAGGTCCTCCCAGCGCATCGCGCGATAGTGCACGCCGTTCGTTGACGTGCCGGTGGTGCGTTGGATGTTCGTTGTGGGTGCGTCGTTCGGGGACATGTGCGAGCTCCTTCATATGTTCGCTGTGCGCATGTGTGCCCGCCCACGCATGCCGAAGCGGCGCCGCGCACACCGCGCAGTGCGTTTCCCTGCGCCGTCCGTGCCGTCCTGATGTGCGCGGGGCCGCCGGCGCATATGCCCGGCGGCCCCGTTGCCGTACGTTCAGCGCATCAGTGTAGTGCGCGGCGTCGATTGGCTCACGGTGTACGCCTGCGGCCTAGTGGCGTTCGACGTTGCCGTCGTCGTCCTCGAATGCGATGCCGTCGCGGATTTCGTTGATGATCGTGGCTTCGTCCTTCGGTTCGGCGTCGATTTGCCGCGCGTCCGCGTCCTGTTCGGAGACGTAGTAGAGCGCGCCGTCGACCGCGTCGAGCGGTATGCCGCGTTCCTTCGCGAGCATGAGCCGGTAGAAGTCGAGCTGTTTGAGTTTCTCCGCGACCTCTTCAGGTGTACGTGGGCGCCGTCCTGTCTTCCAATCGACGACGGTGAACAGTTTCGACGTGTCCTGTGGATCGATGCCGCCGACGAACACGGCGTCGAGTTTGCCTTGCACGAGGTTGTCGACGCCGTCGAGCGCGACGACGATCGATTGTTCGGCGCCGTAGGGCGTGCGCGACGCCCACGGTGAGTCGATGAGCCGCCGCTGCCATAGGGCGAATCGATGGTCCGACGATGCCGTGTCGTCGGCCGTCTCCTCGAGTGCGCGTTCCACGTCCCCGATGAGCCGCGCACGCGAACCGCCGTCATCAATGCCCGCGTTGACGAACGCCTCCGCCCACGCGTGGAACCGTGTGCCTTCCTCGGCGTACGGCGACGACATCGACGGAACCGGCCGCAGGATGCCCGCGATGACGTCGAAACGCTCATACGCGTTGTTGTTGTCTGTGTTGCCGTCTTTGTGCTTGCCACTGTTCTTGCCACTGTGGCCGCCGATCGCATGGCCGCGCTGGAGCGCCGTCGCGTTCATGCGCTGGCTGCGCAACGCACGGCGCGCCTTGTCCTCAAGCAGCTTGAGCAGCTCGTCCTGCGGCATGTCCGGCAGCGCGCCGAAGCTCGCGTCGTCGATGAGCGCGCTTGCGCGGTCGTAGAGCGAACCACGCTCCACGTCGTGCTGTTCCGACGTCGCCGCCGGTTGTGCACCATCCTTGCCCACACGCCGGTCCATCGCGTTGCCGATCTCATCGGCGCCCGCACGCAGCCGTTCGGCGAGGCTTGCGCTCAACGTGAATGGCCACGGCCGCCGCACGGCACCATCCTCCTCATCGATCGGCGTGTTCCACGCGTCGCCGACGACGGCGTCGGCGAACTCCTGCGCGTGTTCGCCGACGAAGTATCCCGTCGGCCTCGCCTCACCGATCTCGTCAAGTGTCCACATCTGCGGGGCAGTCGCCGGAATCTCGTCGGCATCAATCACGAACGCGCATTCGTATGCCTGCTCCTTGAGCCCTTTGAGCGTCTCGTTGAGCGCGTCGAGTTCGTCTTTGCCGACACCTGCCGCTTGGGCGGCCTCAATCCTCATCTCGGCGTCCTCGACGCGTTCGCGCGCCGCACGCGCCATGTTGTAGCGCGCGATGAACGATGGCTCATGCATCGCCGCAAGCCACGCATCATCGAGCGCCGCGGCCTCATGCGCGGTGCGCGCCGTACGATGTGCGGCGTACGCGGCGGCATGCGATGAAACGTCGAACATGAGCGAACTGTGCACTTCCTGCCAGAACGCGGACGCCGTGTACGGCGGCACGATGTTGTCGGCGTGTGTCGTCGTCCAGTCGCCGTAGCCGGCGGCGCATGCGACCGCGTGTTGTGCGACGTCGGCGCGCGCGGCGGCCGCGTCCTCGAGCGTGCGCGCAAGCGACGCGTCCTCACTGTAGGTGAGGAGCGCCTCGTCGCGCGCACGCGTGAGCGCGACATACATGAGCCTGCGTTCGTCCGCGTACAGCCTGCGTCCGAACTCCTCGGTCTGCGGCATCGTCCACAGGTCCGCCTCGCCCCACAGTTCGCGCGCGTGCTGCGGGAACTGCGGATCGTTGACGATCGTGTATTCGCGCAGCGAACCGAAGACGTCGTCGTCGAGCAGTCCGACTTCGTCGTCGTTCGCGAGCGCCGCGATCGGATCGTAGTCGTTCGAACCCGCGACCTTCCGCGCGTTGCCGGGGAAGGCGGGCAGGATCGCCGCGTCGGTGCGCATCGGCACGGGCACGGCGGACGGGTCGGTGATCCATGTGTGTGCGCGCGCCGTGTAGCGCGGCGGTGTCCACGCGCCGATCTGCCCAATCAGCTCTTCGACTTCGGCGTCCTGCTGATCCCCATCTGGTTCGACGCCCGGCAGGTCCTCGACTTCGACGCTGAGGCGCTCGCCTTGGTTCGACGGGAACTTGTTGCGCTGCAGGCCGACGACGGCGACGGCGTCCCATTCGAGGCCCTTCGACTGGTGCACGGTCATCAGGATGACGTCGACGGGTGTGTCCGGCATCGGCGCGGCGCCTTCGTCGATCGAGCGTTGCGCGTCGATCCACGACAGATACCCGCGCAACGTCGGCGTGAGCGACGTCGAGATTTCCTGGACATACGTCTGCACGGTGCGCAACAGTGCGTCGATCGACGCACGCACGGCCGTTGTGCCGCATGCGCCGTCGTTGCCCGTGTCCCGCCCATCGCCGTGCGCATGGCGGCGTTCGGCGTCGGCGACGAGCAGGTCGATGTCGAGGTTGAGCGCCTCGACGGTCGCGCGCATGACGTCCTCGATCGGACCGTACGCGCTCTGCCGCACATGCCGCAGCACGGCGCCCGCATGGTGGAGCGCGCGCTTGCCCGCGTCGGATATCGGCGAATGTTCGATCGTGTGGTCGGCGTCGTCGTCGATGAGCAGATCGGCGGCGAATATGGCGTTTGGCACTTCGCGCGCATGGTCGCGCACGATCCTGCGGCGCGCGGCCGCGTCGTCGGCGGCCGTGTCCTCGATCGCGCCCGCTTCGATGAGCGTACGGTACCGGTAGTCGGTGTTGCGCGCGTCCGCCATCCGCGCGAGCGTACGCAGGTCGGCCGCGCCGAGGCCGAAGCGCGGCGTCGCGAGCAGCCGCATGAGCGATGCGGCGTCGGAACGGTCGGCGACGACGTGCATGAGCGCGAGCACGTCAAGCACTTCGGGTTGTTCGAGGAGCGACGACGTGCCGACTGCGAACGTCGTCAATCCGGCTTCCTCAAGCGCCGCCTGGAAATACGGGATCTGCGCCTTGCCGCGGAACAGGACGGCGACGTGCGGGCGTGCGCCGCCCGTCGGGTCATCGTGTTCGTGTTTCGCGATCGCCTGTTGCGCGAAGCGCACGACGCCGTCGATCTCCTGTCCGCGCGTCGCATAGCCGAGCACGCCGAGCGTGCCTTCGTGTATCGGTGTCGCGCCGTCGTGCGGCACCGAGAGTTTGCACACGTCCACTTCGCGCACGCCGACGCTGCTGCCATCGTCCCCCACCCCGCGCAACGCGGCTGTCAGATTGTTCGCGGCGTCGAGCACGATGACCGAGTTGCGCCGCGTTTCGGACAGCGCAAACGGTTCGTAGTCGTCATCAAGGCCGAACGAACGCTGGAACATGCGGAACGCGCCCGGGCTCGCGCCACGCCACGCGTAGATCGATTGGAACGGGTCGCCGACGGCGTTCACGGCCGACTTGCCGTCCTCGCTTGAGAACAGTTTCGCGAGCAGCATCGCCTGTGTCGTGGACGTGTCCTGGTATTCGTCGAGGAGCACATGCGTGTAGCGGCGGCGGTAGCGTTCGCCGATCGATGGGAACCGTGTGACGAGCTGGTACGCGGCGACGGTGAAATCACTGAATTCGGCCATATGGTTGCGCCGTTTCGCATCCGTATACCACTGCACAAGTGTAAGGAGCAGTTCGCGTTTGCGTGTCGCGTCGCGCATCTGCTTGACATGGAACGATTCGATCGTGTCACGCCAATGGTCGATTTTCGCATTCGTGCGTTCGGCTTGCGCGTACGGTTCGCCGTTCGTTTTCTTCCTGTTGTCGCGTTGGTATTTGCTGTACCGTTTCGACGATGGCGACAGGTCGGGCACAGTGGGCTCCTCGTCGGGCACCGCGTCGAAATCGATGTCCATCGCGTCGATGAGGTCGAGGAACGCCTTGTCCCATGTGCGTATCCTCTCGACTGCCTTCTCCACGCTGTCGCATGTGCCGCCGATCATCGCACTCGAGATGTTCGCGGACAACGCGTAGACGCCATCGACGATCGCGTTGAAGTTCGTGAATTCGATGCCGCTGTCGTGCACGATGTCGATGTGTTCGCCGACCGTCGTCGCGATGAGCTGACGCGCGCCCGCTTCGCTCAGCGGCTGCGTCTGCTGGTCGAAGCCGACGAGGAGGCCGTATTGGCGTACGATCGTCTGGAAGAACGCGTCATAGGTGTACACGTCCGGTTTCATGAACGACGATGTGCGCGAAGGCGCGCGTTTCGTGACCGCCGCGGACACGCGTGTGAGGAGTTCGGACGCGGCCTTCTTCGTGAACGTCAATCCGAGGATGCGTTCGGGTGGCACATTGTTCGGCGGTGCGATGAGCGCGATGATACGCTCCGTCATCGTGAACGTCTTGCCCGATCCGGCGCCCGCGACGACGAGCAGGTCGTCGTCGGCGGACGCGTCGATGATCGCGCGTTGCTGCGCGCTCGGTGTCTTCTTCGTCTCCTGTGGTTCCTCGTCGTGCGCCATCGTCACATTCCCTTCGTTTCGTAGATCGTCTGCAGTTTCTCGGCGCACGCCGGGCATATCGGTTTGTCGCCGCAGTGTTTGAGATGGGCCTGTGTCGGATGCGCGTCGATCGTGTCCGCGAGGCTCGCGGCGGCCGCGTAGAACACGCGCGCGATCATCGTGAGCGACCACACGAGCGTATGTGACGACGCGCCGGCGACGAGCGTCTCCCACACCTGGTCGTCGACGTCAGGCGTCTTGAGGTCGCCGACCGTCTTGATATCAGGGAACAGCACCGAGATCTGCGAAACCGTGTAGGTGCTCATCGGATCGGCGCGTTTGGACGGTGTGCCGGCGTTGATGCCGTCCCCTGCGAAGAGCGGCTCCTGATAATGCATTTCCGCTTTCGATTGCTTCGAGGACGGGTAGGTCACATGCGAGACGTCGAAGAGCGCGGCGCGCGAGACCGGCAGCCGTTCGCCCGCACCGCCGTCCTCGGTGTGCGGGAAGCGCATCGCGAGCTGGTAGCACACGAGCTGCAGGTCGCTGAAGTTCTCGCCCCGTCCGTGCACATGGCCTGTCTTGTAGTCGATGAGGCGCCATGACAGCGCGCCGGCTTCGTCACGGCGCGTCTCGCGGCGGTCGATGCGTCCCGTCAGGCGGATGCGCATATCGTGGTCCCATGCGCATGGCCAGCCGCCGATGAGCGCGCCCATGATGGCGGCGAGCTGCTCGCCGTCGACCTGCAACCGTGTCGCCTTGTTGAACGCCGCCGTGATGTCCGCGAGCGTGAAGCACGCGTCGAACGAGACCTCCGGTTCCGCGTCGACGAGTGTGCCGACCGTCGGGATGCTCGCATGCGTGTATTGGCGTGGGCGTTGCTGTTGTTGCGGTTTGCGCTGCCGTCCCGTCGGCGGCACGGTGATCGTCTCGGTCGAATCGGGGCCCTGCTCGTAGATCGGCATGTTCGAGCGCACGAAATAGTCGGCCACGTTGAGCAACGTCTGTTTCGTCTTTTCGTCACGCAATGTCGCGTTGTAGCGTTCCGCATCGTCGCGCAATGTCTCCGGGTCGATGCGCAGCGTCTCATAGTACGCGATCATCAGCTCGGCGATCCTCGCGGCGCGCAGCCCGGCGACCTCGTCCCATGTCGCGTAGTCGGGCGACGGCGCGCGGAACCGTTCGGCGAGGTCGGCGTCGTCGATCGCGATGCGCTCCTGGTATTCGGGTGTGTCCCAGCCAAGCTCGGTCGCATGTTCGAGCACGGCATGCACGATCGAACCGTAATCGAGTGTGAATGGTTGCACCGTGGGTCCGAAGAACTCCCTCTCCATGCGCGCACACACCGGGCACGCCCACAGCGCGTCGACCGTGGATGGCGACAATGTGACGGTCGGTGGCTGCCCGGTGCCATCGTGCTCATGCGGCTTCGTACCGGTGCCCCCGGCGTTGTCGGCACCATTGGCGTTGTCGGCACGGTGGGCCGGCACGAACGGCCGGTTCGAGATGCGTGGGATCGACGCGCGCAACGCATGGCTCGCGTCCTTGCCGTCTTTGCTGTCTTTGTCTTCCTTGCCTGCATCCGCCTTCAGCGCCGCCGTATCCTGCGCATCCTCTTGCTTGGACGGGGCTTCGTATGCGCCCCACATGTCGAGGAACGGCCAATTGCCGGGACCTGCGTCCGCGTATCCCTTGGTCGCGAGCAATGCGAGCGTCCGGATCGCATCCTCGCCTTCTTTGCTCGCGGGGCCTGATGTGGCGAGGCGTTCGCGCGCGAGCGCGATGATGCCGCGCACATCCGCGTCGAGCACGGTGCCGCCGTCGCCGCCCGTCGGCGTATAGACGCGCCGTTCGGGCTTCGCGTCGCGGTCGCGGTCGTAGCGCTCGGGCATGTAGTTGTAGAGGAACTCGGATGGCACCATGTCGTCGTTGAGCGTCGCGCTCACATGCACATGGGCGTCGGCGCGTGTGAGCGCGACGAGGAAGCCCTTCTGCTCGGTGCCGAGCACTTCCAGCACGGCGGGGTCCTGTTGGCCCATCCGCACTTCGCGCAACGCGTCGAGCGTGCCGTACAGGCGGATGTCGACGAGGTCCTCGCCGCCGAACATCGTGTTGCGTGCCGCGAGGTTCGGCCAGACGCCCTCCTGGACGCCCGGGAGCCACACATGCTTCCAGTGCCTGCCGACCGCGCCCGCGGGCGTCGCCAACGTGACGGCCTCGTCGAGCGGCGCCGTCTTCGCGAGCGAATCCGCCTCGATCTGCAATTGGCGCACCTGTCCGATGAACGCCGGAATCGACATATGCGTGCCGTTGCGGTTGACATAGTCGAACAGGCGCATCGCTACGTCGAGGCGGTCGTTCGCGGCGCGCCCCGTCGGTGTGTTGAACAACGCGAGGCGCTGCCAATGGGATGCGACACCGCACACCGTCCACGCCGCCTCAAGCGCGAACCTCGGCTGCGCCGCATCCTGTTTCGTCAATGTGCGCAGCCGTTCGGCGAGCGTCGCGACATACCGCCATAGGCGCACGAAACGGCGAATCGGCGCGTTGCGACCGACCGCGCGTCCGTGCGCCCCGTCGCCCTCGTCGAATCCGGATATGCGTTCGAGGATGCCGATGACGTCGGGCGAGCCGTCCTCGGCGAGCATGAGATACATCGCGTCGACACCGAAACCGATATCATCACCCGCGTCGTCGTCGAGGACGTGCACATGGTCGGCGTCGGCGTGCGCGGCGGCGACGGCGTCGCGCAGCGCCGCCCATTGCGCGCGCAACGCGCCCAACGCGCGCGACGACGCGCCATCCGCACCGTCCACATCATTGCGGTCGTGCACATCGACGATATCGTCCGTATGACCGTCACCGGGCACGACGCGCGCCTCGTCGGCCTCCTCACGTGCGCGCACATCTCGAATCAGGTCGGCGCGGTCCTGCACGTCGGCGATCGACTGCAGCGAGCGCATCGCGATGTCGATCGCATGCATGTCGACGGGACGTGTCGCGTTGTAGACCTTCGCCTCACCACGGCGCGCCCTCGGCGCGACGTCGAGGAGCGGACTCGCGACGACCGCGCGCACACGCGAACGCACGAACGCGGCGAGCTTCGTGAGCGGCAACGCGCGCTGCGCGAGACCATCGTTGCGCAATTGCGCGAGTTCGATGAGCGAGAACAGGCCCTCGACGAACGGTTCCTCGGCGAGTGGACGTGTGACCGACGAGAACCGTACTGGGACGCCGTCCCTGCGCAGACGTTCGCCATATGCGCGGATTGCGTCGTTGTCGTGCATAATGACGGCGATGTCGTTCCACGACACGGCATCGCCCTCCCCCGTGTTGGTCGACGTGTCCGAGGAATCCATATCCCTCGAATCCTCCCTCGCATCGAGGTACGTGCGCTTGATATGCCACACGACGTCGTCCATCTCCTCTTCGGGCGTGCGGTAGAGCGCGGATGTGACCGACGTGTCCCCACTGGGGGCCTCAACGGGCGCGACCGGATACGCGCCCGGAAGCGCCGGCATCTTGCCCAGGCGTTGCGCGACAGGAGGGAGCCCCTCCTCGCCCGTCGCGACCGAAAGGCTCACGCGCGCCTGCACGACGTGCAGATAGTCGTCGCCGCCCACGTAGCCGAGCGTGACATGCGCCGGATCGAGTTGTTCGTCGATCTGACGGAACAGGTATTCGGGGTACGACCCGCGGAACGACTGGACCGATTCGTCCGGATTGCCGACAAGCACGAGACGCACACCGCGCGCGTGCAACGCCGAAAGGAACGCGAAACCGGCGAGCGTCAGATCCTGCACGTCGTCGACGATGACGATGCGCGGCAGCTCATGCTCCTCGACGCCACGCGCGGCGACCGTGCCCGCGACCTGCAGATAGCTCGCGTCAAGGCGGTATTCGTCCGGATAGGCGTCGCGTACCGCCTCGATGTATTCGGCGCGCAACGCGTACGCGAGGCGCCATTGGATGCGCAGGCGCTCGCCCGTCATGCCGCAGTTCTCGACGGCGGCGAGCGTCGCGTCCTCGGTGCTCGCCCCGGCACCGACCTCGTCCATGCGTGCGAGCATGTCACGCAACTGTGCGACGAACGCGGCGTTCACACCTTCCTCGAGGATCGCCTCGGTCGTCGCCGCCGACGTCTCGTCACCGACGTCTCCGTCGGCGACGAACGCCATCCACCGTTCGTTCTGGAAATAGTCACGCAGCAGGCGGCACGTGCCGCACGTGTCGCCCGAGCGCACATGGTCGAGATGCGCGGCGAGCACACGGCGCAGCAACGCGTCCTGCTCGGCGCCATTGAGCAGGCGCGGTGACGGGCGTCCGTCATGCGCGCGCTGCGCGGCGACGAGGCGGAACGCGAGCGCGTTGAGCGTCGTCGCGGGGCGTGCCTGTGTGCTCACGCCGATGTGGCGGATGAGTTCGGGCGTGTACTCGTCGGCGAGACGGCGGTTCGACACGGCGAGCACGGCGCGCTGCGCGCCGAACACGTCGAGCGCTTCCTTCGCAGCGGCGAGCGCGAACGTCGTCTTGCCGCTGCGCGGCGGTCCGGTGACGAGCACGGCGCGACGCGCAGGCGCGGCGCCAGTGTCGGTGTCGGCACCGTCGGCGTCGGCATCTGCATCGACAAACAATGCGCGTATCGCATCCGCATCGAGCGCGGCGCGCACATGCGCGTCGACGGTCGTGTCGGTGTCCGGCTGTGCATCCGGATCGCAGGTGAACTGGGACGACTGCGTCTCCATATGGCCCCTCCTGGGTGCGGCGCACGCCCCCGCGCGCCGCGATCGATGTTCGGCATCCGCGCTCCAGCATACCGCATGCCATTTCCGCACTGCGGCATGTTGCACCCTTCCCACCGTACCGTGGTGTGGCCAATTCCGCATTCCGGTACGCTGAGCAGCCCGTGAGCGTACCGTTCTGCGAACATGGCGGGCAGTGGCACTCATGCGCGGTTGCATGCAAACGTGTGCAAACGGTGGGCTTCCGTATGAGGAACGGCACCTTCCATATCGTGAAAACAACCGTGGCATTTGACCACCGTTTCGGCAACAATGGGGATATCAGAGGAAACAATGCTTTGCGCACGTGCGCACCGACGCGACCAGGGGACGGCGACGCGTTCGTGCACGGACACGTCGCGCAGGACGAAGGACGGGAACAAGCCACATGCCCAATGTGACCGCGCATACGGCCGGACGCAAACCCACCGCCACCCCCACGCCCCCACGGCTCAAGGGATATCGCTATGTGGGCGTCATCGGCAAGGGGTCCACGGCCTACGTGTACCGCTACCGGCAGGAGGCGACCGAACGCGACGTCGCGATCAAGGTGAGCAACACGCACCTCGACCCGAAGTCCGGCGCGCGATTCAGCACCGAGGCGACGGTCATGGCGTCGTTCCCGCATCCGAACATCCTGACCGTCTACGGCGCGGGCATCACGGGCGATGGCCGCAGCTACATCATCTTCGAATACGCGCCCGGCGGCTCCGTCAAGGACATCATCGCGAAGCAGGGCGCCTACCCGGTCGACAAGACGCTCGACTACGGCGTGCAGCTCGCGAGCGCGCTCTACCTCGCGCACCGCAACCGCATCGTGCACCGCGACATCAAGACGAGCAACATCCTCATCACCGCGCAGGGCCTGCCGGCGATCGCCGACTTCGGCATCGCGACGAGCCTGTACGATCACCGCAGCACCGGCTATTCGCCGCCGTGGGCGCCGCCGGAGGTGCTCGCGTCGAACGGTTCGGGCGACGACCGCAGCGACATCTATTCGCTCGCGGCGACGCTCTACGCGATGCTCGCCGGCAAATCGCCGTTCGAATACGCGTATGCGCCGCGTTCCCTCGACGAGCTCGTCGAGTGCATCATGCACAAGCCGGTCCTGCCGATCAACCGCCCCGACGTGCCGAACGCCGTGCAGCAGGTGCTCATGAAGGCGCTCAGCGCGGACCCCGCGGACCGTTATTTCACGGCGGTCGAATTCGCGCGCGCGTTGCAGGATGCGCAGATCCAGCTCTACGGCCATGCGACGCCCGTGACCGTGCAGGGCATCGAACCATACCCGGCGCGTGTGGCAATCGCGCCGGCGGCCGTGCAAGGCAATCTGCCGACCGCGCAGGCACCGGCCCCGAAGCACCGCAAGCCGCTCATCATCACGGCGGTCGTCGCCGCTGTGCTCGCCGTCGTCGGCATCGTGTTCGCGGCCGTCATCATGCCGAACATCGACCGGTCGCAGCACACAACCGCGGCCGTCGTCAACCCAGGCATGAACGGCGCGACATCGGACGGTGAGGATTCGGATGTCACGGATGGCGGTGGCACCGCCGTGCCGTCCCCCGTCGAACTGTCAGGAGCATACGCGGGCGACGGCGTGAAGTTCACCTGGAGCAACCCCGACCCGCAGGATGGCGACAAATACGCATGGTCCGTCATCAACAACGGCGACTCGGCGAGCACGGGCGCGCAGCTGACCGACGACACGTCGGTGAGCGTGCCGGCGTCCGATGGCGCACAGACGTGTATCCAGGTGAGCATCGTCAGACAGGACCGACGCATGTCGTCGACGCCGGCGACCGTCTGCGCGGTGAAATAGGACAGCATGCAGCCCATGCGGTGAAATAACGGTGAACAAGACGGGAAACGGGCACATCGACGGCTCCGGGCCGGTACGGTTCGAGGCATGAGGGAAGGAACACGGATGAACGGCAAACGCAGCACGCCCCCAGCCGTCGCGAACGATGGCTACGAACGCGACACACGCCGCAAGGAACGGCTGCAATCGGTGCTCAGGACCGGCAGGCGGCCATGGGTCATGCCCGTCGTGTGCCTGTTCGCCGTGCTCGCCGTCATCATCGGCGCGTTCATCGTCAGTTCGGTCACCGAACGGCATCTCAAACTCGACGACGGCACCGTGTGGGTGACGTCACGCAACGACGGCAAAGCGGCCCGCTTCAACGTCAAGCTCAAGGAACCCGACGTCGCCGTCATGGCGTCGGGTGCGCAATTCGACGTCGCCCAGGCGGACGGCGTCGCGATGCTCGACGAGGACACGTCGACGGCCGCGATCGACCAGGCGACGATCTCGATGGCCGACGCGACACCGACGAAGAACGGCATGCGCACCTACGTCGGCGGCGGCACCGTCGCGATGTTCGACGCGCGGCGCGGCAGCGTATGGGTCGGTGCCGCCGACGACATCAAATCGATCCGCCCCGTCGACGACGATCCGACGATGAAACTCGGCATCGGAGGCAAAGTCGTCGTCGCCCACGACGGCACTGTCTACGGCTACCGTCCGCGCGACGCGAAGGTCCTCGCGGTCGACGTCGAACATCCGGACAAGCCACGCGAGGTCGCGGCGCTCGCCGACGGCGCACAGCGCGCCGATTCGTTCACGGTGATCGGCGACCATCCCGTCATATCCGATGGCGACCGCATCATCTGGGACAAAGGCGGCAGCGCCGTCTTCAAGGACGCCGGCCCGCTCGTGCTGCAGGCGCCGAGCGCCGACGGCAAACAACAGGGCTGGGTCGCCGCGGGCGCGCAAAGCGGACTCGCGGTCGCCGAACTCAAATCGGGCGGCGAACCACGACTCCTCAAAACGGACGCGAAAGGCGACGTGGCGCAGCCGGTCTCACTCGACGGCTGCGTGCACGGCGCATGGTCGCAGCGCGCGAACAACGCGATCAAAGTGTGCTCACCATCCTCGGACGCGCAATTCCAGACCCTTGAGGAAGTCACCGGCACATCCCAGCTTGTATTCCGTGTCAACCACCGTTTCGTCGTGCTCAATGACGTTACGAACGGCAACCTGTGGAATCCGGACGTCGACACAAGCGTCATCAAGATCCAATGGAAGAAAATCGAGACGAAACAGCAGAACCGCGAGGAAAGCAGCGACGAATCAACGAACAGCAAACGCAATTTCGAAAAGCAGTGCTCAGCGCAATCGGGACAGATCAAGGCCGAAGACGACGAATTCGGCGTACGCATCGGCTCACATGAGATCCTCGACGTACTCAGGAACGACGAACAGACCGACTGTTCGGTGCTGCGCATCACGTCGGTGAGCGCGCCGAAGGATGGTTCGTTCCAGATCTCGCCGATCTACGACGGACGATTCCTGCAGCTCAACGCATCCAGCGCGTCGAGCGGCACGGCGACGTTCACCTATGAGATCAGCGACGGACGCGACCAGACGAGTTCGGCGACCGTCACCCTCAAGTTCAACGCGTCCGGCAACCATGCGCCGAAGCAGAACGAGACACCCGAACAGATCGACGTCGAACAGGGCGCGAGCTACACCGGCAACGCGCTCGGCGGCTTCATCGACGAGGACGGCGATCCGCTCACACTCGTCGGCGCGACCGTCGAGAACACCGAGGAGGCGACCGTCTCGACGCGCGCGGACGGCCAGATCACGTTCAACGCCGGATCGATGAACTCGGGACGCGCGACCGTCAAACTCACCGTCTCGGACGGCACAGAGACAAGCACCGGCACGATGTACTTCGCGGTGCGCCCCGCACATACACTGCCCGCGAGCATCGACCCGGTCGTCAGGAAGACGACGCCGAACACGCCGACGCACATCGACCTCAAACCATATGTGCACGGCACATCGGTCGACCCGGTCAAGATAAGCGACGTCGAAGCGCCCGACAAGACGACGGCGTCACCGGACCCGTCGGGCATGGGATTCACGTTCACGGCGCAGCAGACGGGCACCTATTACGTCTCCTACACGGCGACGCAAGGCACAATCCCGGCGACGGGACTCGTGCGCGTCGAAGTCGAGGCGCTCACGAAGGACGAGGCGAAACCGGTCGCCGCGAACGACATCGCGCTCCTCGGCGCCGACAGCACGGCGATCGTCGAACCACTGACGAACGACGTCGACCCACTCGGCGGCGTCCTGTCCGTCACCGGCGTCAAGGCCCCCGCCGACTCAAGCGTCAAAACAGGCATCGTCTCGAACAAACGCGTCTATCTGACGGCCGTGCAGATGCCGACAGCGCCCGTCGCGATCGAATATACGGTCGCGAACGCCGCAGGCTCATCGACGGGCACGATCGTGCTGCAGCCGCCGGCGCTTTCCGGCGCGAGCAGCGCGCCGAAAGCGACGAACGTCGACGTCTCCGTGCGCACCGGCGGCATCGTCTCGGTCGACGTGCCCGACCATGTGAGCTATTCGGACGGCACGACGATCACGTTGAGCAACAAACTGCAATACGACACGAGCACGTTCAAAGGACTCGTCTTCGTCGCGTCCGACGTCGTGCGCTACCAGGCGCCGGGCGAACCCGGATCGTATCCGGTGACCTACACCGTGACCGACACGCTCGGCAACAGCGCATCCGCGACGATCACGTTCAACGTCCACCGCGCCGACGCCGACGCGAAGAGCGCCGCAAGCCCGAAGGACGTCGAGGCGCAGGTCGCCGCCGGACAGAAGATCCGCATCCCGATCACGTTGCGCGGCATCGACAACGACGGCGACGACGTGCAGCTGCTCGGCCTTGGCAACGATGTGCCGGAACTCGGCCGCATAAGCGAGGTAGGCGCCGACTACCTCGTCTACGAGGCGTACGAGGATTCGTCGGGGACCGACGAATTCAGCTACGCCGTCGAGGATTGGACGGGACGGCGCGCGCAGGCGACGGTACGTGTCGGCATCTTCAAAAGCGGCGCGAACTCAAGCGTCTACGCACGCGACGACACGGTCACGTTGCGCCCGAACACGGCGACGACGGTGCCCGTGCTCCTCAACGACGTCTCAAGCGACGACAGCAAGATCAGCGTCGAGAAGGAACTCGAAGCGCAAGGCGTCAACGACGCGGCCGTCACGAACGACATGGTCTCGTTCACGACGCCGGACGCGGCGGGCACCGCCTACATCATCTACACGATCCGCAACAAGGCCGGGCTGACCGACCGTGCGACGCTCACCGTCAACATCGACCCGAAGGCGCCGATCGAGCCGCCGACCGCATACGACTACCATGTACCGGCGATCGCGACGATTGACAAACGGTCGGTCGACGTCGACGTCTCGAAGTTCATCGCGAACCCGTCCGGATCGAGCGACGTGCTCGCCGTCGACGTCGACAAATCGGCGCGCGACCATGCGCATATCGCGTCCGGCAAGAAGACGACGGTCTCGATCGATCTGACCGACGAGGCTCGCGCGGTGCCGTACACGGTCACGAACACCGAACACAACATCACATCGACCGCGTTCATCATGGTGCCCGCATACGGTGTGTTCCCGCCGCAGCTGCGTCCGAAGGCACCCGCGTTGAGCGTCAACGCCGGATCGTCGATCACGATCAACATCGCCGACTATGTACGCGTCGGCGTCGGCAAGACGGCGGTCGTCGAGAAGGATTCGGTGAGCGCGACGAAAGCCGCGAACACCGACCTCTACGTCAACGACACGACGCTCAAGTTCACAGCGGCGAAGGACTACGGCGGCCCCGCGTCGATCACATTCACGGCGACCGACGGCAAACGCGAAGGCAAAGGCAACGTCAAGATCGTCAATTCGTCGGTCATCACGTTGCCGATCACCGTCATCGGACACGAGATGCCGGCGCCGACGTTCTCGTCGACGACCGTCGACGTCGTCGCGGGCGAAACGGCGACGACGATCGACCTGCGCGCGCTCACGCACACGTCCGAATCCGACGAGGACGCGAAGTTCAGGTATGCGGGAGGCACGACGAGCGGCGGCATCACGTCGAGCGTGACGGCGGACGGCACACTCACCGTGAGCGCCGACAAGACGGCGAAGCCGGGCGCGACGGCATCGATCCCGATCTCGATCGCATACGGTGACAACGGTGGCGTCGTACAGGCGGGCGTGACCGCGCGCGTGACGGCATCGACACGTCCGCTCGCACGTGTCAACGGCACGACGACACAGATCAAGGCCGGCGAGACGAAGAACGTCGACGTGCTCGCGGACGCCTACAACCCGTTCCCCGACACGCCGCTCAAGATCGTGTCCGCGGCGTCCGACGACGGCGGCAAGCTCACCGTCGCCGTCGAGGGGTCAAGGATCTCGGTCACGGCCGCGCAAGGCATCGGCGCATCGTCGACGCGCGTCCTCGTGACGGTCGGTGACGCGACCGGAAGCGCGGACCGTCAGGTGACGGCGACGTACACGTTCTCGGTCGTCGACAAGCCGGACGCGCCGATTCTCTCACCGATCGCGGGCGAGGCGCAGGACAGCGCCGTCGCATTGTCGTGGACGCCAGGCAACGCGAACGGCAGCCCGATCACCGACTACGAGGTCAGCTGGCAGGACGGCAAGAAGTCGTGCGGCGCCGTGACGGCATGCCAGGTCACCGGACTCAAGAACGGCACGGAATACACGTTCACGGTGCGCGCGAAGAACGACGTCGGCTGGTCCGACTCGTCGAAGCCCGTGAACGCGACGCCGGACAAGGTGCCCGATGCGCCTGAGCACGTCCAGGTCACCGGTGGCTACAAGAAGGTGCATGTCTCGTGGGACGCGCCGAAGTCCACCGCGAGCGCGCCGACCGGCTACACGGTCACGGTCAACGGCGCCCAGCATGCTTCGGACGGCACGCGCACAAGCATGGACTTCGATATTGACAACGGCCAGATCGGCGACGGCAAGTTCTCGGTCACGGTGAGTGCGACGAACAAGATCGGCGCGGGCAAACCGAGCGCGGCCGCGACGACATCCGATGTCTACGGCGATCCGGATGCGCCGACCGTCACGGTCGCGCAGAAGGACGAGGACACGATCGAGGTCACGACGAAGACCGGCAATCTGCGCGGCGCCGGATGCTCGGCGATCGAGATCGTCGGGCATGGGTCCGTCGCCTGCGGCGCATCACTGCCAATCAAGATCACGCATGACATGTACCTCACCGATTTCAAAGTCGACGCAATCCTCAAGCCGGCGAAATCCGGCGCGTCCGAGGCGAAGGCATCGTCGAACACGATCCATATCACGGCGGATACCGGAACGGTCACGATCAACGACGTCGGCGTACGTGACAACAACATCTGCACAGCATCGTGGACGCATAGCGGCAAGGTCGATGACGTGCAATTCACGTTCGGCACGGAATCCGGCACAAAAGGCGCGAGCGATTCCGCCGAAGTGCGCATCGGACCGTGGGATCAATGCCCGGCGATCACGGTGACCCCGCGGTTCAAGGGCCAAGGTGGCACATCTGAATCGAAGAAGCATGAGTACACGTACAAAACGAAGCCTGCGATGGATGCGGGCAAGTTCGCGCTCGCATGGAGCCAGAATGACCGCGACAAACTCACCGTCATCAGCAACAATCCAGTGAACTCCTACGGGCAAAGCGTCTCGTACCAGCTCGAAATCGACGGCAAATCGTACCCCTACGACCAGAACATGGGGGAGATCACCGTCGAGGAATCCACGAACGACCATGCCCACTGGAAGCTGACGGCGACGATCAACGGCACCGACCTGAGCGAATCGATCACCGGCCAGATCAACATGTCGCCGAACCGCAAACCGAAGCCGGAACCGGCACCGACACCATCGCCGAGTGAGCCGACGCCGTCACCGTCGCACAGCGGCGAAGCACAGCCGAGCGCGTTCCTCGAACGCAGCATACGCCCGTATACGCAGCGCGCCGTCGTGCCGGGAAGGCATACCGTGCTGTTCCTGTAGCGGCGCGGCGGTCCATCATCCATCAACCCACGATCCATCAACCCACGATCGACCAACACAATCCAACCCATCTCGACAACCAACATCAAGGAGCCAGCAGATGACGAACAACAACGACGACGCGAAGCAGGAGATCGCCGAGGAGACGGTCCTCGCAGGCGCGCACGAATCGGCCGTCGAACAGTCGGCCGCCGCGACGGCCGATGAGACGGTTCTCGCGTCCCCGTCGGCGAAGGATGCGGCGTCCCCCACGCCGTCGGTGCCGCATGTCGTCATGCCGGACCTGCCGACGCGCGAGATGTTCGAGCACACGCATACGACGGGCACGGCCGACGACGCCGACATCAACATCGAAGTCGACGAAGGCACGATCCTCGCGACAGCCGCGGCGCCGGTGACGGCACCTCCTGTCGTCACACCGCCCGTCGCCGCGTCCCCGGTCTCATCCCCTGTCACTGCATCGCCGTCCACGGCCGCGTCGTCGCCCCTCCCCACGCGTGACGGCAGCGTCATGACGTCGACGGTGCACACGCTCCCGCCGATCGGCGCCGTCGCCGGCACAGGGCAGGCGACGAACGAGGAGATCGCGACGTTCAAGAAGCATTTCTCGGCGATTGTCGACAACGTCTCGCAAGTCGTCGTCGGCAAGGAATCACCGATCCGCCAGTGCGTGACCGCGCTCGTCGCGGGCGGCCATATCCTCCTCGAGGACAATCCGGGAACCGGCAAGACGCAGCTCGCGCGCGCGATCGCGAATTCGGTGCGCGTCTCGTTCAAACGTATCCAGTTCACGCCCGACCTGCTGCCGTCGGACGTCGTCGGCGTCACGTTCTACGACCAGAAGACCGGCGAATTCAGCTTCCGTGAAGGCCCGATCTTCGCGTCGATCGTCCTCGCCGACGAAATCAACCGCGCGTCGCCGAAGACGCAGTCCGCGATGCTTGAGGTCATGGAGGAGCAGAAAGTGACCGTCGACGGCCATACGCACCCTGTGCCGCAGCCGTTTATCGTCATCGCGACGCAGAACCCGATCGAACAACTCGGCACTTACAAACTTCCCGAAGCGCAGATGGACCGTTTCCTCATCAAAACGACGATCGGTTACCCGTCGACCGAATACAGCCTCGACATCCTGCGTCAGGTCAACATCACCGACCGCGCGGGCGAGATCGGGGCCGTCGCGTCCGGCGACGACATCCTCGCGATGCGCGCGATCGCGAACAAGGTCAGGGTCGACGATTCGATCCTCGAATACATCATGCGCATCATCGAAAGCACACGGCATGACGAGAGCATCGCCGTCGGCTCGTCGATGCGCGGCGCGCTCGCGCTCACGCGGTGCGCGCGCGTCTGGGCGGCCGCCGACGGACGCGGCTACGTCATCCCCGACGATGTCAAGGCGCTCGCCGTCCCCGTCCTCGCGCACCGCATCATGCTCACGTCGGACGCCGTGTTCCTGTCGAGCACACCCGAGGACGTCCTCACGCGCATCCTCGGCGAGATCCCCGCGCCGCAGCTCGGCGCGAACTGATCCGCACGCCGGCAATCCACACCGATGTGGACAACACGGTGGAATGGCACCGGACGTTGTCCACACCCCATCCCCTGCGCCGCTCACGCCGGCGCGACATCCCCGTTCACCGGAAGGTTTCATCATGACCGATTCCGTGGTCCGCTCACGGCAGCGCAAGCGCGCGTTCATACGCCGCTGGAACCGCTTCACGCGCCGTGTACGGCACGCCGTCACCGCCTACATCTCGCCGCTCGGATGGACGGCGATCGCGCTCGCGGCCGTCGGCCTCACGCTGTACCTCACGCTCGGCTATGTGGAAGCGCTCGCGTTGTGCCTCGCCGTCGTGACGATGCTGCTCGCCGCGCTCGCATTGTCGATCGGCAACACGTTGTTCCACGCGGTCATCAGCGTCTCCGACAACCGCGTCAACGTCAACGATGTCGTCGAAGTGCAAGTCGACGTCTCGAATCCGGGCACGACGCCGACCGCGAGCGCACGCGCCGACCTCCCGCTCGGCGACGAGCATGAGCGTTTCGGCATACCGATGCTCGCGCCGCGGCAGTCGAAACACACGACCGTCACGTTCACGGCGATCGCGCGCTCGGTGCTCACCGTCGGCCCGCTCACGATTCGCAAAGGCGACCCGTTCGGGCTCATGCGCCACGAACATGAGCTCGCCGACCGCTTCAACGTCTACATCCATCCGTCAATCGTCCTGCTCGATGCGCTCCACGCCGGCATCCCGCGTGACCTCGAAGGCAATCCGAGCGGCGACATCGTCGACGACGACCTTGACTTCTATGGGTTGCGCGAATACGAGCCGGGCGACGACGTGCGCCATGTCCACTGGCTCAGCTCGGCGCGCACACGCACGCTCATGCTCCGCCAATACGAGGCGACGCGGCGCACCGACACGTCGGTCACGCTCGACGTGAACCCGGATGATTACATGAGCAAGGACGAGTTCGAGCTCGCCGTGAGCGTGCACGCGTCGATCGGCGTTCAGGCGCTCCGCGAGGGCCGTCCGCTCTACACGCATGTCTCGCGCACGAACCTCAACCCGCGCAATCCGACGGAGCTGCTCGACGCGTGCAGCGCAATCAAACCCGATTTCCGCGACAACCGCAATCTCACGCAGGAGGCGCTCGCGACGACGCCCGACGCGTCGTTCTATTGCTTCACGGTCGGTCATGCGAAGCCGCTTGATGACATCCGCCGCATGATGATGGCGCTGCCGCCGAGCGCGACGTGCCTTGTCCTGCAGACGACGCCGACCGAACCGCGCACGTTGCGCCGCTTCCCCGGTTTCACGTTGGCGACCGTCAACACACTCGACGACCTTCCGCAGATCATGGGGGCACTGAGATGAGCACCGCACCCAATCCCTCCACGATTCCCGACATGTCGCTCACGGGTACGCACACGTCGACCGAGACCGGTTCGTGGGCGATGACGACGCATTCGGTCATCTGGTCGACGAACACCGGCAGACCGACGCACCGCGTCGTGCGTGAGAAGACCGAGGCGCGTCCCGCGCTCGTCTCGTGCGCGGTCCTCGCTGTCGTCACGTTGTTGTGCGCCGCGAACCTCATCGACGTCTATGGTTCTGCCGCCCAATGGGCGCTTGGTGCGGTCCCGGCTGCCGTGATCGGCGCCGCGGTCGCGTTCGCGGGCGTCTTCCGCGCGTTGCGCCTGTGGTGGCAGTTGTGCTTCCTTGTCGTCGCGCAATGGGTCATCGGCCCGGTCGTGTGCCTCAACGACACGACGATCGGCCATGTCGTCCCATCGCTTGAGACGTTGCGCGTCGGGTGGCGTGAGACCTTCGGCTCGTTCAAATACCTCATCGCGATCGAGCCGCCCGTCGGCAACGCGCAGGGCGCGCTCCTCGCCGTGTGGACGCTGTGCCTGTGGGCGACCGCGATCGCCGGCTTCTTCGCGCTGCTGCCCGACCCACGCTGGTCGTTCGTGTCGATCGTCATCGAGATCGCGACGTTGTGCGCATGCGCGCTTCTCGGCACGTCGGCGGGCGTCGCGCGCATCCCGTGCGGCATCGTGTTCGCGCTCACGCTCATCATCTGGCTGTCGTGGCGCATGCGGATGTTCGAATCGGGACGGTGGGTCAGTTCGTGCGTCATCGTCGTGCTCGCCGCCGCCGTCGCGTGCGGCGGCTGCCTGCTCATGCCTGCGGACCGCACGATCCTGCGCGACCATTACGAGCCTCCGCTCAGCCCGAACGACTATACGAGCCCGTTGAGCACGATGCGCGCGTACATCAAGTCGTACCGCGACACGACGGTGTTGAGTGTGCGCGATCTGCCCGAAGGCACACCGGTGCGCCTCGCTGTCATGGACCGTTTCGACGGCAATGTGTGGAACCTGTCCGATTCGAGGGAATCGAAGGATTCGGCGAACTATACGCGCGTCGGCACGTCGATCAGGAACGATGCTCACGGCCGCGGCTTCACGGCCGAGTTCACCGTGCACGATGGTCTCGGCGACGACTGGCTGCCGCTCGCGGGCGCGGCGACGTCGGTGCGTTTCGGTGACGAGAAGAACGCGGAGGCGTTCTACTACAACGTCGGCACCGATTCGGGCCTGCTGCGCGACGGCGTGCACAAGGGGCTGACGTACACGGAGACGGGCATCCTCCCCGACGAGCCGAACGACAAGCAGATCGCCGAAGCCGAAGCGGCGCACATCGACCAGCCGAAGGCCGAGGATGTGCCGAACGAGGTCGGCAAGCTCGCTTCGGCGACGGCCGGCGGCCAGTCGCACGGCGGCGAGGCGGCGCAACAGCTCGTCTCGATGCTCAGGGAGCAAGGCTGGTTCTCGCATGGCCTCGGATCCGACTACGCGTCAAGCCCGGGCCACGGCAACCACCGCCTCACGCAGCTGCTCGGTGGCGAAATGGTCGGCGACAGCGAACAGTACGCATCGGCGATGGCGCTCATGGCGCGTGAACTCGGCCTGCCGAGCCGCGTCGTCCTCGGCTTCCTGCCGAAGGACAAGGACGGCGACATCTCGAACGCGCGCACAACGACCGAAGGCGATGGTACGCTCATCGACTTCACCGGCAACGATGTGACGGCATGGGTCGAGATCAACCTCGACCATTACGGCTGGGTGCCGTTCTATCCGACGCCGAAGGAGACGAAGACACCCGACGACGACCAGAACCTCACACCGCCGAACCCGCAGAACCTCGTGCGCCAGCCCCCGCTGCCGCTCACCGACCCGCTGCGCGACGAGACGAACACGACGAGCCAATCGTCGTTCGGAGGTTCCGAAGCCGCGGAGGCACCGGAGCCGTCGAAGTGGGCGCAGGCCGGACGCGTCATCGGCAAGGTCGCGCTCTACGGTTCGCCCGTATGGGCGCTCCTGCTCATATGCGGCGCGATCCTGCTCGGCAAGGCGCTCCAGCTCGCATTGTTGCGCAAACGCGGCAAACCGCAGATGCGCATGGCGTCCGGCTGGCAGTCGGTCGCCGTCCTCGCGCGCCAAAGCGGCATCGACGCGCACGGCACACGGCGCGAACAATCGCAGCAGATCGCCGAACAACTCAAGATCGATTCATCGATGATGCAATCGGCGTGCAGACAGGCCGATTATGCGACGTTCTCCGGGCAGGACGTGAGCGACGAACAGGCGGCGTCGTATTGGCGGCGCGTCGACGAACTGCGTGCGGCGATGCTCGCGGCGCTCCCCCGCATGCGCCGCTGGCGCACGAAGCTCTCACTGCGCGGCGTGCGCCAGATGAAACCGACCGATGTCACCGTCGAGTATCATAAGGCCGAGGCAAGTGACGACGCCGACACGATGCGCGGCGACGGCACGACGGCACGGAAGAAGCACAGGAAACGCTGGTTCTCGCACGCCCGTCACCAATGACGGCGGCTGTGACACATAGACAGGAAGGATGCGCATGCAACAGGCAGTGATCAGTGTCGCTGCGCTCACCGACATCGGACTCAAACGCCGCACCAACCAGGACAGCTGGCTCGCCGAACGCGGCGTCTACATCGTCTGCGACGGCATGGGCGGCGAATCCGGCGGCGAACGCGCGAGCGCGATCGCCGTCGAGGAACTCGCGCAGCTCGCGCGTGAGGAACACCGCACGCGCATGTCGATCGACGATGCGCTCGAGCGCGCGCAATCGCGGACGCGCGCGCTCGGGCTCACGCTCGGCGGCATCGCCGGGACGACCGTCAGCGGCATCGTGCTGCCGCATTGGTTCGCGGCGCCGTGCCACGACGCCCCCGCGGCCGGCGATGGGATCGAATGCGGCCGTGCGGACGGCTCGACGCATGTCGCCGACGCGCATATGACGCCGGCGGCAACGCATCATCCAAAGCACAGCGCGCAATACAACGCGCTCGCGACGCTCGGCGCGATCGACGAACTCAAACCGCTGTGCGGATTCGGCGATGATTGGGACGTGACGCAGCCGGGCGCCGACGACGCCGATGATGCCGCGCAAGCGGCGACCGAGGCGTCCTTCGGCGAGCACCGCGCGGACACCGCGCCGGACGCGTGGTCGATCGCGATCCGCCAACTGCTCCCTGACACCGAACCGCGCATGTGCTACGTCATCAACGTCGGCGACTCGCGCACTTACCATATGGACGCCGATGACGACGGCCATTGGGACGCCGCGACGCTCACGCAGATCACACACGACCATTCACGCAGGCAGGAGGCGATCGAATCGGGTGAGATGACGCGTGAGGAGGCGGAACGTTCGATCGCGCGCAACATCATCACCCAGTGCGTCGGCTCCCCGATGGGCATCCATCCCGACATGTTCATGGCAGGTGCGTCCGGACGGTTCATCATATGTTCGGATGGGTGTCATGGTGAGATCGATGATGCTACGATTGCAAACGTTGCAGCACAACACGGAACGGCTGATGCGGCGGCCCGCGCGCTCATAGATGCGGCACTTGCGGCCGGTGGCGGTGACAACGTTACCGTCATCGTTGTCGACATGCCGACGGACACCGCGGAGGACTGGACGTGTGAACGGCTCGAGGTCGACGAGGATCTCTCGGACATCGACGATGCCACCGTGGAAACGTGAAATGGTTCCACCAGACAGCACCGTGGAAACGTGAAACGGTTCCACCAGACAGCACCGTGGAAACGTGAAACGGTTCCACCAAATGACAACGTGGAGATGTGAGACGTTCCCGTTCGCGGCGGCGTCGGCAGATACAATTTAATAACTACAATAAATAATCGATATATCATCGAACCATATTCGGGAAGATGTCGGGAAAGAAGGACACCATGGTCAGTTATGATGACGCGGTCGCGATCATCCAGGATCCGCAGGCGGACCCGGTCACGCTTGCGAAGGTCGCGTATGAGAATCCGGAGTTCGGCGCGAACGTCGCCGCGCATCCGCGCGCGTATCCGGGACTGCTGCGTTGGATCGCGCAGTTCGGCGACGAACGTGCGCGCATGACGGTCGCACAGCTCGGTTATGAGGCGCAGCTCGGCCCCATCGAGGACCGTGAGGTCGAAGACGCCGTCATCGCCGCGGCCGAAGCGAACGCGGACGCCGTGCAGGCCGAGGCCGCCGCGAACGACCATCCGGTCGCCGTCGAAACGTCGACCGTCGAATATGAGGAACCCCAGCCGGCGTCATTCGAACCACAGCAGCAGACGGGCGTCGATCTGCTCAGTGACCAGTTCGACAACATCAACGTCGACGCGTCGCACGTCACCGACGCGTCCTCCCCCGCCACCTCCGCGCAGTCCACTGCACAGAACGCCGCGCAGACGCCACAGCAGTCGCCGTACGCGCAGATCCAGGCGACGAACCAGTACGGATTCACCGCGGAACTCGCGATGACGACGCCCGACACTGGCGTCATGCAGCAGATCGCGCAATACGCGCCCGAACTGCATCCGGCGCTCGCGCTCAACCCGTACCTGTATCCCGAACTGCTCACGTGGCTCGGCATGCTCGGCGAACCGGCGACGAACGCGGCGCTCGCGCAGCGGCCGCAGCACTGAGCGCACAGCGGCGCACATATGCACCTACAACGCGCGCAACGCATATGACGAAGGAGGTCCGCGATGGTATCCATCGCGGACCTCCTTCGTTGTATCGGCGGCAGTGGATGCCGCCTCTCCTATGCTTCCCCTATGCCTCGGTCGCCTCGAAATCGAAGATCTGGTCGCCGATGCGCACCTTGCACGGCACCGGGAGCCTCATCGGCGTGCCTTTCATCACCTGATGCTCGCCTTCGTCATCAATGACATACGTGCCATTGAGCGAACCGTAGTCCTCGATCCACAACGAACCGTCCTGATCGAAGCTGATCGCCGCATGGTTGCGCGAGACGGTACGCGTCGGATCGACGAGACGTACCGACTTCGCGCCCTGAGGAATGTCCTGCGACGGCTTGCGCCCCATGAGCACACCCATGTCGACGAGGATGTTCTGCCCGGTCACCTCGTTGACGAGGCGGTAGACGTTGCGCGGCTCCTTTTTCATGAACGCGGTCGACAGGACCGTGCCGTCCCACTCCTCGCTGCCCTGCGCGCCTTCCTCGGCCGTGTATTCCAGGTCGTCGCCAAGATGCGCATTGTACGAATCGTCGGGGATGAACGCGGGCTGCTCGGACGTCGCCGCACCGATGTGCGCCGCGTCGTTGTCCGCGATCGTCACGATGCCGTTCGCTGCGGGCGTCTGCTCCGCGGGCGCCGCGGTGGCGGTCTCCACTGCTGGTTTTGCTGTGGGTTCCGTTGCGGATGTGGCCGCTTCGGTCTGCTGCGGCGTCGGCTGGGCGTGTTCGGGAACGAGCTTGTCCGCGTCGACGTCATCGTCGGCGTACCAGCCCATTTCAGGCGCCGGAGGATACGGTAGTTTCTGCATATGTCAGTCTTATCACATCATCCCGGACCTGCATACCCATGCGCCACTGTGCGGACGGCGATGCCGGCGCGCGGCGCTGCACACTGTATGGACGCGCGACACAGACTGCAATGAAAAACGGCCCCTCCCGAAGTGGGAGGGGCCGTTCATGTCAGCGGCGATCAGAAGTTGAAGTCATCGCCGAGATCGATGCCCAGATCGGACTGGCCACCGTTGTCGTCCAGATAATCGTCCGGGTTGAAATCGTCGCCGAGCTTGAGGTCGCCGAAATCGACGCCCGAATAGTCGACATCGGACATGTCGCCATCACCGAAGTCGCCACCGAGCGCGTCGTCACCGAGACCGAAGTTCGGGTAGATCGTGTCACGGATCGCCTTGTCCGGCTCGACGACGGCGTTGCGGTACCGCGCGAGGCCCGTGCCGGCAGGGATGAGCTTACCGATGATGACGTTCTCCTTGAGACCCTTGAGATCGTCTTCCTTCTCGCTGAGCGCGGCTTCCGTGAGCACACGCGTCGTCTCCTGGAACGACGCGGCGGACAGCCACGAATCGGTCGCAAGCGACGCCTTCGTGATGCCCATGAGCTCCGGACGGCCGGCCGCGGGCTTGCCACCGTTCGCGACGGCCGCGCGGTTCGCTTCGGTGAAGCGCGCACGGTCGACGAGTTCGCCCGGAAGCAGCGTCGTGTCACCGGAATCGATCACGGTGATGCGGCGCAGCATCTGGTGGACGATGACCTCGATGTGCTTGTCGTGGATGTCGACGCCCTGCGAGCGGTACACGTTGTGCACCTCTTCGACGATGTTCTTCTGCGCGGCGTTCGGTCCGAGGATGCGCAGGATCTTCTTCGGGTCGACGGAACCCTCGATGAGCTGCGTGCCGGCTTCGACGTGCTCGCCGTCCTTGACGAGGAGCGGCGCGCGGCGCGTGACCGGATAGACTTCCTCTTCGCTGCCGTCGTCGGGCTTGATGAAGACCTGGCGTCCGCGTTCGCTGTCCTCGACGCGCACCGTGCCCGCGACCTGCGCGATCGGCGCCTCGCCCTTCGGCGTACGCGCCTCGAAGAGCTCGGTGACACGCGGAAGACCCTGCGTGATATCGGAAGCCGACGCGACACCACCGGAGTGGAACGAACGCAGTGTCAGCTGCGTACCCGGCTCGCCGATCGACTGGGCGGCGACGATACCGACCGCCTCGCCGACGTCGACGAGCTTGTTCGTCGCGAGCGACCAGCCGTAGCACTTCGCGCACACGCCACGCTTCGATTCGCACGTGAGCACCGAACGTCCCTTGACTTCCTCGACGCCGTGCGCGACGAGGTCGTTGAGGACATCCATCGAAAGCGCGTCGCCGGCATGGTAGAGCACCGTCTTGCCGTCGGCCGGGTCGATGACGTCCGCCGCGAGCAGACGCGAGTACGGACCGCCATCGGCCGCCTTGACGAGCACGAGGTTGCCGTCCTCGTCACGTTCGGCGACCTGCATCGTCAGGCCGCGCTTCGTGCCGCAGTCCTCTTCACGGACGATGACCTCCTGCGAGACGTCGACGAGACGACGCGTGAGGTAACCGGATTCCGCGGTACGCAGTGCCGTATCGGCGAGGCCCTTGCGCGCGCCGTGCTGCGAGATGAAGTACTCGAGCACGGACAGGCCGTCGCGGTAGTTCGACTTGACCGGTCGGGGGATGATCTCGCCCTTCGGGTTCGCCACGAGGCCTCGCATGCCGGCGATCTGGCGGATCTGCATCCAGTTGCCTCGTGCACCGGACTGGACCATGATGTTCACGTTGTTGTCATCATGGAAGTTCTCGCGCATCGCCTCGGCGACCTTGTCGGTGCACTCGGTCCACAGGTTGATGAGCTCCTGGCGGCGCTCCTCCTCGGTGAGCAGACCAAGGTCATACTGGCTGTTGACCTTCGCGGCCTCATCCTCATAGCTCTTGATGATCTCGTTGCGGTCGGCGGGGGCGACGATGTCGGAGAACGCCATCGTGACGCCCGACCACGGCGCGCGCGTGAAGCCGAGGTCCTTGAGCGCGTCAAGGACGGCGGCGACCTGCTGCGTCGAATAACGGGTCGCGATGTCGTCGACGATCTTCGAGAGCTTGCCCTTCGGGCACTGCTCGTTGATGAACGGGTAGTTCACCGGCAGCGTCTCGTTGAACAGGATGCGGCCGAGCGACGTCGCGAACAGCACGGTGCCGTCGGTGAAGCGTTCCTCCTTGACGACATCCGGGCTGCCCGGCCCCGGATCAACGACCTTGACCTCGCCCGGTTCCCAATCCTTCGGCAGCACGAAGTCCTCGGGAAGGCGGATGAGCACCTTCGCCTGCATGTCGATCTCATGGCGGTCGAGCGCCATCTGCGCCTCGTCAAGCGACGAGAACACACGGCCCTGGCCCTTCGCGCCGTCGACGACGGTGCTCAGGTAGTACAGGCCGAGAATCATGTCCTGCGAAGGCATCGTCACGGTGTGGCCATCGGCCGGCTTGAGGATGTTGTCGGACGCCATCATGAGCGAACGCGCCTCAGCCTGCGCCTCGGCGCTCAGCGGCAGGTGGACCGCCATCTGGTCGCCGTCGAAGTCCGCGTTGAACGCGGCGCACGCGAGCGGCGGCAGATGGATCGCCTTGCCTTCGACAAGGATCGGCTCGAAGGCCTGGATGCCCAGACGGTGCAACGTAGGCGCACGGTTGAGCAGGACCGGATGCTCGGAAATGACGTCTTCGAGCACGCCCCAGACCGCGGAGTCGCCGCGGTCGACGAGGCGCTTCGCGCTCTTCATGTTCTGCGCGTAGTTGAGGTCGACGAGCTGCTTGATGACGAACGGCTTGAACAGTTCGAGCGCCATCGGCTTCGGCAGGCCACACTGGTGCATGCGCAGCGACGGGCCGACGACGATCACGGAACGGCCCGAATAGTCGACGCGCTTGCCGAGCAGATTCTGACGGAAACGGCCCTGCTTGCCCTTGAGCATGTCGGAAAGCGACTTGAGCGGGCGGTTCGACGCGCCGGTGACCGGACGGCCACGGCGGCCGTTGTCGAAGAGCGAATCGACGGCTTCCTGGAGCATGCGCTTCTCGTTGTTGAGCATGATCTCTGGGGCGCCGAGCTCGATGAGACGCTTGAGACGGTTGTTGCGGTTGATGACGCGGCGGTACAGGTCGTTGAGGTCGGAGGTCGCGAAGCGGCCGCCGTCGAGCTGCACCATCGGGCGCAGGTCCGGCGGGATGACCGGAATCACGTCGAGGACCATCGCCTCCGGCTTGTTGCCCGTCGTCAGGAACGCGTTGACGACTTTGAGACGCTTGAGCGCGCGGGCCTTGCGCTGGCCCGTGCCGGTCTCGATCTCCTCGCGCAGTTCCTTCGCCGCGGCCTCGAGGTCGAAGTCCTGCAGGCGCTTCTTGATCGCCTCGGCGCCCATGCAGCCTTCGAAGTAGTCGCCGTAGCGGTCCTCCATCTCACGCCACAGGTCGACATCGTTCTCCATGTCGCCCGGCTTGAGGTTCTTGAACTTGTCGAAGACCGCGCCGAGACGTGCGATCTGGTCGTCGTAGCGCTGGCGGATCGCCGCCATGTCGCGCTCGGCGCCGTTGCGCAGCTTCGTACGGGCGCTGCCCTTGACTTCGCCTTCGGCTTCGAGCTCCGCGAGATCGGCCTCGACCTTCTTCGCGCGCTCCTCGATCTCGTTGTCGCGGCGGCGCTCGAGGTTCTTCACCTCGGTGTCGAACTCGTCCTGCAGGTCGGGAAGATCCTGGTGGCGCTGCTCCTCATCGACCTTCGTGACCATATAGGACGCGAAGTAGATGACCTTCTCAAGCTCCTTCGGCGCAATGCCGAGGAGGTAGCCGAGACGGCTCGGCACACCCTTGAAGAACCAGATGTGCGTGACCGGCGCGGCGAGCTCGATGTGGCCCATGCGCTCGCGGCGCACGCGGCTGCGCGTCACCTCGACGCCGCAGCGTTCGCACACGATGCCCTTGAAGCGCACGCGCTTGTATTTGCCGCACGCGCACTCCCAATCGCGCGTCGGTCCGAAGATCTGTTCGCCGAACAGGCCGTCCTTCTCCGGCTTGAGCGTGCGGTAGTTGATGGTCTCCGGCTTCTTGACTTCGCCATAGCTCCAGCCACGGATGTCGTCCGCGGTCGCCAGGCCGATTTTCAGTTTGTCAAATGCGTTGACGTCCAGCACTTACGTTTGTCCTGTCTGTGTAGGTTCTTGTTTCTCTTGAATGACTCGTGATCACTTGTATTCAGGTTCATCAACGATTTGGTCGGCCTTCGCGGCGGCGTCCGGGCGGGCGCCGATGTTGAAGCCGAGGTCGTTGGAGGAGGAGACCGGATCGTCGTCCTCGTCCTTCATGTCGATCGCGACGCCTTCGGCGTTGAGCACTTCGACGTTGAGGGACAGGGACTGCATTTCCTTGAGGAGGACCTTGAACGACTCGGGGATGCCCGCCGGCGGCAGGTTATCGCCCCTGACGATCGCGCCGTAGACGCGCACGCGGCCATCGACGTCATCGGACTTCGTGGTCATCATCTCGTGGAGCGTGTACGCGGCGCCGTAGGCCTCAAGCGCCCACACCTCCATCTCGCCGAAGCGCTGGCCGCCGAACTGCGCCTTGCCGCCGAGCGGCTGCTGCGTGATCATCGAGTACGGGCCGGTCGAACGCGCGTGGATCTTGTCGTCGACGAGGTGGTGCAGCTTGAGCATGTACATGTAGCCCACCGAGATCGGCTTCGGGAACGGTTCGCCGGTGCGGCCGTCGAAGAGCGTCGCCTTGCCGTTGTCGCCGACGAGCTTGTTGCCGTCGCGGTCGGTGAGCGTCGTCGACAGCAGGCCCTTGAGCGTCTCCTGGCGCACGCCGTCGAACACCGGCGTCGCGACCGGGGTTCCCGGCGCGCCCTTTTCGGCGCCCTTCGGCACGTACTGCTTCCATGCGGCCTCAAGGTCCGGATCGAGCGAGATGTCCCAGCCCGCGTGCGCGACCCAGCCGAGGTGCAGTTCGAGCACCTGTCCGAGGTTCATTCGCGACGGCACGCCGAGCGGGTTGAGCATGATGTCGACGGGGGTGCCATCCGCGAGGAACGGCATGTCCTCTTCCGGCAGGATGCGCGAGATGACGCCCTTGTTGCCGTGGCGGCCCGAGAGCTTGTCGCCCTGTGTGATCTTGCGGTGCTGTGCGATGTAGACGCGAATCATCTGGTTGACGCCGTTCGGCAGCTCGTCGCCGTCCTCCTCGGCGTCCTCACGCGTGATCTCCTTGACGGCGATGACGGTGCCGGTCTCGCCGTGGGGCACGCGCAGCGACGTGTCGCGCACTTCGCGGCTCTTCTCGCCGAAGATCGCGCGCAGCAGGCGCTCCTCGGGCGTGAGTTCGGTCTCGCCCTTCGGCGTGACCTTGCCGACGAGGATGTCGCCGGCCTCGACCTCGGCGCCGATGCGGATGATGCCACGCTCGTCGAGGTTCGCGACCGCGTCCTCACCGACGTTCGGCAGGTCGCGCGTGATCTCCTCGGCGCCGAGCTTCGTCTCGCGCGCGTCGATCTCGTATTCCTCGATGTGGATCGACGAAAGCGTGTCGTCCTGCACGAGGCGCTGCGAGATGATGACGGCATCCTCGTAGTTGTAGCCGTTCCACGGCATGAACGCGACGAGCAGGTTCTTGCCGAGGGCCATCTCGCCCTTCTCGGTCGCAGGGCCGTCCGCGAGGACGGTGCCTTCCTCGACGCGTTCGCCGTCGTGGATGAGCGGGACCTGGTTGTAGCACGTCGTCTGGTTCGAACGCTGGAACTTCGCGAGCTTGTAGGAGCTCGTCGTGCCGTCGTCGTTCATGACGCGGATGATGTCCGCGGACACGTACGTGACGACGCCCGGCTTCTCGGCGAGGATGACGTCACCCGAATCGACGGCCGCGCGCCATTCCGCACCGGTGCCGACGAGCGGACGCTCGGACTTGATGAGCGGGACCGCCTGGCGCTGCATGTTCGTACCCATGAGCGCTCGGTGGCCTTCGTCGTGCTCGAGGAACGGGATGAGCGATGCACCGACGGAGACCATCTGACGCGGCGAGACGTCCATGTAGTCGACCATCTCGACCGGGACGTCCTCCGCCTCGCCGGCCGCGTCTCGCACGAGCGCTTCCTTCTCGACGAAGTCGCCGTGCTCGTCGAGCTTCTGGTTCGCCTGCGCGATGACATGCTCGACGTCGCGGTCCGCGGTCATGTAGACGACCTCGTCGGTCACATGGCCGTTGACGACCTTGCGGTACGGCGTCTCGATGAAGCCGAAGGGGTTGATGCGTCCGAACGTCGCGAGCGAGCCGATGAGGCCGATGTTCGGGCCTTCAGGGGATTCGATCGGGCACATGCGGCCGAAGTGGGACGGGTGCACGTCTCGCACTTCCATCGACGCGCGGTCGCGCGACAGGCCACCGGGGCCGAGGGCCGACAGGCGGCGCTTGTTCGTGACGCCCGCGAGCGGGTTGTTCTGGTCCATGAACTGCGAGAGCTGCGACGTGCCGAAGAACTCCTTGATCGTCGCGTTCACCGGACGGATGTTGATGAGCGACTGCGGCGTGATCGCCTCGGCGTCCTGCGTCGTCATGCGTTCACGCACGACACGCTCCATACGGCTCAGGCCGGTGCGCAGCTGGTTCTGGATGAGCTCGCCGACCTGACGGATGCGGCGGTTGCCGAAGTGGTCGATGTCGTCGACGTCGACGCGCAGCTCGATGTCCTCGCCGTCACGCTTGCCCGGGAATGTCGCGGCGCCGGCGTGCAGCGTCACGAGGTACTTGAGCGTCGCGATGATGTCCTCACGGCTCAGGCTGCGGTCGTTGTAGTCCCGCTCAAGGCCCAGCTTGCGGTTGATCTTGTAGCGGCCGACGCGCGCGAGGTCGTAGCGCTTCGTGTTGAAGTAGAACGAGTCGAGCAGGTTCTTGCCGGCCTCCGGGGTCGCCGCGTCGGTCGGGCGGATCTTGCGGTACAGGTCGACGAGCGCCTCGTCCTGGCTGTCGATCTTCTCGTTCTCGAGCGCGTCGAGCACGAGCGGGTAACCTTCGAAGGCCTCGCGGATCTCGCTGCGCGACATGCCGATCGCCATGAGGAAGACGATCGCGGACTGCTTGCGCTTGCGGTCGACGCGCACGCCGAGGAAGTCACGCTTGTCAATCTCGAACTCAAGCCATGCGCCGCGGCTCGGGATGATCTTCGCGCCGAAGATCTCCTTGTCCGACGAACGGTCCTGCTGACGGTCGAAGTAGACGCCCGGGGAGCGCACGAGCTGCGAGACGATGACGCGCTCGGTGCCGCCGATGATGAACGTGCCGTGCGGCGTCTGCAGCGGGAAGTCGCCCATGAAGACGGTCTGCGACTTGATCTCGCCGGTGTCGCCGTTCTCGAACTCGGCGTTGACGTAGAGCGGCGCCGAATACGTGTAGTCCTTCTCCTTGCATTCCTGCACGGTATGGCGCGGCTCTTCGAAGTACGGGTCGGAGAACGTCAGGCTCATCGTCTGCGAATAGTTCTCGATCGGCGAGATCTCCTGGAAGACCTCGTCAAGTCCGGAGATGTGCGGCACCGTGTGCGTGCCCTTCTCCTCGTCCTCCTGGACGCGCGCCTGCCAGCGTTCGTTGCCGATGAGCCAATCGAAGCTGTCGGTCTGCACGCCGAGCAGATACGGCACGTCGATGGGTTCGGCGATCGAGCCGAAGTTCACACGGTCCGACGCCTTGTGCAGGGCGATGTCCTGTTCGTCGGCGCGCGCGATGATGGAAGTGGTGTTCGTCGTAGTCTCAGACAATGGACGTTCCTTATCACTGCTTGTTGTTCGTAACTATCTCACAGTCAGAAGCGCGGTCACCGGCCGCCATATGCCTAGGTACGCGGGCGCTTCGTCTTCGATTAGCATGCCCGCCATATGACACACTAAGACACGAAATCAATATACTAGTACGTTCAACGGTTCCACACGATATCTATTCCAACAATGTGAGCAATATCACATTATGTCGATATCGATATCGACTATCATCGACAATCACCCCATACCGACACGAACGACGACAGCCGCCCACTGCGGCACCGCCGCCAACAACGTCTGTTCATACGCCGCAAACAGCCGCACGGTGCGGCACCGCCGCCAACGACACCCATCCACACGCCGCAAACAGCCGCACGGTGCGGCACCGCCGCCGCGCACAGCCGCACGCGACCGCCTACTCCACTGTGTCCTACTCCACGGTGATCGTCACCGGTTTGCTCTCGACATGGGCATCGCCGTCGATGACGAGTTTCGCCGTGTACGTGCCGCGGTCGACGTGCGGCAGCTCCGACGACGCTTTGCATTCGGCGCCCGAACGCACCGTGTCCCAGACGATCTTCTGTTCGTCGGTCACACCTTCCATCATCAGCAACGGACGGTACGTCGATTCGCACATGTCGGAACGCCACACCGTGTCGTTCTCGGACGTGATGACGAGGACGCGCGCATCGTCGGCACCGTCGACGAAACACCCCTCCGTACCGGAACCGATGTACGTCATCGCCGCCGTGAATTCAAGGGAACCACCCACGGGCACCGACGTCGACGCGGGCGTGAGCGTCATCTCAAGGTTCTTCGCCGTGCAATCCTTCACCTTGCTCTTCTTCGGCACCGCAGGCACCGCGGAACGCGACACGGACATGCGGTCGGACACACCGATCCACTCATGCGCGGCGACCGCGCCACGGATGAGACTGTAGGCGCACAACACACATACGACGACGAACACGAGCAGACCACCGAAGAACACAAGACGACGTTTGCGGTACATCGCGCGACGCTGTTTCGACATCGTACGTGTGCGCGGCTTCGCGGCACCGCCTTTCGTGGCGCGCGGTTTCGAGGTGCCGTTCGACGACGACGTGCGTTTGCGTGGAGGGTTCGGCATGGTCTTCATAGTACGACCCCATAGTACGCCGACGTCACGCGGGAAGCCGCACATCGTGACCGGACACGATCTCGACGAGACCGTCGTCGTCAAGTGACGCGATGCAGCGGTCGAGCTGCGCCGTGTCCTTCCACAGACGCGACGCGTCCTCATGACGCAGCACACCGTGCGCGTCCTCGGGCAGGTCGCGCAACGCCTGCATGATGATACCGCGTACCTGACGGTCCGTCCCCGCGAACCGCTGCCGCGGACGTGTACGCCGTTCCCCGAGATGCGGCAGCCCCGCCGCAAGGAACAGGCAGCCGCCGCGCAACGGACAATCCGCACACGCCGGCTGCTTCGCCGTGCACACAAGCGCACCGAGTTCCATGACCGCCTGGTTCCACGTCGCGCTCGCCGCCGCGTCGCGCGGAAGCACCGCGTTCGCGAGCGCACGTTCGACCGCGCCCGTCGCACCACCCAACGATTCCTCACCAAGGAACGCGCGGCTGAGGACACGTCGTATGTTCGTATCGATCACGGCGATGCGCTCGCCATAGGCGAAACTGAGCACAGCGCTCGCGGTGTAGTCGCCGACGCCCGGCAGCGCGACGAGCGCGTCGTAGTCGCGAGGCAGTTCGTCGCGGCATTCGGCGGCGACGACGCGCGCGCATTCCTGGAGCCGCAGCGCGCGGCGCGGGTAGCCGAGGCGCCCCCACGCCGCGAGCACGTCGGCGCGTGGCGCGTCGGCGAGCGCGGCGGCGTCGGGCCATCGTTCCATCCACGCGTTCCAATACGGCACGACACGGCTCATCTGCGTCTGCTGGCTCATGATCTCGCATACGAGGACGCCCCACGGCGACGTGCGCGCGTCGCGCCACGGCAGGGCGCGCGCGTGCACGTCCCACCATGCGAACAGCGGACGGCGCAGCCGCGCGCCGAGGCGTTGCGCGGCGCGCGTGCGCGTGACGCCGAGGACGGCGTCGGGGTCGTCGTGTCTGCGTTTCGTCTTCTTCGTCGCGTTCGTCATCGCGCACCCATTGTAGTGCGCACACAATATCGTGTCTCTCGTGACGAATGAAGCGATGCACGCGGACGGTCCGCAGACCCCGGATCCGCAGTCCCCAAACCCCGAGTCCCAAGTGGAGAAGATGTTTGAATACGGCTACCGTAAATCGAATTACGGTCCCGACGAACTCGTGACCGACGCGCACGGCAATCCGATTTCCGTCGTCGATGCGATGATGTCGGCGAAGGAGGCGGCCGCGACGCCCACGTCGACGCCGCATCTGTGTTATTACTCGCCCCGTATCCCCGGGAACACGGGGTCGGCGATACGTCTGTGCGCGGTCACCGGGACGATCCTCCACCTCGTCGAACCACTCGGGTTCAATCTGCGTGACACGAAGTTGCGGCGCGCGGGGCTCGACTACCATGACATGGCGCACGTCGTGCTCCATCCGGATTTTGACGACCTCGTCGCATCGATGCCGGATTCGCGCATCATCGCGTTCACCGCGCACGCGACGAAGTTGTACACGGATGTCGAATACAAACCGACCGACATCCTGTTGTTCGGCCCTGAACCCGGCAACATCCCCGATCCGACCGACATCATGTTCGGGCCGCATGTCGCCGAACAGGTACGGCTGCCGATGCGCCCGAGCCTGCGCAGCCTCAATCTGACGAACTGCGCGTCGATCGCGATCTATGAGGCGTGGCGGCAGTTGGGGTTTGACGGCGGACGGTAGCCAAAACACCCGAAGAACGGCGGATGTGCGCGCATCCGCCGTTCTTCGGGTGTCGCTCAGTTCTTGAAACTATGGATAGGCGCCGGAATGCGTCCACCGCGCGTCACGAACGCCTCACATGAGGACGTGTTGACCGGCATGATCGGCGCATAGCCCATGAGGCCGCCGAAGTTCGCCATCTCGCCGACCGTCTTGCCGACGACCGGGATGACGCGCACGGCCGTCGTCTTCTGGTTGACCATGCCGATCGCCGATTCGTCGGCGATGATGCCGGAGATCGTCGACGCCGGTGTGTCGCCCGGGATCGCGATCATGTCGAGGCCGACCGAGCATACGCACGTCATCGCTTCGAGCTTCTCGATCGTCAGGCAGCCGGATTCGGCCGCGTCGATCATGTTCTTGTCCTCGGAGACCGGGATGAACGCGCCCGAAAGGCCGCCGACATACGACGACGCCATGATGCCGCCCTTTTTGACCTGGTCGTTGAGCATCGCGAGCGCAGCCGTCGTGCCCGGTCCGCCGACCTGTGCGAGACCCATCTTCTCAAGCACTTCGCCGACCGAATCGCCGACGGCGGGCGTCGGCGCGAGCGACAGGTCGATGATGCCGAACGGGATGCCGAGGCGCTTCGACGCCTCCTGCGCGACGAGCTGCCCGACACGGGTGATCTTGAACGCGGTGCGCTTGATCGTCTCGCACAGGAATTCGAAATCCTTGCCGACGGCCGCGTCGAGCGCGCGCGAGACGACGCCCGGTCCGGACACGCCGACGTTGATGACGGCGTCGCCTTCCGTCACGCCGTGGAAGCCGCCCGCCATGAACGGGTTGTCGTCTGGGGCGTTGCAGAACGCGACGAATTTGACGCATCCGTACGAATCATTGTCGGCCGTCGATTCCGCGATCTCCTTGATGATGTGGCCGAGCATTTCGACGGCGTTCATATCGATGCCGGTCTTCGTCGATCCGACGTTGACCGACGAACACACGATGTCCGTTTCGCTCAACGCGGCCGGGAGCGAACGGATGAGCAGTTCCTCGGCCGGGGTCATCGATTTCGAGACGAGCGCCGAATAGCCGCCGATGAGGTCGACGCCGACGGTCTTCGCCGCATGGTCGAGCGCATGCGCGATCTTGACGAAATCGGCGCTTGTCTTGCAGCAGCTCGCACCGACGAGCGCGATCGGTGTGACCGTGATGCGCTTGTTGACGATCGGGATGCCGAAGTCGCGTTCGATCGCTTCGCCCGTCGAGACGAGGTCCTTCGCGTACGTCGTGATCTTGGCGTAGATCTTCGCGCACGTCTCGTCGACGTCGGTCGTCGCGCAATCCATGAGGCTTATGCCCATCGTGATCGTGCGCACGTCGAGCTTCTCCTGCTCGATCATTTGGTTGGTCTCGTGGACCTCCATGATGTTCAGCATGCTGGTTCCTTCCCGTCCCTGTGTCAGACGCGGTGCATCTTCGTGAAGATCTCCTCACGCTGGCAGCGGATGCGCACACCGATGTCCTCGCCGAGCGCTTCGAGGTCGTCGACGATCGTCTCGAACGCGACGTCCGCGTCCGAGTAATCGACGATCATCATCATGTTGAAGAATCCATCGATGATCGTCTGGGAAATATCGAGCACGTTTGTGTGGTGTTCGGAAAGATACGTGCAGACGCGAGCGATGATGCCGACGGTGTCCTGTCCGACGACGGTGATGATTGCCTTGTTCAATGCCTCTCCCTGAAGTCTCGGGCGCGCGGCGCCCTGAAAAGTACCGGCAGCTCACCAGTATAGGGAGGGATTGCGCCAAATACGCACACATCCCGCATGTCAGGACACGCGCATGCCAGGACGCGCATTGCGCCACGATAGCGTGAAGGCCCGCACATGTCCTATCGGACAGCGCGGGCCTTCACCAGTGGCCGTCAGCGTTTCGCGTGGTGCATCGGCTGGTTGCGCAGACGCCTGCGCTGCACGACGAACACGGTGACGATGGCCGCGATGACGACAGCGGCGATGACGGCCGTGATCGCGATGTCCTGTGTCAGGCCCTCGTCCCTGTACGGTGTGTGCTGCTGCGCCGATTCAGTCGGGATCCTATGCCCAGTCACGATGAGCCGGTGCGAGTTGACGCCGTACGGCGTGCATGTCACGAGGCTCGCGAGGTCGCGGCCCTCCTGGATCGCGAGGTCCTTCACTTCGTTCGGCAGCACCGTGTGCGTCGCCTCGACCTCGTACGTGAGGACCTCGTCGTAGACCGTGATCGTGAATTTGTCGCCTTTGCCGAGCGTGTCGAGGCCGGTGAACAGCATCGCGCTCGGCAGGCCGGTGTGGCCGGTGAGCACGGTGTGCGTCGACTCGCCGCCGATCGGCAGGCTCGACCCTTCGAGGTGCCCGGCCGCGATCTGCAGGACCGTCTCCTCGGTGCCGTGGTAGATCGGCAGACGCGCCTTGATCTTCGGGATCGTCACATAGCCCATGATGCCGGTGCCGCTCACGTCGAGGATCGAATCGTACACCTTCTTCTCCTCGGGCGTCGGCAGGAACCGCGAATTGCCCTGACCGATGAGCGATTCGTTGTATTCCTTCGCACGCGCGAGCTCCTTCTCGCGGTCCTCCTTCGACGTGTCCGCGACCTTCTCGATGTATCCGGCGACCGCGCGCGACGAGACATGCCTGTTCCATGCGTCGGCGATCGTCGGGTAGAGGATGAGGCCGACGCCGATGATGAGCAATGCGCTCATCGCGGCGAGCATCGCGAAGAACCTGCGGTTGTCCTTCTTGCGTTTCGCGGCGAGTTCCTCCGGTGTGAGCTTCGGTTCGCCAGGTTCGTGCGGATCGATCGCATCCTCGAACGTCGGTGTACGACCGCCGGCGTCCGCACTGTGCACGTCTGCATCGTCCGTGTCCGCAGCGGAACCGCCGTCCGCGTCGGCACCCATATCCTCCCACATATCCCAATCGTCGTGGCCCATATCGTGGCTCGTGTCGTCGTGGTTCGCGTCGTCCCACTGTCGGCTCATAGCGCGTTCACCCTCACCCATCCGTATCACGCGGCCGCAGCGTGTCACTGCGCGCATCGCTCGCGTCGAAACATCGTTTTTCTGTTTAGAGCATAACCGCTGCGCCGCTCATCCGCACGTCTCCCCGACAAACCTTTACGTTTTCCGACGCGGACGCCCGCCGCGCGCAGTGTATTGCACTGCGCGCGGCGGGCGTCCGTCTCCCCTGTGTTCCTCACATGGAACGTCTCATATGGCGTTTCCTCACATGACGCGCTGCGCGGCCGCCGCTGCGGCGGCCGGCAATGCGCGCGGCGTACGGAAGCCGCGACGTTCGAATTCGTCGGCGATCCGTTGCGCGATGCGCTCGCTTGCTCCGGCGTTGACGAGTGCGATGATCGATCCACCGAAACCACCGCCTGTCATGCGCGCGCCATACGCGCCGCTGTCACGTGCGACGTCGACGGCGACGTCGAGTTCGGGGACCGTCACTTCGTAGTCATCGCGCAGCGAATTGTGCGACGCGTTGAAGAGCGCCCCCGCCGTTTCGATGTCCCCTTGTGCGAATGCGTCGATGAACGCGTCGACACGGCCGATCTCGGTCACGACGTGGCGCACGCGCTTGCGCATCGTCTCGTCGTCGAGTTTCGCGAGCACGTCGTCGAGCGCGGCCGCGGGGTCGGCGGACGCGTTGACGGCGTCGGCGACCTCACGCAGGTTCGCGGCGCCGAGCAGCCGCGCCGCCTCCTCGCACATCGTGCGGCGCGCCTCATACTGGCCGTCGTTGAGCTGGTGCGGCGCGCGCGTGTCGAGGACGAGCAGTTCGAGCCCGTAGCGCGCGAGGTCGAAGGGTTCCTGTTCGACGCTTTCGAGCGCGGTGAGCCCGGGACGGCAGTCGAGGCGGATCGCGTGGCCCTGCGTGCAGCGCATCGACGCGTTCTGGTCGAGGCCTCCTGTCGACGCGCCCGCCATGTCGTTCTCCGACGCGATCGCCGCGTTGATGAGCGCGACACGTCCCGCGTCGCTTCCGCCGAAGCCGAGTGCGTACACGTCGTCGAGCGCGAGCGCCGTCGAGCATGTCATCGCCGCCGACGAGCTCAGGCCGGAGCCGAGCGGCACGCATGAGCTGAACGCCGCGTCGAATCCCTGCACGCCGTCGAATCCGGCTTCGCGCAACGCCCACGCGACGCCGACCGGGTACGCCGCCCAGCCGTCCACATCGCCCGCCGCGAGCCCGTCGAGGTCGGTTTCGCCGACGTCGTCCGGATTCACGTCCGAGACGACGCGCACCGTCGTGTCACCGCGCTTCGCGAGCGCGACGTACGTGCGGTGCGGCAGTGCGATCGGCAGGCACAGCCCGCCGTTGTAGTCGGTATGTTCGCCGATGAGGTTGACGCGTCCGGGCGCCGCCCATACGCCGTCCGGTTCCTTGCCGTAGCATTCGCGGAAGAGTTCCGCGGCGCGGCGTGCGCCTTCGTCGTCACCCATCGCTTCGATGAATTCCACCTGTGCCATGTTGTGTTGTCCAATCCGTCACTTCGTTGTGCCCATTGTTGTCCGCGTCCTGTTCCGCGCTCAGCCTTCGTCGCTGATGTCGACGGGCCCGAGTTCGTGGAAGCGCGCCGCGATGAGTTCCGGTGTCGTGTCCGACACCCATGCGGCCATGCCCGATTCCGAACCCGCGAGGTACTTGATCTTGTTCGCCGCGCGGCGGAACGAGAAGAACTGCAGGTTGAGGCGGTAGTGGTCGCGGCGCGCGTCGCGCACGGGCGCCTGGTGCCATGCGGCGATGTACGGCAGGTCCATGCCCTTGCCGTCGCCCTTGTCGAAGAAGCGGTTGCCGCGCTTGAGCAGTGTCGAATACATCTGCGCGAGGTCCCAGCGTTCGTCGTCGTCGAGTTGGTCGAGCGTGAGGATGCCGTCGCGCAGCGGTGCGACGTGCACTTCGAGCGGCCAGCGCGCCGTGGCCGGCACGTAGGCGACCCAGCTGTGGTTGCGCATGACGACGCGTTCGTCCGCGTCGATCTCCGCCATCATCAGGTCGTGCAGCAGGTTGCCGCCCGTGCGTTCGAAATACGCCTGCGTGTGCTGGAGTTCCGTTTCGAGCTTCGGTGCGATGAACGGGTACGCATAGATCTGGCCGTGCGGATGCGCGAGCGAGACGCCGATCTCCTCACCGTGGTTCTCGAACGGGAAGATCTGTTCGATGCCCGGGATGGCGCTCAGTTCGGCCGTGCGGAACGCCCACGCCTCGACGACGGTGCGCAGCCGCGACACCGGAAGGTCGGCCGGCAACCCATGCTCGTTCGGATCGAAGCAGATGACCTCGCAACGGCCGCCAGCGGGGCGCACCTGCCACAGCGGATTGCCGTCCACGTAGCTCACATCGTTCGGCGTGCCGGGGACCTGCACCATCGACGGGAACCGGTTCTCGAAGATGACGACGTCGTAGTCGGTGTCGGGCACTTCGCCGTCCTGGTACGGATCGCCCGGCTTGCGCGCGGCGAGCGGATTGCCTTTCGCCGTCGCCCCCGCACCCGCAGTGATCGGGCGGTTCATGCGTGCGGTCGCCATCGGGATCCAATCACCGGTGAGCGGGTCGCGGCGCATCTGCGGTGCCTCGTAGCGCACTTCGACGCCGTCGGCGTTCATATGCGGCGCGAAACGGTACGGCAGGTCGCGCGGATCCTCAAGCTGCCTCGTGCGTTCGCCGGACACGAACTCCGGTTCGTCATCGAGATAGAAGAAATCGCGGCCGTCGGCGAGCGTCGTCGGCGTGATGCGGATATGCTCCTTCGCGTATACGCCCGGTTCGTATTGTGCGTATTGCGACATCGTCGTCACTCACTTTCCTCTTCTGCGGACCTGTCATGTGCGAGCACAAGCTCCTTGACGAGATCCCTTGTTTTTGTTGCCGAATCGGTGTCGAGACCGTCATCGGTGATGACGGTGTCCACCTGGTCGAAGCGTGCGAACAGCGAAAGGGACGTGCTACTCCACTTCGTATGGTCGGTCAGGATGATCGTCCGGTCGGCGATGTCCATCATCGCCATGTCGGTCGCCGCCTCAAGCGAGTTCGGCATGAGGAAGCCGCGCGGAATCGACACGGAATGCGTGCCGAGGAATACCGTGTTCACACGCAGTGACGCGATGACCTTGTCCGCGATCGGCCCGACAAGCGAATTCGAACGCGTGATGACCCCGCCGGTCACGATGACCTCGACATCCTTCGATTCGAGCGCTTGGACGAGCTCGGCGACGGGAATCGAATTCGTCAGGATCGTGATGCCGTTCGAACGCTGCGATTCGAGCAGATGCTGCGCGAACACATAGGCCGTCGTGCCACCGCCGATCGCGATGACATCACCCGGCGAGACGTAATCGACCGCCTGTTGCGCGATCGCATCCTTGAGGCCGATGTCCATCTGCGACTTGACCGAGAACAGCGGCTCGCTCAGCAACGTGCTCGTCGAGACCGCGCCACCGTGCACACGTTTGAGCAGACCTTTGTCCGCGAGGTCGGCGATATCCCTGCGGATCGTCATCGCCGAGACACCAAGTTCCTTCGAGAGCGCCGTGATACGCACCGCACCGCGCGTGCGCAAGCGGCTCAAAATCAGATGTTGCCGTTGTGAGGAAATCATGCGAACATTATCGCACATTTCTTTTCAACAGACAACTTGAAACAAACATTTCGGCGTGTTTTCCACACAGAAGTGCACAAAACCCGACAACCGTCGCCCCCTGCGGCACCACCGCCAACCACAGCCGCAACTCAACTACAGACGACTCATCTCTGCGGCACCGCCGCCAACTACAGCCATATCAACACCCCAAACGGCTCATCCTTGCGGCACCGCCGCCAACTGCGTCCATTCGCGCACCGCAGACGGCTGCCCTTCGCGGCACCGCCGCAACCAACAGCCGAAACACCGCCGTACGCGGCTGTCCCCTGCGGCACCGCCTCCACCGACAGCCGCCCCAGCTGCACAACCGCGCACACTACACAGCCGCGTCAGTCGACGTCTTCCGCTTCCGCTTCGAGGTCGTCGGCGAAGACGTCGTCGGGTGCGTCCGTGATCTGCCTACGCGTCGCGCGACGCTCAAGTTCGCGCGCGTGCGAGTCGCGGATCCGCTTGTGCATGCGCGCGACGCCCCACTGCGTCACTTTGTGCATCGCTTCGCGCACGATCGAACCATCCATCTTCGATTCGCCGAGCGCGCGCTCCGGGAACACGATCGGCACTTCGACGACGACGCCGCCCGCCGCGACGACGCGCCTCGTCATATCGATCTGGAACACATATCCGTTGTCGTCGATGCCGTCAAGGTCGATTCTGCGCAGGACGCGCGCGCGGTACGCGCGGAATCCGCTCGTCATGTCGCGCACTTTGAGGCCGAGCATGAACCGCGCATACGACGACCCCGCACGTGAGATGACGTCGCGGTACCACGGCCAGTTCTCCGTCATGCCACCGGGAACGCGGCGCGAACCGAGCACAAGGTCGACATGTTCGTCGTCATGGATGCGCAGGAGGATGCGGTGGAGGTCGTCGGGGCGGTGCGAACCATCCATGTCCATTTCGCAAATGATGTCGTATCCGCGCGCGAGCGCCCATTTGAACCCGTCGATGTACGCCGATCCGAGCCCGAGTTTGCCCGCGCGGTGCAGCACGTGCAGTTTCGAACCGTTCGTCGTCGCGTTGATGCGGTTCGCGACTTTGAGGTCCGCGGTGCTCACGTTCGCATCCGACAGCAGCGCCGCGTCGTCGTCCTCGTGGAACGACACGTCGCTCGCGATGTCGTTCCTCTTCTTCTCGACGGTCAGCCCAGGCGTCATATGCGTCGCTTTCGCGATGACGTCGGCGAGGCGCCCCGTCCCATCCGGTGAATTGTCGTCGACGATGAGCACATCGACGGCCGGGTTCTTCTCGAACACACCGGTGAGTGTCGGTTCGAGGTTCGCGCGTTCGTTGTATGTCGGCATGACCACGCATACACGACCCGTCATATCCGCCTCCCGTCCGTTGCTGCGACGTGCAGTCTGCACCCGACTTTACCGTATCCGCGCGCACGCCGTCATTTTCACACTTCCCCCGCGGTTCGCGCGTGCGACTTCGCACCGCGCATGGCACAATGGAGCAATGCCCTACGTTTCCGACAACAGTCTGCGTGACGCGATCAACAAGGCGACGACCGATTTGTTCACGTTCAGCTACAAACACATCATCAAACCCCATTTCGTCTTCAACAATCCCCCCGACAAAGCGCACGCGCAGATGATCGACTTCTGCAAGGTCACGCGCAACATTCCCCCACTCATGTGGCTGCTGCGTCAGATGCTCGACTATACCGACCCGATTCTCGAAACGTCGGTCATGGGAGTCGATTTCGCGAATCCCTTCGGTCTGTCCGCTGGACTTGACAAGGATTGCGAGATGGCGACCGTCCTCGACAACGCCGGTTTCGGATTCGAAACGGTCGGTTCGACGACCGCGCGTCCGTGCAAGGGCAACGCGCGCCCGTGGTTCCACCGTCTTCCCGAATACGATTCGATGATGGTGCACGTGGGACTCGCGAACGAGGGGTCCGACAAGATCATCGCGAAGACGGAGAGCGCATGGCGTCGCACGCGCACGATGCAGATGTCCGTTTCGATCGCGCGCACGAACGACGACCTCGTCGGCGACCTCGACGAAGGCATCGAGGACTACTGTGTGTCGATGCGCCGCGCCGCGGGGCGCACGGCGATGGTCGAAGTGAACATCTCATGTCCGAACACGACGGTCGGCGAACCGTTCAATGAGGATCCGGACGCGCTCGACCGCCTGTTCACGGCGCTCGATACGATCGACCGCCCGCAGCCGACGCTCGTCAAGATGCCGCTCAACAAGACGTGGGAGGAGTTCCGCGACCTCATCGACGTCCTCGCCGCACACAATGTGCAGGGCTTGACGATCGCGAACCTGCAGAAGGACCGCACCGGCCTCGATGTGCCGCGATCGTGGCTCGGCGGACTGTCCGGCGGCCCATGCACGGTCGAAAGCACCGAACTCATCCGCCGCGTCTACCGCGAATACGGCGACCGTTTCGCGATCGCCGGCGTCGGCGGCGTCTTCACGCCGCAGCAGGCGTATGAGAAGATCCGCGCCGGATCGTCGCTCATCATGTTCATCACGTCGCTCATGTACCGCGGTCCGCAGCAGATCACCGTGCTCAAGCGCGGCCTTGCCGAACTGCTGCGCCGCGACGGGTTCTCGAGCGTCGCCGAGGCTGTTGGCGTCGACGCGTAGCGCGCGGAGCGGCTCGAGAGCGCACATACACATAACGCTTGAGGGGCGTCCTTCCACATGCAATGTGGAAGGACGCCCCTCAAGCGTTTGCAGCCGGTTCCGGCATCCGCGGACGCTACCGCGTCGTCGTGTTCTGCTGCGTGTTCTGTTGCTGCGTTCCCGTTGTGCCGTTCGTTGTGCCGTTCGTCGAAGTGCCCGACCTGCCCGACACACCGACCGACCTCATGTATCTATCGACCGGCTGTCCGTAGTCGTTGTCGATCGGCAGGTTCTTCGTCTCCGCGTATCTGCTCGCGGCCTTGCTGAACGCAGGCGCGGCGATCGTCGCACCATCCCAGTAGCCGTGGTATTGGCCGTTGATCGCGATGTTCTCGATCGGATGGTTCATCGGGTCCTGCACGTCGCCTACGAGCACGAACGTCGCGATCTGGTTCGGGATGAACCCGCCCGTCGTCACGTACATGTTCTCATTCGTACCGGTCTTCGCGAAGGTCTTGCGGTTGTTCGCGAGCTGTGCCGCGCCCGCGACGCCGTCAGGACGGGTCACGCCCTGGTTCATCGTGTACGCGAGCGTCTGGATGATGTCCTTGTCGACCGCCTGATGGCAGTTCGCCTTCGGCACGTCGAGCTGTTCGCCGTCCGTGTTCTCGACCGACTTGATCGCGATCGGCGTGCATTCCACACCGTTCGCCGCGTACGTCGCATAGACGTTCGCCATCGTGAGCGGCGACACGGATGTCGTACCGCCAATGAGGAGCGACGGGTGCATCGAGATGTCCGAATACACGTCCTCCTGTCCGATCTTCGCGTTGTGGTAGCCGACGGCCTTCGCCGCGTCGGCGACCGCGCACAGGCCGATCTGCGCGCCCATCGCCGCCATCGTCGTGTTGTGCGAGTGCACGAGGCCGAGGAAGGGGCTTTCCGGCGAGACGGTGCCGTTCGTCAACGCGTTCGTCACATGCCAGTTGTCGGTGCCGCCCGCGTAGCCGTTGCAGTTGAAGCGGTTCGTCAGGAAGTCGGTCGGTGCGACAAGCATCTCGTTGATCGACCGTCCCTGCTGCATCCACGCGACGAGGTTGATCGGCTTCCACGACGAGCCGATCGGGAAGCCCTGGCCACCGCCATCGACCTGATCGACGGCGTAGTTCATCGACGATTTCGTCGGATCGGTCGCGGCCGCGTCGGTCGCGTCATATTCGCGGTTGAGGCCGAAGCCGAGCACTTCGCCCGTGCCGGGCTTGACGGACGCCATGACGATCTCCATGCCGGAAGGGTCGTTCGCCGGGATCGTCTCGTTCGCCGTGTCCATCATCGCGTTGCTCGCGTCGAGGTCGAGCGTCGTGACGATCTCGAGACCGCCCTCCTGGAGCAGTTTCTCGCGTTCCTCGGCCGTCTTGCCGAATTCCGGCGAGTTCTCGATCTTGTGCACGACGTAATCGCAGAAGAAACCGGTGTTGTACTTCGCTGCCATGCATCCGCGGCTCACGTCGGTCAGGTGGAGCGTATCCTGGATCGGCTGCTTGATGGCGTCCTCATACTCCTGCTGCGTGATGAACTTCTGGTCGAGCATGAGCTTGAGCACGATGTCGCGCTGCTTCTGCGCCTCCTCCTGGTTCTCGGGGATCGACGGATCGTATTTCGACGGGTTCTTCGTGATCATCGCGATCGTCGCCGCCTGGACGACGTTGAGCTTGTCCGCGGTCGTGTTGAAATAGCGTTCCGCGGCCGCCTGCACGCCGTAGAGCGAGTTCGAGCCGAACTGTGCGATGTTCAGGTATCCCTGGAGGATCTCCTGCTTCGAATATTTCTTCTCCATCTGCACCGAGAGCAGCATCTCGCGCAGTTTGCGCGCGACCGTGTCCTCGGTCGCGTGGTATTCGCCGATCGGATCGTCGCTTTCGCGCGCCTTCGTCGCGAGCACGTTCTTCACGTACTGCTGCGTGAGGCTCGATCCGCCCTGCTGGTCGCCTTTCCTCATATACGTCTGCACGAACGCGCGCATGACGCCTTGCACGTCGACGCCCGAATGTTCCCAGAAACGCTTGTCCTCTCGTGCGACGACCGCCTGCATCATCGGTTTCGAAATGTCCTTGAGTGGTACGACTTCACGGTTCTGCGCGTAGAATTCCGCAATGACGGTCTTGCCGTCGTTCGCGTACATCGTCGATTTCTGCGGCAGGTTCGTCACATCGAAGTCGATCCCTTCGACTTCCATCGACGGCGACACCGCCCTCGCCACATTGTTCGCCCCCATGACCGCAGGGAGGAACAGCAGGCACGTCGTCGCCCCACCGGCGACGCACAGCGTGATGAACGCGAGCGCGAGCGCGAGCATGCGCACTCCGCTCATGGTTTTCTTCTTCTTCGGCATGCACACCATTCTATGTGGTCGGCTCTACCGAGTCCAGAGTCGCATCCGTTGGATTTTCATGTGTTCCGCGGGCGTCGTGCGACACGCGTCCAGTGGTTTCACAAGGTTTTCACAGCGCTTTGCCATTGTGCGTACCGTGCGCGCATATTGGTGCCCGTATGCACGACGAGCGACGCGTTCGCGCACAACGCTGTGCGCTCATCGTTGCGATCTGCGGATGAGTTTTCCCGGTTGGTAGATGATGATCGTGCGCCCTTCGCGCGCGATCCATCCGCGGTTCGCGAAGTCCATGAGCGCTTTGTTGACCGTCTCCCTCGACGATCCGACGAGCTGCGCCATCTCCTCCTGGGTCAAATCGTGCGGCACCTGCAGTCCCGCTTCGACCGGTTTGCCGAATCGCGACGCGAGGTTGAGGAGCGTCTTCGCGAGGCGCGCGGGCACATCCATGAACACGAGGTCGGCGATGCGTTCGTTGTTCGCGCGCATGCGGTGCGCGAGCACCTGGAGCATGTCGACGGCGACGCGCGGATATTTGTCGAGCCAATGGAAGAGCGCGTCACGTTCGAGCCATACGAGTCGTGTATCGTTCATCATCGCGATCGCGGACGCCGTGCGCGGCCCTCCGTCGGGATCGAACACGGGGATTTCACCCAGCACTTCGCCACGTGTGTGGATGCTGAGCAGCTGTACGCGGTCGTCCGCTGATTTCCGCGTGAGTTTGACACGTCCCGATTCGATGACGTACATCCTGTGGTCGGTGTCCCCTTCGCGGAAGATGCATGCGCCTTTGTGCGCGGTCTCATGGTGCAACGACGGCAGCAGTTCCTTCGCCTGTTCCGCGGAGACGTGGTTGAACAATGCTGTGTGCAGCAGCGGATTGTTCTCTTCGAACGTATCGTTCGGTGCCATGACCACCTCGTTTCACGTGTTTCACCCTTGTTTCACACGGCCGTGCGCGCGCACACCATCGTTCATTGTACCGTCGCCGCCCCGAGCGCGCCACCACCAATCGCACACTGCGGCACCGCCGCCAACTACGTCCATCTGTACGCCGCAGACAGCTGTACTTCGCGGCACCGCCGCCAACACAGTCCACAAGTCGACAGTAGACGGCTGCACACTGCGGCACCGCCGCCAACTACGTCCATATGTGCGCCGCAGACAGCTGCACTACGCGGCGGCGCTGCCAAAGGCGGCCGCCGTTGCCGCCATCACCGCGACGATCGCGTCGCGCGACATCGTCGTCTGCGTGACAATTGGTTCGACGCGTCGTTTCGCCGATTTGACCGATTTGTCCGACATCTTCTCCGGATCGGTGATGAGGACGTCGCCCATCGCGTCCGCGTCGATTGCGTATGCGAGCGTCACATGGTGCAACAGGCAACCGGGGCCACCATTGTGCGGCGGCACGCGCATTTGCGCGGCGCCGCCGATTTTGCCGCGCGCGCCCGCGATGTCGTTGAGCCCCGCGAAATGCGCGCGCACGCCGCAGCGCGCGAGCGCCGCAAGCAGCCACGCGTCGCACAACTGGTACGTCTGCGCCGCGTCGAGCCCATCAGCGAACGACAGCGGCGCATACAGCGAATACGTGATCGTGTGTTGTGGTTCGATGAACATCGCGCCGCCGCCCGTCGCGCGGCGCACGATGTGCACGCCGCGCACACGCGCCGCCGCGACGTCCACTTCGTCCTCAATCGATTGGTATCTGCCGCAGACGACGGCCGGCGCCGCCCAATCCCATATGCGCAGCGTCGCGCCGCGCGCGCCACCGGCGACCTGCCGCGACCACAATGCCTCGATGTCCATCTGCGCTTGGGGCATCCGTGGTACATCGACGATGACGCGCGGCCGCAGCGCCGCCCACCGTGCGCCGATCTCATCATCGTCGATCACGCGGGGCGCCGCGCCGCCCGCGCGTTGCGCCGCGTTCCACGAACGCCGCACACGCGCGGCATGGTATGCCTCGAACGCGCGCACCGCGTCACTGTCCGCCGCCGTCGCGCGCATCGCCGCGCGCGCGATCGCGTCGGCGCTCGCTCCTATGAGACGTCCGCCGAGTACGCCATCGATCTGCCGCGCCGTCTCCCGGTACCACTGTCCGACCGCGCGCACGCGCGCGTCACCGTCATCATCGATGCCAACGTCGGCACCGTCAATGTCGATATCTTCTTCGATACCGCGTCCGGCAGCGCCAACGATGTCGTCGAGGAGCGGCGCGCGCGCATCGATGATCGTCTCGATCGACGATATGATGCCGCGCGCATCGCCGTCCGCGAAGAAATCGCCGTCAAGGCGCGCGCCGGCGGCAAGCGTCACACGGACGAGCTTGCCGCCGGGCACTTTGACGGAACCTGAGCGCGCTTCCATCGGTTCGGTCGACCGATCGTCAGTCCATCAGTTCGACGCCGCGCGCGTCGCGGTGTTCGGGTGTGCCGTAGTCGGATGTGAGGATGCGCACCGCTTCGACCCACGACCACACGAGCGCGGCGAGCGGACCCAGCCCGAACACGACCCATCCGAGGAGCGAGAGAAGCAACTGCGCGACCGCGCGGCCGGTGTAGCCCAGATAGAAGTTGTGGATGCCGAACATGCCGAAGAACAGCGCGAGCACACCCGCGAGGATCTTGTTGCGCGCGATGTAGTACGTCGGCGCGGGCGTCGCGTATGTCTGCGGCTGCATCGGCGGTGTGTACGTCGGCTGCTGCTGTGGCTGCGCGGCGTTCGTCGCGCCGCCGTCCGCGTATGTCGGCGCGGCTTGCGCCGCGGCCGCATACTGCTGTGCGCCCGCTTTTCCGAACGTATGATCCGGCGCGTACTGCTGCTCGTGGTCGTAGGGGCTCGACGTCGCCGTCGTCATATACGGATTGCCCGTCGAATCGACCGTCGTCGTGAACGGCGCCGCGGAAGGCTGCGTCGTCGGCTGCCCTGTCGAGAAGACCTCGGTCACCGTTTCGTCCGTGCTGCGCGCCGCGCTGTCCGTTCCGTCCTTGTTGTCCGTTCCGTCCGTATCCGTGGACGGTTCCACGAACACGTCCGTTTCGCCGACCGCGTCACCGGTGACGGGATTGGTCACGTCCGTCTCCTCGACCGTGACCGTCGGCGCGTCGTCGACGGAGGACGTCTGCGCATCGCGCGCGTCCTCTTGTGGATTCATGGGTATCTCCTGCTGTGTCATCGTTCCTCGATTCCTCGGTGTGGCTCAGCGACCGCGGTTTCCCGCGCGCGTCGCGCCGTACTGGTGTCCATTATCCGCGCCGACGTTGGCAATCCGCTGTGCATATGCTGATGTTCAGCGCACAGCGCGCCACAAACCGCACGTCCTGCGCGATTGTGCACACCGCATCGCCGCGCAGGACGAAAAAACGGACGTCCGCGGTTGTGCGAACGTCCGTCGTACTGCTATCGATGCGGTGCAGCCGCACTCACGCGACGTAGACCGGGCCGTATTCGGTCGGGACGTGCGTCGTCGCGATGTACGGGCCCGAGGTCGGACGCGCGTAGGTCTGGAAGCCGTTGCTGTAGTTCATCGATGCTTCTTCACAGTTGCAGCACATGATTACCTCTTTCGTACGGCACAAGGTCGTGCCGTGGTTCGTTATGGGAACCGTATGGAACGGTTCGTTGCACATACGATGCCCGATTCTACAGCCGAGTGCAGATGAGGGCGTTCGTGTGGTGTGCGGCGCACGCTGCGCCGCACACCAATGTCAGATGCGTGCGAGGATGTCGCGGCCGACTTCGTCGGTCGTGCGCGTCGTCGAGCCGAGTTCCTCGATGTCCGCTTCGACGGCCGCGTCGATCTTCGCGGCCGCGTCGTCGAAGCCGAGGTGGCGCAGCAGCATCGCGGCGGACAGGATCGCGGCCGTCGGGTTCGCGATGCCCTGTCCGGCGATGTCCGGGGCGGAACCGTGGATCGGTTCGAACATCGACGGATACTCGTTGATCGCGTTGATGCAGCCGGACGCCGAATAGCCGACGCCGCCGACGACCGCGCCCGCTTCGTCGGTGAGGATGTCGCCGAAGAGGTTGTCGGTGAGGATGACGTCGAAACGCTGCGGGTCGTTGACGAGGTAGATCGTCGCCGCGTCGATGTGGTTGTAGTCGTGCGTGACTTCCGGATACTCCTCGCCGACCTTGTCGACGATGCGCTGCCACATGTCGCCCGCATTGACGAGCACGTTCTTCTTGTGCACGAGCGTCACATGCTTGCGACGCTTCATCGCGAGCTCGAACGCGTAACGGACGACACGTTCGACGCCGTACGCCGTGTTGATCGAGACCTCGGTCGCCACTTCATGCTCGGTGCCTTTGCGGATCGCGCCGCCCGCGCCGCAATACAGGCCTTCCGTGCCTTCGCGCACGACGACGAAATCGATCTCACCCGGCTCGGCGAGCGGCGACGTGACGCCCTTGTAGAGCTTCGACGGACGCAGGTTCACATACTGGTCGAGCGCGAAGCGCAGTTTGAGCAGCAGGCCGCGTTCGAGGACGCCCGCCTTGACGCGCGGGTCGCCGACCGCGCCGAGCAGGATCGCGTCGGTGCGCTTGATCGCTTCGAGGTCCTCGTCCGGGAGGATCTCACCGTCGCGCAGATAGCGTTCGGCGCCCAGATCGAAATTCGTATACGTGAATGCCGCTTCGCCGGCAGCCGCCTTCTCCAACGCCTGCTGTGCCCACGGGGTGACTTCCTTGCCGATGCCGTCACCTGGGATGACGGCGATTGTGTACTGCTTGTGTTCGCTCATGACATGCGAGCGTACACGCGCGGCGCGCCGACGCATACACCACCGTTCATTTCTTGGACAATCACCTACCGCATCCGCCTATATCCACCTACCGTGCCTTGAGGCAATGAGCACCTCAGCACCCATCGCCTCAAGGCACCACGCGTTCTCATAGCACACGTCACGCCACTGCTTGTAGCGCCCGGTGCCGCCGCCATGACCGGCCTCTACCTCGATCTTGATGAGCGCGTCAAGTCCCGCCGCCTGGAGGCGCGCGACCCATTTGAGCGGTTCGACGACGAGCACACGCGTATCGTTCATCGACGTCGTCACGAAGATCCTCGGATAGTGTTCGACCGCCTCACCGTCGCGCCACACCGCGTGCACCGCGCCATCGGCGGCCGGCTCGGGCATCGGCGCGTTCTCATACGGCGAATAGTCGCGCATGTACCGGTACGCCTGCACGTCATGCAGCGGGTCGCCCCACTCGTCCCATTCGGTCACGGTGAGCGGCAGCGACGGATCGAGCATCGTCGTGAGCGCGTCGACGAACGGCACGTCCGCCTCGATGCCCGCATACCGTTCGGGCGCCATGTTCGCGACGGCGCCCATGAGTAGGCCGCCCGCCGAACCGCCGTTCGCGACCGTGCGCGCCGGATCGGCGAGGCCGCAGTCCTGCAGCGCGGCCGTCACATCGACGAAATCCTCGAACGTGTGTTTCTTATGCATCCTGCGGCCGTTCTCATACCATGCGCGTCCCATCTCACCGCCGCCGCGCACATGCGGCACCGCATAGAGCACACCGCGGTCGAGCAGGCTCAGGCGCGCGATCGAGAACCCCGGATCGGAACTGATCTCATAGGCGCCGTAGCCGATGATGAACATCGGCATATGCGCACACGCCGCGCCACGGCGCCAAACGAGCGACACGGGGATGCGTTCGCCGTCGCGCGCCTCGACCCATATCCGGCGTTCGGCGTACTCGCGCGCATCATAGCCGCCGAGCACGGTCGCCTCTTTGAGCAAGACGTCGGTGCCGTCGCGCGTGTCGAGCTCATGCAGCTCGCCCGGCCGTGTATAGCTCGTGAACATGTAGCGCATGCGCGGCGCGTCATAGGACGGGTTGCCGGCCGTGCCGATCGAATACAGGCGTCCGGCGGCCCCGTCGAAACCATCCAATGCCGGCATCGGCACATCCTCGGGCTTCCAATCGCCTTCGAGCGCGGGCGGCGTGACCGCCTCGAAACGCCACGGGCTGCCATCGAGGAAATCCTCTGCGGCCGCGGCCTTGCCCATGACGGCGAGGCGCGGCAGGCCATCGGCTCGGTAGGACAACGCGACGAAATGGCGGTGCAGCGCGATGCCTTCGATGACGAGGCCCCGCGCGCCGCGCAGCAACGCGGGATTGCGCGGATCGTCGAACGGCGTGCCGACAGGCATCGACCAAGCGCCCTCGACGACGGCATCACCGAGCTCGCAACCGTACGGCGAACCGCACGCGATCATCTGGCCGTCACCGAACGCATACGGCGCAAACGGCGGCTCCACACCACGCATATCGATGACATCGATCTCGAAGTTCGGATTCGTCGCGTTATGGTAGACGACGGCGACGGGCACATCCTCACCATGCTCATCTGCGCCTTCGAACGTCGCGAAACTCACATCGTATTCGACGCCTTCCTCACGCGGGATGAACGGCGTGAACTCACCTTCCGGGTCACTCACCGGCAGCATGAGGACCTCACTCGTCGTCTTCGACCCGGTCCCGATCACGAGATGGCGTTCATCGAAGGACACACCAATGCCGGCCCAGAACCGCTCATCCTCCTCACGGTAGACGTCCACGTCATCGGACACGTCGGTGCCGACCTTATGCCTGCGGATGAGCCACGGACGCTGCGCGTCATCGAGGACCGTGTAGAACACATAGCGCGCGTCGGGCGTGAAACACGCCGCCGCGATGCCTTCGAAACGTTCGGGCAGCTCATGTCCCGTCGCGATCTCGCGAATCGTGAAATCATAGCGCTCGTCACCGTTCGTGTCGACGCCGAGCAGCATCCACCGGCCGTCCTTGCTGATGTCCATGCCGCCGACGCGGTAGAACTCATGGCCTTGCGCCTCGATGTTCGCGTCAAGGACGATCTGCTCGCCGTCAAGCGTCCCCGGCTCCTGCTGCGCATCGATGAGCGGCGGATTCCAATCATCCTCATCGGTCACCGGAATACGGCATTGCACCGCGTACTGCTTGCCCTCCTGCGTGCGCGCGTAATACCAGTAGCCGTCCATGCGCGTCGGCACCGACATGTCCGTCTCCTGCACATGCGAACGGAACTCCTCGAACAGGCGCTCGCGCAATGGTTCGAGATGCGCCATGCGCGCAGCCGTATAATCGTTCTCCTCGCGCACATACCGTTGCAGCTGCGGGGATTCCTTGTCGCGCATCCACTCGTAGGGGTCGTCAAAGACGTCATCATGGAAACGGCGCTCGCTTGCGATGCACGCGGCGTGCGGCGGCCGCATATCCGCCTGTTCGTTGTGCTCGTTGGTCATGCGCCGATTATACGCACGCACCCGCCATCCCCCCTTCGCTGTCCGTGCCGGTTCCTGCGCACCCGCTCAGCGGAACTGCTCAAGGTAGGGCAGCATCGTCTTCATCATGTTCGCGCCGGTCGCGCCGGTGAACACCGGCACATCGGTGTCGGGAACCGGTTGCGTCGTCGCGAATCCGGACATCGGCACGAGGCCGCCGCCCGCTTCACGCGGCGACAGCTGCCGGATGCCGATCGCGAGCACACGTCCCGGATACCGCTTGACAATCTGCGCATACGTCGTCGGATCCTTCTGCCCGTCGTCACCGAGCAGGATGAACTTCATGTCCGGGAAGTCCTCCATGAGCTGTTCGGCGTATTCGAGCTTGTGCTGCACGCCGGACGGCACGAAGGTCTTCGGCCTTGGGTCGAGGTCGCGCAACAGGAGCGGGCCGTCCGGGAACCCGTAGTCGGTGATGAACCCGCGGATCTGGCTTTCGACGTTCCACGGCGACGTCGACAGGTAGAAGAACGGCGCGTTCGGGAACATCGCGCGGATCTTGTTGTACATGACGGCCATGCCCGGCACGGACGCGCGCTTGTGCGGCGACAGCAGCATCATGTTGTAGACGGCCTTCCACAACGTCGGCACCTGCGTGACCATGATCGTGTCGTCGACGTCCGAAATGACGCCCACGTTCGTGTCGCTCGGGATCGTGAACAGTTCCGCCTTGACGGGTGGACGCCGCGGCACCGTGCAGCTTATCGTGTGGATGCCCGGCTGCAGGCGGTGTTCGGCGAGCAGGTCGAGGTATCCGGCCGAGTCGGACATCGAATAGTCCATTGTCTGGTTGCGCGTCGAATCGATCGGATCATAGACTTCCATCGTGCCGACCTGCACGGTCTTGAGCGGCACATCATCGATGTCGATGCGCACACGCTCATGCGCGGCCGGCACTTCGAGCATCGCGTGGATGCCGCGCATCGGCGTGTGCGGTTTCGCGCGCGTCGGCGCATAGATCGTGCGGCATACGAGGCGCGAGTATTCCTCGGTGCCGTATCCGACATACGTTTTGACGCTCGGGAACCAGTTGAGCCGCCGCACGAGCGACGTCGAGACCTTGATCCACACGCCGAAGAGCGCGATGACCGCCTTCCTGACAATCGTCTTGACCGGATTCGCGACGCGCAGGCGACGTTTGCGTACGAAACGCCGACGTGGCACGCCCGTCGCGATCTCGCCGAGCGGTACGGCGACCGTCGGCATGTCGTCCGCCGCGGTCGCCGCGGACGTCGTGCGCAACGCGACGGCGGCCGCCGCGCCGATGCCGTCGCCGTTGTCCTCGTTCGTCTGCGCCCTGAGCGCCTCCGGATCCTCGACGATCTCGGCGTCCGTCGCGCGCGAACTGCTCACGCGGCGTGCGGCGCGCCCCTGCTGCTCGATTTCGTCGAGTGCGCGGTCGAGCAGTCGTTTCGTCGTCCGCAGCCGCCGTTCCGATGACTGGGGGTCGCTCATGTCAGGTTCCTTCGTTTCCGTATCCGTCATGTTCCACGTATGTTTCACGGGTCCCTCCCGTGGGGGTCGGCGAGCGCCGCGTGGTGCACATATGCGCCACGCGGCGCGCCGTGTCACTTCGTGATGATGGCCGCGTATTCTTCCGCGCTGAGCAGTTCGGGCATGTCGTCGTCGAGTTCGATCTTGACGAGCCATCCCTCGCCGTAGGGGTCGTCGTTGATGATCGCCGCGTCGTCCTCGGCTTCGCGGTTGACGTATTTGACCGTCCCCGCGACGGGGCTGATGACCGGTTCGACCGCTTTCGCCGATTCGAGCTGCACGAGTTCGTCGCCCGCTTCGATATGTGTGTCCACTTGCGGCAGGTCGACGAAGACGATGTCGCCCATGCGTTCCGCCGCGTATTCGGTTATGCCGATGACGGCCGGTTCGACCGAGTCATCGACCCACACGTGGTCCTCCGAATACTGCAGGTGCTTCGGGATGTCGAGCCTGTCCGCCTGTTCCTGTGCCATGTCGTCCTTCTTTCGTTCCTATGTGTTTTTCGTTCCTATGTGTTCCTGTACGTGTGTTGTTGGGCGCCGACGTTCAGATCTCGCGACCGTACCATTCCTCGATCATGACGCGCGCGATCGTCGCTTTGCCGGGGACTTCGATCTGGCCGGTCACGAGCAGTTCGGTGTATTCGTCCCTCGTGACCCACCGCGCGTCGGAGACTTCCTCGCCGTCCACGTGCACGTCTGTGTTGAGCGCCTGCCCTTTGAATCCCATCATCAGTGAGATCTTGTACGGCCATGGTTGCGAGCCGAGGTATTTGACTTCGCCGACACGCACGCCCGTTTCCTCGAAGGTCTCACGCCGGCATGCATGTTCGAGGTTCTCCCCCGCTTCGACGAATCCGGCCGATACCGAGTACATCAACGGGTTCTTCCACGCTCTGTTGTGCTGGATGAGCAGCCGGTCCTGCGCATCGACGACCGTCATGATGACGGCCGGTTCGACGCGTGGGAACAGCACACGGAAGTCGTCCTCCGCGTTTGTGCACCGCTGCGCCCATCCGCTCATCGCCTGCTCGACCGGATATCCGCAGTGTGGGCAGTGGCGTTGGTATGCGTACCAGTTCGACAATGCGAGCATCGTCGTCGCCTGTCCGATCTCACGTGCCGACGCGCGTGGCGCGAAGCCGCGCAAGTCGACCCAATCGAATCGTGCGACGGCGGACGCGAATATGCTGTCGTGCACATCGTGTGCGGTGTCGGCTTCGTCGAACGCGTCGTCGACGCGCCGCGCATCGTCGCCGCCGACGGGGTCCACGACGACGTCGCTCACGTCGAGCGCGACGACATGCTGCGACTGCGCGCCGTGATACGCGCCGAGGTAGATCGCCTTGACTTCCGGATGGTGCGGGAGCGCGTCCGCGACGTATGCGCCGGGCAGTGTCGCGAGACGCATATGCGCGGCCGACTGCCGCACAAGCGCGCACTGCCCGAACGGCACGGCGAGGAGCCCCGCGCGCGTGAGCACGACGCTCGTGCCGGCTTCACGTAGGACGTTCCCGATGAGCCTCGGGTCGGCGCGGCGGTCCACGCCGTAGTCGATGTCGCCTTGTGCGAGCGGCAGATACGGCAGCACCTGCGTGAGCGCGAGCGATGAGAACATCGGTATCATCTCCTAGGTCCCGCGGACGGTGTGACCGTCCATTCCCGGCCGCGCCGTCCGCGACACCGTCCCCTCCACTGTAGGGCACGGTGTCGCATGACGCCGCCACACCGGCTACGCGTTGCGCGATACGTCCGTCGTCCTCAGCGTACGCCGCCAATCGCACGCGGCACACGCGAAACGAGGTCGAGGAGCGCGTCCGCTACGATCTGCGGACGTTCCCACGCGCTGAAGTGCCCGCAATCCTCGATCGCCGTGAACGCGACGTCTGTTTGTGTCATCTGTTGTGCGATCGGTTCCATGACCGTTGGGCTGCTCGACGGATCGTTCGTACCGCATATGACGGCCGCAGGTGCGGTGATGCGCGCGAACTGGTCGTTGAGGTCGGGCCTTCCCCCCGCCATCCGTTCGCGCCATGCGATGCCCGCGGGCTGCTGTTCGCGGATCCATGTGCCGAACTGTTCGATGTACGCGGACGATTGCTTGACGCTCGAATCCCCCGGTTGCACGTCGACGAAGAACATGACGGGGTCGGTCGTGTGCCGTTCGACGCATGTGCGAGCGATGCGCACACGGTTGTCGCGTGACGCTTCGCTGTCGGCGTCGCCTTTCGTGTCGAGCAACGCGATGCCGGCGACCGCTTCGGGATGGCGGCGTTGGATGTCGAGCACGACGTAACCGCCCATCGACAATCCCGCCCAGATGGCCTGTCCGTAGCCTGCCGCGTGCAGCAGCTCGACGTAGGCGTCAGCGATGAGGTCAAGACCTTGCGGATACGTGCCGTCCTCGGCGAGTGTCCCGCTTGCCGCTTCGCTCGGCACGGGCGATGCGCCCGCGCCTGGCATGTCCGGCGCCCAGATCGGGAACTGTGTGAGCTCCTGCGCGTCGGTCGTCTCCATAAGCGCCGTCGCGCAGCGGTCCCACATCCTGTGGTCCACCGGGAATCCGTGGACCAGGATGAGCGGGATCCCTTCCCCATCGCGGTAGATGTGGTTCTCGATCGTCAACGTCATCGGCTTGTGCTCCTTGTCCATCCGTGTTCTTCCGTGTACCCTGTGTGCGCTCTTCCGCCTGTGTTCACAGTCCCGTCCACGCGAGCGCCTGTCGCACAATATAGTCGTGTCCGTCACTCATCTGTCCGAGGAATTCATCGAACGACGCGGAGCGTGGATCGACCCATTCGACGTCGAGCGTCTCGTCCTGCGGCTTGCAATCGCCTGCGATCGGCACGATGTAGCACAGCGCGATCGCATGCTGCCGTTCGTCATGGTACGGCGAGACACCCGGCGTCGGGAAGAACTCGGCGACCGTGAACGGCGTGAGCCCCTGCGGCAGCACCGGAAGCGCGATGTCCCCGAGGTCCTTCGCGATGTTGCGTGCGATTGCCTCGCGGATCGTCTCATGGTAGAGCACACGGCCCGCGATGAGCGTGCGTTCGACGATCATGCCGCTGTCGGAAACGCGCAGCAGCGAACCGATCTGCGTGACACGGCCGAAATCGTCGACGCGTACGGGGACGACCTCGACGTACGCGACCGGCATCTCCCTGCGCACACGCGCGAGTTCGCGTTCGTCGACCCAACCGGGAGGCGTCACGCGCCCCGAACCGCGCGCACGTGTGAAGTCCTCAGGTGTGATGTGGTCGAATTCGCCACGGCGGCGCCCCGCATCGTAATCGTCGTCGTCCGGCACTTCATCATTCAGAACTGGCATGTACCCATTATCGATGCGCCACGTCCCGAAGGAAAGCGGCGTGTCGGACGCACACCACAGCGTCCCACTCCGCAGAGCCGGCCTACCAACCCACCCACAAACCACCCCGTTCGCGTCCCACTCCGCAGACCCGGCCTACCAAACCACCCACAGCATCCCACGCCGCAGACCCCACCTACAACCCCACCCGCAAACCATCCCGTTCGCGTCCCACTTAGCAGCTACGTCCCGCCAACCTACCCGTAGCGTCCTATTCCGCAGAACCCATCTGCAATCCCACCCGCAAACCACCCCGTTTGCGTCCCAATCCGCAGAGCCGGCCTACCAAACCACCCACAGCATCCCACTCCGCAGGCCCCATCTGCACCCCCACCCGCAAACCACCCACAGCGTCCCAATCCGCAGGCCCGGCCTGCACAACCTCCCACCCACCGCGCGGACGCCAAGCACGGTGACGCGGCCGACCCCAGCAGATTCCCCTTTCGGCTTATTCAGACTCCGCCAAGGTGATTCGTGGAATGTTAGGGAAGGAATGCGGTTGTTCCAAACAACGCATCCGATCACGAACGTCATTAAGGAGACCACCATGGCAGTTCAGGAAATCACAACGGAGACCTTCCCGCAGGCCGTCAAGGACCATACACTCGCACTCTTCGACTTCCACGCCACTTGGTGCGGCCCGTGCCGCGCCTTCGGCCCGATTTTCGAAAAGGCGAGCGAAGCGAATCCGGATGTCTTCTTCGGCAAGATCGACATCGACAAGAACCAGGACCTCGCCGCGCAGGCGGACGTCCAGGCGGTGCCGACACTCATGATCGTCAAGGAAGGCCACATCATCTACCAGGAGCCGGGTGCACTGCGCGCCCCGGACCTCGACGATATCATCGAGCAGGCGAAGAAGCTTGACGTGCAGGCCGCGCTCGCCGAAGCCGAGAAGAACCATGAGGATCCGCATGAGGTCCTCGAGGAGAACGAAGACAAGTAACCCCAACGTTTTCCACAGGCAGTCCGACAACGTCCGCCCGACATGACGCCGAGGCGGACGTCGTCGTTCTGCCGCGCTTCCTGCACCGTGGCACACCCCAATCATCCATATATGGACACGGATGTATGAAGTGTGAAGATATGGGAATCGACGGACCGATCCGCAGTGCGTGAGCTATAATGTTGCGCAGTGTGCATTCCGGCGGCGACCTCGAACGGCCGCGCGCACCGCCGCCCTCCCTGAGTCGAGGGATCCCATACCGCCGAGGATTATTGGACGTACGTTTAGGAGCACAATGGCTACCCATCATAAAGCAGACCAACCAACGCTTCGATCGCTTACGAAAAGGCAGTGGATTCGCATCGCCTCCGTGGTCGCAGTCGTGGGTCTGGTCGTGGCTGGAGGTGCGGCCACACGCAGCATCTATTCTCATGCCAATGCCGCACCTACCGCCGAACCGACCGCATATTCGATTTCCGACGCGCATGCGGCGTCGCGCGGCAACGCACGTGACGCGCTCGAAGGCGAGCCGACATATGTGAACGTCACGATCAATGGCAAGACGCGCACCGTGCTTGGCACGAACTTCACCGATGTGAAGTCGGTCCTCGACGCCGGTGACATCACGCTTGAGAGCGGCGATACCGTCGAACCGTCGCTCAAGACGAAGGTCGACGAATCGACGACGATCACGATCAGCCGTGCGGGTGCGAAGATGGAGACCGAGGAATCGAAGATTCCGTTCAACACCGTCAAGAAGGAGACGTCGTCGCTGCCGAAGGGCACCGAGAAAGTCGAGACGGAAGGCCAGGAAGGCATCCTCGAGAAGACGAACCTCGTCGAACGCAGCGGTGACAAGATCATCTCGTCGAACACGTTCGCTTCGTGGGTCAAGAAGGCCCCCGTCGAGAAGGTCATCCTCGTCGGCACCGCGGAACAGCAACCGCAGACGACGACGGACACGTCGAACAATTCGTCTTCGTCGAACTCGAATGCGAACAACAACGCGCAGTCCGCGAGCAACAACGTCGGCACGACGGCACCGGTCGGCGAAATGCAGCAGTGGGCGCACGACTATCTGCTCGCGAACGGTGGCACGGAAGCCGACTTCACGGCGACCGTCTACATCATCTCCCATGAGTCCGGATGGTCCGTCTCCGCGACGAATCCGGGTTCGGGCGCATACGGCCTTCCGCAGGCGCTCCCGGGCAGCAAGATGGCGTCGCACGGTGCGGATTGGGCGACGAACTACCAGACGCAGCTCAAGTGGTTCTGGGATTACTGCAAGAGCCGCTACGGCTCGGTTCAGGGTGCGTACAGCTTCTGGCAGGCGAACCACTGGTACTGATCGGCGGTGGTGTGCGGTACCGCTCAGTACCGCACACCATATCGGCAATCCGATTCCGATAGATATACGGTGAGGGCTCCAATGGCAATCCATTGGAGCCCTCACCGTATATTCGCGGCCTGTGTCCCGTCTGCTCAATCCATGCGCGTATCAACGCACGGTACGGTTCATGTCACCCATAGGGGAACGGGTCACTCGGCATGTTCGGCCGTGCTGGTGGCCTTGCGGCTGGACGCGCTGTAGTCGACGCCCTTCTTGCGGCCACGCTTCTTCATGACGCCCTGCCTACAATCGTTCACATCGAAGATGATCGTCTTGTCATCCGGGAACGGTGTTCCCTTGAGCTGCGCGAACGCGACCTCGTCATCCTCGACCTCCGGGAAATCGAAGAACTTGAGGATGGCGTTGAGCACAACCGGCAAATTGAGCGTGACGGAAGCCGTCGTACGGGTGGGTTTCACGAATTCAATGGCGTTGACATCCGATTCATTGCATTCGCGGATGGCGATCTGCTTGGTATGGGGGTTCGTCAGGATCTGCACATAGCGCGGGGCGCCCAATTCCTCCACCGTGTTCTTGTTGAAGCGCGCGTATCGTGGCGTCACCGTCAGCACGCACTTACCAACAGTCGCAGAGGGATTGACCGGCTCAAAACCTTGTAAAACCGACATATTCAAACTTCCTTACGTCGAGATTTTGACTGTTTGCCCTTTAACTATATATTTTACCGTCGATTTTTCAAAATCCGAAGTGTCGCACGGCGACCGCTTCCTCATTATCCAATATGTATCCGTCGTACCTACCGCAATACTGAATGCAAAGGCGTGGGGGTGGCACAGCATATGCCGTGCCACCCCCACGCCTGTCATGATGCGCGCATCGCATCACTCATTCGACGCGACACAGTTTCGTATACGTGACGGACGGTTTCTCCGATGTCGTCGGTGTCTCGTCAATGCCGAGTTTCTGCATCGCGTACGGAGAGACCGTCACATCGAACGAATACGTGACTTCACTTTCCGGCTGCACCTGCGTCAGCGTCGTGTAGATGAGCCTAGAGTTGAGCGAATCGGCGACCGGCGTCCCGCTGTTGCCGGTGACTTCGAAGTTGCTTATCGCACCTCCCGCCGGTGGCATGAAGACGATCCGTTCCATGCCTGCGCCTTTGCTTTGTGCGTATGACATGCCGGTGAGATATTCCGGCAATGTCATCGATTCCTCTTTCGTCATCGTGTTCTTGATTGTGTACGTCACATGGTATTTCGCAGGTCCCTGTTCGCCGCAGTCGAGCTGTGTGATTGTTGTGGACCGCTTGAGATACCAGCCCATCTTCGAAGGATTGTTCTCGGTGAAATAGATGCCGACTTCCGGTTCGGTCTCGTCGATAGGAAGTGTGGATGTCAGTTCCATATCGCTGAACAGTTTTTCGAGTGTGGGGTCGAAGGAGTACACGGACAGATGACGGTTCTTTCCGAGTTCTATCATCTGTGACGCGAGGCTCACGATCTTGCCTTTCTGCAGATCACCCATGAGGCGCTTCACACAGGCTTCCGCGACGGTGCTGAACATCGCGTCGGTCTCCCGGTAATCGTATTCCCTGTATGCGGTGTTGATCAGGAAGTCCGCCGTGTTCGAGCCGTTCAACACGGTGCCGTCGGGCAACGTCACGTCACCGAGCACCCTCACGAGTGCCTGTACGACGAGGGGGTCTGCGAATACGACGCCGTTGAGTTCGGTGTCCTTGCCGGTTTCCGTCCGCTCCCAGATGTCCTTGAACATATCCGCGGCGTGGGCGTTGTCCGGCGAATTCGCTATATCGCGCACATCATAGCTCAGATGCAGGGGGCCTTGCTGCTGGTAGAGCAGCCATTCGTCCGTCGTCACATTCGTCGCGGTGATATCCTTGCCGCCGAATTTGAGGTTGTTGACGAAGTCCCCGATCTTTATTGCGCCGTCAGTGATTGTCACCGTGCCAACGGCGCCGATAAGGCCGCCGCCGCCGCGCATCTCCGCTGGCGTCGTCGCAAGCACCGCATAGGTCTGCTTGCCTTTATATCCAAGCCATTCAGGGAGTTTCGGAGCGTATTCGAACGTCCCATCCTGCACGTACATGTTGATTGCATCGAGCTGTGTACGGCTGTCAATGAGCGTATCCGCAACGATGCCTATACGTGGCACCGGGATTTTGTCGAACGCCTCGGTGTTCCGCTGCAGCGACCGTGCCGCCGTCTCGAGTTCCGGGAGCGCTTTCAGAATCGGTTCGGCATTGACGTGCCCGTCTTTGTAGATTGATTTGACGTCGATCTGTTTGACCGCGTCCGCGTATTTCGGTGCCGTGTCCTGTGCCATATCGTCGACGACGTCCGTCATCATCCGCACGACGCGCATGCTGCCTTTGATGCCGGGAATCTTCTCGGTGAACGACCACAAGCCGCCGTTCGTGATGTCTTTCGCCGCGCGAGTCTCCTTCTGCACATCGGCGATGACACCATCGAGGTCGTTGAGCCGGTTCTGTTTGACGGCGTCCTTGACGACGGCGATTGCCGCTTCCTCATGTTGCTTGACGAGGAGCGCCTGCGTGCCGACCGCGCCGAAGAACACAACAATGACCGCCGCGATCGCGATGAGGATCCATCCCCACCAACGGATGCGCCGGTACCACACCGGCTTGTCTGTCTCATCGGCCGCCTCGGTCTCATCTGCGTCGGCGGCATCAACCGCCTGGGACTGTGCCACGGGGCTTTGCGATCCGTCTACCGTATCGGTGCCGGCATCATTCACCGCTGCACCATCCTGTGCGGCCTCATTGACATGCTCGTCCATATGCTCGTCATCGTCATGTGTCGGCATAGCGATTCCTCTCAACCGTATTCTTCAGGTTCGAAGTTTGGGCCATCCATCATGCCATCCATGATTGGCCCCATAGACAGCGGTACCGGCATGGACGCTCACATGGAGATGCGTGCTCATGCCGGTATGCCATTGTAGCCACGCACTGCGAATTCAGACGTGGCATTCACCGAATCCACTCAGTCGTCGTGTCCGACCTTGATCTTGTTGTCGGCCACGTCGAGCAGATGCCTGCCGTAAGGGCTTTTGCCGTATTTACGCCCGGCTTCGACGAGTTGTTCCTTCGTGATCCAGCTGTTTTCGTATGCGATTTCCTCGATGACCGAGATCGGCATGTTCTGCGCACGTTGGATTGTTCGTACGAATTCGCCCGCTTCGAACAGGCTGTCCATCGTGCCGGTGTCGAGCCATGCATATCCGCGGCCGAGGGTCTGCACATGCAGGCTGCCATCGTCAAGATACATGCGGTTGAGGTCGGTGATCTCAAGTTCTCCACGTGGGGACGGCGTGACGCGCTTCGCGAATTCGACGACACGTTCGTCGTAGAAATACAGGCCGGTCACCGCATAGTTCGAAGCCGGATGTTCCGGTTTCTCGACGATGCTCACGGCTTTGTTGTCGTCATCGAATTCGACGACACCGTAGCGTTCCGGATCGTCCACATAATATCCGAACACGGTCGCGCCGTGGTCGAGCGTCGCCGCACGCCGCAATTGCCGCCCCAGACCGTTGCCGTAGAAGATGTTGTCGCCGAGCACGAGCGCGCATGCGTCACCGTCGATGAACTCCTCACCGAGCAGGAACGCCTGCGCAAGGCCATCTGGGCTCGGCTGCACCTTGTATTGCAATGAGACGCCGTATTGCGATCCGTCGCCGAGGAGACGCTCGAAATTGGGCAGGTCCTTCGGCGTCGAGATGATGAGGATGTCACGGATGCCGGCGAGCATCAATGTGCTCAGCGGATAGAAGATCATCGGCTTGTCATAGACCGGCAGCAGTTGTTTCGACGTGACGGTCGTCAGCGGATAGAGGCGCGTGCCGGAGCCGCCGGCGAGGATGATGCCTTTCATGCCTGTCCCCTTTCACCGCTTCGCCGCGGCCACATAGGCGTGCAACGACTGCCGCCAATCCGTCGTCTCGAAGCCCGCGTCCTCGATCTTTGCAAGGTCCAATGTGCTGTAGGTCGGGCGGGGGCTCACCGGGGCCTTCGCATGCGCGAAGTACTCCTCGGTGCTGATCGGCCGCACATGCTCGCCGTTGTCGTTCGTCTCGGCGAACACGTCCTTCGCGATTTGCGCCCAGCTCACGCTCTCTCCCGAGCCGGTCAGGTTGTAGGTGCCATACGGTGCGTCCGAGTCAAGCAGGAAGAAGATCGCCTTCGCCATATCATCGGTGAACGTGAGACGGCCGAACTGGTCGTCGACGACCGTCACCTCGTCCAATGCGTCGTTGCCGTCGGCCACGCGGTCGGAAAGCGCCATCATCGTCTTGACGAAATTGCGGCCATCGCCGATGACCCAGCTCGAACGCACGATGTAATGCTTGTCCGCCATCGCCACGGCGATGTCGCCGGCGGCCTTCGACTGACCATAGACGCCAAGCGGGGCGAACGGTTCGTCCTCACGGTGCTGTTGCGTTGTCCCGTCGAACACATAATCCGAGCTGATATGCACGAGTGTCAGATGGTACCGCTGCGCGGTTTTCGCGAGGAGCGCCGGCCCTTCGGCGTTCGCCTTCCATGCGAGCGCGCGTCCTTCTGGTGTTTCGGCCTTGTCTACGGCCGTATAGGCGCCTGCGTTGATGATCGTGCCGTACAGGCTCCAGTCGATCTGCGCATAGGCGTCCGGATCGGAGAAGTCGAATTCGTCGATGTCGGTGAATTCGAAGCCCTTGAGGCCATGCGCCTCGACGTATGCGCGAATCGCGCGGCCGAGCTGGCCGTTAGCGCCCGTCACCATCGTACGCTTCGGCTCCATTGGTTTCGCGTCCTTGAGCATCGGATGGTGCAGGTCGGCTTCGCTACGCTCTGACTCGTCAAGCGGAATCGGCCATTGAATCGCCAGTTCAGGGTCGGCGAGGTTGACGAACGTGTACGTCTTCTTCATTTCGAGCGACCAGTGCGCATTGACGAGGTACGAATACGCGGTGCCGTCCTCAAGTGCCTGGAAACTATTGCCGACGCCACGTGGCACGTAGATCGCACGGGACGGGTCGAGTCGCGTCGTGTAGACCTGCCCGAACGAATCACCGGGCCGCAAGTCGACCCATGCGCCGAAGATCTCGCCTGTCGCGAGCGAGATGAACTTGTCCCATGGCTCGGCGTGGATGCCTCGCGTCACACCGCGCTTCGCGTTGAAGCTGATGTTGTTCTGCACCGGCTCGAAGTCCTCGGGCAGCCCGAGGGCCGTCATTTTCGCCTTCTGCCAGTTCTCTTTGAACCAGCCGCGGTTGTCGCCGTGCACCGGCAGGTCGAAGACGAGCAGTCCGGGGATGTTCGTCTTCGTGACCTTGAGTTCCTTTTCGAATTCCATATCGTTCCTATTCCACGCTGTTCGCAGTCATTGCCTCGATGATGCCATTATGGGGTCCCGTCACGGTGACTGGACCCCATAATCGTTGCATCACTGGCCTTGTGCCTTGTATTTCGCTTCGGTCGCGGCCTTCGCCGGTTCCCACCATTGCGGGTTGTCGACGTACCATTGCACGGTCTGGCGCAATCCGGATTCGAAGTCGGTGTGCGTCGGACGCCAGCCGAGTTCGGTTTGCAGCTTCGTCGAATCGATCGCATAGCGGCGGTCATGGCCCGGGCGGTCCTTGACCCAGTCGAAGGCGTCCTCCGGCTGGCCCATGACGCGCAGAATGTCTTTAAGCACCGTCAGGTTGTTGCGTTCGCCGTTCGCGCCGATGAGGTACGTCTCACCGATGCACCCCGTCGTCAGGATCGTCCACACCGCGCTCGAATGGTCCTCAGTGTGGATCCAGTCACGCACATTGAGGCCATCACCATAGAGCTTCGGACGGATACCTTCGATGATATTCGTGATCTGGCGTGGAATGAACTTCTCGACATGCTGGTATGGGCCGTAGTTGTTCGAGCAGTTTGAGATCGTCGTGCGCAGCCCGTAGGTGCGGTGCCATGCGCGCACGAGCATATCCGAACTCGCCTTCGTCGACGAATACGGGCTCGACGGGTGGTACGGCGTCTCCTCGGTGAACTTCGCCGGGTCATCGAGCGCGAGGTCGCCATAGACTTCGTCGGTGCTCACGTGATGGAACCGCACATCGTATTTGCGCGCCGCTTCGAGCAGACGGAACGTGCCTTCGACGTTCGTCTTGAGGAACGGCTCCGGATTCGCGATCGAATTGTCGTTATGCGATTCGGCCGCATAATGCACGATCGCGTCATGCCCCGGCACGAGTTCGTCGAGCAGCTTCGCGTCGCAGATATTGCCGTGGACGAACTCCACCTGATCTCCAAGCAACGGTTTGATGTTCTCGAGATTGCCGGCGTACGTCAACGCATCGAGGACCGTTACATGCACATCGGGATGGTTGTTGACCACGTAATGCACGAAATTCGAACCGATGAAGCCGCAGCCACCGGTCACGATGATGTTCTTGGGAATAAACGCATCAGTCATGGCTTCCACTCTAGCAACAGCTCGCTATCATCAAGGCTTGAAACCTGAGAATGTAATGCATCTCGCTATGTACGAGTAAGTTATATCCAAGCGTAATGAATGTATCTAGGAGTCAGTATCCCATGAAACCTGTAGTAGAGATTCTCATGGCCACGTACAACGGGGCGGACTACGTCAGGCAACAGATCAATTCCATCCAATCCCAAACCTTAAGCGATTGGAAGCTGAACATCTGCGATGACCGTTCGACGGATGGCACCTTGGACATCATCACCAGCATCGCACGTGAAGACCCACGCATCAATATAATCTCGCAGGACATCAAATTCGGCTCTGCACAGGCAAACTTTACGTACCTGATGAGCCAAGCCAGCGGCGATTACGTCTTCCTGGCCGATCAGGATGACATCTGGCATCCCAACAAGCTCAAGCTCTTCATGGACCGTATGCATGAGGCCGAGCGCCGCTATAGTGCCGACACTCCCCTACTCGCTTTTTCCGATCTCACGGTTGTGGACGTCGAAAATCATGTCATCGCGCCTTCATTCCTCACCTACATCGGTCGAGACCCGCACCGCACCAGTCTGAATGAGCTGCTCGTACAGAACCTGGTCACCGGTTGCGCGAGCGCTATGAACCAAGCAATGGTCCAAGTCGTCCAATCCTTCAGTGTCAACGACTCCAAAGCCATGATGATGCATGACTGGGTCTATGCTCTGCTGGCAGCTTCCGTTGGCCATCTGATATATGTAGACGAGGCGACCGTGGATTACCGCCAACATGGCACCAACGTCATGGGCGCACATCCGTACTCATCATGCAAGACGCTTCTTGGCCTCATCATTCCGAGCGGCCGAAGGAAACAGGACCGCATCACGCGCTTGCGCCAGACCATCGAGCAAGCCAAACTTGTTCGAGCATCCATGCAATCTCGCGCATTATCCCCAGCGCGCAGCACACTTGATGCGTATTGCGACATACCCAGCCAAACCCGCATGCAGCGCATCCACACGCTCTTCACATATGGTTTCTGGCCGAACAAGATCATGGACCGCATCAGCCAGCTCCTTACAGCGCTCTCGCTGTAGCATGTCATAGCATGAGGCTCGATCTATATTCGAACCAGAAGCGGACGAATTCGGGTCAGACGTAGGAAACACGGCCAACAGCATCCCGGAGGACACCCAACAGCATGAATCAATCAACATCGTCAGTGGAGTATCAGGCATCATGAATACACCAATCAAGCAGCCGAAGATTCATTCGGTGAAATACAACGTAATCATGAACGCGATTCTCACGACGTCCACGTTCCTATTCCCACTCATTACCGTCCCATACGTTTCACGAGTGCTGGGGCCGGACAACAACGGCATCGTGTCATGGGCCTACACCTTCGTCGGCTATTTCTCGCTTGTCGCGCAGCTTGGATTCACGATGTACGGTACGAGAGAGTGCGCAAAACTCAGGGATGACCGAGCAGCGCTCAGCAAGACCGTACAGGAGCTGCTCATCATTCTGTTCGCTTCCACGGCAATCGTGTATGTCGTCTATGTAGTGTGCCTGTTCGTCATACCACGCACGCGAGAGCAACTACCACTTATGTTCATTGCCGGACTGTCCATCTGGCTCACATCATGTTCGGCGGAATGGCTGTACCGTGCCATCGAACAGTACAGCTACATTACCATCCGCAACATCGCGTTCAAGGTGCTCAGCATCATCCTGCTGTTCATCTTCGTACGCAACACGAACGACACATTGGCCTATGCGACGGTCCTGCTCGTAGGCACGATCGGTTCGAATATACTCAATCTGCTGCGTCTGCGCGTCTATGTGACGTTCTCGCGACACTATACGATGAACATCCGCAGGCATTTCAAAGCGATGTTCACATTCTCCGTCTCCAACATCGCGTCCGGCATGTATGGGCAGATAGACATGCTGCTGCTCGGCTTCCTCACCTCCAACTATGCGTTGGGCCTGTACCAGCTCGTGTACAAGATCCGCAATATGTGCAATTCCGCGGTGGGTGCCGTCAGCGGCGTCATGCTGCCACGCCTTTCCTATTACGAGGCGCAGAAGGGCCACGAGGCCACGACCAAACTGATGGCGAAGAGCTTCAACTTCCTCGTCATGCTGGGTCTTGCGCTGATGGCCGCCGTCGTCATCTGCGTCCAGCCGATCATCCTGTTGCTCGGCGGTCGCGACTACCTGCCCGGCTGGTCGGCACTCGTCATCAGCTCCCCAATGATTCTGTTGGGGCCTATCGGCTCCATGCAATCGCAATACATGGTTGCGGCAAACCGCGAGAAAGAGTACACCTACACCACCGTCACCGGTTTGGTGCTCGCCATCATCTTCGAGCTCATTTTCATCCCGATATGGGGCATCAACGGCGCCGCATTCGGCCTCGTGCTCACTGAGATCTGCGTGTATGCGCTGCGCACCTACATCATCCGTGATTTCATCAAGGAAGTGCACAAGCATACCGATTACTGGAAGATCATCATCTCATGGATCGCCGGATGTGCCGCGGCCGTGGCGATTTCGTGGCTGTGCCGGACGTGGTCCCCCATTCCGCGCATTCTGCTCGCCGCCGTCGGGTTCTGCATGCTCGACGCCATGCTGCTGATCCTCACGAAGGAATCGTTCCTACGGTCCATGCTCCACAGAAGGAAGTAACGAACATCATGGTCATCGCCACTCCCTCGACGAGTTCTGAGATATCTCGCACACCCCAACGTGCCCGCGAGCGCTCCGTCGACATCATTATCATCCTCTACGAGCAGGGCATCGAAGAGATAACTTCACTGGAGTATTTTCTGAACTCCCCTACTGTGCATGGCGTATACATCCGTGACAACAGCAGCCACCCGCACAAGGTCAGCGCCACGCTCCACAACCGCGACCTCATTCACTACCGTTGGATGGGTGGTAATGTCGGGCTTCCCAAGGCGTACAACAACGCCGTCGCCGAGTGTGATGCGCCGTTCATCTGCATCATGGATGATGATACTGCGGTACCTGATGATTTTTTGGAGAAGGCATCCGCATATTTCATCGATGAACCTGCCGTCTATCTTCCGCTTGTGCGCACACAGCGCGAACTTATCAGCCCACATCTGCAGTTCGGCTACCGCGTTCAGGTGATTGCCGATGGTGATTTCTCCGATGCCACGCATATGAGTGGTATTAACTCCGGCATGATTCTCGCGCGCGACGTCTTCACGACCGTGCGCTATGACGAATCGCTGTTCCTGGATGAGGTGGACCACGAGCTGATGGTCCGGGTCCATGAACATGGCATACCGATCATCGTCATGGACGACATCGTGCTTCATCAGTCATTCTCGTATGATTCGAACAACATGCAGGCTGACATCCACCGCTTCCACATCTGGAAACAGGACACACGTACGTACTATGCGATGTTCGGCAAAGACGGCAAGCGCGCCGCAAGCATCCGCATCCGTGCGCGCCGCCGCAACCTGATCAGGAAATACAAGTCCTTGCGTTTCCTGTTCATCTGATTGATGTCATCCTCTCCCCTATGACGCTCTGGCATGCAGGTCAGTGCACATACGTCTCCAGCACCTTGAGCGAACGCACATAATTGCCGAGTGTGAAGATCATCTTGCGCCGTGTGTCCGTGCTCATGCTATCGGTCGACGCGTCCTCGACATGGTGCACGACGATACGCGGGTCGTAGTGCATCGTCAGCCCAGCAATCTGGCAGCGCGCCCACAGGATATGCTCTTCGAAATACAGAAACGTGCGCGGGTCGAAGGCCTCGTCGTAGTGCTGTACGAAAGCGGGCGTGAAGATGAGACATGCACCATGCAGCATATAGGGACGATTCGTGTCGGCTTCCGCCGTGGCGTGCGTGTATGGGTTCGACGTCCAGGCATGGCCGCTTAGACGCTGCTTGAGATGCACGAGCGGCGAGTACAGGTGCAATCTCAGCAGCAGCAGGATGCGGCGGAAGCGGCGTAGTTGGCGGCGCATCTCCTCCTGAGTGTGGATAATGCCATAGCTAGGGTTCTGGTGGCATCCGTCTTTGAGTGAAATGATGTCGGGGCCGATGACGCCGCAATGGGTACGCGCATAATCCTCGATGCACAAGGTCATGAAGTCGTTGCGATCGAGCATCGCATCGTTGTTGATCGTCACGATGTAGTCGCAGTGCAGTTGTTCCTTGCAGTAGTGGTATCCCATGTTGTTGCCGCAAGCAAACCCCTCGTTGGCGTCGTTGTGCAGCAGTGTGACATCATCGGCGTTGGCGTATTGGGCCTGCAGCCGTTCATAGCTGCCATTCGCCGAGTCGTTGTCGACAACGACGATATGGTAATCGCCGCCGGCGCAGTGCTCACGAATCGACGCGACGCATTGCGTCGTGGCGTCGTCGACCAGATAATGCAATACGACGAAACCGAATCGTGGCGTATCCATGGTCATTCTCTCCTCGTCACGCATGGCGCATCCTCATACCGCATGCCGCTGCGGCACGCAGCACCGGATTGCGCATCATCATGTATTTGAGCTTGATTGGCGCACTGAGCACGGATGTATCAATACCAGCCAATCGAGGCCGCAGTTTCCGGACCCGTGTGTTCATCGCCGACAGCCGCCGCCCCGCTGGGGCCAGCATCATCGCTGCCTTGCACTCCTGGAAATACAAGTTGACCTGTTCCTCCTGCCATGCGGCATACAGTTGCGGATCCCCATCCAATCCGTATGCGTGCATGAGCCGCGCACGGGCATCGATGGCTGGATGGTATAACCCCTTGGCGTGGTTGCGGTAGGTGCGTTCCCCCAATCCGCCGACACGGTAATGGTATTCTGCGACATCGAGGTATACGATCTCGCGGGCCGCCGCGAACGCCTGCATATTGAAGATGTTGTCCTGCATCCGGGGCAGCTGTGGATCAAATGTCAACCGTTGTGCTTCGAGGAAGGCGCGGCGGTACAATTTGCCCCACGGCACCCCGATTGCCGTGACGAATCCTTGGGGCTGGACATACGAACCGTCAATCAGCTGATGGTACAACGGCCGTTTGTGTTCCTCATCACCGGCGGTGAACGACTGCGGGAAGAAATGCTGCCGTGCTTCCTGACCATCACCAAAGGCGACACATGCGCTCATGACAATATCCGTATTCTCATGTGCGGCCGCCACGAGCGTGTCCAAATATTCAGGTTCGAGTGTGTCGTCGGGATCGATGAAGCCGATCCACATACCGCTTGACTGCGCAAGCCCTGCGTTGCGTGCCGCGGAGACGCCCCCGTTGGGCTGGTCGATGAGCCGGATGCGGGTATCGCGCTGCGCGTGTTCCGCAATGACCGCAGCGGAACGGTCCGTCGAACCGTCGTTGACGGCAAGCACCTCGAAATCGGTGAATGTCTGCTTCGACAGCGAATCCAGACATGCGCCGATGTACTCCTGTTGGTTGTAGACCGGTATGACAACCGATATTGTGGGTGTCTTCGTCATTTCCGGTACTCCTTGACCTGCATGCGCGCACCGTCCTGTATGCCGCGCGCATAGGCGCGCAGTTTGGCGATGCGGTTGGACTCGAAGAGCAGCGAAAGCGCCATCAGCATCGGGATCTCCGTCACACCTTCCATTCCGGTCCACCGATGGTATTTCTTCCAATAGATGATGCGGTTGCGCGTCTGGTAATAGCAGCGTGTGGGGCCGTATCCAAGCTTGTACAGCGGTTTCCACGTCAGCGCACCGCCCGGTCCACGGCGTGGCACACGCAGCAACGTCTGCTCTGACTTGCCTTTTTCGTGGATGAGGCACGCCTTGTTGTCCTTGATGATCGTGTATCCATTGAGCAGCAGACGTTCGTTGAAATCGAAATCCACATAATCGATGAACAGGTCGTCATCGAAACCACCGACCGCGAGTGCCGCTTCCACATCGTTCAACGTCCCCGACGTGATCGCCCCATGTTTCGCCGCATGGTCAAGCCGTTCGAGCGGCGGCATCGCCATCGCCTTGTACTCCGCCATCGTCATGCGGTTACGATCGAGGATGAATGGGCTGACGAGCGCAACGGTGCCGGACAGGTGGCGTTCCAGCTCGTCACACATGCCTTCCGTCGGCACACTGTCTTGATCGAGCAGCAGGATATGCTCGTAGCCGCCATCATGCGCGGCTGCCAGCAACTGATTGAGTGCAAAAGCGATGCCGCGGTTCTCGGTGTCGGCGATCACTTGCACGTTGTCGAACTCGTCTTCACACAGCGCATGCACGGCCGCCGCGTTCGCCGAACCGTTTTCGTAGATGAACACCTGACGCACCTGTGGCGCGGTGGCGTGCAGGTTCGTCCGCAGCCGGCCAAGGTCGGGATTGTAGGAGACGATTCCAGCGCAACGCATCAGCGACGGTTCCTCGATTTCTTGTGAAGGCTTTTCGGCAGTGGATTGGTTTGTGATACGGCCATGTGGGTCACAGGCTGTGCAGATACATGAGCGATTTAGTGCGCGCTTTCAGATTCGCCCTCCATGCCGCTTCCTCGGGCATATACACCGGATACCGTTTGACACGCAGTCGCTCGGCATCGACCCATACGTTGAGTAGGCGCTCGGCGAGGAAACCGAACAGGCGTTTGTTGTAGCTGTCGTATCCGTTGACGTCGACGCGGGCACGTGCCTCGTCCAGAATGTCGAAAAGCCATGTCATATAGTCATCGAACCGGTCCGAGGACATGACGAACATGTTGTAGCAGCTCAGGTCATGGCGGTGCATGAGCGCATCGAAGGCAGGAAGGAAAACCGGTGTCCGTTCATGCACAATCGCACGCACCGTCTTCAGGTCATCGATGTTGTGGAATTGGGCGAATTGGGCACCTATCGTCTTCGTCAAGACCCAAGGTTCCGGAAGCACGATGTCGTACTGTTCCAGATCCTTCGAAAACCAATCGGCGGGCACGATGCGTTTTTTGTGGTGATCGGTGTAGAAGTAACGGCGGTAATGCACGAATCCCACGTTGCCGTCATCGATATGCGCATTCTTCCACACCCAATACTGCGCCGTCAGCTCACAGAACTCAGGGTTGAGCGTCGAGATGTTGTCCCCAGTGTCATCGCGTACCGCGATCGAGGCATTGTTGGCCGCTGCACCGGCGAGTATCGGCGTGTAGCCCGGAAGATCGGGAGCATCAAAATCCTTGTGGGAGACGATATACATGTGGGTGGGCATCGTATGCAACATCGGTTTCACCTCATGCACGTCTCAATGCGCGCCGGGCATCGAGTGTCCCTTTGCGGTTTCCCGCATACCGGAATATGCAATCAACGAAGAACCAGCCCATGTCGACGATTTTGCCCTGCTTGAGAAGCCCGAGCATCGTGTGTTTCACGAGGGCGAACCCTTCCCCGGTGATGGGCGCATCGCCGAGGATATCGCGGTGCTTTTCCATTTCCACACCTTGGATGTAGTTGCGTTTGAATTGTTGATTCCATGTGAAATTATGCGAATGGACGACTTCTGCTTCCGCCTCATATACGACGTACCATCCGGCGTGCAGCAGACGGGCGGCGATGAACATATCCTCATTCGTCAGCACCGGATCTTCGAATCCGCCGACCTGCTGATAGGCGGTACGGCGGTATGCGGCGCATACATCCGAAGCACGGAACGCTCGTATACCCATCCGCTCGATGTCCTGCGGCTTAACGGTGAAGGACTGCGGACCGTAGGTATAGTTGCGCACGAGGCTTTCGGCAGCGTGGGCATCCGCTCTCGGTATCTGACGCCCGTAGACAAGCCCAACATGCTCATTGCGGAAGGGGTCCAGAATGGATGCGATGTACTCGGAATCCTTCGGGAGCGCGTCCTGCGTGAGAAACAATACGAACTCGCCCGTGCTTTCACGCAGCGCCATGTCCCTCGTGCCGCCATGGTTGAAATCCTTGCGGTCAATGACGATAAGACGTACATGAGGATGTCTGCGGACAACATCGCGCGTATCGTCATCAGAAGAGGAGTCGACGACGATGATCTCATCCGGCACCCTGCTCTGATGCTCCAAACAGGTCAGCAGGTCGTCAATCATCGTTCCCGCGTTCAATGTGGGAATGATGACCGAAACGTTTGTCTGCGGCATTATGGATTCCTTTCGGGAGCACGGGGCACCGTCCACATACGCTGTAAACTGCCCTGCCAGCGGTTATCACCCAGTGTACTCAACCGTGCCTGATCGCGAGCAACCACATGGTCCGGTATACCGGCCGATCTGATGGTGTCCCACCGGCAGCGATGTCGAATGCACATCGTAGCACAACAGTATCCATACCACATGGAAGACCATCGCCACGGTTCCACCTACCATGCACCCTCAAGCAAAGCGCCGTACACCGTACCATGCACCGGTACAGCCCCTAGATTCTTATAGGAGAACTTGTATGCATAGGTATCTGCCGGGAGCGTAACCGACGGTTCGGCGAGCTTATCCGCCAAATACAACCGGTGAATGTTGTTCTCCGGCACTACGTCTATCATCGTCTTCACTTGCGGGATATGTGTATAGGCCGCGGACAGCATCACATCGATCATGAAATAGTCGGGGATCCTGTCGGCATGCGCATACATCGTGACGAACGCTTGGTACATGTACGAGAACAGCGGATTCCCTTTCGCGCCACCCATGAAATACCCTGTCCAATTGCGCGTTGGTGCCGTCTCATGGTTCGGGATCGAATAGAACGGATACTGTGCGATGTCCGGAGAAAGATCGGCGGTCAGATAGATCGTCGCATCCATCCACATGCCGCCATATTCGTGGAGCAATGCGAAACGGATGATATCGGACAACGTCGTGATTGTGATCTTGCCATTGCGCAGTTTGTCCATGATCGATGCATCAAGCGTCACATAGCGCGCGAGCGTGTCCTTCGTGATGATATGCACAGGACGCCCATTGGCATGTCGCCGTATGCTGTCGATGCACGCACGGACGATCGGCGGTTCCGTCCCGTTGAGGCCTTGCCACCACATGACCCAGATGGGACCGTCATTGGGCAATGAACACGTCTCCAAAGCCGCCGCATCGAAAGGGATGTCCTTCATGAAGCTGTTCCAGGACGTGTCGACGAGTTTCGCGTAATACGCAGCCGCATCGCGATGGGTCAGATGGTGGAACAGGCTTGTCACGCCCATCCGCGGCCCGCACAAGCGAGCCGCGCTGCCGACGTACTGCAGGTTCTTCCTGATTTTCCCCATCATCGCAGACAGTCCCTCCGCATACTTCCGGTAGACGATGGACTCAGTCGCGTTTGAACAGGTCTCGCGTGTAGACCTTGTCCGTCACATCTTTGAGCTCGTCGTTCCAGCGGTTCGCGACGATGACGGTCGCCTCGCCCTTGAACGCATCAAGGTCATGCGTGACGGGGCTTCCGAAGAACTCCTTGTCATCGAGCGTCGGTTCGTAGACGACGACCGGAACGCCCTTCGCCTTGATGCGCTTCATGATGCCCTGGATGCTCGACTGGCGGAAGTTGTCCGAACCGGATTTCATCGTCAGGCGGTAGATGCCGACGACCGGCTTCTCGGCGTCTTCAATCTTCGACAGGATCTGCTCGGCGATGAAGTCCTTGCGCGTGCCGTTGGACGCGACGATCGCCTCGATGAGGTTCTGCGGCACATCAGCATAGTTCGCGAGCAGCTGCTTCGAATCCTTCGGCAGGCAATAGCCGCCATAGCCGAACGACGGGTTGTTGTAATGGCCGCCGATGCGCGGATCAAGGCAGACGCCGCGGATGATCTCGGCGGTATTGAGGCCGCGCGATTCCGCATAGGTGTCGAGCTCGTTGAAATACGCGACGCGCAACGCGAGGAACGTGTTGGCGAACAGTTTGATCGCCTCCGCCTCCGTCGTGCCGCAGATGAGTTCGGGGATGCCCGTCGTGCCATCGGCGTTCACGCGCGCATGTTCCTCGGGTGCAGCGCCCTGGGCGAGCAGGTCCGCGAAGGTGTGCGCGGCGTCGACGGCCGCGGCGTCATCCATCGGAGCACCCACGACGATGCGTGACGGGTGCAGGTTGTCATAGAGCGCATGGCCTTCGCGCAGGAACTCCGGGGAGAAGATGATCTTGGCGTCGCCGGTCTTCTCACGCAGTTGCGCGGTGTAGCCGACCGGAATCGTCGACTTGATGACAATCCAGCAATCCGGGTCGTATTCGCGAATCGCCTTGATTGCGGCCTCGACGCTCGACGTATCGAAGTAGTTCTTTTTCGAATCGTAGTTCGTCGGCGTCGCGACAACGGCGTAATCGGCTCCCGTATAGGCGACGGCCGGATTAATCGTCGCCTGGAAATCAAGATTCATCGTGCCGTCACGTTTGCCGTCGAGGAACCATGTGATCTCGGTGTCCACAATCGGACTCGTGCACTCGTTGAGCATCGCGACCTTCTCAGGCACAATGTCGAGCGCGTGCACCTCATTGTGCTGCGCAAGCAGCAATGCGACGGACAATCCCACATAGCCGGTGCCGGCGACTGCGATCTTCATCAGTGTTCTCGATTCTTCTTGACTTGGGTGGATGAGGTTGGGTTATAGGAAACAGTTGGTATCAGTACGCACCGCTCGGATGAAGCACGGTGCCGATCGTGCGCATGATGTAGACGACGTCTCCGAGGACGCTCCAATCCTGCACATAGCTCACGTCGAGCTGGCGACTTTCCTCTTCGTTCAGGTCATTGCGACCGGAGACCTGCCACGGTCCGGTAATACCCGGCTTGACGAGCAGACGCGTCGCATAGACCTGATCGTATTCGGCGACCTCGAACGAGCGCTGCGGGCGTGGCCCGACGACACTCATCGACCCCATGAACACGTCGACGAACTGCGGAAGCTCGTCAAGGCTTGTCTTTCGGATGAAGTTGCCGACCTTGGTGATGCGCGGGTCATGCTTGAGCTTGTACCGTGCGCCCATCTCCTGTCCGTTCGCCTCAAGCACTTCCTTGAGGTGCTTGTCTGCGTCGACGCGCATCGAACGGAACTTATGGATATAGAACGGTTTGCCGTGCAGGCCGATGCGCTCCTGCTTGTAGAACACAGGACCGCCATCTTCGATCTTGATTGCGAGTGCAACGGCGAGCATGATTGGCGACGAGACGATGATCGCGATCGATGAGACGACGAGGTCGAACACGCGCTTCTTGATGCGCGACGCCGGCGTGTATTGCGGCAGGCTGATCGTCATGATGCTCATGCCTTGGATGTTGCGCAATTGCGTCGCATGCTCGGCGATGTCCAACGCCGATGTGATCAACGCGATCTCGAGGTTGAACGCCTCCATCTGTACGGCGAATGTGCTCAGATTGTCGGAGAAGCGGTCGAGTACATCGGTCACCATGACGGTCTGCGCGCCGGTCTGCGCGATGCGCGCGGCGAGATCGTCCCCGTAGGTGATCGGTTGGATGAAATCACCCCAAGCCTCCTCGACCTCGGTGTTCAGCAGGTTCCTGTCGGGGTCGGCTTCGATGAGGCCGGTCTGTGGATTCACACGGATCGGGCATACGCGCACAGGCTTGTAATTGAGTTGCTTGCGCTGGTTGAGGAATTTGAGGATCTGCCCGATGCCTTCCGGGGAACCGACGATGACGGTCGGATAGGAGTATTCACCTTTGCGGTGGCGTACGGTGAGGAAGCGGCGCGCGATGAAACGCACAATCATTTCGACGCCCCAGACACACAGACATGTCACGGTGACGTCGGCGAGCGAGATGTTCGTCTGCATGACATAGTTGAACGCACAAATGCCGATCCATGCGATGCATGCGGCTTTGAACAGCAGGACGTTGAGTTGGTAGCCATCGGCGAACACGTGGCGGTGGTAGACGCCGGCGACACGTGCGCAGAACACCCACAGGACCGCGCACACAGCCGCATACAGGTATGCGTTGATCGGCACGTTCCATTGCAGACGTGTTGTGAAGACGTGCATCTCCTTATACAACGCCATGACGCCCAACCCCACGCAGAAGAACACGAGGGCGTCGAACACCATGAGCGCAAGATTCATGACGAAGCGCCATTGCAGCACTTTGGCGGATTGCCGATCCACTTTCTCGGCAAGCTGCGCGTCACTCTGCACCTGACTCATGTCTCTCCTCTTCAGCCGACGTTCCGTACGATGCGTCCACGGCATTGCATCGACACGCGGAACATCACCCCGTTCCGCACATACGAAACTTCATCATAACTCGCACCCTGTTCAATATCGCAGCCGTGACCTTCCGTCCACGCGGGCATGCGGTTGCGCCGCAGGCATGAGCGTTTCTCGAACAGTGAAGCGGGGATGGGCTTCTGTCTAATATTGAGACAAGGTGTCTCGACTACGCCGAATATCCATGCATCCACGCAGGTCACATGCGACGGCGAGGAATGCGCCCCTGTGCGCCAGATGTACGCCGCCGACGCATGGCGCCGCACAACCATGGATGCCGATTCGAAGGAGGCCATCATGGCAGAACACACGGAATACGTCGCGAATGGGGACGACGACGCGATCGACGAGACGACGGTCACCGTACCGAACGAGGAAGACGAAATCCAGACGGGCGAAATCGACGCCGTGGCCGCGCAGGACGACGATGACGCCGATGTGGAGGACGCAGCCATCGAGGATGACGAACTCCATCAGTTCGAACGCCGCATCGATGAGATCCTCGCGACCGGCGAACTCGATGAGACATTGCGCGTCATCGACGAGGAAGGCGTCGCGCAGGTGCTTCCGGTGCTCGACAGCGAACCGATCTCGCATCTGCTTGACGGCATCGAGGAGATCGGCGGCCGCGCGAATGTCTTCGTGCGCACCGCGGACGGCATCGCCGTGCTCAACGTCGCCGAATACAGCCCACAGCATCAGAACGACTCCCGCTCCGCCGATGACACGCCGACGGGAGAGACACCTGTCGTGGACACGACCGAAACCGCGGAAGCAGAACCAACTCAGGGCTGAACTGCGTCACGCGCCCCACCCACCCATCAAGAACCCAGGAACGCATGGCACAAGACGAACAACATGAGCATCCACAGGACAAGCGGACCGGCAATGGGGCCGTTCCGGCCATCAAGGCGGGGCGCCCCTACACGCGCGAAGTACACCATGAGCCAGAACCGCCCGCCGTCCACCATCGCGGGATTGCCGGATTGTCCGTCATGCTCACGCGCGACAAGGCATACCGCAACGGGCATCTGACACGCCCCGCGTTCATTTCGCTCGCGATTCTGACGTTCATCACGTTCGTCGGCAATTTCACGCAATTGCAGCTGAGCGCCGCATTGCCGACGCTCGTCGATGATTTTGACATCTCGGTCACGCTCGGCCAATGGATGACGTCGATCTTCCAGCTGACGATGGGCGTCATGGTGCCGCTCACCGCATATCTGACGAGACGATTCTCGACGCGGCAGATCGTCATCGCCTCGATGGTCGTGTTCACGGTCGGCTCGGTGCTCGCATGGCTCAGCCCGACATTCCCGCTCGCATTGTTCGGGCGTTTCCTCGAAGCGATCGGCACCGGCGTCATGTGGCCGGTCCTGCAGATCACCGTGTTCTCGATCTTCCCGCTCGACCGCCGTGGCATGGCGATGGGCGTCGTCGGCATGGCGATGGCCGTCGCACCGGCGATAGGCCCGACGCTCGGTGGCGTGCAGACCGATATGAACGGGTGGAGGTCGATCTTCCTGACGCTCACCGTCATCGGCTGCATCTCGATTCTGCTCGCGGTCTTCGGATTGCATAACTTCGGCGAATCGGACAAGACCGCGCACGCCGACTTCTCCTCGGTGGGGCTTTCCATCATCGGTTTCGGCGGCCTGATGTTCGGCTTCACGAACGTCCAGGCCTATCCGTTCACCGCACCAGTCGTGTGGCTGCCGATGGTCGTCGGCCTCGCCGGCATCGTGTGGTTCGTCCTGAGACAGTTCCGCAATGAGAAGCGGTTCAAGGCCGGCAAGACGAACCGTCCCGCATTGCTTGACCTGTCGGTGCTGCGCAACGCGCACTTCTCCGTCGGCACGATTATCGCATCATTGAGCTTCTTCGCGTTCAGCTCGCTCGTCGTGCTCATTCCGCTCTACATCCAGAACTGCCGTGACTATTCGGCCACGATAAGCGGCCTTGTCATGCTGCCGGGAGCGATCGCGCAGGCGATCGCCCAGTTCTTCGGCGGCCGTGCGCTTGACCGCTTCGGAGCGCGCCCTGTCGCGATGGTCGGCACAATCCTGTTGTGCCTGGGCACGACGATGATGAGCCTGATCGGCATGGGCACATGGATCTGGTACATCTCGATATGCCAGTTCATACGCCAGATTGGCATGGGTTTCGTCATGATGCCGGTCACGACATGGTCGCTCAATTGCCTCAAACCCGCCGAGGTCTCAGCTGGTTCAGCGGTCACGAACACGGTGCGGCAGATCGCCGGCGCCATCGGCTCCCCCGTCATGATCCTCACGATGTATGTAATCGCCGCAGCCCAGATGAATGCCGGACATTCGGGCATCGAAGCGAATGTCATCGGCATCGAATGGGCGCTGCGCATCAGCGCGATCATCAACTTCATCATGATCCTGCTGGTCGTCTTCGGCGTCAAAGGCGAGGATGCCGGTTCGACGCGCGACGCCGTGCGTCGTGCGCTCCGCCACGAAAAGGCCGAAGAAGCGAAGGAAGCGGCAGCTGTCTCCACGCAAACCGATGATGGCGCCACATCGAACATTCAGGCCGATGAATGACCCCCGGCCTTGCAGCATCAGTGTTTGGATGAAGCAGCAGTGGAATCTGGCAGAATGAACTTCTCAAGGAACCAACTGCGGGGCACTCCCATGATCCAGATGGCCAAACGCTCATACCAGAGACCGGGATGGCGGTCGACGGTGACTTTGAAGAGTCCACGGCGAACGAAATCGAGGAGCGTGCATACGGCATAGATCCCAAGGAGCATGCCTATGATGCGCAATGACGAAAACGATTCCTGCTGGATGCGGTCCGCATTGAACCATTGCTCCCACAGCAGCCTGCGAATGGGACCGTATTCGGTGATGAGGTAGACGGCGAGCGCCGATTTCGCGACGAAATTGACCGCACGATTATGCCAATGCCACCGTTCGAACAGCAAAAAGACGCCAACACCGATCAACGTCGATGGCAATGAGACCGTGGTGAGAATCTGGCAGCTCACGTCCCTGCCGTGTTGGGCGAGCCAGTACGTGAACACATAGTAGGGAACCGCGATGAGGAAACTCACCACTACTACCAATACGAGCGTGCGGGTGCGGGCTTTTCGGAAATAGAGTTTGTAGCATGAGACGAGCACGAAGAGGTAGAGGAATGTGAGTGGGGTGTCCCACACATATTTCGTCATCGTCTGCGGATTCATGATGCTTGTCGGGATGAGGCTTGCGACGCCGAAAACCAGCAGCAGCAACAAACAGAGCATGATGTGCTTGCGCTTGCCGAGCCGAATGAGTCCTTGTTGGAGGAACGGCAGCATGATGAGGAAGAGCACGTAGCAGGTGATATACCACCACAACACGAAGGTTACGGGCATCAGACAACGAATACCTGCCGAGACGAGCTGGACCGTGCCATTTCCAACCGCATCCGAATTGAGTTTGAGTGAAATGAAGAAGCAGCACAACGCCCAGAAAATGAGTTCCCGCTCCAGGATCCACACACGTTTGAGGCTGGCGTGCACCGTTTGGTTTCTGTCGATGAAATACCACGACGAGATGGTGAAGAAGATGATGACGCCAATCTTACCGCTGTTACGTAGGAAGAACAGGAATGCGTAATCGAAGGGGTTATGGGCGGCACGTTCGATATTCGTGAAATTATGCGTCAGGAAGTGATGGGAGATGATCAAAATCATCGAGAACATGCGCAGCAATTCGACACTGGAGTTGCGCATTGGCTTGGCCGATGCGCTCGTGCTTGTAGTGATGGTCATGGTCACAGTCTAAATAACACAGTTGATAATAATTGGCCGCATATGCAAGTTCCCCTCCCCTTTACGCCTTTCCCATCGCCGTGAGCACGATGAGCACGAGGTTGAGCAGGACGATGACCGCGCAGACGATGAGGCAGATGATGTGCTTGACGGTGCCATCGGCGTATTTGCCCATAATCTCACGATCATGCGTGTACCTCATGAGCGGGATGATCGCGAACGGGATGCCGATTGACAGTACGACCTGGCCGACGATGAGCGCCTCGGTCGGGTTGCTCGCGAACGCGAGCACGATGAGCGCGGGCACAAGCGTCACGATGCGGCATGCCCACATCGGCGCCTTCACCCGCAGCAGCCCCTTCATGATCTCCGAGCCCGCGTAGGTGCCGACGGACGTGGAGGACAACGACGACGCAAGCAGTCCGATCGAGAATATCGTGCCGATGCCCGGTCCGAGCACATGCGCGATCGCATGCTGCGCGCCTTCGATCGTGTCGGTGCCGCCCATGCCATAGAGCGAATTCGCCGCGATGACGAGCAACGCGATGTTCACCGTCCCGGCGATCGCGAGCGCCCAGACGACGTCGATGCGGCTGCCGTGCATCATCTCGGGCACGCCAGGCCTGTCTGTGCCTTTGCCGAAATGGTCGTTGACGAGCGTCGAATGCAGATAGATCGCATGCGGCATGACCGTCGCGCCGAGCATCGACGCCGCCATGAGCACCGAGGCGCCATCGGAGAACCGCGGGATGAGGCCTTCAGCCACTTCAAGCGGATTCGGCGGGTCGAGGAAAAGCCCAGCGATGAATCCGAACGTGATGACAAGCAAAAGACCGATGACGAGCCGTTCGAAGACCTTGTGCGTTTCACCGCCTTGAAAGAACAACAGCAATGTGGATACGGCGCCGATGATGCATCCACCAAGCAGCATTGGGATGCCGAAGAGCAGGTTGAGCGCGATCGCACCGCCGATGACCTCCGCGAGGTCGGTCGCGATCGCGATCACTTCCGCCTGCATGAAGAACATGAAGCGTCCCGCCGCCCCCATCCGTTCACCAAGGATCTGCGGCAGGCTTTTGCCGGTCACGATGCCGAGTTTCGCCGCCTGGTATTGGATGAGCACGCTCATGCAGTTCGCGACGACGAGCACCCAGACGAGCATGTACCCGTATTTCGCACCCGAGGTGAGGTTCGCGGCGACGTTGCCAGGGTCCACATAGGCGACCGCGGCGACGAACGCCGGTCCGAGCATGCTTGCGAGCGCATGCGCGGCCTTCTCCGGTTTTCCTTCGTCTTTGCGTTCGATCGCGATGTCCTGTCGGGCTTCCGCGTCGAGCGCGACCGTGTCGATATCCACCGGTTCCACAGCGTCCGTGCCTTTCGCGGCCGCCTTGGGCCGCTGTGTTCCGCCGTCTCGCCGTGCCATCTTCCGCTCCCTTGTCCGCCGTGTCCTATCCAGCATTCCTAGAAGCCCAGTATGACGAATTGACGTATGTTCGCGGCCCGCTCAATCAGCGTGTCCGGCAGGTCATCGTTCCGGTATCGCCTGTCCGGGACAGCCATGCAATACGGCGAGCATCGCACGCTTCTCCTGTGATGTGACGCTCAGTCCATATTTGTCTTTCACACCGATTTGCCGTGCGACGTATTCGCAACGGTATGCGCCGTTCGTCGGCAACCAGTACGCCGCCGACGCCGACGATTTCTCCTGGTTCGCCGCGCCGTCCACGGCGATGAGGTTGAACATGTCGTTGCCGAATTGGTAGCGTTTCCTCGCGTCCCATGTGTTCGCGCCCGACTGCCACGCGTTCTGCAATGCGACGACGTGGTCGATCTGCACGGCCGCGCTCGTGTCCTTGCCCCGTTGGAAATGAATTTCCGTTCCCGTGTACGGATCTTCGAGGATGCCTGATTTGACTTTGCAGCCACCGCGTTTCGTATAGGTCACGTTCGTCAGGTCGCGCGCGAGCACGTCGTCGCGTACGTCGCAGCCGTTGCCGTCGGTGTCCGTCTGTCGATAGCCGAATTTCTCGCGGTCGTAGCCTTTCGTTGATGGATGGTCATCGACGGTGAGTTTCGCGAGCGTCTCCGCGGCCGTTCCGGTCGCCTGGTACCGACCGGTGAGTTCGGCGAGTTTCGGGCTGATACGCGGCAGCAGCACACCGATTGTGACACCGATGACGATGACGATCACGAGCAGGATGAGGATCCGCTCGAACAGGCCCGCGCTGTTGATGTAGTTGCGGCCGAAATGCTTGGAGCGTCTGCGTGTCATGTCTGTACGTCTACGCGTTCTTCACCGCAAAATCAAATCGTCGGCGATGTCATTGTTGTGCTGCGGCAAGTGCGTCGATGCGTTCGCGGAAGCGCGGCCAATCGGTGCGCATCGCCGTGAGCAGACGGTGGTTGGGGACATCATCGATATCGACCCATTCGATTTCCATACTCTCGTCATCGTTCGCTTTCGGTCGCACCGTGTGTCCCGGTTTCTCGAACGCGAACACGGTCGTATACGACCACGGCCCATGATCCTCACAATACGAACCAACGACCTCGATGTCCTCCGGCGTGATGTTCGCCTCTTCGTTGGCCTCACGCAGCGCGCCTTCAAGCGTCGACTCGCCGTCCGCGATCGCGCCGCCGGGAATGCCCCACGTGCCGCCTTCGGCGCTCCATTCGGCGCGGTGCTGCATGACAATGTCGGTGACCTTGCCAGTTGCCGCGTCGCGGCGCGCGAGCAGCACGCCGGCGGCGCCATTGAGACCCCAATGCCTGCGACCGCATGCGCATTCAATCCAACCGTCGCCCGGCTGGTGCACGTTCGTCTTCGGAGCCTTCGACGAGGATTGCGGGAACCGCTCATCACGCGTCACATTCCACAGGTCGGTCCATTCGATGCCCATGCGTTCGACGAGCTCACGTGCGAGCGGCAGGCTCAGGCCGATGATGCCGCTCGGCGCACCGGTTATCGAATCGATGAACGCGCCGCCAAGCCCGTCCAAGGTAAACGAACCGGCCACTTCAAGCGGCTCCCCCGAAGCGATGTAGCGGTCGATCATCGGCTCGCTGAACTCGCAGAACGTGAGCGTCGCCATGCTCGCCGCCGTCTCAACGCGTCCGGTCGCGAAATCAATGAGCGTATGCCCGGTCCACAGTTCGCCCGTCGCGCCGCTCATCTTCTGCAAACGCTCGCGCGCGACCGCCTCGGTATGCGGTTTGCCATACGCGTGGCCGTCGAGCAGGAACATCGAATCGCACCCGAGGATGAGCGGACCGACCTTGCGGTCGGCGAGACCGCCGGTCGTGTCGATCGGTTCGCATTCGGTGGGGATGTCGACGCCGGAGAAATCGCGTGTCTGCGCTGAAGCGATGGCTTCGGCCGTATATTCGGCGGCCGGCGACCCCGCGTCGACCACCGTCTGCTCCGAGGCCACTTCGAGCGGACGGCCGATGACGCGTTCACCTGTGGCCTCCGAGGCCGTGCGCACAACGTTGCAGTAGATCTCATAGACGGCCATCGCCTTCGCACGGGACAACGTGCACACCTTGTCGGCGATCGGCAACTCGTCCACGCTCACGCCCTCCTCCCGCGCCCTGCGTTCAAGCACGGCGTCCTCATCGACATGCGACACGCGGATCGTCGGGCAGATGCCTGCGTTGAACAGCACATCGCGGCGCGGCTGGGATTTGGAGGCAAGAATCAACGGAATGCTCATGGTTCCACCATACTGCAAGGCCCTGCGCAAGAGGTTGCCCGACCACCCTGCCGTTTATCTGTCTTACATTGCAATATGCGCATGTGTTTTACGTCATGGTAGTCGATATGGACCAGCAAAATGGATACAGAGAGAAGTATTAATGGAGGGATATCCATGACCGAAAACATGGTCGTCGCAAAAGCACGACATGCATCGACAACGCATACGAGACGCAATTCAAGCATTGAATTATTGCGCATCATCGCGATGGTGATGATATTGTCGCATCACTTCGTCTTGCACAATGGAAGCCGTCTATCAGCTTTTCCGTTGGCACCTGCCCGGGAAGTATTCTCCTTCTTCTTCCTCAATGGCGGTAAAATAGGCGTTGTCATATTCTTCTCCATCTCCACATGGTTCCTCATCAGCTCGGAGCAGTCCATCAAGAAGAATTTCACACACATATGGCTCATGGAACGCGAACTGTTGTTCTGGAGCCTCACATTGCTCATGGTGTTTGTATGCATCCGTCGGTCACCGTTATCCCCTGTAACCACACTGTCCAGTTTCCTTCCTGTCATCACCAACCTGTGGTGGTATGCGACCGCATATGTCATGTTCCTCGCCGTGCTGCCGTTCCTGCAATATGCGCTGCGGACCATGGGACGCAAGCGCCACTGCCAATTAGCGCTGATGCTCCTGCTGGCCCTCGGACCGCTGAGTATGCTCCCACTGTCCATATTCAGCCTTTTCACCATCAACGTGTTCGGGTTCATCTATATCTTCATTGTGTTGTCCTGTTACAAGCTATACCTGAAAAAACTCAACAACAAACAGTTGTGGATCATCCTCGTCGCGGGTCTGGCAATCGGTGTTCTCGGTTATCTTGTGAAATATGGTGCCATGCTATGCACCAGCGGGACTATGCGGACCGCCATCAGTGACAAATACACACCGTTCATCGATTTCTCGCTCCCCGCGCTCATGATTGGTATCCCGATGTTCCTGCTCTTCAACCACATGCACTTTTACAATAAACCAATCAACTTCATCGCAAAGTCAGCATTTGCGGTGTATCTTATCTCAGAGTATCCAGCCATGCGCAATTGGCTGTGGATTAATGTATTTGATTTGAAAACCATATATTACAAGCCGTTCATGCCGCTGTATGTCATCGGCATATTGCTCGCCGTGTATGCAGGTTGCACGTTGTGCGACTTTATACGTCGCGGGCTGTTCGCTCTCACTGTGGACCGGCATCCGGGACGTTGGTTCGACGCACTTTGGAACAAGGTGGCCCACTGGTCCTGGGTCCAGTCGCTGCCGAAACTCATGAACGATTACCCCACTGAGACCAAGGCACTCAATTCCTTGGAATAAGGGTTTCGTACCACACGCGGCGTTCCCGGCTGCACATATCCACCGATCCGCTCCACGGAGTTCATATATCGCCACTTCGACCCCACGGCCGATATATGAACTCCGCCTCTTTCCCACCCTCCACCAATACTCACATTTTTCACCACATCACCTCCAGAAACTTACAGCCCCAATCAATATCAACCATTTCCACCCATATACCGTGGGCACTTGCTCTCCGATACCATCTTGCTGAATTCACAAAATCCTCATACACTCCCAACTCCGATATATGACCTCGCACACGCCCGCACACTCACTTCCTCCTGCGCGCATCGGCGATGCGCGCATAGGTGAGTCGCGCAATATGCGGCTGTTCACCCGTCCGCGATGCGATGACGCACATGATGCGCATCGCGAGCCTATCCACCGCATCCTCGGAATTCAGATCATCCTGTGTCACTTCGAACACCTGCCATCCCAACGCCGCCAACGCACCATGCTTGTCGCGATCCCTCCGATACTGCCGATAGTCCGAACGATGCTGATCCCCTTGATATCAAGCCCCACCCGATATTTCTCTAACGCGAGATCCAACGTATGCTCGACACCTGTGTCATACGCCGAACCGAACACTGTGCAATTAATGGAGAATCCACGAATCCCCCTCAATTCCAACCGCACCCGTAACTCGGTCTCCTTGACCGATGCACTTCCGGGTTGTGCGATTGCGAGCGCAAGCTGGCACCGGCTTTTGCCATGGAATCGATATTCGCGCACGAACGCAGCCAATTCCTCAAGCGTCGCCAATCCATACCGTTCCATCGACTCCGCGATTTAGATGAGTTGCAGTTTCGTCGCCTCCCGCGCGACCGACGCCCACGCCGCCGCAGGCTTCAGGCATTGCACGCCATTCGCCAACAGCTGCACGCAGGAATCATCAAGTGCTTTCCGCACATGCATGCGCACGCCTTGCACGGCACGCCGATCCTTGTCAGCGCGCACGACGACATCCAAGCAATCATCCCGTTGCGGACGTGGCGGATCATCCCATGTGCCGCCCGGCGCCTTCAGATCCTCTGGTGCTTCCACCCCTAACAGCCGCAGTGCCGTCGTGCCGCTGTACACATACGCGGTTCCGCCGTGCATGCACTTTCGCATCATCGACGACGTGCGCTCCCGCAGATTCGCCTTGAGCAACGGATATGGGTTGTTTCTGGATTCCACACGTCCATACCGCCGAATCGGTTCTCTCCGTTCATCATCCACAGGTATCGCATCCCACGCATCCTCTGTGAACTCCTCACTCGCCCCGAACGTTGTCATCCCCATCGCGTTGCTCTCCTATGTCCTACGAATACACATAACGGCTCACCACCATATATTCGTGGTTTCTGATGCCGCAATCTCCCCCACTACCACTGTGGAAATGTGGATTCCCACCATTTCCACTCCCCATGATGTCCCCATGATGTGCACAATGTTGTGGATATATCAGCGTGCGTGCTCCAACATGCAATATGTGGCGCGAGGGTACTTTTCCTGTCTCCTCACAAATCGGATTTCGATCCATATTCCAGATATATGAGTTCGCGGAGATGTCTTGGAGACACCACACATATCACCAATCACCCCAATGCGCACATTTCCAACCAAATCAACCCCTCGACCAACCAGTTTGAATCAAATCAGATCACATCCTCACGCACCATCACCACCACTGCATCCGTGGCGCTTCACAAATCCTTCCACATCTCTGCAATCCCGATTTATGACCCCACACAGACCAAGAGATACATACCAGCACAGAGGCGCCACAGAGCACACACATACAATGCAACCGCTGCCGCATCCACAAGGATGCAGCAGCCGGTCGCCACCTAACGAGGCACCGAAAAGAACGCACCTCACCGGAGGGGAATCCAACGGAATGAAGCTTCAAGTGCGCGCCACAAGATTTCCGAAGTGAACCGATTCCCGATTCAGCACTATCAATATACCGTTGGGGAGCATCTCACACAAACTGCAGTCCCATACGAATACAATTCAGAATCTGTCGCGCATATCCGCGGGGATGTACTCCATCAACTCATTCCTCGTCAATGTGAAGGCCTCCGCAGGTATTGGTTGCACATCAGATTGACCAAATGCCTGTGCACACAACCGCACGAGTTCATCACCGTCAACCAGTTGCACGCCAACTTGATTTGCGTAGGCAATAGCGTCACGCGAGAACCCACTTGTCGTGATCACCATCATGCCCTGTGCCATCACCGTCGAATTTGCGCCCTGCAGTTTCTGAATGATGGGACGCCCCACACGATGGGTGGGTTCATAACATTTGCACTCTGCGATATAGCTGATGCCTTGAGGATTCACCATCCTGAGGTCATATCCCCCATCCCGCACAGGAGGTGTCACTTCCGCATGCCAACCCAGCTTTCGGAACAGATCGGCGCAGAATGGCTCAAAATCGGTAGGTTGATTCTTGAATTGCGCCACGATGTTGGCGACACTGGTAGCTGTACGCTGCGCATTCACCTGCTCCATAACCGCTTGACGCTTTTTTCGCTCCACTCGGCAGTACCCAACCGCATGTCCTTGTGCACGCAACGCCAGCGCGGTTTGATACATCACGAACGGATTCTTACTGCTTAATTCCCATGTCCCAATATCAATCAATGATTTTTGGTAGCAGATGGATGTGTTGTTGGTACGCTGGTCACGCGTACCATCGCGCTTGGCCGCTTTCCAATATGGAAATCGCAATGTCAAAGTCCCTATCGGATCCCCGTCTCCGCGATAACGCGCAATGCGCACACCACGTGGAACAGTAACGTCGTATTGTTTATTGAATTTGCTGCGTAATATTTTTTGATGGATGATATCCACCAACCACACTACCAATGCGAGCACAGCGATGGCACCAACCACCAAAACACAGTATTTCCAAATGCTGTCAAGCTGCATGCTCTCTGCTGGCATAGTCATCATCACCCGTTTTCTCTTCGAGCATCATTCCAATACTCGTGCCGTACTGTTGCCACCAATCAGACTATGTCTTTCTCTTCCAACCTCTCTCTCATCCGCCCACCTACTGAACATGGCACGTGTATTCCACACATTCGTGTGGTATCTGTCGTAGAGGTCGCGCGCGAGCACCATTGATCCGCCCACGCGCGTCCGGGAAGGTTCCGATGTCGTCGCCTGCGCAATCCGCGTGGGCACGCGCATGCCTGGCGCAACCACCAACCGCATATCCGAAAAACCCAAGAAGGTCTCCATGGAAGCCAACCGCAACGAACTGAACAAGAATCTCGCCCAGATGCTCAAGGGCGGCGTCATCATGGACGTCACGACGCCCGAGCAGGCGCGCATCGCCGAGGATGCGGGCGCGTGCGCCGTCATGGCGCTCGAGCGTATCCCTGCTGACATCCGCGCGGCCGGTGGTGTGAGCCGTATGAGTGATCCCGCGATGATCAAAGGCATCCAGGAGGCCGTTTCGATTCCGGTCATGGCGAAGGTGCGCATCGGGCATATCGCCGAGGCGCGCATTTTGCAGGCGATCGAGATCGATTACATCGACGAGTCCGAGGTCCTCTCCCCCGCCGATGACGTCTACCACATCGACAAGAACGAGTTCGCCGTCCCGTTCGTGTGCGGCGCGAAGAACCTCGGCGAAGCGCTGCGCCGCATCGAGGAGGGTGCCTCGATGATTCGCACGAAGGGCGAGCCGGGTACCGGTGACGTCATTCAGGCCGTGCGCCATATGCGCACGATGAACAAGCAGATCCGTGAGCTCGTCTCGCTGCGCGACGACGAGGTGTACGAGGCGGCGAAACAGCTCGCTGTGCCGTTCGAGCTCGCGAAGTTCGTGCATGACAACGGCCGTCTTCCGGTCGTCAATTTCGCCGCAGGCGGTGTCGCGACACCCGCCGACGCCGCGCTGATGATGGAGCTCGGCGCGGAAGGCGTGTTCGTCGGCTCGGGCATCTTCAAATCCGGCGATCCCGCGAAGCGCGCCGCCGCGATCGTCCAGGCGACCGCGAACTGGCAGGATGCGGACCTCCTCGCCCGCCTGTCCGAGAACCTCGGTGAGGCGATGGTCGGCATCAACGAGGAGGAGATCGACATCATCATGGCCCAGCGCGGCGAGTGACGGACACGGGCGGAACCGATGGTTGTTGACGTTTCCTATATTTCGAAAGAGCATTCCGACGGTGTCGATGCCGTGACGCATGGCGTCGCCGGCATCCTCGCCGTCCAGGGTGCGTTCGCCGAGCACGCCGCGATGCTCGACCGTCTCGGCGCGCCGTGGAAGCTGCTGCGCGCGGCCGAGGACTTCGATGATGCGATTGACCGCATCATCCTGCCCGGCGGCGAAAGCACGACGCAGGGCAAGCTGCTGCGTTCCACGGGCCTGTTCGAGCCGATTGCCGCGCATATCGCAGACGGTAAGCCGGTATTCGGCACATGCGCGGGCATGATCCTGCTCGCCGAGCGCCTCGACAATGATCCGAACGTCTACTTCGGCGCACTCGACGCGACCGTCCGCCGCAACGCGTACGGCCGCCAACTGGGTTCGTTCTCGACGACCGAGGATATCACGACATTCGGCGCTGACGGCGTACCAAGCGGTACAATTTCTGATTTCCCGCTCGTGTTCATCCGCGGTCCGTTCGTCGCCGAAGTCGGCCCACGCGCGCATGTCATGTGCAAGACGAACAGCAACGTGGTAGCCATCCAGCAGGGCAGGATTCTGGCGACAGCATTCCACCCGGAAATAACGTCAGATACAATGATGCACAAGTTCTTTCTAACTCTATAATATGTTGCCTTCGGCGTTATACTCTGTGTATCAATGACAACAATCCCCTGAGTTACAACAATTACATCCATTATTGAGTGAAGTTGTTAGTAACGCAAGAAGGAGAGAAAGGCAATGTGAGATGACATCTGCACGACCAAAAGTTAAAACAATACCAAAACACGCAACGCAACGCAATTCCAGCATTGAGTTACTCCGCATCATGGCCATGTTCATGATCATCTCATCCCATTATGTGGCACCAATGTTCATTTTCAACCACAATCTTCCGCCCTTTTCTCTCAAATCGTATTTCTTCCTAATCGTTGGATCTCTCGGAAAGATTGGCGTAATTATTTTCTTCTCCATTTCAGCATGGTATCTTTGCATGGAGAAACAACCATCGACACGCAAAGCACTCAAGCGATCATGGCTTCTTGAGCGCGAGGTACTTTTCTACTCGTTAGGACTAGTAATTGTTTTTCATTTTTTAGGTCGTCAGTACCTAAGTCTATCCATTATTCTTGAATCTATATTCCCCACCGCTACCGCAACAATATGGTGGTACGTCACAGCATACATCATCTTTCTCTTACTTAGCCCATCCATCACACGAGGATTACACGCAATCGGCAAGCGTGCCCATTTATCACTTTGTATAATCATATTGATTGGATGGGGACTGATTGCAGGTATCTTACCCCTAGGAATTCTCGAAAGCCGAGCAAACGATTTCACGAATTTTCTGTTTATCTATGTTCTCATCTCCTTCTACCGCTGGTATTTTGATGATTGCAGTACCAGAGCCGCATGGACCATGCTTATTGCTGGCGTTTCGATGCTCATACTGTCAATCGGAGCAATCCAAATCGCAGGAACCGTATTGCATAACACTTCTATACGTAATAACTCTATATATCTTGCAGAAAGTTGTATCAAATTCCCTATATTATTGATAGGATTTGGTACTATCGTGTTGTGTGAGAAGAAATTCTTTGTAAACAAAATTATTAATACCATTGCCACAACTACTCTCGGCATCTATCTCGTTCACGATTATCCGGCAGTAATCAAAATGATCTGGCAATCAAGAATTGGTATAGAGAATGTCTACGATAATCGATATATGATTGCAGTATTCTTTGCTGCCATTCTGGGTATTTTTACCATTTGCAGTATTATAGATTTCATTCGACAAGGATTATTCCGAATTACGGTAGATCGCCATAAAGGACGCTGTTTTGAAATGTTTTGTCAGTTTGTTACATCTCAGCAATGGGCTCAACACATCTATAATACGATAATGACAAAGCCTCTACCCCGAGATGCCCTCATTCCAGGCAAAGAGCTCGCCAATCAAGCGGATGAACCAATCCCCCAGCAATGATTCGATGTATTGACGATATTGAGATGCGAGTATCTTGCGATATAGGTCATAACGTGTTGATTATGGTATGTGTTGGCTATTGAGCGGTAAGTATGTCTTGGCGTCTTTTTCGAGTTATCCGTTAGTTACCCGTTTCGAACCAAGTCAGAACCGTCGGACTATATCATGAAACCATAGTAAAACTAATTTGTGAGAGCACGACGCAGGGCAAGCTGCTGCGTTCCACAGGCCTGTTCGGACCGATCGCCGCGCATATCGCTTCCGGCAAACCGGTCTTCGGCACATGCGCAGGCATGATCCTACTTGCCGAGCGCCTCGACAACGACCCGAACGTCTACTTCGGCGCACTCGACGCGACCGTCCGCCGCAACGCATACGGCCGCCAACTGGGTTCGTTTGCGACGACCGAAGACATCACGACATTCGGTGCCGATGGCGCACCAAGCGGCACGATCGCCGATTTCCCGCTCGTGTTCATCCGCGGACCATTCGTCGCCGAAGTTGGCCCACGCGCGCATGTCATGGCGAGCACGGGCGGCAACGCCGTCGCACTGCAACAGGACAACATCCTCGCGACCGCGTTCCACCCGGAAATCACCGACGACACCCGCATCCACGAGTATTTCCTGACGCTCGGTTAAGCGCGACCAAACAAACACAGACAAACAGACAAGTGGTGGCCTGCATCTCGCAGGCCACCTTGTATTTACAGCCAAGCCAATTCCAGAAATCACAGCTTGTCGCGCACCGCCGTCACGACATCATGGTTGATCGCATTGATGCGTTCATCCGCAAGCATATCCGCGATGGTCATCCATTTGCACCGATGGCCGCCGATTTCGAATTCACCTTCCAGTGACCACTGCTCGGGAAGCGTCCGCACAACACCTGCATAAAAGCGATAGAGATAGTGCCGTTCCTCATTATGCTCGGTAGATTGCTTTGTGCTTTCTTCAGTGCCATGTAGGTCAAGCGTGCAATCCTGCACCGGAATCTTGAACTCGGTATTCAAATAGTTCAAGAGATCACGCTCATCGTCCGAAATGTCCGGAGTGGAGCTCCGATTCGGGAAGAACCAGCAATCCCAACCTGCATCATAATACAGCAAATACTGATTTGAATCAGGGACGCCAGGTTGAGCAATCGCAACGATAGAACTGCTGATGATGTTCATTCCGGCTATCTCCTTGTACAAGTTTTCAGTGGTGAAACGCCGTCCACAAATCTCCACTATTCCATACCCCGTAACCAGCGCACCAAAACCGATCATGATCCATTTGCATATTTCGTTAGGTATCACCACAGCTGCGGGAATGTAGAACAAACCAGTGATGAAGATGAGAATTGAATCCCAGAGAGGGCGCACTCCGATGAAGTTACGACGCTTGGCAAGTACCAGCGTCAGATCGTCCTCCCGAATCATCAACATCATGCGTCACCATTGTACACAGGCCCATTTGGATTCCGCGGACCGCTCACCCTCACACGACGCGCACCTCGTCGGCGATCTTCATCGTCGACTCCCTGTGCGAGACGAGGACGACGGCTGCACCGCTTTCCTCGACGAGTTCGTTGATGGACTGCAGGATGTACGCTTCGTTGAGCGAGTCGAGGCGGCTCGTCGGTTCGTCGAACAGATAGAGCCGCGCGTCGCGCAGGAACATACGCGCGAGGCCTATGCGTTGACGTTCGCCTTCGGAAAGCCGTCCGCCGAGTTCGCCGACCGGAGTATCAACGCCCTGTGGCAGCGTGTCTACGAGTCCGAGCACCGACGCTTTGCGCAACGCTTCGCGGATATCGTCCTCCGTCGCGTCGGGTGCCGCGATCCGCAGATTGTCGGCGATCGTACCGTCGAACAGATACGTCTCCTGGCTCATCATCGTCTGCAATTTGCGCCGCGTATGCGCGTCCACGGTCGGCAGCGTATCCCCGGAAAGCGTGACGGCGCCCGATTGCGGATCCCAGTAGCGCATCAGCAGCTTGAGCATCGTCGACTTGCCGCGTCCGCTCGGTCCCCGCAGACCGAGGATGCCCGACACCGGCACGTCAAGCGTCACATTATCGAGCACCGGCGCACCGTCGCGATAGGCGAAGGTCACGCCGTCCATCCGCATGCCGTCGTACTGCGGCGCGAGCGTGCCGCGTTCGACGACCGCCGGCGCCTCGTCCATCAACGCGAACAGGCGCCGCGCCGACGCGAACGTCTGCGTGAGGCTCGCCGGGAGCGCGCTCAATGCGAGCGTCGGCCCGAATGAACTGACGACGAGCACGAGCGCCGTCACGTCCGCCGCGATATCCGCGCCCGTCGTGAGCGCGAGCGCAAGTGCGAGGAACGCTGCCGCTGCCGAAACGAACACGATGATGACATGGTCGACGCCGCCATAGGTCGCGTTCCGCGCGCTCAATGCGACGCGCTGCTTCCACAACGCCCGCGAACTCGCGTCGATGCGCGCGAGTCGCGTTTCGCCCTGGTCGAAGCGGATGATCTGCTCAAGACCTCGCATGTCGTCGAGGACGATGTCGTCGAGTTTCGCCGATTCCTCACGCAGACGCGTGCCGATGCCGCGCAACGTGCCCGCGAAGAGCTTCGGTACGACGACGCCGATGAGCAGATGTGCGATCACGAGCAGCAGCGCGAACCATGGGCTGAGGAACAGTAGCGCGACCGTGTAGATGAGCGTCGTCGAGATGGCGATGACGGTCGGTGAAATCGTATGCGCGAAGAAGATCTCGAGGAGTTCGACGTCGGTCGTGACCATCGAGACGAGGTCGCCTTTGCCTTTGCCCGCGAGTTTCGCCGGTGCGAGCCTGCGCAGCGCCGCGAACATCTTCCCACGGAACAGGGCGAGCAAGCGGAACGCGAGATTGTGGTTCATGTATTGTTCGCAATACCGCATCGCGCCGCGGATGAGCGCACATACGACCATCAACGCGAGCGCCCACCCCGCACTCATTCCCCACACCGGACGACCGAACGCCGCGAACAGCGCGATTGTGCCGAATACCGGCAGGAACGTCGCGGCGACGTGTCCGATTGTACCGAACACGCACGCAACAATCATCAATGGCCGTAACGCGCCGACCTGTCCAAGCAATCTGCCGATGAGTTGCGACGTCGGCATATCCTCGTGTGCTGTTGCACGCGCATCCGCGTCCGCCGTCGTCTCCGAGGCGCCCGTTCTCGACACATCCGCACGCATACGCACGTCCGCATCCTGTGACGCATACCGGATGCCGGTGTGTGCACCGCGTTTGCCGACGTGTTCGACGTTCGTCTGTGCGCGGAACATCGTCGCATATGTGCCATCGGCGGCGATGAGTGCATCGTGTGTCCCCGTTTCAACACGCATCCCGTGGTCGAACACAACGATATTGTCCGCGTCGACGGCGTCGGCGAGGCGATGGGTGATGAGCAGGACCGTTTTGCGCGCGGCGAGTTTGTGGACCGTTTCGATGATGAGGCGTTCGCTTTCGGCATCGACCGAGCTCGTCGCCTCATCGAAGACCATGACGGGCGTATCGCGCAGCAATGCGCGCGCGACGGCGATGCGCTGCCGTTGGCCGCCCGACAGATTCGCCGCGTCCTGTTCGATGCGCATATCCAGACCCGCAGATTGCGCGTCGACGAAGTCGAGGATATGGGCATCGGCGAGCGCACACCGCAGTTCGCCATCATCCGCGTCCGGTCTCGCCATCAACAGGTTGTCGCGCAACGTTCCTGTGAACAGATGGCTGCGCGCGCCGACGATCGAGACCGCATTGATGAGCGCGTTCTCCGAGCAGTCCTTGAGTTCATACGTCTCATCGCCATTGGTGAGGGCGAGCGACCCCGTGTACCCTTCGAGTTCACCTGCGACGAGCGCCGCGAATGTCGACTTTCCCGATCCGGATTCACCGACGATCGCCGTGAGCGAGCGCGCGGCTACATCGATCGTGACGTCATCGAGTGCATGTGCACCTTCTGTTTGCGCATACGCGAAGCCGAGCGATTCCGTACGCACACCGAACGTGCCATGCGCCGGCAGCGTTTTCGTGCCGTATGTCGGTTCGGGAAGGTCGAGCAACGCGAAGATGCGTTTGCTTGAGGCCATGCCGTTCATCGCAACGTGGAAGTATGAGCCGAGTTGGCGCAGTGGCAGGAAGAAATCGACCGACATCAGGATGACGAACAATACGCCTGCGACTCCGAGCATCGGACCATCGAACACCGAGCATGCGCCGGACATTGCGCCAAATGCGCTGTGCCCCGCATGCATGACCTGCCATACGGCGACGAATATGCCAGCCGCCGCGCCGCCGTAAGCGACGACGTCCATCGCCGTCAGCGAGCGCAGCTGGATCTGCAAGACGCGCATCGTCATGACGCGGAACCCTTCGGCTTCGCGGCTCATCTTCTTCGCCGCACGCTCGTCGGCATCGAAGGTCTTGAGCGTTTCGAGGCCCTGCAGATCGTCAAGGAACACAGCGCCCATGTCTGTGTATTTGCCCCAGTATTTGCGGAACGTCTTCGCCGTGCGCATCGCAATGAGGCCGACGATGATGACGATGAGCGGCGCGCATACGAGCAAGGTGACGGCCGTCGGCATATTGATCGGCGCGATGACGGCGAATAACGTGAGCGGTGCGAGAATCGCGTAACCGAGCTGTGGCAGGAACGATTCGAAGAAACTCTGGATCTGGTCGACGCCTTCGCCGGTGAGCTGCACGACGTCCGACGTGCGCGTGTGTTGCGCATACGACGGCCCGAGCCGCAACATCTTCCTGTAGAGCGCCGACCGCAACCCGAGTTTGACGCGTTCGGCGGCCTTCGTGCCGAGTGCCGTTGCAAAACGGTGCGCGACAACACGCACGATCGCGACAACGATGAACACGGCGCACCACACCCAGATATCCGATACGACGACCGCAATTGAACCATGGTATCCGATGAGCGGGGCCACGATCATCACGAGGCTCGCGGCGAGCGCGATGTCCGCAAGCAACCCGACCCATAGCCAGACGATCTTCGCGATGACGAGCATTCTGACGTCTGGCACGAGGGTGAAGAGTCGTTTGTCGACCATCGTTTGCTCCCTGTCCGTCTGTTATCTCAACGTGTCTCAATGTGCGTCCGTATGCCGGAACACGACAACCATCCGTCAATCTAGCAGGATTGTCACGCGCTGAACAGACCCCAGACACGATTTTTTCCGCGACGTTGCTCACAGCTTGTCCATTCATACAAAACTGTTCTCGCGATTCTTGTCCCTTCTCACAATGCCGCGCACGCGCGCGTCAGCTTACGATGGCGTAGCTTACGCGACCGTTTTCCAGACAGGACTTTGATGCTTACCGAATTCACGACTCCCGGCGCCGCCCTGACCGTTTCCGATTCCGCAACCGTCTATTCGATGCTCACCGACCGCATCGCCAAGACAGGACCTGACCTTCCACTCGCCGAGTACAAAGACAAGACGGGTACATGGGCTACGATGACGGCCGGCGCATTTGACGCGCGAGTCCGTGCAATCGCGAAAGGGCTCATCCAGTTCGGCATCGCGAAAGGCGACGCCGTTACGATCTTCTCGACGACGCGCATCGAATGGGGATTGTTGGATTTCGCGCTCGCCGCGATCGGTGCCGTGACGGTGCCGATCTACGATACCGATTCCGCCGCGCAGGCGCAGCGCATCCTCAATGACGCCGACGTGAAGCTCGCGATCGCCGACAACCAGGAACGCTTCGACAACCTCGACTCGGTGCTCGACGTGTGCCCATCGCTCGAACGCATCCTCATGCTCGACGCGAAAGCGCTCGACGCCCTCGAAGGCCTCGGCGTCATGGTCTCGGATGAGGAACTCGACGCGCGCATCGCGACCGTGCACGCCGACGACCTCGCGACGATCGTCTACACGTCCGGATCGACGGGAACGCCGAAAGGCGTTGAACTGACCCACAGGAACTTCACGAGCATCACGCGTTCGGCGCAGCAGTGCATGCCGAAGGTCATCGAAGGCGAAGCGCGTCTGCTGCTGTTCCTGCCGCTCGCGCACTGCTTCGCGCGCATGATCCAGTATTTCACGATCGCGTCGGACGAAGGTGTCGTCGGCTATCTCGGCGACACGAAAACGCTCCTCAAGGACATGCAGGTCTTCCAACCGACGTTCGTGCTCGCCGTGCCGCGAGTGTTCGAGAAAGTGTACAACGCGGCGTCACGCAAAGCGGGAACCGGTTGGAAAGGACGGATGTTCGCGAAAGCGGCGGCCGCGGCGATCGCATGGTCGACGATGGAACAGGACGGCGTCAAACCAACCATCACACAGCGCGCCGAACATGCGAAATATGAAGCGACCGTCTACCGGACAATCCGTTCGGCCTTCGGCCCCAGAATCAAATACCTCGCGTCGGGCGGAGCGCCGATCGGCACCGACCTGCTGCATTTCTTCAACGGCATCGGCATCCCAATGGTACAGGGCTACGGCATGACGGAAACGGCGGCGCCATTCGCGTTCACACGCGTCGAGGACCTCGCGATCGGTTCGGTCGGACAGCCGGTTCCCGGATCGTCGGTGCGTATCTCCCCGAGCGGCGAACTCGAAGTCAAAGGGCAGAACGTGTTCCGCGGCTACCATCATCTCCCCGAGAAGACCGCGGAAGCACTCACCTCGGACGGGTGGCTCCGGACAGGCGACCTCGCGCAGATCGACGACGAAGGCCACATCACGATCACCGGACGCGCGAAGGACATCATCATCACCGCGGGCGGCAAGAATGTCTCCCCCATTCCACTCGAACAACAGATCAGCACATGCCCGCTCGTCGAACATGCGGTCGTCATCGGCGACGGACGCCCCTTCATATCCGCACTCGTCACCCTCGATCCGGAAGGCGTCGCGAGCTGGCTGCCAACACAGAAGCTCCCCACCGACCTCACAATCGACGAAGTCGCGACGTTGCCGGAAACGGTCGCCGAAATCCAGCAGTACGTCGACCTCGCGAACGCCGACGTGTCACGCGCTGAATCCGTCAGGAAATTCGCCGTGCTTCCCGTGCAGCTCACCCAGGACAACGGCTGCCTGACACCATCGCTCAAAGTCGTCAGGCCGAAAGTGAACCAGGTGTTCGCAGAGGTCATCGACGGGGATGTGTATGCGGGGAAGCGGTGAGGACGCGAGACGAGAAGCATTAGCGCTTACCTAGGGGCTTTCTCAAGAAAGTCAACAAAACGTGTGCCGCTCAATGCATAAGCGGCACATTGCCCTTTTATCATCTAGGACATCGACTATCAACGGCATTCGATGTGAATATATAATTTATAATTTCATCATTACTGTAAAATTGCAATACCAATCTATAATATTTTATATCAAATAGACGTAAGCATATTCACCCATCACAACTATCTTTAGTCAGCGCGCCACTATACTATGCGTCATAGAGCTTACGATAAGTACTACGACTACGGGAAGAACATAACGTGAACGGCGCACAGGGAACCAACTCAACCATGTCTGATCCTATCCGCGTGACTCATATCATGGGCTATATGGGGGGGCGGTGGCGTCGAAGCGACGACCATGAACCATTATCGCCTGCTTGATCATTCCAAGATTCATTATGATTTCATTGTCTACGAAGGCTCTCCCTACGTCCCTATCGATGAAATCAAAAAGCTCGGAGGGAGAGTGTTCTACGTTCCCCCCATTACACATCTCGCAGGTTTCGAAAAGGAGCTGGCGCGAATCTTGAAAACAACGAATCCAGATATCGTGCATTCTAATCTTAACGCGCTCAGCATCTTCCCGCTTCGCGTCGCAAAAAGAATCGGCATACCAGTCCGCATCGCACATAGCCACAGCACAAGCAACAACAAGGAGCTTCTCCGCAACACGGCCAAAAAGGTGCTACGACTCTACTCAAAAACCTATCCCACCCACCTTGCCGCTTGCAGCCTCGATTCAGCCACTTGGCTGTTTGGCAAGAAAGCCGTGGCGGAACATAACGTGCATTACATCAAGAATGCGATTGATCTGCAACGCTATGCCTTCAACGCATCACACCGCTTGGAACTGCGCAAGAAGTACGGGCTTGAAGACAAACATGTCCTTGGACAGATCGGTCGGTTCACCACACAAAAGAACTACAGCTTCTCCATGGATGTCGTCGCCGAACTCGTCAGCACAGACCCGAACGCGGTCTTCGTCGCACTGGGCAGCGGCAATCTCATGCGCGCCATCAGACAGAAGGCTGCCGCGCTCGGCATAGCCGATCACGTGATGCTACTTGGCAATCAAAGCAATGCCAACGCTTGGTACAGCGCCTTCGACGCCTTGCTTTTCCCTTCTCTCTACGAAGGACTACCGCTGACGATGATAGAGGCACAAGTCGCAGGTCTACCTATCGTATCGTCCGATAAAGTCACCCCCGAGGCATTCATTGACAAAGAACTCGTCACTGTCCTTCCTCTGGAACTGACAACAGCAGCGTGGGCACACGCCGTGACCGATGCATTCAGTCAAAGCAATCACAGTCGATGCGTCGATGTCACTCAATTCATGCGGAAATGATATGATATCCAAGAAAGCGCCTCGAGATTGCAGAAATGGTACGAGACGTTGGCATCTTGACTCATCAGATAGTATCACTGGAAAATACATCAAGATGGAAGAAACTATTTAATGTATTCTTTGAGCACATTATATGATTGAAGCTGGTACTTCATCGTATTCAATTCTTTCAAATAATCGCTATGTTTCACCTGTGCGTCGGTAGATGCATCTTCCCGATGATACACTTTGATTCGCGAATCATACAGCATCGTAAGCCCATCTTTCTTACAACGAATATAGAGAATATCTTCCTCGAGATATAGGAAAGTTCGAGAATCAAAAGGTTCATTAAAATGTCCTATAAATGATGGGGTGAACACAAGACAAGCCCCATGCAACTTATAAGGACGCGCCGCTTGAGCAGGTTCACGCGAAGAAACGTTGCTTCCCCTTTTACGAGATACGACAACTTTATTGAATAAATCGAATAGATTGAGAGCAGAGAGAACACTTCTGCAAATCAAATAGCGATGAAACTTCTGTAACGCTTTCGGAGTGTCGATAATAGAATACACTGGATTTTGAGGAATATCATTCTTCCCAGATTGGATATCCGGGCCGACCACCCCTACACAAGGGTTCTGAGCATCTTCGACACATAAATCCACAAAATTATCAGATTTCACGCATGCATCGTTGTTAATTACACAGACGAAGTTACATTTAAGCGTTTCGACACAGTACTTATATCCTATATTATTCCCTTGCGCAAAACCCAAATTATAACTATTGTGTATAAAATGAATATTTGATACACCATCGTACTTTCTCAACAGTCTTTCATAACTTCCATTGTCAGAATTGTTATCCACAACCGTGATATGGATCAAATGATTGGACGGGAGCTGTCGAATGGAGTCAATACACTTCGCCGTCTCGTCATCTACAAGATAGTGCAGTACGACAAAACCGAAACGAACATTTGCAGTCATGTATTATCCTTAAACTACTTCACCTTTTGTGCCTTGCTGATTTTACGTTTGATATATAAATAGGAGAGGAACGGGGATGCCGATACCAGCTGGCGAATATCGAAACTCGAAGTCGTACACTCAAGCGATTCAATCATGCGTCGGTACTCGGGCATATGCGCCTTCACTACTTTCCTGAAGGGACGATACCTCTTGACCGGCAGGCTGTTATAACAATTCTTGTAAAAGCCGATGGCTGCATGCAGCTTCCAGAATTCCTTAATCCCTCTCACATATGCATGTGTTTTTCGCTCGTAATCATTCAATGCCGCATACATCGCTTCCTGATCAGCAAAAAACGTATCTTGGAATTTAAACGACGATGAAGAGGAGGACATCAACACATACTTGTAGATGGGCTGATTGCAGACATAGAGCGATTCAGCATGGGCAAAGAATCTCAAACAGAACTCTGCATCCTGACCCGACCGAAGCTTTTTAGCGCGAATATCATTATTTTTTATGACAGAAAGCTTGAAGATCTTGTTCCATAAGACATTAACCAAGCTTTCACTAAATATTCTATCAAAGTTTTGAGCAATTGACCGTATACTACCATACTCTATCGATTGTGAATTTGATACGATTGTTTTCTTGTTCGCAAAAATCTTTTCATATCCAAATACATAGCAATCTACAGGATGCTCATGAATCGTTCTTAGTATCAGTTCGATCGCGTTATCCGCTATGCTGTCATCCGCATCGACAAACCATACATATCGAGCATTACTTTTCTCGATGCCATGGTTTCGCGTCGGGCCCACCCCTTGATTGGCCTGATGAATCACCCTGATATACTCATTGGCATATCGTTTGGCGATATGAAGCGTGTTGTCCTTCGAACCGTCGTCAATGACGAGCACCTCCACCTCATCATTGGCCTGTGAGGTAAGTTGCGTCATCAACTTTGCTATATGTTCACCAGTGTTGTAGGCAGGAATGACGATAGACAGTGTCTTCATTTCTTCTATCTCCTTATGCATAATTATTGATTAGCGCATCACCGAACGAACCGCGTGGGAATGCTTTCGGCTTCTTCCATGACAATTTGAACACGCATGTATCAGACGTCAGTTGTTCCCATACAGTTGAGTCAAACTCCTTGGACATCAGCGGAGCCAAATCAAACAACTTTGGATCATCTTTCCCGTTTTGCGTCTTCGTCCAATTCCAAAGGCTGCCTATTCGATGCTCATAGGCATATCGTAGCGCGTAGTCTATGAGGAAGTAGTCAATCAATTCAGTATGTGTTTTCCAGTAGCAAAGGAAGAATGAATTCATGAATGCGAATAGAGGCTCATCAGCCGATCCACCTATAAAGAAACCAGTCCATTTGCCTTCTGTCACAAAGAAATGTGTCGGATCATCAAATCCGCTACACGTATAGAATGGGCCAAAGCAACGGTCTTCATTCAGAGCGTTTGCAACATACAAGGTTGCATCCATCCATAGTCCACCATGATGATGCAATAGGTTGAAACGAACGATATCAGAAAGATGAGTGAGCGTAATGCTGTGATTATTCACATTTTCATAAATATAATCAGGAAGATTACAATATTCTCGAATATTGTCTTTCGTTATTATCACAACATCTCGATCGGAGACATGCCTCCGCATTGTTTCGATGCATACGCGCACCACTTGAGGAGCCGCATGCTCCCCCTGCCACCAAAACACCCAGATCGGTCCATCATCGCGCGTCTCAGTGCACTCTCCTAGCGCTGTATCATCAAAGTTTTCCTGCACCTTCTCACATAGAGGACGAATCTGCCGCTCGATCTGTTCATGCCGCCTTCTGTTGTAACGTCGTGCGAGACCCTCAGCATACGGCACCCTTTTCAGCCCCTTACTGATAAAGAGAGAAAACTCATTGGAGATCATCGTCCCTCCCCATCCTTCGCTTTTCCTCGTTCATCGAATCAACACTTCGGATCTTTTGCAATGCCACCTTCAGATAACGTGCAGAAAAATCGATAACATCATCTAGTGCAGTGAAAGGTGTATCTCCGGCAACACCTACGAGTTTACCTTCCATTCGTAACAACTCCCTAACGGCTCAGACTGCACGCAGTTTCTCCCGATGAGCTGCGGTTACATATACTATCATGAACTATATAAGTACAGTGGCTGGTTTCATTCATACTGATACGACATCGAATCCTATGTGTTATGAGCAATTCATATTTATCATATTGTTGCATATGCGTCATAATGTATCTGCCGCGACAACAAAGGGATATATCTCACCAGAGCCATTTCTAATAGTCTGAATATAAAAATAGGACATTAGATAAATGACATAAATGATATATGCTATTTTGCTCATACCACGGAACTTTTTACATAATAAAGGATACCCTGGAATCTTATAGACGCCATAATATAAAGCAACTCTAAAAGCACTTGATGATATGTTTTGCAAAGGAAGAAGAAGAAGCTCTGCTCCGACAATACCAAAAAGACTCTTGTCTATTTTATTAGAATCACTCCTTTCTTTTATTAAGTAGTATGCAGAAAGAACAAAAAAGGGAATTCTAGCAATCAAGGAACTGATTAAACTTATCGACAAAGATGTATCAACCACGTATTGTGAGTATTTATCAGAAAGCAAACCTTTACTATCAAGCCATGAAACTACTGTTGGAACAAAAGCAGAAACACACAAGAAAACAAGTACAATCATATTCTGCCTATGCGCAGCATTTACTCTACATATTAGATATATAAATATATATATAATAAAAGCAAATACTGCTGAATTATGAAATGAGCACGCTGCAAGTATACAGAGAAGTGCACTGATGTTCTTGTTGGAAAGCAAAAAACTTCCCATAAGTGATATAAGAGCTAAGGCTACACCTTGTCTCAGCAAATTGAGAGTCGCAGGATAGATTATCATCAAGTATGTAATCCATGCAATCGAAAATGGTATACGCTCACGGTTCCTGAAACCTGATATATAAAATATACTGTTAACGAAAATACCTAGCAAAAAATAAAATATATGTATATTGGAAGAAAATTGCGCGATAATGTAATTAAATATTGCATAACCGTATTCTGTCATACCAATTGCTTTGCATTCAAACATATAATCATGGAAGCTGAGCATATTGGCGCGCGCCTGTATAAAAACATTGTTACCGTATACACCTAAATCAGTACCAATTGATAAATCTCGGATTCCATTCAATACAGAAACTGACACAACCGAACATATGGAAAAGAATGCTGAATAGTACCTATTAAGGACATGGGAAGAAGACAAAAAAGCGAACAACGCTGACGCGCTTAACATAACGAATAGAATCATCATACTTCCTCATGGCACGTATGTATGTACACGTGACTTGGATACACATAAGGCCTTATTATTCAATACTCTTCTCCTGAAGATAGAATATATACTATAACGAGATACTGCGGTAGATCACTCAACCTTTACGATTTGCTTTATCTAGTCTTTGAATTTCTTTTTTGGCGGGATTCATAATTCCCATCTTTTTCAGTAAACCGATTGCATATCGCTTCGGAAGATTTTGATGCTGGAGAAACAGTACGGGGACTTCGACGCAGGAAAAATTGTTGACCTCAATCCAGACGTCAAGCAAGAGCTCGCTAAGATACCCATACACACGTTGTTCATATGCAGAATATGTCGACACATCAGTGCGCTCTTCAACATACTCCAATACCGGGAATAACCATGCCGAGTATGCATTGAAGGTCGTGGCTCGAGACACAAACATATTGAAGAGGTGTGAACTTTTGCGCTGCAGCACACTCTCAAAAACAGAAAGATATTCTGTCTCGTTTTCTTTCATATATTCACGTATTATATCAAAACAATATCCTGTAATATGTGTCTTTTCGTAATGCTCAAGGGCTGTTTCACTGATATAATTATGGGCTTTGGGCAAAATAACATCATATTGACTTAAAAGTTCATCAACATCTTCACTGGTTAGAGCTTTTGCTTTTCTCTCATCCATTGATTCAAAAGGAACTGCTCTCACCCCAGGAGATCCAAGAATGCGGCGATAATGCATGAGGCCCTTGACTTGAGCATCGGAATTCTTCCATAGCCAATAATGAGCAGTCAGTTCGCAATATGTTGGATTCTTCTGAGATATGTTAATCCCCGTGTTGTCACGTTCCCACCCCTCGATGTCAGCGCCGTCTCCAACCTGCACGCCGACATACATTTCATCTCTGGGAAGGCTGACCGGTTTCGCGCCTACTACCGCGATTGCTTTACTCGTCATACCTGTTATCCAATCTCCTCCAGTGCCGAACCTTACGTCCATTGCTTGTTCGCAACACATGAATTCCATGCGCGGTTCCCGCTCATGCTTGTGACTCAATACACTTCTACTCCTACTGCCACGCACCAAATGCTATCATCTCTGAGGTACACACCTTCTTTTACCGTGCTTATGCGTCCGTTCTTCCTATTCCCTCCCATTCTGTTGTATCAAGTTACCTGTATTTTGTCAAGTCGGTGTTTTGGTTTTGGTCATGTAGTTTTTTCGGTTTTGGTCATTGGGGCATGCTGGTCGTGGTTGATTGGTTGTTGGTGTGGTCGAACATGAGGGCTTCGCTCATGCGTCGGCTTGGTCCGTGGAATTCGATGAGGCGTCCGTGGTGGACGATGCGGTCGACGATCGCGGCGGCGAGTTTGTCATCCGCGAAGATGGTGCCCCATTTGCCGAATTCGATGTTGGTGGTGAAGATGATGCTGCGTCGTTCATAGGCGCCGGCGATGATCTGGTAGAGCAGGCGGGCGCCGTCGATGTCGAAGGGCACGTAGCCGAATTCATCGAGGATGATCAGATCGGCGCGGGCCAGGTCCTTGAGGATCTGATCGAGACTGCCGGCGCGTTTGGCCTTGCCCAGTTGCAGGACGAGTTCGGCGGTCTGGCAGAAGCGCACGGCGCGTCCCTGTCCGATGGCTTTGACGCCCAGGGCGGTGGCCAGGTGGGTCTTGCCTCGTCCGGTGCGTCCGTAGAAGACGAGGTCCTGGGCGTGGTCGAGGAACTCGAGGCTGGTGAGTT